>JBFWOZ010000012.1:0-75619 GCA_050250255.1 Bdellovibrionales bacterium | reverse complement strand
TCTGAAAAAAATCACATAACTCGCGTCTAAAGTTTTTAATTTTTTCTTTAGCGGCATCCATGAGCGAAGTATCTATAGCCATGGTCATAGACGATTGGTCTCTTTGGGACATCGGTACGGTCTCCATAGCTTGAATAGCCTTCTGAAGAAGCTGCTCTTGCATTTTTCTAAAGGCCGCAGATGTAAAGGGAGATGACGTTGTCGAGATATTAAGACTGCCCTTTGCGAGACCGCCATCCTCTTGTCGGACCAAGAGTCCTAATCTCAAAAGTCTTTCAACGGCAAATTCAGCTTCAGAGGCGGAGATCCCTAGCTTCGAAGCAATCCACTTTGTATCGTTTTTAAAATTTTTAATGGTGACTAATTCAAAGATAGCGTAGTGATACCAATCCGCAATTATTTGAAACATGTCATGGGTCAGGTCGTAGTTATCATTGCGCCACGATTGTTCCCCTGAAGCCTTTTTTTGGTTGAGATTCTTTAAGGCTTTAACATCTCTTGGACTCAGTCCAATTTTAGTTCCTATCGTTTCAATTTGTTCATTTGAAAACTTCCTCATGCCACGAAGAAGCTGAGAAAGCGTCGAAGGATCAATTTCTAAAAATCTTGCAAAAGCTCGTAGAGAGTACCTGGGATTATTGGCAATACGATTCGTCAATTCCGTCTGTAATTTTACACGAAACTCAACGGGGGACATAATCTTAGGTCTCTCTACAGTGGGTTGCATTGATTACTCTTTAGTGAACTCAACAGAGGTATCGGATGCCACCTTCCAATGACATGCGTTCCCATCAAGACCCGTTGTTGTAGCGTTAAGTGCCCTGTTAAACTTTGTCATGATCGAGTTATTTAGCACGATCAATTCACCGATAGGCTCAACACTGCCATTCGGATAGAGTTCATAAGCACCACTCGCCATTTCCACTCCGGTAAAGCTCATTTGTGTTGCGCCACAGTTCTTTTGTTTTGAGAGCGTTATGCCCACCTTGGCCTTACCTTGGCCCCACGGAGAAACGAAAATTCGCGAGGGAACATCGAGTGTTTCGTTTTTTTGAACCTTCTTTTTGTTAAAAGGGACAATCACGCTACCCAAACCAAATGTGCCAAACACAAAACCTGCACAATCCGTTTCACATTTCATTTTTTTACCAACATAGTCGAGATTCACACTGATACGACCAGTTCCTTCGACCACACCTTGTTCATTGGCATGTGCATTTGTTATCGTAGCGAACATTAATACCTGAATAAGTTGAAAGATTTTTTTCATAAATAACTCCTGTTTATATAATTTCATTTACGTTTAAGTTTTCTCATTTGTTAGAACGGTGCGCAATATAATCTGCCACAATACGTGGCAGACCCACAGCCACATGTACTATTTACATTAATGGCAATATCTATTTCGGTATAAGCGGTCATAGGCAGCTCTGATGCCCACACGTAAGTACTCGTTTTTGGTTTTGATATCCGTCGTTGCATCTGCAGATTTAAGAGCCAACTCCAAATCTCTTTTTGCACAAACAACGTTTTCATATCGACGACCATCACTCATATTTAACAATATGATTGATCGCTGTGCCGTGCGCGTCAGCACCACAAGCTCTTGTGTATCGAATGGCAATTGAACTCCCGTGAGAAGCGTTCTGTAGAGAATTTCTCTCACATAGATTCTTTGATCCGCTTTATTGTTAACATAAGCCTCTATATATCTGAGATCAGAGAGTCCGTTGCGTATGCCTGTGCGTAAGTGATTCACTTGCCGCTGTAGATCTTGTTCAAAGATATCGAGATCATCCAGAGCCGCCTTGAGCGTATATCTTAAAAACGGCGTGTACTTTTCGTTACTTTGTTGAAGCGCATTTTTAATGCCGTCAGATAAAATAACTTTTTCCTCAGCATAGGTCTTTGCGTGAGAGCCCATATCAAATGCACGTTTTAATAATGCAGCGACATCTCTACACCAGCCTGCTGTTACTTGTGGATCAATGATATTGACCTCAAGCTGGGTTGGTTCTTGTGCGGTGTTAGCAAATGCAACTCCGCCAAGAGTGTTAATGGTTAATAAAAAAATTAAAAATCGATTCATTGCAGCCTCCTTATTTGTTTTGTGCTTTAAATCTGATGCAGGTTCTAATCTGTGGTGAGTTGCTTTTCCAGAAACTTTGCCACAATGTGTGGCAAGATCATCGCCACAGGTGTTTTGTACACGATTCGCAGCAGTTCGCATCATCACTGGTGCCAAAAATTTCTCTCTTGTACCGCTTCATAAAGAATCGTAGCGTGGCCCTTATTCGAAGGGGTTATGATGAAAACAATTAGTTTCTTTGTAGTTTTATTTTTTGCACAAAACATTCATGCGGATGCTTGCGCGAACTTAACCGGTAATTGGGCCGGCCAATGCGTGAAGGATAATGGAACAACTAGCAACGGAAAACTAAAGCTCACTCAAAATGGATGCGCCTCAATCGATTATGGATCGGGCCCTCTGACAATTGGAACCATCACCGACACCAAGATGAGTCTTTCTAGCTACGACAAAGTTCATACAAATAATTATTACGCTTGGAACGCCACCAAGACTGCTCTTGAACGAAAGTTCACTCTCCTAGCTCTCAATTCAACCAATGGAAATACATTTACCGAAATGGCGACTGGCACTTGGACGATTGAAAACGACCAACTTAAAATTGATCAAAAATGGTATGTGTACGTTGTGACCAATGGTGTAAGTAAAGAGACGATCGTCCGCTCAGTTTGCACTTACAATCGTGAAGCTGGGGACGATATCTAACAACGAGACTTATTTTTTTTTCATTTCTTTAACGACTTCTTCCAAGGAAGCAGTCGGATGCTTTTTATCGGTTGCTGGTGAGACTTGTATCGAAATTTCTGCGGAAGCTCCTTGCTCAGTAGTCATCGAGATGCTCGCGCGATGTCCTTCTCGTACAATAATTCGAGGATTTGAGACCAGTGGAACAGTTTGAGTTTGATCTAAGACAATGAACTCCCATTTCACAACACCCTGAGAATGTTCATACATTTTTCCTAACAGAGTAACTCCTTTTGAGTTTCCTGAGATGGGAATCCACGAATGCAGCCCCTTTTCTATAGTTTGAGTATACGTTTTCGAGAGACTGATTTTTTGGTTTTTATATTGAAAGTCCACTTCCACCAAAAAACCCTCTTTTTCTATAGATTCGAGGGCGTAACATACAGGGCAGAGAAGGAAGGCAAAAAGCATTAATAAAGTGAATTTCATGGGTCCTCCGTGAATATAACCATAGCTTATACAATAATAATTTTACCGCAAGGCTTGGGCATGGTAAGCCATTCGCAAATATCCACAATCTGGAGGTAGCCGATGGCTCAGGAACAAACATTCAGCATCATTAAACCCAACGCGACTAAGAAAAATGTGATGGGTCCCATCATCGCAAAATTCGAACAAAATGGCCTTAAAGTAGCTGCCGCCAAACTCACTCGTATTTCAAAATCAAAATGTGAAGAGTTCTACGCGGAACACAAAGAGCGCCCTTTCTTTGGCGAACTCGTTTCTTTCATGACTTCTGGTCCCGTTCTTTTAATGGTTCTTTCTGGTGAAGGTGCCGTTGATAAAAATCGTAAAATCATGGGCGCAACGGATCCTAAAAAAGCAGAACCTGGAACAATCCGCGCTGAGTTTGGTGACAACGTTGGTGAAAATGCTGTTCACGGAAGCGATTCTCCCGTGAGCGCAAAACGCGAAATCGCTTTGTTCTTTGAAGCACACGAAATCGTAAATGCTTAATTCGCCTCTCAGACCTGGGGCAAAAATTGAACTCCTCATCACCGGCCTTGCCGTCGGTGGTGATGGCGTTGGTCGACATGAGGGACAAGTTGTATTTGTCCCTTTTTCTTGTGCGGGCGATCTCGCAGAAGTTGAAATTACCGAAAATAAAAAAAGCTTTCTTCGAGGAGAAGTTGTGCGTGTTCTCAAAGAGAGTCCTGAGAGACGCACGCCTCCTTGTCCCGTCTTTGGCCAGTGTGGCGGCTGTGTTTGGCAGCACGTTTCTTACGAAGAACAATTGCGACAAAAGCAACTTCACGTCGAGAGACTCGCACGCTCTATTTCTCCAGAGGCCATCGTCAAACCCATTGTTGGAAGCCCTAAAGTTTGGAATTATCGCAATCGCATACAGCTCCATGCACGCTCAGGAAAACTCGGTTTCTTAACGAGAAAAAGTCATGACATTGTACCCATCAATGATTGCGCCATCACAGACGAGAAAATCGTCAATCACTTAAAATCTCATCGCCAAGAGCTCATTGAAGCTTCGCAAAGTAAGGACATTGAAAAATTCGAACTACGACTTGAAGAAGATGGAGCTGTTTCCACAATTTGGTTAGGTGACCAAGCCCCCGCATTTCGACAAATCAACGTAGAAATCAACAACCTCTTACAACAATCTCTCCTTAGGGAGATTCAAAACACGTCTGTTAAGAAAATTTATGATCTCTACTGCGGAGCCGGGAATTTTGGACTTTTTCTTGCCCAAAACTTTCCTGATAAAACCATCTTCGGCGTTGAAAAAGAGGCTTCTCTGCTCATCGAAGCAAAGAAAAAGGTTACACAACTCCGACTTCGTAATTTGCAATTTCATACCGCAGACGTGAAAAAGTATTTAGGAACAGAAAATTTAGGCGAAGGCCTTGTTATCCTAGACCCACCTCGCATGGGCTGCGACCGAGAGCTGCTTTCCCTCTTAAAAAACTCAACCGCTGAAGCACTTATCTATATCAGCTGTCATCCCGCGACCGCCGCACGCGACTGGAAGCTTCTTGCGCCACGCTTTTCTCTTCATTCTGTACAGGCCTTCGATATGTTCCCTCAGACAGACCATGTAGAGCTAATTGCCGTATTGCGTTAGGGTCTAGCGCAGATGACGGGAAGTTGTTTGATTTCGCGGGGTTTGATAGAAATAAGAGAGTGGCAAAATACTTTTCAACATTGATTTTCATCTCTTGGATTTTTGCGGGTTGTGCAACGTCGCAGGAAAATGCAAACAAGGCCGATCTTCATCTTCAGATTGGTACCGGCCACCTCAGCAAAGGCCAATATCCCGATGCGATTCGCGAACTCCTCGTTGCCGAACAACTCGATCCAGAAAATCCGCTCATTCAAAACAATTTAGCAATTG
This sequence comes from Bdellovibrionales bacterium, assembly GCA_050250255.1. Taxonomy (GTDB): domain Bacteria; phylum Bdellovibrionota; class Bdellovibrionia; order Bdellovibrionales; family DASUEL01; genus JBFWOZ01. The sequence continues at coordinate 70,439 of JBFWOZ010000012.1, read as the reverse complement.
CCCTCTTTGCTCGTAAGCGCGTGAAAGAGTCGATTGAGCATTTTCAAAAAGCACTTCAGCTAAAAAATGATTACACAGAAGCGCGCAACAATTTAGCGCGCGCTTATATTGAAATGAATCAATTCAATGAAGCGATTCGTGAGCTTAAAATTGTTTTGGATGACATCACTTATCCCCAGACAGAGCGTGCCCACGTGAACCTGGGGCTCGCGTACATGAAAACGCGCCAATATGTTCAGGCACAAAAAAGCTTTCAAGAAGCTTTGAGTCTGAACCGTTCTTATTGCGTGGCTCATAATTACTATGGGCAAACTCTCTATTTTCAAAAGAAGTATAACCAAGCGGCTGCAGCTCTAGACTCTGCCATACAGTTATGCCAGAATCTCGACGAGGCACATTACTACAATGCTCTTTCCTATTTGGGAATGGGACAAACAGAAAAGGCCCGTGCACGAATGAACGAAATCGTGAGCCTTTATCCCGAAAGTTCCTTCGCCCAAAAAGCAAAAATGCAACTGCTGAAACTGGAGCAATAGACTCCTATAATTGAAAGCCCCATGAAAGAAACAGGACAGCTTTTAAAAAATGCGAGAGAAAAACAAAACGTCAGTGTTGCTGCCGTTTCTGCGGTGACAAAAATTAATGTGAAGTTTTTAGAAGCCATAGAAAAAGCAGACACAGAAAATCTGCCATCTAAAACTTTCTTGCGCGGATTCGTTCAAACATATGCTAATTTTTTAAAATTAGATCAGAACGAAATTATGGAAGTTTTCCATCGCGAAATGGGGTCCACTCGCTATGCTCCACCTGTAAACGAAATCGAGCAGGAAGCCACAAACGGAGCCTCTCAGACTAACGCCAGTGCTACTGAAAATCTTGTTGCAAAAAGCAATGGAGTGCCTGAGAGACCACTTACTAACGACGGACTCGCTGCTGCCAATGGACAAAGACCCGCTATCAGCAAGGTGATCTTTGGTGGATTAGCCGTATTTCTTCTCGTAAGCATTTATGTTGTTTTTCAATTAGTTCAAAAATATCAGCAAGAGTCTCAGGTTCCTCAACCACCAGCTGAAGTCCATACCAATGCTCTTCCTGCGAATAAGCCTGAAGAAAAAACAGAAGAACTCAAGGCCACAGATGAAGCAGTACCAAAAGTCGAAGACGAACAAAAAGCCGAGCAGAAGGTAGAGCCGAAAACGAACGCTAATGAAGAGCCCGCGAAAGCAGAGGTTACAAAAGTAGAACCTCCAAAACCCGTAGAACCCAAAAAGCCTGAAGAAAAAGTAGAAACTGCAAAACCTGTAGAGAAGCCTGCAGAAAAACCAGAGGAACCCGCAAAACCTGTAGAAACACCGAAGCCTCCCGAGGCGGCAAAGCCTCCCGAAAAGCCTGTGGAAAACAAAACGGCTCAAGAAGTTGTGATCGAAGCTCTTGATTCTGTAAAAGTGGACTTTCGAATCGATGGCGGAACCCTACAGAGCGTTTCACTTCAGCCTGAAGAAAAACGCACCTTACGCGCCAAAAAGAATTTAAATATCGACGTGAGTGATGGCGGTGCCGTCAACGTAAACCATAACGGAAAAGACAAAGGTGTTCCTGGAAATCTGGGTCAGCCTATAAAATTAAGTTTTCCCTAAATAGCTAAACCTGAGAAATAGACATATCGTGAAAATATATCGACTCTGGCTCCTCACACTAGTCTGCAAACTTGTTCTCGCACTCTTTTTACCCCTTTCATCTGACGAGAGCTATTACTGGGTTTGGTCTCAGCACCTTCGGCTTTCTTACTACGACCATCCACCCACTATTGCCTATTTGATTGCTCTCGGAAATCTTCTTGGAGATTGGAATCAAATCTTACGCTTCCCCACTGTTCTCTTAGGTCACTTGACTATTCTCGTTTGGTTTGAAATTTTAAAGCCCTATCTCGATGAAAAGAAACAAATTCCTTGGTTTTGGTTGATGGTTCTAAATCCGCTCGCAGGCTGGGGATCTATCTTGGCCTTACCCGACACTCCGGCACTTTTTTTCTGGTCACTCTCACTTCTTTGCGGAGTCCGCTGGGTCGAAACAAAAAAATACTCTTGGGCCTTCGCTTTTGGCAGCGCTCTCGGCTTAGGCTTTTTATCGAAATACCACATTGTCTTGATTGTTCCCCCGCTGCTAGCGTGGTTTCTTTACGAAAAGAAATGGCAGGGCATTCCATTTGGCCAGTACATGGCCATTATTGTATCTGGTCTTTTCTTTTGTCTTCCGGTGCTTCTCTGGAATTATCAAAACGATTTTATCTCTTTCAAATTTCAACTCCAGCACGGTCTGGGTGCTAAGAAATACCATTTTGAGTGGACTCTCACCTATGTGCTGTCGCAAATCGGTCTTCTCTTCCCCACCACTCTTTATTTTCTCTTTAAAAAAAATCCCAAGCCTCAGCTTTCTTGGATGGCTTATGTTGGATGGTTCCCAATTTTGTTTTTCTTTTTCTCAAGCTTTAAAGGTCGTGCTGAAGGGAATTGGCCTATACTTGCTTACCCTACGCTTTACAGCTTGGCCGTCATTCAAGCCAATCAAATTAAGTGGGCCAAAGGAACTGCAATTACATGGGCCGTTTGTTTAGCGCTTGTTCTTTCTGAGGTTTTTTTTCGTTGGGTTCCCATACAAAAAGATGGTTTTAAAACCAGCGAGTTCTATCGATATGACGGCTGGATTCCTATCTACGAAAAATATCAGCCTTTTTATGCAAGTACTTTTCAGATGGCCTCTACGCTTTCGTACAAACTGAAACGACCTGTTTATAAAATGGCCGGCGTTGGGCGAAAAGATTTTTATGATTTTTTACCTGAAGCTAAAGGCCCGAACCAAAAGTTTTATCTCGCGGCTCACATTTGGGATAATTTTCTCGGCACCACTGTTGATAACTACAACATGACAAACATCATCCGGTTAGAAGAACCTATGGTACTCATGGAGTTAACTCCTAAATAAACCGTTTCGTAAGGATGTATGCTCGATTTAAGAAAAGTTATTTTTTTAGCTCTGCCATTTTTTTTGTATCTTCTTTATGGCCTTTACCTAGGGTGGTTTAATCCTTCTATTTTTGAATTTAAATTAGAGCCCAAAGATCCTCCCGGATATTATGATTACAAAGGGATTACTCACATTCACTCAAACCGCAGTACAGGCAGCGGAAGCCCTATGGAAGTTTTCGCAGCCGCTAAAGAGTCAGGACTCGATTTTATTATCATGACTGACCTCAACGATTTTGAAACAGAAACACAATTTGAAGGTTATGACGGTCGTCTCTTGGTCCTTAAAGGCGGCGAATACAGTTATCTCGACTCACACTTGTTATATTATGACTCTCCGAAAAATTTTTCTTTAACAAGCCTTGGTCAATCACAAATCCAATTCACCGATCTGCTTTCACAAAAACGAAATCCCACGGATTCTGGATTTGTTGTTTTAGCTCATCCCTTTAAACATCGTTTCTCATGGACAAGTGCTTACCCAGCAGGTCTCGATGGTATTGAGGCCATCAACCTTTTAAGTTTGTGGGAACGTGCCTGGCTGTCTTCTAAAGCTTCCACCATCTGGAGTGTTTTGATTTTTCCTTTTAACCAGCGCCTCGCACTCTTCAGATTATTTGAAGAGCCTAAACAAGAGATCGACTTATGGGATCAGCTGAGTCAAAAACGACACACGATTGCACTGTCTGGTGCTGACGCGATGGCAAAGGCGAGCTTTTCTGATCAATATTTAAAAATACCCAGCTACCAAGATTCGTTTCAAATTTCTTCAAACCACGTACTTTTGACGTCCGAACTGACCGGTAATACCACAAGCGATCGTAATAAAATTATGAGCGCCATCAAGTCTGGAAGTTTTTATTTTTCCCTCGATCTTCTTGCAGACCCAAAAGGTTTTTTGACTATCATGAAAACTGCAAAGACTACTTATTCCATGGGATCAGAGATCAAGCACTCACCAGGGTTACAGCTCATCGTACAACTTCCACAAAAGCCTCAGGTTCCATTCGAGATCGTCATTATGAAAGACGGGAACCGCTACGTAACTTCTAATTCGCAAGTAACCACCATGAATGTTCATAGTCCCGGTGTGTATCGCGTGCTCGTGAGACTCATTCCCACTCTCCCACTGCCTGATGGTAAGAAGTGGTTTCCTTGGATTTACACCAACGCCTTCTACGTAAACTAAGTTTTCTTTTTAGGAACTTCGACGATGAGACCGTCAAAAGCTTTTGTTTGGCAGGCCAAACGCTCGTTTTCGACGAACTGACGATCTTTAGACATTTCCACTTCGATGTCTGTGCGAGGTGACAGCTTATTCAAATCACTTCGAACAAATACGCGGCAAGTTCCGCAGGAGCCCATACCGCCACAAGAATGTGCGAGCCTTACCTTATGCGCAATAGCGAGCTCGAGGACGCTCTCGCCGTCTCGAAATTCGATACTCTTTTTGGAGGGTAGAAAAATCATTTTTGACAAGGCGCTCTTATCCTTCATTATCCTCTATTAAATCTTGAATTCTCTCAGGGCTCTAGGCTATTTTTCTAAATCTATGAGATTCATTGCTTTTGACTTAGAAACGACCGGTTTTTTACCCGGTGTTGATCAAATTGTAGAGGTAGGCGCCGTGCGATTCGTTAATGGCGTTCCCGATGCGAAATTTTCTACCCTCGTAAATCCCAACCGCTCTATGCCAGAGGCTGCCTCTCGCGTGAATGGTATCACCGATGAAATGCTCATCGGAAAACCCACCATTGATACCATTTTAGAACCCTTTGCAGATTTCTGTGGTGATGACATCTTAGTCGCACACAATGCGGGTTTTGATACTCAATTTTTAACGGCTGATATCACGAAGTTTGAAAGCCGTGCTCCCACCGGAGTGATCTTAGACACGCTTTCAATGGCGCGAAAAGTTTTACCAGGTCTTGCGAATTATAAGCTAGGCACTCTTGTACAACATTTACAGATTACAGCCGGCGACTTCCATAGAGCCGAACAGGATGCGGGATACGCAGGCGAACTTTTTTGGAAGATGATTCAAAAAATATTCCGTGAAGGTGAAGTGCCGGCGATCGAGAACTTGATCGCACTTTCGAATAACGTCGCTCTCAGATTTCCAGTGATCGAACGCAAGCCGAAACAACTCGACTTGCTTTCTCTGATCTAATCTTTGGTTCTCTCAATTACCAGCTGAGGATATTCGCAAACATAAGTGGTGCAACTATGGTTGCATCTGATTCGATCACATAAGATGGTGTGTTCACACCGAGCTTACCCCAAGTGATTTTCTCGTTAGGTACAGCTCCTGAGTAAGAACCATAGCTTGTTGTGGAGTCACTGATCTGGCAAAAGTATCCCCACAGAGGTACGTCATCCCACTCTAAATCCTGATGCATCAGCGGCACAACACAGATTGGGAAATCACCCGCAATTCCTCCACCGATTTGGAAAAACCCGATGGAACTGTCCTTCGCGGTTTTTTTGTACCAATCCACAAGATTGATCATGTATTCGATCCCGCCACGAACGGTGTTGGGGTTTTTCACGTTTTCTTTAATGCAGTGACCAGCAAAAAAGTTTGCCGTCGTTGAGTCTTCCCATCCTGGAACGATGATCGGAAGATTTTTTTCACAAGCAGCAACAAGCCAGCTGTCTTTAGGATCAATTTGAAAGTACTGGTCTAATTTTTTCTCACGAATGATTTTATAGAGAAATTCGTGAGGGAACATTCGTTTTCCAGATTTGTCGGCAGTCGTCCACTGCTCCACCAAAGCCACCTCGAGGCGTCTCATCGCTTCCTCTTCAGGAATACAAGTGTCGGTCACACGATTGAGATGTTTTTCGTAAAGCTTTTGTTCATCTTGCTTGCTCAAATCGCGGTAGTTAGGAACACGTACGTAAAAATCATGAGCGACAAGGTTAAAGAGATCTTCTTCGAGGTTTGCACCCGTGCAAGAAATGATATGAACCTTATCTTGGCGAATCATTTCCGCAAGCGAACAACCAAGTTCCGCCGTACTCATAGCACCCGCGAGGGTGACCATCATTTTTCCGCCCTGATCGATATGTTTTTTGTAAGCTTCTGACGCATCAACAAGAGCCGCTGCATTGAAGTGTTTGTAATGTTTCTTAATGAAACTGGAAACGTTCCCTTGAGTCATCCCATACCCCCTGAAAAAACAATATTCTGAATATGGATTAGCGCAAAAAGGAGATTTAGAAAAGCCCTTTGTGAGCTATCGGCATACGACGACCTCTTCCAAATGCTCTTGGAGAAACTCGTAGCACCGGAGATGCCTGCCAACGCTTGAACTCGGTACGATGAAGGGTCTCGAGAAGCCATTTTTCTTGAGAAGATTTCGCCGAGCGACGCTCCACCACAATTTTTTGGATCGATTGATCAAGCTCGTTGTAGGGCGGCAGAGTGTCTTGATCTTTTTGGTTCGCTTTGAGTTCTGCCGTTGGCGGCCGCTCAATGATTCGCTTTGGAATGAGTTCATACTCTCGGTTAATGTACTCGCAGAGCTGATAAACTTGCCCCTTCAACACATCCCCAAGAGGCGCTAAGCCCCCGCACATATCTCCGTAAAGTGTCGCGTAACCAGTCGCGAATTCGCTTTTGTTACTCGTAGACACAAGAAGGCTGCTATTTTTGTTAGCGAACGCCATCAGGATCGTTCCACGTAGTCTCGCCTGGAGGTTTTCATGGAGCACGCCAAACTCTTTCACCTCAAAAGCTTGATCGAGACTCTTTTTAAGCAGTTCGTAGTGCTTACCAATCTCTACTTCAAGAAAGCGGCATTTGAGATTGGCTGCCAATTTTTTAGCAAGCGTGAAACTTTCGGGAGCACTAAAGGGACCCGGCATTGCGAGACAAGTGACTTGGCCTGCACCAAGGGCTTCTGCTGCCAAACAGGCGACGAGCGCAGAGTCGATTCCGCCACTGAGACCTAAGTGAATTTTTGGAATTCCGGTAATCCGAGCGTAATCACGGATTCCGAGAATGAGCGCTTGATAAAGATGTTCAATTTCATCTTTTGAGGTGTTTCTTTTTCCACCCTCTTGTTTTTCAAGATCTACGACGTTGAGATCTTCTTCAAAATATACCGACTGTGCGAGATGGCGGCCCTTTTTATCAAGAGCAAAACTGCCCCCATCAAAAATGATCTCATCTTGTCCACCCACCATATTCGTGTAGGCCACAGGACATTGAAAGTGAAGTGCCGTCTTCTTCACTACATCAAAACGTTTTTTTCTTTGTCCCATAGAAAATGGAGAAGCGCTAAGATTCACGACTAAATCCACGCCTGTTTTTTTAAGGCCCTTCAGAGGATTTCTTTGGTAATTCGCGTTTTCTAACTCTTGTCCCCAACCCCAAATGTCTTCACAAAGAGTGACGAGAACCTTCTTCCCTTTAAGTCGAAAAAAATTTTCGGAGTCAGAACCACGTTCAAAAAAGCGCGGATCATCAAAGACATCGTAATTAGGGAGAAGCTCTTTGTGAAAGAACTGAGTTTTTTTACCTTTTTGAATGAGCGCGGCCGAATTGTAATAAGGCTTTCCGTGTTTCTTTTTCGCGTCTGTCACCAGGCCTACGAGTGCCGAAATCCCTGCTGGCATTTTCGCTTCAATTCTTCGAAATTCTTTCCACTGGGCATCGTAGATGGATTTTCTCTCAAGAAGATCTCCAGGGAGATAACCAAAAAGGGCTAGCTCTGGGAAAACCACAAGATCACAATGTTTTTGTTTTGCGCGCGAGATGTGTTCAAGAATGAGATCGGCGTTTTCTTTAAACGCACCTAAAGTGACATTGATCTGTGCTAAGCCGACTCTCATACCACTGATGTAGTTGAGCCTATGAAAAATGTCACGCGAGTTTAAACGTTAAAGAGAGGGAGAAGCGTCTTGATTCGGATTCGCCGGCGCTTGTGGCTCTTGCTCCGGAAGAATGATTTTTGAAGATGGTGATAAACCCTGTTTCAAACTTTCACGATCAATTTTTACTCGACCACCAAAGCCATTGTTATACTGATGCCAATAGTTCACTTGCTCCTCAGGATACTTCCAACAAAAATATCCATCACCAGAGTCAAAATCGGCAATCCAAAGGCCTTTCGCTTTAAGACCTAATTTTTCCATTTTATTTTGCCAAAGCTGAACGCATTCATTGATCTCACGTTCGATGCTTGTGATTTTGGAATCTTGAACGCTCTTCGCAAGTTCAAATTTGCCCATGAGGCCCTGAACGCGATTCACGTATTCTTGAGTGATACGACGAACGAGCGGAAGAATGTTATCTACTTCAAAAATGGTATAGATTTTTTTGGGATTTAATTCGATGACTTGGCCCATTTGTTCTGGACCATGCTCCCCACTGAGATGACCATCGGTCGTCTTTTCCATTTATCCCCCGCGTTTCTGTTTGAACCATGGAATATCCCCCAGGTCCAACATAAAATTAGACCCGCAACCCCCCTCTAACGGGTGAATGAAATGATTACATCTCATATAAGACGAACAAAAACGGTGAGAAATTTATGGAAGAAGCACCTTGCTGCGAAGCAAAAATGCCAGCGTTTGAACTTCATCAGCTCTCAATGGAAAGGCTTGGCGATGTGGCTCCAAAATTTTATTTATTTCCGCGATTTCAAGTTTAGGGTCAGTTTCAATCAAATACGCCAGGCGGTCGGCTATATTCAATATCATAGCTAATAGAAAGTGATCCTTATCTCGAGTCTTCAAAACAGCGAAGTCGTGATGGAAATCTACAATCTCTTCCAGCTCCTGAAGGTAACCAAAAGAGTAACAAAAGAAGGCACCAAGCTCGGCATGGCTGAGTCCAAACTCTTCCTTCTCAATCACCATTTGGGGCGAATCGTCACTAGGCGTTGCTAATTTTGCCTCGTCAAATTTTTTCATGAGATTTTGGTAACGCTCAGGATAAGAAACCAACAAAAGAAGACGCCCAAGGTCATGAGTGAGGCCGGCAGCAAAACTCAGTCTCTTGAGATTAATGAGCATTCTTTCGTGTGAACACATCGCAGAGGCGAGTGAGGCCGTACGTAAAGCATGTTTCCAACACGATTCAAAAAAAGGAAGATGTTGAGTCATTCTTGGGTCTGCGTTCATCTTATTTTCAATGATGTCGTAAATAAAACCTACCGCAAGCGCAAAGCCGGGATATTCGTTTTTAGACTTGAGAGCAAGCTCTTCGGCTTCCAAGCCACGCTTGAGAAAATTTTTAGATTTACCCATGTCTTCAAATTTTTGATCTGCGCTCGTGTCGATCTGTCGCAACACCGTATGTCCTAAAACAAAATTTCTTACAGTTTCTTTTCCAAACAAAACCACTGCGTGAGTGAGAGATTTCACTGAACCTTTTTTCAAAACCTCGGAAGCAGCTGAGATCACCTTGGTTGTAAAAAAACGATCGCACCGAAGAGCCTCTTCGTAAGCTTCCCCCTGGTCATCATTTGCTACAATTCGTGCAAACAATTTTGTCGCTGCGGGGCCCAGTTTATAGTGAGTGATGGTGTTAGAATAAAAATCACGTAAATCAAGCTGACTCATTATTTTTCACCACTTTTTGAAATTTGTAAGATTTGGCCACCGAAGAAAACAAGCATAGCGAGAAGGACCGCGGCGATAAGAAGATACTTAATGAAATCCGAAAATGTGAGTCCCTCTTCTTGCACTTCGATTTTTTTCTCAGGTTTCTCTACGGTAATCGTGCGCGATGGAGTGGCTTCTTTCGCATCTGCAGGAACATCCTGTTTCACTCGTTCAGTGGGCTTACGTTCATTTTTTGCTAGAGGAATTTCTTTTCTTCGGCCTGACTGGCCGTCATCGAAAAGTTCGCGAGACGAAATCGTTTCGTCTTCCATACCACGTTGACCAGATTTTTTTGCTCCCGCATCAGCTCCACTCAAAGGAATGTTTTGAGAAGAGCGCGGTCCAAAGGAAGCAAATTGTCCTCCTGCTCCGCCTCCACCACCAGCCGTTGCAGCATCCCCCGGAATATTTCCACCATAACTTCGCTCAGCCACAGGTCCCGAACCTGCCGCCTCAACATTTCCTGGAGCAACGCCCCCTCGTTCTTTGATCGGTCTTCCACCCATCACCATGTTTTCTGCTGGAGGTACGCCACCTATTTCCTTCGGAGGAGTTCCCACACCTGGATCTTTAATCAGTGGACGCCCTTTTGCTAAAGAGAAGGGCTGGAATTCGGAGTTACAGATGTCGGGTTGATTTTGTCCATCGTATCCTAGCGAGGGAAGTTCGCCCGCTTCCAAAAGACAGGAAAGATACTGACCAAAATATCCAGAGAGAAACTGCCTGAACGCATCGTTAAATTGGTAAAAAGCTCCTCCGCAAATAATCAGCGTGAAGAGCAACACCATCATATATTCTATGAGGGCTTGTCCTGATTGTTTTTTTCGAGGACACGACGGTCCTCCATTTGCTCTCGCAAACAACATGATGTTACTATTATATATATGTTCACACACAAATCATATCCTCAGACCTTTGTCCTGGTCCTCAGCTTGATGTTTGTCGGTGTTGTTTCGTCCGCACAAGACCAGGCCGAGGAGAGCGCACGTAACAACTCTCTCCAGAACGAATTAGAGGCCGAGTCTTCGGAGTTAAAGAAGAGTGTAGATCCCGCGGCCGGTGGACTCCCCGCTACCATTCGTAGCCCGGTGGCGAAAAAGAATGCTCCAAAAAAATCGTCTAAGCCAAAAAATTACGAGAAATCGATTAAAGAACTCGAAGCTTTGCTGAAAAAAAATCCTGAGGATGTCGACACTCACTCGCAGCTCGGATTTTTCTATCTGCAGGCAGAGCAATATGACAAAGCAATTCAACATTTAAAAGAAGCGGCCATCAATCCTACAAAAACCAACATGTTTATGCTCGCGGAGGCTTACAGAAAAAATAAGGATTTCTTAAATGAAATCCGTACGCTCGAAGTTCTTGAGCAAAAAAACACGAAAGATCCACAGGTCCATGAACTTCTCGGACGTGCTTATTTTGAAAGTAAAAATATGGAGAAGGCCGCGATTCACTACCGTAAAGCGCTCGCCTTAGATAAAAAAAGAGGCTCCGCTTTTGACGGACTCTTTACCGTCTTTGCCGCCACAAAAAACTCTTACGAGCAGCGAGAGATCTTACAAGATATGCTCGAGACATTCGGAGACACACCAGAAGTTCACACTAAGATGTGCCGCTTTCTCTCTCAAGATAGCTTTTTTGATAAAGCGATTGAACACTGCAAGAAAGCGATTGAGCTAGATCGTCGCATTCCCGAAAATCATGTTTTTTTAGGAATGAACTACAAAGGCCTCAAACAAATTGCGCAAGCGACAAAGATCATCGAGCAAGCTGCTAAAAGTTTTCCCAAGTCCGAGTTTGCTCAATTTACGGCAGGCCTTGTGAATGATGAATTAAAAAATTGGGAAACCTCTGCGCACTACTACAAAAGATGTATCGCTGCCGACCGTGAATCCGACCGGTGCTACTTAGGACTAGCTCAAGGAAAGTTACAAACTCGAGACTACAAAGAGTCTCTCGAGGCTTTTATTAAAGCTTGCGAGCTCAACCGATCTTATTATATGGCTTTAAGGAATGCGACATCTTCTGTGCGACTACAAAAGCAAGAGCGTTGGGTAGATAAGTTTCAGCAAGCCACCGAAGTTTGCGGCACAAAGAAATAAGTTATTTTTTTTCTAAAGAAGAGACGCGGCTATCTAGTTTGTTTTGCCGATCAAAAATTTGAGTATAACCATCAAGCACGTATTTGTTGCGGGCGTTTTGTTCTTCAATCAGAAGCTTCATATTATGAAAATGCGACCTCATCTCAGCGCTGAGCGATTCAAACTGCTTATCAACGGCTTTAAATTTACCGTCTAATGCTTCAAACCTGCCATCTATCTCCGCAAATTTTCCGTCTATTGCGTCGAACCTGCCATCTATCCCGGCTAACTTGCCATTTATTCCTTCAAATTTGCCATTCATCTCAGCTCTGAAACCATGTAAGTCCGCCTGCAAGCTCTTCATATCCGATTTAAGTTCATATCGCAGCTCATAGAGCATTCCACAGGTCGCTGGAGTGTCGGCAGATTTCACGGGGTACCGTAAAAAATATTTTTTAGTTTTCGAGGAAACACGTGTTTTCTTTTTCATCGAGAAAATGAAACTAGCAAAATGAGGTCTCGCTGGTAAAGTCCGAGTTTTCATTTTTAACCATGTAGACAACCGAACTCCGAATTACTTCGGAGTCTAAGTCACTTAAGGCGTCGCGTTTTTTAACATTCGTTTTTGGCTGGGGCCGTCACATTCTATTAAGAATCTCTTAAGTAGCCCCAAGTATGTAGCTTGTCGGAGTCTTCAATCCAGCGTTCGCCGATGTCATCCCGGTAATACATATTAGGAATCATCACGTTTCGAACTTTGGAATACACTTGAGCTTGCGCCTGCTTCATCGTGGGCCCCGTCCCCACAATCACCATGATCACGCCGGAAGTGCCGGCGATAGTCCATCTGCCATCGACGAGTTTTACGTCTTCGATGTGAGCTTCGTCCCCAACAGGTTTTTTAAATTCGATCGTCGCGTTTCTTGAGAAGGAGTCGAATGTTGCCTCATCATCAAATGGGAATGGCGGCATCACGATGCGTACACCCACTTGAAAGCCACTCTTCGCTTTAAATTTTGTCATTGTCCCCGCGGCAAGCTCATAAAAGAACTGTCCTGTTGGAGTAACAAAACCACTTTGCTGAATCATGATTGTTGGATAACCAAAACGAGCTGTAAACTCGAGCGGATATACGCCGTTACCATTCACGATGCAATTCACATCGATATATCCCACGTAACCTTCGGCACTCAGACGTGACTCCATTTTTTTAAGAGTCATGTTGAAAAGTTTGTTGGGCTGAGACCAAAACATGGAAGTGCCCATCTCACCCGTGGGAGGACCGATGTTTCCAGGAAATAGTTTTTTATGTTCGAAATTGACGTTGATCGGAGTCACAAACTCTTTGCCGTTAAAAAATCCACCGACGGCAACCTCTACGCCGACTACTCGTTTTTGGAGTTGGAAAATCTTAATCTCTTTAGAGAAAGATTTTTTATAAGCTTCGAGCATACAGACAACGTCTTTGCCGTCTTCTTCTTCACCAACAAAAAGGCGACGCTTGACGTTTTGAGCTTCGCCACTGGGCTTTATCACATAGCGATCTGGATTTTGCTTCACGTATTCGATGGCATTATCGAAAGAATCAAATTCTTTATAGGGAATGATCGAAACGCCTGCACTTTTGAGCTCTTCTTGTCCAAAAGAGCGATCATCTTCTAAGCGATCGGTGTAGGCTGTACCACCCACAACGAGCTTGCCTTTTTTTCGAAGCTCGTGGGCTTTCTCGCCCTGGCCAAGAGTATCATCGAAGATGATGACATCCGCCCAGTCGACATGTGATTCCCAGTCGTCGACCTTTTCGACGAACCCATCGGCAATATCTTTCTCATCTTTGTCATTGATATGAAATTTAACATTGTGACCTTCTTTAGTGACCTGCCAGGCGATGTCACCGATCAATCCAGTCAGGGAAACGAACAGAAAATTCTTTTTTTCCATTTCTTGTTTCAATACTCCTTCGGCAGATGAGATCTGCTTACATTATTCTTAGCACAAAAGATTTTCATGTAAAGAAAAGTTTTGAGTGGATTAGGGCTTCGCGATTTCGCCGACAACACCTTGTTGACGAAGAAGATCATAACGAGTGTTGATCGTCTCGAAAATATTTCCGCCTGCAATTCCTACGGGCTCACCGCGCACCATCACCGAAAGACCTTGAAGACTGGTTTTCGAAGAGGGACCGCGCATAGAATTTTGTAGAGAGGCTAAATAAACGTCAAAACCATTTTCTAAATCTGGTTTGCCACCGCCCACACCGAAGCCACCATCGCTACCTTCTTCTGCTCCGAAATTGGGGGAGGCTTTCACTAACATTTTTGCAGCTTCAGCACTCATTTTTTTGTTCGTTTGTGCTATGGAAGCGAGAGCGCTTTGTATGCTGGAGATTTCTGCCTCAGACGCACCTACTTTTTTCAAACCCTCGACAGTGGTAAGTGAACTTAAGGGGGCAGTTCCTTGCGGAGTTGTTGCCATACCCGTAGCTGGATCGTAATTGAAACCTTTATTCATAAGATTTTGTAGTCGCGCTTGCGAGTTGGCGGCAATCGCTTTTAATTGCTGGATTTCTTTCGGACCCAATTGACCCGACGTTGGCATTTTAAAAAGTGGTACACTGGACACCTTTGTCGATGGTGTATATGTCGTCGGTGTAGCGGAACCTGTGGGGCCTGTCGGACTTGCCCCAGGAGCACCAACATAAGGGTTGGTATTCACGCCGCTACTACCGTTAGGGTTGGTGCAAGACAGTCCTCGGCAAGTGGCTGCGTTCGAAGCATCCTCACTTTTTAAAAGAGAATAAACTGACATCCCCGTTTGAACATATTGGGCAGCAAGCAAAACGCATGACCAACCAGAGCTACAAGCACTCTCTAAAGTTCTTTCGCTCGTTTGATTTAGAGGAATATCTTTACCAAATTGAACAGTCGCATTCCGAGTTGATCCACTCAAACCCTTGGAGATATTGTTGGCCATCCAGTTTTGTCCTTGAGCGTTCGCCATGGACCCTAAAAAGGATACACAGAAAAATAGGAAAATATTTATTCTCATGGAACCAAGTACTCCCTTTTCTCTTTCATTTTACGATTCACTTTTTCAAAATTTGTTAAACCGTTTGCGGCCGTAATTCCGTTATTAAAAAGTTGCGGTGATATGCCCGCTGGTGCACGACCCGCATTTTTTCCGCCAGGTAGAAATGACTTCCAATCAATCTTAGGATCATCTTTTCCGCCGTATCCACCGCCACCCGCACCCATGTTCCCGCCACCGCCGTAGCCGCCACCGCCACCGTATCCACCGCCACCACCGCCAGCGTTGACCATTCCTTTTTCAATGTCGGTATTGTAAGGGCCGGTGCCTGAGCCGCCACCACCCATACCACCAAGAGAACTTCCGCCGCCCAAGAGCCCAGCTGCACCGCCTCCCGTTCCACCACCACTACCCATCGGAGTGACAGCCTTCGGAGCTCCGGCTTCTCCGGGAACGTAACCATTACCCATGGCTTCATCATCATCATCTTCAGGTTCTGAAAGTCTTCCGGTATTTAATGTCCCCGTTGGCAACGACGTTGGCGTCGCAGCTGTAGGAGTTGTTGTGGGAAGAGTTGGCATTGTTGGTGGGACAAAATTTGGAGGAAGAGTCGCTACTGGACCCTTACATTCCGTTAAATTTTTATTTTCTGGCTTCTGACATTTACAAGAAGGTGTTGAAGCATATTCAGCAAGGTTACAAAAGTAACATGGATTTTCTTTATTCAAATAGTTGGCGGGAGCGCTACAATAACCCGGACAAGTTTGATTGCTCGCGATTTGCGCAGGAGTACTGCACTCGTTGTTTTCGCTCGCTAACGCGTCGGCACACTCACGACTCTGCCTTGCCTGATAAAGATTGAGGCCAGCAGAAATAAAACCTTCATAAGATCGCCCGCGATACTCTTTACAAGTTTCGACTTGAGCTTGATAATAAGTACCCGCAGCAGTACATGTGCTCACACAAGAACTCGCCGCCGACAAACAGATTGTCGAAAAAGCTGTACTCGCCGCCGCACTCATTTTCGAAAGTTTCTCAACGTTTTTACATGCATCTTTGATATTGTTGGACTGAAATCCCGACGCAATCGTTTGGATCAATTGACCTAATTCTGCTGGCGGCTCACAAGCTCTCCCCGCATTTTTTACTTTTCCGTTACACTGAGCTGCTACTGCTGCCGCAGTCTTTGCTTGGTCCGCTTGTGCATTATTTGTCTGACATTGCGGATCTTGATCTCCATCATCACATACAGGGGGCGTCGAATTTTGATTTGCAGACGGTCCGGTGTTCGCGATTCGTGATCGACTACTCAAAGCCTCACATCCACCCGATCCAGATTTACAGCTATCATAATATCTTTGGCAATCAGGCCAGCCTTTCTGTTGGCAATCGGTAAGCTGGATGTCTAGGGCCGTGCGATTAGAAAAACATCTTGGGTCTTGATCTCCATCATCACATACGGGTTCATTGCTCGATGAGGAGCTGCCTCCATCTGATTGCTGCTGTCCTGAAGGCGCTCGTGCCGAACCAGCCATTTGCTGAAGCTGATTGCAGGCGTTTTGATCTCCAAGTTTCATGCAATTATCGTAAACAGAATCACATGCATCTTGGTCATATCGGCTCAAACAAGTACGGTGGTCCTCATAAATGCCCGCATGGGAGATAAGAGGAGCGAGGGTGAGGAGCGCACTCAAAACCACCAAAGCGGTGAGAGTTTTTTTATTCAATTTTTGGATTGTCAGCGACACATTTCCCCCTGTCCCCGCTCTACTAAGAAGCAATTTGAGCGCCACTAAGAGAATCTATTCCTCTTTCGCCTCTCAACTGAATCGCTACCCAGAGTGAGTTTTCTAACTTCAACTCAAGAAATCGACACCTTGCGATTCTCAAAGTGAGACATCCTTGAAGGTGACATTCCTACATCTCATTTATCGGAGAAATCAGAAGAAAACTCAGCGTGGGGATTGAACCTGAGACCAAAGTTTCAAAAATTTTTGGGTTGTGAGATCCGCACGCGGTACAGGTTGCTCAAAAAGAGGGAAACTCTCCCACAAATTCTTATATTGAGACGCTTTCCAGAAACCTTCTCGACCCACCCCCTCTCGAAAACCGCATTGGGGCACGAGATGTGGCAGAGGCGCATTGAAGTCCGTGCCCGCGGTCACCGCATCTTGACCTAGCTCGCGAGCTAACTTTTGATAGTGCACAACAAAACTGTAAAAGCCTGTCGTGCAGCTGGAATCACAGTTTTCACATTTTTTAACTTGGGAGGATTCTGCTCGGTGCAAATAGTTTGGACTCGGAAGAATGCCCACCATTCCGCCTGTGGCTTTTAACTCTTCGATTTGCCATTGTGCTAAGCCACGTTCCGCGCCGTGAAATTCTCTTAGCACTGTGTGCGTGTAGAGAAGTGGTTGTTTTGCTTTTTTCATCATCGAGATCATTTCCATTTGGGACATATCCGAGGCATGAGTGAGATCAATCCAGACTCGGTAATCTAAAAGTCTTTGGATCACCCAGCGTCCCTTAGGCGTGAGACCCTTGTTATTCACTCGAACGTTTTCTACTTTTCTTCCGTTCACAAACGATTTGAAAAAAGCCAGAGGATTAATGATGCCGAAGATATGCTGCAAAAGGGCTGCCCCACCAACTTCATCGTCGGAGAGATGAATAGGCGTGACGATTCTTAACGGACCGTAGGCAACAAACTCATCAAAATCGGCCTCGGTCTCAAGAACACCCTCTGCTCCTTCGAGAGATAAAATCAAAACTTTTTTCCTTTGTGCAAGCGCGCGTGTCGCCTGCTGGGCATCGGTCGCGAGCACCCACTGCGGCCACTCGTTGACAAAATCCTTTGCAAGTCGAATCTGATGTCGAATCGCTTCTCTTTTTTGATATCTTCCCAGAGCGTGTGCGTAGAGCGAAGCCACCATGATGTCGAGATCGGATTTTAAAAGCTCATCACGATTAATTTTTGAAGAGAATAAATCTTTTGCACTGGTGGCCTTGAGTGGACATTGAAAGCAGCCTTTATAAAGCCATTGCGGAATCCCCTCTTCCATAAAAAGATGCGAATGTAGGTCAACACCCGAGGCAAACACAGACTGTGAAATAAAGAGAAGTGCAAAAATAATTTTCATTTAAAAATTGGATGGAGGTCGATTGGCGATTCCGCCCTTTATACCTTTTCCACCTAGCTCCAAGCTTGATTGGTTTAAGTAATCACGGGAAATAGTTTTGACCGAGTAGCCGTTCCTGCCACCGCGAATGCAACTGCCAGGAATTGATATACCTTTATTTTCATAATTCGCATCTACCGGTTGCTCACATTGACCAAAAAGAGTATCGGGAAAACTGTAATCCATAGTTGCGGGCTGAGCCCAGGCCGTTAGAAATTGATCTGGAGCGGTTCTCACTCGATATGTTGCTTGATTAGGTCCATCCGTCACAAGCATTGCGGAGACTTGATCTCTTACCGCAAAAGTTTTGATTCCGTCCCAAGCGAATCCTAAATCCGGTCTTAAAGCAAAGCTTGCTCCAAAATATTGATTGAATGCGAGCTGGAGGTAGTTGAGATAAAAATTCGGATCGATCGAATAGTAAATAGCATCGAAAAAATCTGGAGACAGGCCAGACATTTCGTAAAAACGAATATCCGGAGCGGGGTTTTGGGGATTTCGAGCTAAGACATCACCTTGTGGGTCAAAAAGATCACCAGGTATTAAATTATAATCTTCAAAACTTACTTTTTTCCCTTGCTGTACAAACGGTCTCAGCTCTGCCAACGTATTTTGCGCTGTTAAGCCCAACGGATCGCCGGGGTAACGAGAGAAATTGGGTACATTCACTCTAAAATCTGCACTCAGTCCCGTTCCGTCATAGCGATCAGGCGCCAAACCATCAACTTTGTTTCCTGAAGAATTTATCTCACCAGCATTCCACTGAGATTTATGCCACGGTCCAATCCGTCCGCCAAAAGGTTGTGCAAAAGATCTCGCCGTAAGCTTTACACCTTTTCCAAAAGGAGCAAAAGGATGAATGGGCTCGGTCTCTACTTTAAGACCAGCGTAAACAAGATACCACGGATTTTTTTCATAGCCCCAAATCGACTTGATAAGATCATTCGGGTCCGTGGATTCGTAAAGGGCACCTTCTAATGTTTTCAACGGATCGACACTCGCTATAAATTTGCGGGGTAACCGTCCCCCACCATCAAGATTAAGAATTTCTGGTATAAATTGGCATCTCCTCTGAGCATCTAAATAGGAATCCGTATAGTAAACGAGAGGAAATACAAAAATTTCCGGAAGCCACTGCTCCATCGGAACTCCCTGTAGAGAATTGAAAACCTGAATTTTTTGTGGGTCGAGGCCGTTGCGATTGGCACGAGTAAGGTTCGCACGCAGAGTTTTTTCAATTCCCTCAATCCAATAACCACCCGAGAGTTCTTTGAATCCACCAGGTTGTGGAACCGGCGGTAAAGTTAAATTTGTCCCTAAGTTGCGAATAATTTCTTTTCGGTTTGCGATATCAAGTTTGTAAGCGGCCAACCACTTTGCTGCCATTACCCAATTTGTAGTTCCCAATTCCTCACAATCTCTACCGTATTGTTGCTGAGCTTGAGCAGTATACTGAGCGGTGGTGTTTACCCACGGTAACGTAAAGCCCGGAGCAATCTGAAGTGTAGGGATGGCAGGAGTCGTGAGAAGTGCCTTTTCGCAACTATTTTGATTCGTGCCAAGCCACAAACCATTGTCGACACAAACTAGCGGAGGCATAGAAAGAGTTGTTGCATCAATATCGTCAGTGTAGGGGCCTGGGTTGCTGGGGTTATTCGATGGATGACTCAGCCGTCCTACATCGCCGAGAATACGGATTCGCCATGCGAGTAATTTCCAACTTTGGTGAATCTGATAATTCGAATGTGCAATAGTGTTGAGAATTTCTGCTTGCCGTTGAGCAGCATAAATTGCGGCGAGATCTACGGAGTTTTGTAAATTGATTTTATCGTGAACCAAAAGTCCGACGTTTATCACCATCGCAAAGAAAACAAAGAGCACTTGAAAAATGAGCGCAACAAAAACGGCCATTTGACCACGCGAATTGGCAAGGATGGTCGAGGGTTTTCGAGATGCAAAATCAGGGTTGTCCACTCGTTTATTTTACTGAGAATCCTTCACAAAAAGGAGTACAGTATTCTCGTAGACAGAGGAGAATTAGCTCGTTAAGATTTTTATCTGGAACACGCCCTTAATTAGCAAAGGATTGCTTATGCGTAACTCGACATTAGGCCATATACTCAGCCTTTTCATTAGTCTAGCTTTCTTCCTTCCGCAAACAGTCAGCGCAGACGTTGTGTATGAAGGCTGGCATAAAGTCCTCTCTGCCGGCCAGCATGTTGGCTACTACATCATTCGCTATGAGCTCGATTCGAAGACAAAAAAGTTCATTCAAACTTCTTTTTTGAAATCCAATGCGATGGGAAATGATGTCACCGAAGCGCTGAAGGCTGAATCCTTACAAATCACCAAACCCAACCAATGGATTCTTCCTGTGAAGTATCAATACACTTCTTCTGTTGGAAAAAAAGTGAAGATCATCGATGCCGCTTTTAAAGAAGAAAAGGGTGGCGGAAAAAAATCAAAAGACAAAAAGAAAACTCTACGCATGGTTGCTTCTATCACCGAAAATGGGAAAACGAGCAAGGTGGATCAGATCTTACCTGAAAATACATTTCTCTCGAGTTTTTTGACCTACATCATTTTGCAATCCAAAGAAGGCTTAAAAACTGGCAACAACTACACTTACAATGCAGTTGCCGAGGAAGATGCGACTGTTTCTGAAGGAACGGCCTTCGTAAAAGAAGAAGAAAAATTTAACGGTCAAGATGCCTTTAAGGTAATTAACGAATTTAAGAAAATTAGATTCATTAGCTATCTTACTCCTCAAGGAGAAATCTTAGGAACCAAATCTCCTCTGCTTAGCATCGCCACCGAAGCCGCCAAAACACCCGAGGAAGCCGCGGGCAAAGTAAAGATCGACACAAAAAATATCACTCACTTATTTGGCAATATACCTAGTGCACAAAAAAAGAAATAACGGAGACTGTATGAGCCTTTCATTAAAACATCAAATTGGTCAGCTCATGATCATGGGTCTTAAGGGAAAATCTTTGGAGCCTGATGAAAAAAAATTTCTCATCGAGAATAACATCGGCGGCGTGATTTTGTTCTCTCGTAACATTGAAAGTCCGCAACAAGTGCATGCACTCTGCTCTGAAATTCAATCGCTAAGGAGGCAGCTTCCTGAGCAAGCTCCCTTTATTATTTCTATCGACATGGAAGGCGGAAGAGTCGCTCGCTTAAAGGCTCCCTTTACCGTGTGGCCCCCCATTGGAAAGTTGGGCGAGTTAGACTCTACGACTCTTTGTTTTAAATTTGCTGAGACTATGGGACGCGAGCTCGCAGCCGTCGGCATTAATTTAGATTTTGCTCCTTGCGTAGACATTCTCACAAATCCAAAAAACGTTTTAATTGGAGATCGCTCTCTCGGAACCGACGCCGAGCACGTAGCGAAGCTCGGCTCTGCCATTGTTCGCGGCTATTTAAAATCCAACGTTATTGCTTGTGCAAAACATTTTCCAGGCCATGGCAACACGGTGATCGATAGTCATGAGGATTTACCCGTCGAAGAGGAAAGCGATTTAGCACGCCTTTTAGATGTGGAAATGGTTCCTTTTAAAAAGGCGTTTCGCGCGAAACTTGATCTCATCATGACCGCTCATATGAAATTCACTAAAGTAGATCCTGAATGGCCCGTTACCCTCAGTGAAACGTTCCTTAAGGACATTTTACGGGAGAAACTCGCTTACCGACAGCTCGTAATCACCGATGATTTGGACATGAAAGCTTTGGCAAAATACTACCCGGCGGAATTTATTCCGGTGCAGGCCCTCAAAGCAGGCGCAGATATTATCTTGTATTGCAACGAACACGATAAACCACCTATGGCACTCGATGCGGTAGAAAAAGCCGTTAAAACAAAAGTTCTAAGTTCCGATCTGATTGCCGATCGCTATCAAAGCGTCATGAGACTTAAGAAAACCCGTATCGTTCAGCCAGACCCTTTGAGTTTCTCCGAGGCTTCGAAGCTCATTGGTCATCCTGAGCATCAAATTCTCGCTCAAGCGATCCAAAGCGGGAACATTCCGCCCGAGCTCGCCACATAATAAAAATATAGGTTGTCTTCCCGCTTCCTCATTGTGTATGAACAGCTCAAATCAATGGAGGAAGTGGGTTGAAATCCCACACGGTGCCCGCCACTGTAATTCTCTCGGTCTGTTGTAAACAGACTCTCAAGAGATAAGTCAGACACTCCCTAGAATATTGGAGTTTCTTCGTGGACCAGAGACCAATAAAAATCATTATCGTTCTTATCATCCTTCTCTTTGTACAGTGGTGTTTTGCGCAGCCAACTGAAGATCTTCCGACTGTCGTAGAGGCCTCACCGATCGACATCTTTAGCGAACGCAGCGGAGTCTGGAATTCCCAAAAGGTAACACCAGAAAAAACTCACCTTGATATTTCTAGTCCCTATGAGACATTTTCAAAAATTCCTGGAGTGCAAGCTCGCTTTGAAGGTTCACCGACAGTTTCCATTCGCGGCTCGCAATCACTCCCGCGCGTTCTTGGTCTTTACAATTCCATTCCGCTCAACATGGCAGATGGCAGTGGCGCCAATCGGCTTCTCATCCCCCACGAAACCATCGATGAGGTTCGTCTCTTTAAAGGACCTGCATCTCTTTTTTTTGGTGGTGATGCTATGGGAGGTGCGGTCAACTTTCTCTCTCGCAAACTCGATCGTCCAACCGCACGAGGACATGTTGGAAGCTTTGGGCAACGTGGTCTTTTAATCGCAACACCGCTTCTTTCGACGACTAGGCATCAAAACCAACTAAGCTTTTTTAACGAAAGCGTCGATGGAAATTACCCTTACACTTTAAAGTCCTCAGGAGCATCTGGCACTCGTGCCGACAACAATCGACACCTCCAGCGCTACACCTACATGGGACAAAATCATTTCGATCGCTGGAGTTTTGGACAAAATTTAGTATGGGCTCAAGAGATGAACGCCACACCTGGTTCAGTCATCACACCAGGAACCACTCAGGCTCGCAATACTGCAGGACTTGCTTCGTTACAAAATGGATTTAAGCTTTCAGATTCTACCGAATTTCATCACCGTATCTTTGGTATCGTCGGCGATAACGAATATCGTGACAGCACCTCCGAATCTTTCGCGAAAACTTCTCGAGTGGGAAATTCCTTAAGCTGGAAGCAGGATTGGCAAACAAGCACACCCTTTAACTCTGAACTTTTCGTAGATCACAATCATGACGAACACAAATCCACTTACTCTGGTGATCGTGTCTACACAACAGACGAAACGGAAACCGGCGTGATCTTCGATATTCCTATCTGGGATCATTTTATTTTAAAATCTGGAACTCGTTATCTCTGGGCCCATAAAGTGGCAGTTTCTGCTGCAGGCCTTTTTGAAGAGACAGAGAGTTTAAAGAGATGGATGACTTACTCAGAAGGCTTTCATAACCCTTCTTTGTCGCAGCGATTGAGCAATTTTGGAACGAGCATCGCTAACCCCGAACTCAAGCCCGAAACCTCCCAGCAAGTCGAAATTGGGTTTCAACAGAGGCTCATCGCCACTCCCCAAACTTATTGGGATCAATATCGCTGGGGTGCGAGTGTGTTCCGTATCAACTACAAAAATTTTATTTCCACACGTACTCTGGCAGGCGGGCAAACTCAACCCGTGAATCTTGGCTCTGCTAACGGTTATGGAATGGAACTACAAGCGGGCCTTGATAAAGATCTTTGGAGCTTCGATCTCGGTTACTCTTATATGGAGGCCGAAGACAACGACAAGCAGTCACTCCCCTTGACTCCCAACCACCAAGCGTCTCTCACCGCCGGATATCGTTGGGCCACCTTACTTTTTGAAGTGACGGATACCTACTGGAGCAAGTTTTACGATCGTTACGGAACAGGCCTTGTGGAAATGGGCTCTTGGAATACCTTTGATCTCACCATTCGCACCAAAGACCTTAATGACTGGACAGTGAAGGGTGGAGTGCTGAATATTCTCGACACTCCAGTGGAACTAACACGTGGTTACCCCGAGCCGCAAAGACGTTTCTTCGTCAGCGTTGAGCATCTCTTATGATGAAATTCATCGCAATTCTTTTGATTTTGTTCGTTACGCCTCAGGCACTTGCCAAGCTTCGTATCGTTTCGCTTCACCCAGCAATCACAGAGAATATTTTTGCTCTAGGAGTTGGGGATTGGATCGTCGGCACTTCGGAGTTTTCTGATTATCCCGAAGAGGCAAAACAAATTCCTCGCGTCGGAGATAGTCGTCCTCTTGTTGAAAAAATCATTTCTCTCAAACCCGATCTCGTATTGAACATGGAGCGCGACACCACAGGGCTTGCAGAAACTTTAAAACGCGCCAGCATCCGCTTTCAAACTATTCGCGCGAACACGCTCTCTGATTTTTCGGTGCAAATAAAGTTACTTGGTAAAATTCTGGATAAAGATAAAAAAGCCCAAGAAGTTCTCACCGAATGGGACAAAAATTGGGCAAAGATTAAAAAAGAGAATCCCTCACAAAACAAATCTCTCGTTATCCAAGTGGAACAACAACCCCTAACGATTGCCGGAGGAGATACATTTCTCTCCGAACTCATATCCTCTTGTGGTTATTCCAATCTCTTTGAGGAAAAAAAGGGATATCCCCAAATTTCTCAAGAGGTGGTTTTACAAAAAAAGCCTGGGCACGTGCTTTTACTTCTCGCTTCCGAAATGGATGCAAGCATCGCTAGGCAATCTCGCCTTTGGAAAAAGGCCGAGGAACAATATCGCACTCAATTTTACTTTTCGAACCCCAACATACTCTCTCGTTTGACTCCACGTCTTCCTCTCGAGACGATGAAGTTATGTCAAACGCTCAAACGGTGATGACGAAATGAAGATTTCTGGAATAGCCTTTCTCATTCTTTTATTTTTAACTTTTACGTCGCTTTTTTTAGGAAGCGGCCACGTGGAATCTTCTCTCGTGTTGCAATGGCTCTCACTGCAAAATATCGACTCTTCCCAATCTTTTATTTTGGAAAGCCTAAGACTTCCACGCACGCTTGTTTGCCTTAGCGTCGGCGCCAGTCTCGGTCTCGCAGGCGCCCTTTTACAAACCTTATTACGTAATCCTCTCGCCGAACCCTATACGCTCGGGCTATCAGGCGCGGCCTCTTTAGGCGCCATACTTTCGATCCTTTTAAAAATCCAACCGCAATGGCTGGCAACTCCGTTTTTCGCCACCCTTGGTTGTTTGGTCGCAACACTTTTTGTACTCAGTGCTAATCGCCAAAGTCGTGCGCGTTCAAAAACTCTCATTCTCTCGGGTGTGATGATTTCTCTTTTCTGCGGTTCTTTTGTGATTCTTCTCCTCACGTGGCTCGAACCTTTTCAAATTCAATCCGCACTTTTTTGGATGATGGGGCAAGTCGGTACAGAACGAGATTCCTGGTGGGCTCTCTCGTGGGGAACTTTCATTCTCCTGTTTTTGTTCGCCTACACCCAGTCGAAACATCTTGATCTTTTGCTTTTAGGTGAAGACGTCGCACAGACGCGTGGGCTTCCACTTAAGAAATTTCAAATTCAAATGATTGTTGTCGTCGCTCTCTTATGCGCAACCTCCGTCGCTATTGCAGGACTCATTGGATTTGTCGGTCTCCTCGCCCCCCACATCGCTCTCTTAACATCACACAATCATCGTCATCGCCTTTTCCTGCCGCTCTCTTCCATCTTTGGAGCAACTCTACTCCTTTTTGCCGATATGCTCGGACGTGTACTTATTGTTGATCGCGAACTTCCAGCCGGCGGACTCATTGCCCTCTTCGGCGCTCCTTTTTTGATTTATCTCCTTCACCGAAGAGGCACGCATGTTTGAGTTTCAAAATATGACCATTGGTTATCCCACGCAAAAGAGCACTCCTTTCGCGGGCGTACTCAACCCCGCACCACTTTGCTTTTTCTTTGGTATGAACGGCTCTGGTAAAACGACGCTGCTAAAAACTCTCGCAGGACTACTTCCACCACAAAGTGGAAATATTTTGTTTGATGGTCACGTGCTCTCGCGACATACCGAAGCCAATCACCGCCCCGCTTATTTACCTACGTCGATTGATTTCGATGAGTACCTCACGGGTGAGGATGTGCTCGACATTTCTGATTTTCAAAAAAGTGTCTGGTATAAAAAATCTTGGCTTGAAAAAATGGCACTCCAAAATCTTCTCGCAAAACCCCTAAACCAGCTTTCAAGTGGTGAGCAGAAACGTCTAATGATCGTCGCAACGCTCGCTCACCCATCTGCTGTGGTTTTAATGGATGAACCCTTAAGCTCGCTCGACTGGAACTTTGAGTTTCAATTAAAAGGCCTCATCGACGAACAAATCGAACTCGGCCGAAAGTTTATTATCTGCAATCACGACTTTAACTGGGCCCTTCGATTCAAAACGAGTCAAACCTGGGTGATTCATCAGCTTTCTCGACTGATGGCGGGGGAGACCAAAGACATACTCGCTTCTGAAAAATTGCAGAGTGCTTTTCATTTTCGCTCCCAGCTCGCCGATAATCCTTTAGATGGCACAAAGATTTTGGCCATCGCTCATTTAAAGGAACCATCGCGAGACGACACATGAAGATTTCAGATTTATACAGAGTGAATTCTACAAAAGGTTATTTGTTTTCCGTATTCGTGCACGGCGTGCTGATTTTCGCACTCGCAACCGCCACCGTAAAACTCGCCGTTCCCGAAGGTGATGTCTTCGATACAGAAGTGGATTATTCAGGTCCCGGCTCGCTAGGCACACCCGTTGACGTCGTTGAAACTCCTGTGCCGCAACCTAAAGTCGAGCCGCCTCCTCAGAAAAAAGAAGCGCCACAGGAAATTAAAAAAGAAGTGGCGAAGCCTGTACCTGTGCCCGTATCAAAACCCGTCGTCAAAACCGAGACGTCTGATGAAGCACCAAGTGTTGAAGTCGACAAAAAAGGTTGGCTCCCTGTTGAAGAGACCGACATTGATGACGGCCAAGCACATGGAAAAAGTTCTGACGAAGCCGAAACCTCTGGCGAGGCGGAAAAAGAACCCGAGGTCATAGCACAAGCACTCCCCCAAGAAGGCGCTGACGCAGAAGAAGACGGCGATGGAGGCGGAACCCCTCCCGGAACACCCTCAGGCGAAGTTCATTCCGACAAAGAGCTTGTCGCACGCAAAGGAAACCCAAAACCCAATTACCCCATGTTTTCTCGTTTGAAGCGTGAGCAAGGCACCGTTGTTCTCCGCTTCACCGTGAACGATGACGGAGAAGTCGACAAAGTGTGGCTTCACCAATCAAGTGGCCACAAAGCTCTTGATAACGAAGCTCTGAATTCTCACAAACATTGGAGATACGAACCCGGTCGCACCGGCATTTTCCAAAAACAAGTCACCTTTTCTCTCAAAGGCCAAGCCGTCGAAGTCCCCTACCAAAAGAAGTAAATCCGGACACCCACCTCAAAAGAATCCAGCACTTAACGCAATGTTGCTACCAAAAGGAGCGGCGCACCTTTTGTATCTCGGAGTGACAATACTCGTGAGGTACGTTTTATGAAGCGGCAACTGACACTTTCGGTCCTTTTGTTTATTTCTTTTTCAGCACTTTCTATCGGTTGTACAAAAAAAGAATCAAGCTCTGGACCAGGAACCCCTGAAACCGTAATTTTTGTCAGTGGCAATCCTAAAGACATCGTCGCTCACGACGTGTTTAATAAAAAAACGCTCTTTAACGAGAAGAACATCTCTCAGTTTTCCGACTTTCACTTTAAATCAAGAACAACATTCATCAGTGAAACCTCTATCGTGGGGCCGCAGAAAAGTGCCAAAGAACTTGTGAACGAACGCCGTTCCTCCAGAAAAGTGGAGCTTGTAAATTACGATCTCTACAAGTGGAAGCCCTATGGAAAAGACATGTATGGATTTGTTCCGGCGAACGCATCCAGTGAAAATGTGAATCGCTACCGATTTTATTTTTCAAAAGATACAGAAGGGAATCTTTCTCTCGTATCGTACAACAGCGAAAGCTTCGACGATGATCCAAAAAAAGCTTTCTCCGTCGAAACTCTTCACTACTCACTTCATTCGTCAGGAAAAAACTTTTCACTTCTCGTGTACGAGGAGGCCGGCGAAGATCAACTCCTCTCAGCTTTCTATTTTCAAAAAAGCCACTCTGAAAAACATGAGTTCAGAGAGGAGCTCATGCCCTTCGAATTACTTTACGGTGAAAAACTGAGTATTCGTTGGCCCCTTCAACAGCCCATTCGCTTGTTAGTTTGCAACATCACTCACCACGATACTCGTCAAGGAATTGAAAAAGGCCTTAATGTATGGAAAGAAGAATTAAGAGGAAAAATCGATCTTCAATACGAACACACCTCTTCTTGCCCCCCATTTTCGGACTTGAATGCTCGCACTCTCAAAACGACAGCAAACTATAAAATGAAAGATGTGGGGGCATACGCAACACCTTTAGCCGGCACACCTTCCCAAGGACTGATCGACGGTGATGTGAATATTCTTCTAAATGTCGATAACGTCGCCGCCAAAATAAATGCTTCCAATTTCGATTTGTATCAAAAGCAAGTCGCAATTATTACCGCTCATGAAATGGGTCATTTCTGGGGGCTTGCTCATCAGCCAGACAAAGAGAGTATTATGAATTATGAATGGCCTTATCTGGATCGAACCTCAGAACTCCTCACAGACTATGACAAAGAGGCGATCCGCGTCCTTTACGAAGTTCCAGAAAAACAAAAGGCCTTTTAGAAAGGCCTTTGTGTGATGCAGATCCTCGTTTGTTAAAACAACGAGATCTGCTCAAGCATGTTTTGAAAGTTAAAAACTAATCGCCGAAAAGTTCTTTAGCAGAAGGAGTCGAACGACGGCTTTCTTTGGCCTTTCGCTTACGAGCGCCTCTTTTAACTTTGTTAGCACGACGAAGTTCAGTTGCACGAGTTTTAGATGCCATGATTTACCTCACAAATTTAGACAGATCATGGAGTTATCAGAAGCGTAGCAGCATGTCAATTAGGTGCCGGAAATCCTCGGTCTGAAGGTTCTTTTCGTAGGCATAATTTACGCCTAGTTTAGGGCCCTGCCAGCCAAATCCAATTGCGGCCATTCTCCGGCTCATAAAATCGTCCCAACGATGGCCAAAACGGAGCTTAAAGTCATTCCCCAAAGCCATAGTTTCGATTCCGAGCATAGAAATCAAGCGTCGCTCGGGATTGGATTTTTGAGGGTGCGCCACATCGCCTCGAATCATGAGGGTTCTTCCAAAGATATAATTTGCTCCAAGGCCCGTCGTAGGATTGGCGGGAATTTCCCGAGTTTCCAGGAAGTCATCAAAGGTAATAGCAAAACCGAGATCTCCTCGCGGAGTAAAAAGAAAGCCCGTACTTCCGTTAAAGTCGTTAGCCTTTGCGCCACCTTTTACTTCTTGAATGAGATATTTCCCGGTCAATCCCCAAGATAAGTATTCAGAAAAAGACCATCCAAGCGAAGCGCTCAATTCCTGCAAATCGACGTCGCGCCCTTGCTGAAACATAGAAATTTTGGAATAGCTAAGAGCTCCAGGAAACATCGCTTCTTCGCCCGAATCAGAAACCACAAGATGATATTTGTTTGCGCCCGCACGCTCACCAAGAGATTCCGCTGCGTAGATAAATCCAATGTTGTAGCCATCAATATGCGCAAGGGTTGCCGGGTTAAGACGAGCACCCTCTGTCACCGAAACGGCGGCGCGACCCGTGCCCCCAAGAGCCGTCGCAACGGGACCTTCAAAGTAGCCCGTAGGAGTGGCCTGAACACTCATCGGCGTTGCTGCGTAAGTGAATGGAGAAAAGAGAACTGAAAATAAAAATGCCCACAAAGTCATACCTTAATCTTTGTGGGCAATCTTTTATAAATCAACTGTAAAAGTAACGTCGAAAATGGCGTTTCGCTTATAGTCGCTGAAACTGTCCGTCGCCGCGAACGTAGTAGGTTTCGCGCTCTTGAACATACTTAATCGGAGTTTTGATTGTCCAATCCATAGAGATTTGAATGGCTCCAACAGGCGCACTTCGGGAGCCGGCATTCACCACATTGTCGACACGAGCTTTCGCATCAAAAGTGAAACCCCAAGCCACTTTAAGATTTGTCGGAACGATCATCACCTGACTCAAATATTGTCCACGTCCATCAAGTTGGCCACCGTACGTGTAAATCACTTTGTAAGTAAAATCGACGACATTGATGCCGAAAGCGTTTTTGTAATTCACGCGGTAAGCTTTTGCTTGTGGCCATTGCCAGCAATCTAAATCAAACCATCTTTTTGTATCTGCAGGCAAAGCACTTGCCGACTGAAGTTCCACGTTTACGTTTGGCGCGTTCTTTACGATGATGTCCCAAACTTGTTGGCCGATGTTCACGATGGTTTCCCAATCGAATTGTTCTCCTAATCCACGTTTTGTTATGCGCTGACAAGTGTTGTAAAACAAAGA
Organism: Bdellovibrionales bacterium; assembly: GCA_050250255.1. GTDB lineage: Bacteria > Bdellovibrionota > Bdellovibrionia > Bdellovibrionales > DASUEL01 > JBFWOZ01. Next base: position 40,040 of record JBFWOZ010000012.1, on the reverse strand, counting down.
GTCAGAAGAAAGTTTTTCTTCCTCGATGGAAACAGATGAGATTGTGAAGTGTGCACGTTCTGCTTGACTGAATTTTTTAATATCAGAAGCAGAAGCATTGAGACTTAAAAATAAACCAACAATTAGTACGAATTTGCTCATTAAGAACCTCCAATTGGGAGGGAACATACTGCAGCGTCCCTGGGAAATGTAGTCTTATGTTTCAAAGACGCGAGGCGTTTGTTTGAAACCCCTATGTAGATAGGCTTTCAGCGGGATACTTTAGGCGTTGGTGACTAAATGACAAGCCACGTAATGATTCTTTTTAATCTCTTTAAGCTGTGGCGTTTCGTTATGGCAGCGACCTTCTGCAATAGGACAGCGACCAGCAAAACGGCAACCATCTCGAAGATTCACAGGTGTTGGAATTTCACCTTTTAAAAATTCCGCAGAACGGTGGCGCTCAATTTTAGGATCTGGTTCGGGATTCGATTTCACGAGAAGCTTTGTATAAGGATGAAGCGGTTCAAAATAAACTTCGTCAGCAGGCCCGAGCTCTACCATGCTTCCTAGATACATCACGGCCATGCGATCCGAAATAAATCGAACCATCGAAAGATCATGCGCAATAAAGAGAAGCGTAAGACCAAATTTTGTTTTGAGTTCGCCCAAAAGATTCACAATTTGCGCTTGGATCGAAACATCGAGAGCAGAAATCGGTTCGTCACAAATTACAAATCGCGGTTCAAGAGCCAAAGCGCGCGCGATTCCAATTCTCTGTCTTTGTCCGCCCGAAAATTCGTGCGGATAACGAGACATGTGGTCTGGAGCAAGTCCTACTCGCGAAAGCCATTCGCCGGCCTTTTGATTGACTTCTGATTTTTTCCAAATGCCCGCAAGAAGTGGACCTTCCGCGACGATTTCTTTGACCGTCATACGAGGGTTCAAAGAGGAGTACGGGTCTTGAAAGATCATTTGAATTTCTTTTGAGAGGCGAACAAAGTCGGCTGGTTTATATTTTTGAGGGAGTGTTTCCCCTCGAAAAACAACTTCGCCGCCGGTCTTTTCATAAAGACCTGCAAGCGTACGACCTAAGGTCGATTTTCCACAACCGGACTCACCAACAAGTCCGACAATTTCATTCTCAAAAATCTCTAAGTTTATTCCGTCAACTGCATGCAGAGTTTTATTCTTGTCGACCTGAAAGTATTTTTTCAGACCTTTGATTTGCAAAATAGGTTTTGTTGTTTGTGTTTCCATTTACAATTCCTACAGTGTCAATTCGGGTGGACGTGACGTGGTTGTCGGCCGAGTGCTTTTCATTACTGTGCCTGAACCTTCACCATGAGTTGTATACACTGGGGTTGTCACGGCTCGGCCCTTCGCCATACCGTGGTGAAGCCAGCAGCGCGCCATATGATCCGCGCCGGATAAAAACTCCGGAGGCATTTTATCTTCACAGAGACTCATCGCGTAAGGACATCTCGCGTAGTAAGCGCAGCCTTTTGGAGGATGAAAAAGATCTGGAGGGCTTCCCTCAATAGGAACAAGTTTTGTTTTATCTTTTTCTCGAGAGGGTAAAGCCGCACGTAGCCCAACCGTGTACGGATGTGAAGAACGATAAAATACATCTTCCGCAGTTCCAGACTCGATCACCTGACCTGCGTACATCACATTCACTCGATCTGCCATACGAGCCACAACACCTAAGTCATGGGTGATCAGCACAAGAGCCATGTTGTTTTGTTTTTGGAGTTCTTTAAGGAGCTGCAAAATTTGAGACTGAATCGTCACATCAAGTGCTGTCGTTGGTTCATCGGCAATCAGAAGTTTTGGTTCACAGGCAATGGCCATTGCAATCATCACCCGCTGTCTCATGCCGCCGGAAAACTCAAAAGGATATTGATCAACACGTGTTTGCGCTTCAGGGATTTGAACTTTTTTAAGAAGCTCGATGGATTTTTCTCGGGCCGCCGCTTTACTGATATTTTTATGGAAGTAGAGAGCTTCAGAAATTTGCTCACCAATTGTCATCGTTGGATTTAAAGAGGTCATCGGATCTTGAAAAATAAAGCCAACATCGTTACCACGAACTTTGTTCAACTCGCGAACGGGAACCCCCATGAGCTCTTTACCTAAAAGCTTTGCGGAACCCGAAGCAATGCGCCCTGGAGGTGTTGGAATCAAGCCTAAAATAGACTGAACCGTCACCGATTTTCCACAGCCGGACTCACCGACGATGGCGAGAGTTTCGCCGCTACGAACTTGAAAGTTCACACCACGAACAGCCTTTACAACGCCACCGTAAGTGTCAAATTCCACACGCAAATCTTTTACATCCAAAATTATTTGTGCATCGTTTTTCATTCGTTAGACCTCAACTTTGGATCAAGGGCGTCTCGCAGCCCGTCCCCCAAAAGATTGTAAGCTAAGACCGTGATGCTGATGAGAAGAGCCGGAAAGAAAAACTCATGCGGTCGAGTTAAAATAGATTGAATGGCATCATTACACAGGCTTCCCCACGAAGCGGCCGGTGCAGAAATTCCGAGACCAACAAACGAGAGAAAGGCTTCGCTAAAAATCGCAACTGGAACACCAAAAGTGAGCGACACGAGAATGATTCCTAAAAGATTCGGGAAGAGATGTCTTGTCAGTAAATATTGAGGAGTTGCTCCCATCATACGAGCGGCTTGCACAAATTCACTTTCACGAAGTTGTAAAACCTGTCCGCGCACAAGGCGAGCGGGACCTGGCCATGCAAGAATAATGAGGGCAATCATCATGGGCACGACACCCGAGTCACCCGCGCCTGTTGAGAACACAACTTTCAAAAGAATAACGAAAAGAAGAAACGGTAATCCTAGAACAAAATCAGAAATGCGCATGAGCACTTGGTCGGTTCGACCTCCAAAATATCCAGAAATGCCACCAATGATCACACCTATCGTGACTTGTGCAAACGCACAAAAAAGGCCGATGAAAAGAGAAATGCGTCCGCCAAACATCAAGCGCGCAAGCAGATCTCTCCCGAGAGAATCCGTTCCCAGTGGCGCCGCCTTTAAGCGGATAGTTCCACCGACCTGGGCATTGGGATTTAACCCCTGAGCCGCTTCTAAGTAGAGTCCCGGCGGTACTTTTACTGGAATGGTTGTGTACTCAGAAGATTCGGTACCTTCCAAATTTTTCGCTACGACAGAATAATAGTAAGTTTTTGATTCAAGGCTCGCCGTATCTTCATAGGAGATTTGATTTCCCGCTTGTGTATCACCGAGCGGTACGCCTAAGGAACCCGGCTCTGTGGGTACTTCACTTCGGTACAACTGATATCCCGCAGCACCTGCTACGGGTCTCCAAGTGAGTCGAACAAATCGAGTTGAAACAGGACCTGTGGTTTCAAAACCCCGAGGTGCCGCCAAATTTTCTACATTTTCTTCAGGTAGTGCAGGCGCGTCCATGCTGATGATGCCTGCCCACATTTCTGTTTCTTCTGCGATCACAATCGCATCTTGTCCCATAGAGGGCGCAAGGTTTGCCTGATTAGGATCTTGTTCATCGGGATCAATCCGATAGATCGATGGTCCTACGAAAACAAAAAGCATAAGAAGTACGGCAAGAATAGCTGCTACAAGTGCCTGCTTATTTTTCTTGAATCTTCTCATCGCATCTTGCCAGTAAGACAAAGACGGGCGAGAGATGCTGTTATCTGTTTTTTGTTTTTTTGCAGGTAAAAAGTCAGAATTTTTTAAATCAAATTGCTGAGCGGTTTTGGCTGTCGTATCCTGTTGACCGGGCATATGCTGACCCATGTTCGCTCCAGAAGCTGAGAGTGTGGAATCAGGATTTGTAAAGCTCATTTTCCCACCACCACTACGCCGTTTTCGTTACTTTGATTCTAGGATCAATAAAGCCATAGAGCACATCTACGAGAATCACCATAAAAACGAGATAGGCGCCGTAAAATACGGTGAGCCCCATGATCACTGTGTAATCCATCTGTTGAACGGCCTGCACAAAATAACGACCAAGACCGGGGATAGAAAACACAACTTCAGCAACAAACCCACCGGTTGTTACCGCAGCAATGCTCGGCCCCAAGTAAGTCACAACAGGTAGAACGGCATTTCTTAATTGATGTTTAATAAAAATTCTTGAAGTAGGAAGTCCCTTCGCTTTTGCCGTACGAATGTAGTCTTGATTCACGACCTCTAACATTGAAGAGCGCATAAGGCGCGTGAGAAATGCCATGATCGCGAGGCCGAGTACGACCGAAGGTAAAACCATATGGGGGATTGTTCCCCAACCCGCAACGGGTAGAATTTCAATACCAAAGTTTTTATGAATTTCAGAAAGTACATACTGAGCCATAGCCGCAACTACAAAGCTTGGAACGGACACACATAAGATCACTAAAAACATGATGCTACGATCGGAAAAACCGTTGCGATTGATGGCCGTAAGCGCACCAAAAAAAATTCCACCCAAAGTTGCAAATGTCACCGCGAGCACTCCGAGAAGTGCACTCACCGGGAAGTGTTCTTTAATAATGTCGTTCACCGCGCGATTTTGTTGAGTGAAAGAGATTCCAAAATCCCCCTTCAACATATTTGTCAAAAAAACCACATACTGAGTGCTAAGCGGTTTATCAAGACCATACTTCGCCTCTAAGTTCTGACGAACTTGGGCGTTCACGGCTTTTGCCCCTAGGAGAGGATCTCCAGGAACTGCATGCATAGCAAAAAAAGTGAACGTGGCCATAAAAAAAACGGTCACGATTCCACCCAAAATTCTATGAAGGATATATTTCGCCATTCACAACCTCGCCGAGCGCTTGCGCCTCGCCAACTCGCCATCGAGGACGTTCGTCCCCGACACAAGCTTCTTGTACTTGATTACTGCTTAATCTTTACGTTGATATAATCAGGATCATATCCAACAGCACGACGAACAATGCCCTGTACTTTTGCATCCGCCGTGTACATCACCGTACGCTCGTAAAGCGGAAGGATCGCAAGATCGTCCAGCATGATTTTCTCAGCCTTGGCCATATCGGCCATACGCTGTTTTTGGTTTGAGTTCATCGTCGCTTTCTCAACAAGGGCATCATACTCTTTGTTCACCCATCGACCGTTGTTGTTGTTGTTCCAGCTTGCGAAGAGGTCGATAAAAGTCATCGGATCTGCGTAATCAGGACCCCAACCAGCAGAAACGATATCGAAATCGCCAGATTGCTGTTTAGCAAGACGTTGTTTAAAGATCTGTTTATCGATCTTCAAATCAATTCCAAGAGTCGATTTTAAAAGATTTTGGAAGTATTCCGCTTCGCGAACAGCGACTGGCGTATCAGAAGTCGTCCAGGAAATCGTTGGAAGAGTCTTCATCTTGAGCTCTTGTTTCGCGAGCTCTAAATACTTCTTCGCTTCGGCAATGTTTTGCTTACGAAGAGGTACGGGAAATTCTTTGCGGAAGGATTGGCTCACACCCATCATGTAGGTCGGCACGAGTCCTGTCCCCGGAAGAGTTCCTGGGATTGTCACCACCTTGCTAACATATTCCCGAGGGTTCAAAACCGCCGCAATCGCTTTTCTTAAGTTTTTATTAGCTGTTACACGGCCTTCACGGAAGTTGAAGAGCATGTAGAAAAGTGTTCCGTCAGAAAACTTTTGAAGTTTGAATTTTTCTTTCTGAGCGTTTTGTACGTCATCTTTTCCAAGACGGTAAAGGACGTCGATTTTTTTCGTTTTGAACAGGTTGAAGCGAGCCCCGTCGTCCGGAGTCATATAAGGAATATCGATTACATCTACGTGAATGTTTTTAGCATTCCAGTAGTGGGGGTTCTTTTCCATCTTCATGGAAGCGCCGTGAACCCAGTTCGTGATTTTGTAAGGTCCATTATAAAGAATTTTATCGGCATCCGCTCCGTACTTTCCTTTTTGCGCATTATAGAAAGATTCTTTGATTGGTAGGAATGTTGCGAAAGCCGTCAAAGACACGAAGTAACCACAGGGTTTTTCGAAAACGACTTCGAGTGTGGTGTCGTCAACCGCTTTTACACCCAGCTCCGTCACTGGCTTAGAGCCCTTGTTCACAGCTTCTGCGTTTTTGATGTGATAGAAAATCCCGGAGTATTCGCTCGCGGTTTTTGGATCTACCGCCACTCTCCAAGCAAATACGAAATCATGGGCCGTTAAAGGTGAGCCATCGCTCCACTTCAAACCTTTTTTGAGGAAAAATTTTGCGCCCTTTTCGTTGAGTTCCCATTTATCTGCGGCCGCAGGAATGATCTTACCGGCTTTGTCGTAGCGTACGAGACCATCCAAAACATGACCAAGAACGAAAAAGCTTTCCACATCTGTCGCACGGGAATGATCCAATTGAGGTGGCTCACCCATTAACGCGAGAGTTAAAGTTGAGTTTTTCGCGGCGTGAAGTGCTGGCGAAGCCAGGCACAATGCTACCAGAAAAGTAAGAGCGGTCAGGGTCAAGCTGCCACTGATTTTTGTTAAAGACCGATATAAGTTTGTTATTTTCATGTGTATCTCCCTGTGATGGCCGTTTGAGCAAAGTCTAGGCCAAGACTCCGTTTTGCCATGTTAGGTCGTTCAAATCAATTGTCAGATGGGCGCGGTCATGGTTATTTACGGGGCATGAAGTCAATCAGAAAAGCCATCATTCCAGCTGCCGGCTTAGGGACCCGATTTTTACCTGCCACCAAAAATATTCCCAAAGAAATGTTACCTATCGTAGATCGCCCCGCCCTTCTTTACAACGTAGAGGAAGCGGTTCGAGCTGGGATAGAAGACATTGTCATCATTGCGGGCCGCGGGAAAAACGCGATTGAAGATTTTTTTGATCGTTCCGTCGAACTTGAAGAGGTTCTCAAAAAATCTGGACGCATGGATCTTTACGAAACTCTCGTAAAAATCCGTGATATGGCGAACTTCATCAGCATTCGTCAAAAAGAAGCTCTGGGATTGGGCCACGCCGTTTTGGTGGGTCGTCCCATTGTTGGGGATGAGCCCTTTGCCGTCTTGTTAGGAGATGAGATCATGCTCGGCACTCCGGGCGTCACTCACGATCTCAAAACCACTTACGAAAGCACCGGTCAATCCGCTGTGGCCGTCATGAAAGTTCCCAAGAGTGACGTCGTTAAATATGGTATGGTGAAATTTGATGATCATTTGAATGAGTCGACAGGCTTTCCCGCACGAGTCCTTGATGTGATTGAAAAACCAAGTGTGGAACAAGCCCCAAGTCAGTGGGCCCTTCCTGGTCGCTACGTTTTTACCCGAGGAATTTTTGATGCCCTTGCAGAAACAAAACCTGGAAAAGGTGGCGAGATTCAACTGACGGATGGAATGAGAATGCTTGCGAAAAAAGAAGGCATCTTAGCTCAACCTTTTAAGGATCAACGCTTTGATACGGGCGATAAATTTGGATATCTCACGGCCAATATTGAACTTTCACTCGTGCATCCCGATTTGGCGGACGATATGAAGGCCTACATTAAACAACTGGCTCAACGACTATAGGAGAGCGACGTGGACCCTTATACTTTTTTTCGACTCATCTTTTTTCTTTTTGGTTCTTTTGTCCTTGCGCTTTTTTCTCTCTATGAACGCGCTCACGCTTACGTTCCAAAAACTCGTTTCGTTTTAGAGAAGACGGCCAAAAACCACGGCAGAGGTTACTACGCCATTCAAATGGAGATCACTTTCCGAACGGCCGGTGGAACCACTTCGGTGATTGAAAACTGGCTCATCGAAAATGGGGAATCCATGTTTATGGAAGCTCGTGGACCCGGAGCGCCCGCTTTCGTTATTTATAAAGGACGACAAAAGCTTTTTATCGATGAACATGGGCAAGAAAGAGCCACTCGTATTCCTGCCGATTTTTTTGAAGACACTTTTCATTATCGTAGCCTTGAAAGTTTTGCGGAAGAGCTCATCCGCGACAATATCGTGACCCAAAAAATTCTAGCCCGTGACCCTAAAGTCAAAAATGCAAAAGAAGCCGCTCAAGCCCGCGATCCTTTCATTCGGCTTGCAAGATCTGACGGAACGGTGACTTATGGAATTGGCAAAGCCACACCACCAGATTCCGCTCCTCTTCCGGGAATATGGATTGAACAAGATCGTTTCCATATCCAAAGGTTGCGCCTTCCTTCGACCGCAGAAATTTTAGCAGACGAATACACCGATTACGGACGAGGACTTTCTTTTCCTAAGGCTCGTTCCGTAAGCTGGGGTGAAAACAGCGTTTCGATCCGTACCGTGAAGGTAACGCCGATCACACCCACTCCCGATATGAAAGCGAAGCTTCAGCCGAGTTATTTACGTTCGAAAAAAACCACAGTGACTGCGAGCAGCGGCGAGATTCTTCCTGTCGTAAAAGAGTTCTACTCGCGCTTTCGTTAGGCTGGTATCTGACATTGGAGGACAGTGAAGTTTGTCCAAGTAGCCGTTGAGGCTCCCTTAAAATCAGTTCTGACGTACTCCCTGCCTCTCGACATGCAGACGGAAGATCTTTTAGGTCGCGCCGTGAAAGTTCCACTTGGTTCACGGCAAGCTCAAGGCGTCGTCATCGACTTTATTGAGAATCCGGTCACTCCCGAGGGTGTTGGGATCAAAAATATTTCTGAGGTTTTGACCGAGTATCCGCCACTCCCTGCGCATTACCGAGAGTGGCTCCTCTGGCTTTCGAAATACTATATGCATCCTCCGGGACAAGTGACTTCCCTCGCTTATCCCCCCTTAAGTTCTATCGGCGCACGCAAAACGAGAAAAAGCGAGATCCTTCCGCAAGCTCAAGTCAGACAAGAACCCACACTGACAGAAGAACAAGCTCATGTGCTTCAAGAGATTAAAAGTAAGTCGGGATTTGGTGTACATCTGCTGTTTGGAGTGACCGGCTCTGGAAAAACAGAAGTGTATTTACAGCTTCTTAAGGACACTCTCGCGAGAGGAGAACAAGCGATCGTGTTAGTTCCCGAAATCTCTCTCACTCCACAAATGATTCAACGATTTACGAATCGTTTTGGACAAAATATTGCGGTCTACCACTCTCATCTGACTCCTCGAGAAAAAACCAATCAATGGTGGGAAATGGTGACAGAAGGAAAACAGATTTTAATCGGAGCCCGCTCCGCTCTCTTCTGCCCGCTTCCAAAACTTGGTCTCATTATCATTGATGAAGAACATGAACCTAGCTTCAAGCAGGAAGAGACTTTTAAATATCACGCGCGTGATGCCGCCATCATGCTCGCAAAAACAAAAGGTTGCCCGATCGTTCTCGGCTCCGCCACCCCTAGCCTCGAGAGCTGGAACAACGCTAAAGAAAAAAAATACTCTCTTCACACCATGAAACATCGGGTGGAACATCGACCAATGCCACTGATAGAACTCGTAGATCTTCGGGAGCTAAAATTAAGCGCCCAATCGGGCGACAAAAAAGAAGATCAACCGGCTCCTTGGCTCAGTCCACAGCTGTATCAAAAAATCAAAGAGCGCCTCGAAAAACGCGAACAAACAGCCCTCTTTATCAATCGTCGGGGAATGGCGCCTACAGTTTTGTGTGGAGACTGTGGAAAACGTTTAGATTGCCCTAACTGTTCTGTCGCCCTCACCCTTCATGGAAAGTCGAATCTTATTTGCCACTACTGCGATTACCGCCAGACGCTCCCTCGAATTTGTCCAGAATGTAAAGATTCGGAACTGAAAGCCTTAGGAATCGGTACCGAATCTATCGAGCAAGATCTCGCGAAACTTTTTCCCGACGCTCGTATTGAACGCGCCGATCGTGACAACATCACGTCTCGTGAGGAGCTTGAGGACATCATTCAAAAAATGGAGTCCAACCAAATTGACATCCTTATTGGAACTCAAATGATTGCAAAGGGGCTCGACTTCGAAAATCTGACCCTCGTGGGTTTCATCGTTGCCGATATCGGATTTAATCTTCCTGATTTTCGAGCGGCCGAACGCAGCTTTCAGCTCTTAATGCAAATGGGTGGACGTGCCGGTCGACATCCAAAGCCCGATCAATCTCCCGGCGAAGTTTTATTGCAAACTTTTAACTGCGAACATTCGAGTGTTCAGCACGCCCTCCACCATGACTACGTGGGATTTGCCGAACAGGAACTCGCACTACGTAAAGAACTCTTTTATCCACCTACCGGTCGCATCGCTTGTCTGCGTCTTCAATCGACTCAACAATCACACCTCCATCGTGCGGGCGAACAAATCGTTGAGCTTGCTCAAAGGTGGATTCAGAAAGATTCTCGATTCGCACATATCGAAGTGCTGGGCCCAGCGGAATCTCCCTTTTCAAAATTAAAGGGTAAGTTTCGCCATCAGATTTTAATCAAATCCTCGCAACATGCTTCACTCAATGCTCTGTGCGAAAAACTTTTAGAACCTAAGTTCCAAGGTGTGAAAATCTCTGTAGATATCGATCCCATCAATATGCTGTAGGCTTTGGTCTAGTCGGGCAAAGATATAAGTGTACCCATTCCATTCTACTCACATTAAAATGTAAGCTATGTCCAAACAGAAATGTCCCAGCTGTGGCGGGGACTTTGATTCTCTCTTGAATTTAGATGGCGGCTTTAAGCAACGCCTCCGTGAAGCAGGAGAAACCTCCGTTCACGACACCGTCTGCAATAATTGCTATTCAAGCTATTCTGGCATCATTTCTCAAGGCGCACAGTTACGAGCGAAAGAACAAGCTCGCGCTCAACACCGCATGAATATGTGGCGAAACCGCGTGGTCCTTCTTAAACAAGCCAGACAGCATATGACTAATAAGTCATACACCGAGGCAGCTGTTCTCTATGAAAAATATCTCAAACTTCTCGAAGTAATTTATGAAATTCCGGCAGGGAAATTAACACCGGATGTTTTTAAAAACAAAGCCCGTCAAAAAGAACTCACCGTAATTACTACCGTGTACTGGGACCTCGTACGCATCTATGATTCGGGTGGGAACTATGCAGACCGTCTGCAAAAATCTATTGAGAAACTTCTTCTTTTCGCACCTCACAGCTCCATTCTCGTACAACTTTCCAAGAACGCGATTGCTTACACAAAACAAGCAAGAAATCCGGAAATTTTCAGAAATCTTCAAAAGCAGTTTGGGATTCAAAGAAAAGGCTGTTTTATCGCCACCGCCGCCTTCGAAAGTCCCGAGGCTGTAGAAGTTCAGCTTTTACGCCGTTTTCGTGACGATTGGCTTTCAAAAAATAAAATTGGCCAAACTTTCATCGAAAAATACTACGACATTTCCCCTTCTATCGCAGCTTGGATGCAGCGAAACCCAAACTCAAAGCGGCCTGCACGAACAATGCTTAGGGTCATCACATTTTGTCTTGAAAAGATCCTCTGAGTTCGCGACTCTTGAGGGTGCGCAATTGATTTACAAAAGGACGCACCCTTAATGAAAGAGTTTGAATACGATATTGCAATTATTGGTTCTGGCCTTGCGGGATGTGTGGCCGCTCAAACCCTCGCCAAAAACGGAATGATGAATTTCGTTGTGATTGAAGCTCATTCCGATTTCGGTGGCTCCGTACGCGGACTCGCAAAAGGTGCTGGATTTTGTGACTACGGCTTAAAACAAATCCCCGCCATTGCTCAGCAAGAGACCCAAGACTTCACTCAAATTATGAATCAACTTCTCGGAATTCAGTTTGAAGAAAAAGAAAATTCTCTGATGACTTGGAGTAAGTCCGGCGACTCTTTTAGCTTTCAACCTTTCGTGGGGTTTGGAGAGAAAACTCCTCCTGACCGCGAAGTGCTCGATTACTATTTGCAGACAAAGCTTCTAAGTCCCAGCCAGCCTGTGCACACATGGCCAGCCTCATTGCTCGAAGGTCTGCAGGGAAAACTGCTCCTTCGCTCAAGCGTGACGAAACTAGAAGTCGAAAACGACGAAATCAAAAGTCTCATCGTGAATGGTGACAAAAAAATTCGCGTTCAGCGTGTGATTTTTGCCGGCCACCCAATGGCTCTCGAAACTTTACTTCCCGCTAACATCTTGCCCGGAAAAACTCGTCAGCGTTTGACCAAAACAAAATTTTGGACTTCGATCAATTTAGAGCTCAGACACACAACTCCCATCGCGGCTCAACCAGGACTAAATGTTCTGGTAGGTCCTGGCGAAGAACCGCGAGTGGTGCTGGGACATTTCCATGAATTAGCAGATGGAACACAGCACTCCCACTGGCTGACCTTTGCGCCAGGCTTTGAAGCCGACGAAGAAGAAACCGCATCTGCTCTTCGTGAAATGAAAAAATTAATTCTGAAATCTTATCCTACGGCTTTGGATTCCAAACAGGAAAAAGTTCTCGTCACTCCAAAAAGTCATGGAACCTTGGGTGGGAAAAATGAATCAGATTCGGCAATGACCGGAGTTAAAAATTTCCATCTCGCTTCTTCGATGCTCGAGCCAGTACCAAACATGATCGGTGCCGTCACTCGTGCCCACACAGTCACTCTCGCCACATTGAGAGAGCTGAAACGAAGCTCCCCCCATCAAGCGGATTTATCCATTTAATTATTCTAACGGATGTTTTTCGAGATAAGACCAAAGTGTCGTTCGAAAAGCAAAATCATGCTCGGCACTCGGTTCAAAAACACGAAGCGCGAGTGTTTGGAGAATTTGATAACGAACGAGATTCGTGAACGTATACATGTGAGGGTTGAAAACACCCTTCATAATAAATTGTCGATAACTTTCAATACCTTCTGTTGAGCCGTCAGGACGATGATTCGCTTTTGGTCCTCGAAAAATTCCGTGTTTCTGGTGGAAATGAAAATTTTCAATCACAGCCCATGGAATATCCCACACATCCACGCCTATATCCACAGGTCGCTTTACGGTATCCACCGTCACTAATTCCTCAAGGTAGGTACGATTTTGATCTAAACAATTGGCGATACGAACCGCCCCAGAGCCACCGTAACTATGGCCAACCAACATCACCTTCATTTCGGGAAACTTTTTCTTCGCGGTCACGATGAGATGGCAAACGAGCTCCTCCGTCTGGCCTTTTAAAATATTATTTTGAAGCTTGCGAACAAAGATTTGCTTGGAGTTTTTGTTATAGCGATCGTGGAGAAACTCGAGAAAGTCCTTAGAGCTTGTGTGCACATTCTCTGGGTTTAAATAGAGATGAGGCGCCCCAACGATAAAAAACGCCATAAATCGTATATCGGTCCACGAATCCACAAGACGTTCCACCTCTTTGCGGCGATCTTCTTTCTTTTTGGCTTTTGAGAGCGGCTCTTCGAAGGACTTCCTTAAAGCGGTATCGCGGGGATTAAAAATTTGGCCATGGGATGGGAATACGAGAAAAAGGGCGACCAAAAAGAACGCTATTTTTGCCATACAAGATGCCTGCCTTTTGAGTTCCTACCTAGCCTTTCGGTGGTCCAGTCTAGAAACTTAACAAGAGAGGGGTAAAAAGCGCGTTCCCAAGGGAATTACCCTTGAAGATCGAGGGCCTACATGTTACCTCTGCCAGTCAAACATGGGCATAAAGCCCAAATACACACCCCTTGATACTCCGCTGGTGATTGTATTGCGCAAAGCGTAAGGTTAAGCCTAACGCAAGCGTGAGACAGCCGCATCGTCGAGGGGGAGGAAAAACCAGAATAAGGAGGCCCTATGGTACAAGGTACCGAAACGCAGGATTACGCTTCGTCGAAATCCAATGTCCAGATCACAATGAAAGAAATGTTGGACGCCGGAGTTCACTTCGGACATCAGGTTCAACGTTGGAACCCACGAATGAAAAACTATGTGTTTGGAGTTCGTAGTGGTATTCATATTATCGATCTTCAAAAATCACTTTTTGGTGCACAAAGAGCGATTGAGTTTACAAAAAATATCGCCGCTCAAGGTGGACGATTTATTTTTGTTGGAACAAAGAAACAAGCGGTTGAGCCTGTTCTTGAAGCCGCAAAAAAATCTGGCCAGTTCTTCGTAACAAAACGTTGGCTCGGCGGAACACTCACAAATTTTTCTACGATCAAAATGAGCATCGATCGCCTTAAGAAATTAGACATCATGAAAGAAAAGGGCGAAATGAATTACTTCAACAAACGTGAGCGCGCGATTCTTGAAAAAGAGTACGTCCGATTGAATGAGTACCTAGAAGGTATCCGCGAAATGCGCGATCCTCCTGCGGCTATGTTTGTCGTGGATCTTAAAAAAGAACACATCGCTATTGCAGAAGCCAAACGTCTTGGAATTCCTGTTGTTGGTATCGCTGATACAAACACAGATCCTTCGGCGATTGATTTCCCAATTCCAGGAAATGACGATGCGATTCGCTCGATTAAGCTTTTCGCAAATTTAATTGCTGAGGCCTACCTTGAAGGTGCAAAAGAATACGAACTCACTCTTCGTTCAAGCACAGACAAACAATCTGATGTTGAAAAAGAACAGAAGTTCGCAAAGAAAGAACGTCCTCAGCGCGCTGAAGGCGGACCAACTGTTATTAAGAAAGCTCGTAAGCTTGTGGCAGCTGGATTGGCAGAAGAAGTGGAAATCGCTGCCGAACTTGATAAGCCAGAAGACGAAACTCCTGCTACTGAGGAGGAATAATCATGTCATTTGGTGCAGCTGAAGTAAAAGAACTGCGCGAGCGTACTGGCGCAGGAATGATGGATTGCAAAAAAGCCCTCCAGGAAACTGCGGGCAAATTTGACGAAGCTGTAGAATGGCTTCGCAAAAAAGGTTTGAGCGCGGCCGCTAAAAAAGCAGGTCGCGTAGCTGCGGAAGGCCTTGTCACTTCTTATATTCACGGTGAAGGCCGCATTGGCGTTCTTTTAGAAATCAACTCGGAAACTGACTTCGTTGCTAAAACGGAGCAGTTCCAAGCTTTTGCAAAAGACATCGCCATGCACATTGCTGCGACAAATCCACTTTGCGTTTCGCAAGAAGATCTTCCTCAAGAAGCTGTCGAACAAGAACGTCGTATTTTTATTGGACAAGCTCAGGAAGCTGGCAAAAAAGCAGAGATGATTGAACGTATCGTTGAAGGCCAAATTAAAAAATGGTCTTCTGATAAGTGTCTCATGAGCCAAGCGTTTGTGAAAAATCCTGATCTCTCTATTAAGGATCTTTTGAATGAGACAATTGCGAAGATCGGTGAAAACATCGTGATTCGTCGTTTTGTACGCTTTGAACTTGGCGAAGGCATCGAAAAGAAAAAAGATGATTTCGCATCAGAAGTAGCTGCTCAAGCAGGTGTTAAAAACTAACGGGGTAAAAAAACAATGGCCTCCACCACGAAATACAAACGAATTTTACTAAAACTGAGTGGTGAGGCTTTGGCTACTGACTCGGGCTTTGGAATTAACGCCTCGACCATTACCCAAATCGCTCAGGAAATTGCTGAAGTTTATTCTCAAGGCATCCAGATTGGCATCGTCATTGGAGCTGGAAACATCTTTCGGGGTGTTGCCGCTTCTGCCGAGGGGATGGATCGCGCAAGTTCAGATTACATGGGCATGCTCGCGACTTGCATTAACGGTCTGGCGCTTCAAGACGCTCTCGAAAAAACGGGCGTTGAGACACGAGTTCAGACCGCCATCGCGATGGCCGAGATTGCTGAACCTTACATTCGCCGAAAAGCCATTCGTCACTTAGAAAAAAACCGTGTCGTGATTTTTGTTGCGGGCACAGGAAATCCTTATTTTACAACAGATACAGCGGCAGCTCTTCGTGCGATGGAAATCAACGCGGATGCAATTTTTAAAGCAACAAAAGTAGATGGCATTTACGACAAAGACCCAATGAAATTTAAAGATGCCAAGAAGTATGACCAACTGACCTACATCGAAGTACTTCAACAGCAGCTCAAAGTGATGGACTCTACGGCCATCAGTCTTTGCATGGATAATAATCTTCCTATCGTCACCTTCAATTTGAAGACGAAAGGGAACATCAAAAGGATTCTTAACGGTGACCCTATTGGCACCATCGTTGTCGGAGGTTAACTATGTTAGACCAAGTGAAGAACGCAAAAAAACAGGCAATGGATAAATCCATTGAATCTTTAAACCAACAACTTTCAAAAGTTCGCACTGGGCGTGCGCAAGTCGCTATGCTCGACCCGATTCGTGTGAACTACTACGGTAATATGACTCCACTGAATCAGGTGGCCGCTCTTTCATGTCCCGACGCTCGCTCATTTTTAATTTCTCCATGGGAAGCCCCAATGTTGAAAGAAATTGAACAATCTATCGTGAAAAGCGATCTCGGCATGAGTCCTATCAACGATGGCAAAGTCATTCGCTTAAAACTTCCCGATCTCACTGAAGAGCGCCGTAAAGACCTTGTTAAAAATATGAAAAAAACAGTGGAAGACGCTCGCGTCGCTGTTCGTATGGCTCGACGTGATGCCAACGAAGAAGGCAAAAAGCTTTTAAAAGAGAAAAAAGTTTCTGAAGATCAAGAAAAGCGTTTCGCTGAAGACGTTCAGAAAATGACCGACGATTACATCAAAAAAATCGATAAGATTTCGGCGGATAAAGAAAAAGAAATCATGACCGTTTAGGGGATCTTGAAGCATGTCCATGCCAACTCACATTGCCATCATTATGGATGGAAACGGTCGCTGGGCCAAAAAGCAAAATCGCCCACGCAACTATGGACATCTTAAAGGAGCTCGGGTTGCCCGATCTACCATCACGGCTTGTGCTGAGCGTGGACTTAAGTATCTCACTCTTTATGCTTTTAGCACCGAAAACTGGCTCAGACCTCAAGAGGAAGTTTTCTTTTTAATGAAGCTCCTCGAGCGAAATATCCGTAAAGAACGCGAAACCCTGATTAAAAACAATATCCAATTTCGAGTCATTGGTAATGTTGAGGAGCTTCCTGAGGGTGTTCGTCGTGAAACCTTAAGGTCTATTGAAGTCACCCGAGAAAATACCGGCATGGTACTTACTTTCGCAGTGAACTACGGAAGTCGAAAAGAGATCACCGAAGCTGTAAAAGAAATTGTCCTCAACGTGAGATCCGGAAAAATTTCTTCTGATGACGTGAGTGAGTCCCTGATTGCCTTTCACTTAAACTCTTCTTATCTTCCGGACCCGGATTTGGTGATCCGCACGAGCGGAGAGTTTCGTATTTCTAACTTTTTACTTTGGCAGTCCGCCTACAGCGAGTTTTATATTACCGAAAAAAATTGGCCCGAATTTGACTCTACAGAGTTAGAGAAAGCTCTCGGCGCCTACGAAAAGCGCGAACGCAGATATGGAAAAACTTCGCATCAGGTTCAGCTGGAAGTGACGACATGACAGGTCTTCCCCTTCGTATTGCCTCGGCCACCGTGGCGATCGCACTTATCTTGCTTGTCTACTACGTAGGTGAACGAAATGGTCTTGCTCTGCTCAGTGCCCTTGCCGTCCTACGCGTAATTTTTGAATACGGTCGGCTTCATTTTCCAGATTTTGTGGATCGTGTCGCTTTCTTTGCGGTTTCAACCATCGCTCTTTACTTTATGCATTTTGAATTTTGGCTCAATCCCTTGACGGTTCTTTTTGCGATTTTTACGTTAACTCTTTTTCTGTTCTATCGAGCTCGTACCCAAAGAGTAACCGTCGAACAGCTGTATTTTCAGTTTCTCGCAAAGGGGTTTGGAATTGTCTACTGCGTGTGGCTCCCCATTTTTGCAATGCAAATTCTTTATTGGGGAGACGATATTTTTTGGTTTGTTTTCTTTCTCGCACTTGTATTTATTGGCGACACAGCGGCTTATCTTTTTGGAATGAAGTTCGGGAAAACACGGCTCGTCGAAATGATTTCTCCCAAAAAATCTTTGGAAGGATCTCTCGCTGCTTTGGTTGCAACAACACTCACCTCCCTTGCCGTCGGCTGGTACTTGTCTGAAAGTCTTGTGGCTTTTTTGATTCTTGGTGTGGTTATTTCGCTACTGGCCCAGACGGGAGACTTGGTCGAGTCTTTGATGAAGCGTGCCTCTCACGTAAAAGACAGTGGGCAAATTATGCCCGGCCATGGCGGACTTATGGATCGGCTTGATGGTGTTTATTGGTCTGCTCCATTTTTTTACTGGTTCGTTTCGCATCTCCTTATCAAAGCACCGCATTAATACTTCAATTGTAATTCCCAATGACAAATTGCTAGCCCGCGCGAACCTCTCCCATATAGAATAAATCTATGGAAATTTTAACTGGTTATCTTCAAGAAGGCGTCTCTTTTGTTGTTCCACTTGTAATTCTCCTCGGGCTACTTATTTTTGTGCATGAACTCGGACATTTTGCAGTCGCAAAATATTTCGGAGTTCGTGTCGAAGTTTTCAGCCTAGGATTTGGAAAAAAGATTTTCAAATTTCGTCGCGGTGACACTGAATATTGTCTTTCGATCATTCCGCTTGGTGGTTATGTTAAAATGTTCGGTGATGATCCGAAAGCTCCCATTGAAGAAAACCAAAAACAATTTTCTTTCAATCATAAGCCGGTGGGTCAACGCATCGGTATCGTACTTGCTGGTCCACTCATGAATTTATTTTTCGCTTTTTTCTTATTTATTGCCATTGCTATTGTTGGTGAGATGGTTCTTCTCCCGCGCCTTGGTGATATTGAAGAGAACACGGCAGCCCACCAGGCGGGCTTCCGATCTGGTGACTCTATTTTAAAAGTCAATGGCCAGCCAGTTGCCAAATGGGATGACGTAGATCAAATGATCAAATCTTCTATTGGCAAAAACTTAGAGTTTGAAATTTCTCGTTATCCAAATGGAAATGTTGAAAAAGTTGTGGCGACTCCAGCCTCTGCTCCAAATAAAAATGTGATTAGTAGCGAACAGGTTGTGGGAGACATTGAAGGCCTCGTTTACTATTCAAAAGCGAGTGTTGTCGGTTTGCAAGATCCAACGAGCTTAGCGGGTGCTGCGGGCTTTATAACCGGAGATATTATCACTTCCGTCAACGGTGCGGCCGTAGAACGTTGGATTGATTTAGAGCGCATTATCCTTGAGCAGAAAAACAAAAAAAGCTTCATCTTTGAAATTGAGCGTGGTTTTGAAAAAACAGAAAAGAAGACTGTTGAAATTGCACTGGCAGATATTGAGTCTGCCACTTCTGGACAAAACGCTCTCGAGAGACTTGGGCTCTTGCCGGCGGATCTTTTCATTTCAAAAGTTGTGAACGATTCGGCAGCATCAGAGGCTGGCTTACGTGAAGGGGATAAAATTATCTCCATTAACGATACCAAAATTTTGAATTGGACTCAGTTGGTCGGTATCGTTCGTTCTTACAAGGACGGTGAAAGCGCTCCTCTGAATGTCGTTGTTTTGAGAGATGGAACAGAGCGTTCTTATAAAATCGCCCCGAGAAAAGTAAAACAAATGGCTCCTACCGGAAAAGAAGAAGAGTCTTACGCAATTGGAGTTCAACCAACAATTGCCAATGCCGCACCTTCAACATTTCTTGAAAATACAAAAGATCCCATTAAGGCAATTTCTATCGGTGCCGTAAATAGTTGGGTATGGACAAAAACGATCTGCCTGAGTTTCCTGCGCCTCTTTCAAGCGCGCGTCTCCGTTAAATCTATCGGTGGACCGATTATGATTGGTCAGCTCGCCAAAGAAACTTTTAAGATTGGTCTTTCGCCGTTTTTAAAAATCATGGCGATTATCTCTATTAACCTTTTCGTTTTAAATCTATTGCCAGTACCCGTACTCGATGGTGGACACCTCGTGTTCTTCACCGTTGAGGCTTTACGAGGTGCTCCGTTAAGTATGCAAAAAATGGAAATGGCTCAGCAAGTGGGGCTCGTGTTGCTTTTAGGATTGATGGTTATTGCTCTCTACAACGACATCAGCCGCGTGATTGGACTGTAGGATTTCATGCGCACGCTTTCTATCGAATGTAGTTCTCCGGTAGGAAGCTTAATCATTTCACAAAACGATCAAGTGCTCGCTTCAAAAACTTGGTCGTTTCGTCCGGGCCATCAAATCACAGCCGCACAACCAGGCTTTGTCGGCGCCACTCAACATAGCGAACTTCTTTTGCCAGCCATCGAATCTTGCTTAAAAGATGCTCACATCAATTTAGATCAGATTGAATTGTTCGCTACCAGCCACGGTCCCGGCCGTTTTACTGGAATTCGCGTAGCAATTAACTGCGTGAAGGCGCTGTGTTTTTCTTTAGGAAAGCCCGCTCTCGTTTTCAATTCACTGCATGTGTTAGCCCAACAAACGGCTCCTTTAAAAACTCCCGTCATCGCGCTCGTGAATGCACAAAAGAATCTTGTTTTTTTTCAAAAATTTGAAAATTCAAACGGTGTCCTTAATCCAACGACTGGTCCGCTTTGTACAGAAGTATCTCAAATTGAGTCACACATCAAAGAGCCCACCCTTTGTCTGGGTGATGGTTATGAACTTTATAAAGATTTGTTCTCACCTTCCCTTAAAAGCCTCCTTCTTCGAAGAAAGGATCTGGACGATTATCCAGCGGCAACGTCCTTAAGCCAGTTGGTAAATATCAACGAAAAATCAATGCAACTTCTTGATTGGAAAAGCATAAATCCCCTTTATTTACGTGCGTCAGAGGCCGAAGAGAAATTGAAAGCTGGGGGCCTGCAAGAAGTTGCAACTCCTAACTTAAAAAATTGATCAAAAAATATAGGGCTTCTTTGTGCGCAATACATCGGCTTCGAGCAAAATATTGAATTATCCGAATGCTCACCTTTCTCCGGGTACTCCCCGCATTTGGGCGTTCGGAGGCGGAAAGGGCGGTATAGGGAAAAGTTTTCTCTGCTCTAATCTTGCCGTATGCATGGCTCAGCTCGGTCATAAGGTTGTAGTCATTGATTTAGATCTTGGCGGAGCCAATTTGCATACATGCTTAGGAAGTCCAAATCCTAAACATAGCCTTAGCGATTTTATTTCTGGACGCATTCCTCATCTCGAAAACATCATTACTGAGAGTAATATTCCAAATCTTTCTTTTATCAGCGGCGCAAACGATGCCCTTAATGTAACCGAGCTTACAAGCTTAACAAAAGAAAAAATCATTAAAGCCATCCGCGCTCTACCTCACGGTCTGATTTTTTTAGATTTGGGTGCTGGTACTTCTGAAGCCACGATGGATTTTTTCATTGCGGCAGATCAGTCGATTGTCGTTACCACCCCTGAACCAACTGCCATTGAGAATGCTTACCGTTTTATTAAAACGGCGTTCTATAGAAAGCTTCGTCATGCAGAAGACAACCTCAGTATCCAAAGCATTATCGATGAGGCTATGGATCAAAAAAATAAATTAGGGATCAGGACTCCTTCGGATTTAATTAAATACGTTTCTTCGGTGAATCCTTTAGAAGGGAAGTCGCTTAGAACACAGCTCGACGAACTTCATTTGAAACTTATATTGAATCAAACTCGCTCTCATCACGAGAGTGATCTCGGAAATGCTATGAAAAGTGTTTGTCTAAAATACTTTGGTGTAAAACTAGACTACGCTGGCTCCATTGACTTTGATAATACAGCCTGGCAATCTTTAAGAAAGAAGCAACCTCTCGTGTCTGCTTTGCCGTTTAGTAATTTAACCTCTGCTTTATTTAAGATGACACGAACGCTTGCTGAGCCCAACATCGCAGAAATGCCTGGGCAACAATTTAAAAAAGTGTCTTAAGGGTTTGGTAATATGCAGTCGAACAACGCTCTTGATATCAAAAGCTTCACCCAGAATTTTTATGAAGTTCTTGAGGTTGCACCTGACGCTCCTCACGAAGAAATTCATCAGGCCTTCCTGAGAGCCAAACAGACATATTCTTCTGACAGCCCGGCCCTTTATTCTATTTTTACTCAAGAAGAGGCGGAAGAACTTCTTCGTATCGTTGAAGATGCCTACGCGGTTTTGGGTAATCCTCTGAAGAGAAGACAGTACGACGATAAATTAAGAGCTACACAGCCAGCGGCACAAACTCTTGATTCCAATAATAATCACGCGCCTTCACAGAACCAAAAAAAGGGCACTGACGAAAAGAAAAACCCTGGAGTGCAAGATCCTAATATTGATCGAACTGCTTTTGGTCATTACACCATTAATCCTGCTATGGAAGATGAAATCAAAAACCAACAAGTTTTTGATGGGACGTTTCTTCAAAAAGTTCGTCTTTATAAGAATGTAGATTTAGATCAACTCTCTAAAGCGTCTCGCGTAGGCAGAAACTATTTAGTCGCCATCGAAGAAAATGATTTTCACTCCTTGCCAGCCTCTGTGTTTGTGCGTGGGTTTGTGGCACAGATAGCTCGTCAACTCAACCTTAATGAGAAACAAGTAGTTGGTTCTTTCATGAAATTTTTTAAGCAATCACGTGAAAAGTGATTACTGACATCTTATTTTCCATCACCGAAGAGCTTTCTAACATGCGACTTGATAAAGTGCTTTCCACGCATGAAGAAATACGAACAAGATCACGAGCCCAAAAGTTAATTGATCAGGGGTGGGTTACTCTGAATGGAAAGGCGGTAAAGTCTTCTCGACTAACTGCCCTTGGTGAAAGCTACACCATTCAAATTTCCATATCGTCTTCCGAAATTACTCCTTTAGACTTAGCTCTCGATATCCATTACGAGGACGAACATCTTATTGTTATTAACAAACCAGCAGGACTTGTAGTTCACCCAGCCGAAGGGCACGAAAAAGACACGTTAGTAAATGCCCTTATTCATCACACCAAAAACCTCTCTATGGGTTTCCATGAAAAGCGTCCCGGCATAGTACATCGTTTAGATAAAGATACGAGTGGGCTTCTTGTAGTGGCAAAAAATGATAGGGCCCACGAAGCTTTATCTGAACAGTTTCGCCAACACACCGTACATCGAGTCTATCAAGCTCTTATCTTGGGAGTTCCAAAAGAACAAAAGATGAAGATTGAAACTTTCATAGGCAGAGATCCAAGAAACCGTAAGAAATTTGCAGTGGTAGTGAAAAATGGAAAGTTTTCTTCTACCGAGTATCGACTGCTTACAAGCTATGCCCCGCTTGCCTCTTTAATTGAACTGAAGCTGCGAACGGGTCGTACTCATCAAATTCGTGTACACATGTCTTCACTCGGTCACCCCATCATTTCGGATCCTATTTACGGTCCTCAACGCTATGACCGAATGGTTCGTTATAAAAACATTCTCCAAGCAATTGAAACCTATAAAGGAATTGCGTTACATGCGGGTGAATTGGGGTTCGTTCATCCAACTACAAAAAAAGAACTTCAATTTAAAGCAGTAGCTCCCGTAAGCTTTTTAAATTTACAGAAATCTCTAGCAGAGAGGGCTTAAGTCTTGTACCCGCTAAAAACCATTTACTTCAAAAAAGAAGTTATTGGCTGGCAGTATGAAGTCCCGGGCGCCCTTGTGTTTTTTAGTAACAAAAAAGCTCAACCAGAAATGCTTTCAGAGATTTTTTCTATCCCTTCAATTTATTTTCTAAAGCAAGTTCATGGGCCGCAGGTTGTTGAAGCCGTTCCCCTATTCGCTCCACAAGAGGCGGATGGGCATTGGACAAAAGAGATTCTTTTTCCTCTTGGCATACATACGGCTGACTGTATTCCGCTCTTACTTTATCACCCACCGACACGTTACGTGGCAGCACTTCATGCTGGGTGGAAAGGTGTTGAAACTCGTATTCTTAATGCCGCCCTTCAGCAGATGAAAACTCACGGACTCTCCACAAAAGAGGTTATGTGCTTCTCAGGTCCTCATATCTCAAAAAAATCTTTTGAAGTTGGAGCTGACGTTGCCCAGAGACTTTCCTTCGCTTCTCCAGGGGGCCAACAATTTGTATTGCCGCACTCAGATCCTAATAAAAAATATGTGGATTTACTTTCAATCGTGAAGGATCAGTTTGTGGAAGACGGTGGGGATTTAAAGAGTTTCTTCTCTCTAGAAAAAGACACTTTTTCTGATCCCGATTTTTTTTCTTTTCGAAGAGAGGGTGGAACCGGAAGGCTTATTTCATTTATCTCGCTTAATTAATCTTGAATGTACCTGACTCTTTTGTCAGTTTGTCGAGCCGCTTTCGGCGGCTCATGATCTGGATAGCCCAGCACCAAAGCGCATAGAAGCTCCATGTCTCCATCTTCTTCTTTTCGGTATTGGTCTATATTAAGAAAGCGATCCACTTCGTCTTTGATTTCAAGTGGAGCTCCCATCGGACAGGTTCCGAGACCAGAGGCTACCGCGGCTAAAATCATATTCTGAACAGCCATATAAACCGATCCGATGCTCGTATGATATCGTTCCTCTTGGGAGTTCACGGAATAGCAAAATATTATTACGGGCGCCTCACCGAGCGTATAAAAAAATCGCTCAGTAAACTGATAAAGAGAAGGTTTTAATTTTTTTTCGAGGATATCCTTAATGCCAAGCCAAGATTTTTGCGAAAGCCTTAAATATTCGTCTCGTTTTTTTCCAGAAACGACGAAAAATCTCCAGTTCTGCCTGTTTTTTCCAGAGGGTGCGTGCATACCTGCTTGCAGAATTTTTTCTAAAAGTGCCGAAGGAATAGGCGTGTTCTTGTATTTTCTAATAGATTTTCTTTTTTCTATGACTTCAAAAACATCCATCGCGGCTCCTAATAATGATCTGACATCAGCATAGCAAAGCCGACAATAAAAAACAGTGTCGCCGCTAAAAAAGTAGCGTTGGGCCATTTTTTTTCATAGAAGTGTTCAAAAATTCCTGTAAAAAGAGGACATGTCACACCAATCGCAGCAATTGATGGCAAGTGACCTGTTTGAATTGCGGTAAGAGATAAAAAAAGGGAAAGAAAAGTTCCAAGAAAGCTTGCCGCAAAAATAAGCCCACGATCTTGCGCCGGCATTTCTTTCCACATCGCCCAATAGCGCCCTGATTTTAAAAAATAAAGTACGACTAAAATAAAAAGAGCACCGCTACATCTTAAGAGCTGTGCTTGTAACGGTACGATCAAAGGCGCCTGACCAAATGCCCACTTGGTCAGGACGACTGAGCTCGCATCTAAAGACATACCAATAAGCGCATACAAAAGACCCAAAAACTCCCAATGACCTTTTTCTTTAAATCCCTCGTAACTAAACGTGAACAGACAACACATCATAAAAAGAATCGCGACCAGCTTCCAAAGGCCCAGCACGTCGCCAAAAATAAAATAGCATCCAATCCCCACAACAATAGGTTGAAAACCCCAAAGCATAAGTGTGCGGGAAGCTCCTATGCGGAAAAATGCGAGGAGCATAAAAAAGTCGCCTAAGCCCAGACCCATCATCCCACTCAAAAGAAATGGCGAAGCGTGATTGATCCCCGGCCACCAGTCAGGACGGGAGATCAGAAGGACGAGTCCCGCAGAGATAAGTGCCACACCCGTTTTGGTGAGATTCATCCAAAGTACAGAGGTCCTTTTTGAGAAAATGGCGAAGTAGATCGAAGCGATACTAAAGAAAAGGTTCGCACCTACAGAAAGCAAATAAGGCATAGCTCACAATAACACTCACATAAAAAGATGGTACTTTTTTGACAGCTGCTCATGTTCTCGTATTCCTCTGCAGGAATTGAAAAATAGCTGTCTTTTCAAATCGTTATCTCAGTCTCATTTTGAGAATCTTTCGGTCTCACTCACTTTCCCTACAACGCCCAAAATAGAGACACTCTGTACACATCGTAAATAGCTGAAAACACTCAGTTTTATTTCAACTTTCAAAATAATTATGGTCCGTTTTTTGTAATGTAAATAAGAAAAAGGGGACACTATGCAAAGACTTGCTTACTTCGTACTTTCTGCCTTGAGCTTCACCGGAATTTTTATTGCTCTCCACTCACCATCACGCGCACATGTTCAGGGTTTATTTTTATCAGAAAAACGCGAGATTCTTTCCACCGTCGTCGGTGATATTTTGGGTGATGGTACTCCCGTGCAAGTTGTGAAGATCAGAGCTGGAGATAGACTCTTCCTAGAAGTGTATGTTCCCACTCATTCAGGAACTCGCATTCTTATTGATACGATCACCTTAAGCGAAAACCGCGATAGCTATTTTTCTATTAACGGACAATTCACCAATTTAGCGGTCGACGATGTTGATGGAGACCAACGCCTCGAAATCGTCTCCCCTACTGTTGATCACAATCTTACGGCACATTTGAATGTTTTTAAATTTAATGAAGAAACAAAGTTGTTTCAGAAGGTCACAAAGGCGTACTAAGACGCCTTTGGCTGAACCATTCCTGTGAATTGTCTCACCATTCTTTGCACAAAAGCAGATGCACAATGGCCCTTGAGCTCTTTTACTTCATTGTCTTTCACGTAAAAGTGCTTATAAGAAAACTCTGCTAAATTGTCTTTGCGCTTGGCCTCTAGGGTTCCACCTTTTTTCACGTACTTTACGTATTTTTTATTCAAGGGTAGATGGATGTAAGCATCAAATCCCACTGGCTCGCCAGGGTCCACATTCTGTACTTCCACAGAGACCATCCCCTCTTCATTAGATTTTAAAGCTGGGAAAACACCTTCACTCTGAATAAAGGCCATACCAATTTCTGCACCAGCATGAGATGTCACAGTTAAAAATTCAGCAAATTCACTGGCGACTTGCACAAACTCAAAGGCCGCGATTGAAAGTGTGAGTTCGCCCTCATCTTTTAAATCTTCGCCGCGTGCATTCATCTGCTCTAAAAGAAAGTTCTTCATTGAGCGAGTAAATTCTGGGCCGAGCGGAGTTTCACCGCTTGATGAATAAATAAGTATGCCCTTAAATCTTGTTGAGTTGATGGGGATGCAATCTATGGTCTGAGACAACTTAAGAGGAATGACTTTTTCACCCTCAACTCCAGAGATGATGGTGGATTCAAGAGCTTTCACAACACATTCAGCAAAAACAGAATCTGCACGTTTGCCAAAAAGTTTTGTTTTATTCCTAACAAGCATCCCGTCACTGGCCTTACCTTGCTCTGCTACCATGTCCGCATGGTTGGGATCAACCGTGGCCTGAATAGCCTCTCCCTGTGCCTGAACCTCGACGGTAGCTGGTGCCATCTCTTGAGCGGCCGTTAGATCTCGCTTCTTTTTTGCCTCGATTTCTTGGGCCTCTGCCTGCGCTCTTTCGCTCTGTGTCTTTGCTGCTTGAACCTGTTCGCGCTCAAGCTTTTCTTTCTCAAGCCTTTCAAGCTGTTCGCGTTGTGCCCGAGTCTTCTCTTGCATCGTCCTTTTAAGTATCTCCTTCTTTTTTTCTTCTGCCTCTAGAGATCCGCCTTGGCGCTCTTTCTCTAAAGTTGCTCCCCCTTCTTCCGACAAAGCTTGCTGTCGAGAGGGGGTTTCATTTTCTTTCTTTTGTGCCTCTAGGTTACTTTCGAAAGACGATTTTTCTTTGGTTTCGGATATTGTTCCGGCATGTCCTTTAGAGTTGTCTTCCTCAGAAGACTCCACGCCTGTAGCAAAGGTTGATTTCTGTTTGCTTTCTTCTGAGCTTGAAGGCGTGCGACTTTTTTCAGATCCCTCTTTTTCTTCAGCTTCTTCTCTTCTCTTCTTTTCTCTATCGAGAACTCTTTCTGCAACTCGTGCTTGGCGCTCTTCCTCAGCTTGCCTTGTCTTTTCGACCTCTTGCTTTTTTAACGCCTCGGCCTCAGCTTTTTCTTTCGCGCGTGCATCGAGCGCGGCCTTCTTTTCCTCTAAACGTTTTAGCCCAGCTTCTTTTCTTTTTATTTCGCGTTCTTCTTTTTCTTTTTTGACGGTGAGCTGGCGCTCTTCTTTTTCCTTCTTAGATAATTCTTTAGAGCTCTGTCGAGCGCTCTTTTCTTCATCAGTTTCTTCATTAGCCTCTTCAGAGGTTCGGATATTCAGCTTTGGTTTTTTTTCCGAACCAGATTTCGAAAACTGTTGATTTTTTTCGCTCTCTTCTTCCGGGCCTTTTGATTCGGAGCTCTCTTCTTCCGAGAAACCATTGGGGAGCGCCGTAGACTGAGCCCTGGCAGATCCGCCCTCATCTTCTTCCTCATCTTTACTGGAATATGCGTCCATTGAAGGTTCGTCTTCTTCGTCAGAGCTACGAGTACGTCGAGTGCTTCCTTCTTTCCTATCTTCACCCACCGAGTCTACCGATGGACGGTTTTCACTTTCTTCCATGTGCTCTGGACTTGCCGTCGACAATAAGGCTTCAGGTGCCATTTCGGTAAAACCTAAAGTTCCACCCTCTGGAATCTGCCAGCCATTTTCTCCCATGACAGGTGGAGCCTTGCCTTTGAATACGTAAGAGCCCTTTTTATCTTTGTGGATTGATTTCTTTTTGGTCTTCAACATCCAAATAGGATCGCCATCATCAGATGTACCTACTTGCTCCCAATCACCCTCTTTAGGAACCTCTTCCGGCTTACACTTTACTTCAATTCTTTCCTCGACTGCACTTTTCATTTTCCCACGTGTACGTACAGTTTCTTTTCCCTTCGTCGCCTCTTCACCCTGCTTGATAATTTTTCGAATTTTCATATGCAGGCTGGGACCGCTAATGGGAGCTAGCATGAATTGCTTGATCGAACTTCCCGAAATCGTTGATTGCGAATTGCCGTCGAGAACTTTTTCAGTAAAAACGATGCATGGTAGATTAAAAGTAGCCGAAATCATTCGTTCCACCTTAACAATGTTCGTATTCGGTATATTCCAACTGATGAGGACAAAATCAGGTTTTTTAATTGCAATGTCTTCAAAGGCGTTTTTGATATTTCCGCAAAAGTGAGGAGTCCATCCACGTTTCTTCAAAAAATTTTGCGTCTGCATGAGCGGTTTTTCATCAGCTGCAAGAAATAGCACCGTGATTGAATTCAAATTCAATTTCTTAACCACTTTAGGTTGTATTGCGGATCCAGAGTTTTCTGTCGTAGGATCCGATTTCTTGTCGTCTGCCACAAGCTCCTCAGGTGCTGTAAGTACCTGTTAACTCATCGGAATATACAGGCGCAAACTAAGGATAGACTCGACGTTTTAACGAGTCCTAGACTTTTGTGGAGGAGATTTTTGAGTCTTTGATTTCGCCAGATCTTTCCAAGACTTACCTTTTCTCGCCTCTGGATTTTTTTGCAGGCTTTGAACATTGGCACTGTGCACCGAAAAGTCTTTTGAAAAAACATGAGTCCCATCATTTTTACTCACGAAATATAAGTAGTCTGCAGTGGCTGGAGTAAACACCGCTTTCAGCGACGCAAACCCGGGATTCGCAATAGGACCAAAGGGCAGGCCTTTCATTGCATACGTGTTGTAACGATTGGGCGTGAGTAAGTCTTTTCTGCGAATATTGTTTTCCAATTTCTTTGAGGTATCCATCATTCCATAAAGAACGGTTGGGTCTGCCT
This sequence comes from Bdellovibrionales bacterium, assembly GCA_050250255.1. GTDB lineage: Bacteria > Bdellovibrionota > Bdellovibrionia > Bdellovibrionales > DASUEL01 > JBFWOZ01. The sequence goes on along the minus strand of JBFWOZ010000012.1, from coordinate 10,721 downwards.
GTAAGCGCATTCCAATTTTCAATCGGTTTTGATAAACAGAGGAGACCAAAGCTCGCTCTTCATCCGCGCCTGTTTCTTTTTCAATAATGCTCGCAAGCGTAACGATCTCATGTCGATTAAGATAGAAATTCGAATATTGAACCTCAAGCTCTTTATATCTTTCTAAAAACTTTTTGATCATGACACCAAGCTTGGCCTCTAGGGACATGCTCTTGTTGAAATTGTAAGTTTCTGGGAAGAGATAACCTTCGCAGGAATGCACATCGCCTAAGTATTTTTTAAAAAAACTTTTATCGAAGCATTTCGCAATGACCTCTTGAGCTTTTGCAAAACTTTGAGATTCCATAAGGTTGGCAATTTCAAAAATATTGAGCCCTTCGGACATCGTAAAGGGATATTGAATTGTTTTACCGGATGAAATTTCTTGTAGGATTTCAATCGGTGTCATTCCTGCATCTAATTTGTACTCACCCACCTGAATTTTATTCGCATAGCCTGTGAATTTAGCCAACATGCGCATTTTAAAAGCATCTTTCGTAAGTCCTTGAGATGCTAAATTTTGTGCTGTTTTTGCAAAAGGCCCTGGTTCAACTGAAAAAATAACGTCCGGAGACCCGGGATTCGCAGGGGAATACATAAATTGCAGTCCCATAAAAAGAAGAACCGCACACCATCCAGCAATCAACGCTACAAGAGCTAAAACTATTCTTCTCATCATCAAGTCTCGTATTGAATACCCGGTAAAATTTTATTTCGATCAAATGAACTTGTATCTTCAAGGCACGCAACAGGAGTCGTGCAATAATAAACCGCAAAATGAGCCGATGGCTGATGGTTTCCAGATTTGCCCGTTCCACCAAATGGCAACCTTGAGCTTGCACCTACGCTGGCGCGATTCCAGTTCACAAGTCCCACATTGCATCTTCTTACAGCTTCTTCGTAAATGTTTTTGTCTTTACTAAAAATGGCCATCGACAAACCGTAATCCGAAGAGTTCACAATTTGCACAGCTTCCGATAAATCATCGACAGTATAAATCGCCACGTTCGGTCCAAAAATTTCACTCTTTTGATAAATCGATTGAGCTGAAGCTTCTTTCACAATGTTGATACTCGGTGTGACGTAGTAACCCTGATAAGGCGTATCAAGCTCTTTGCCTCTCATCAAACTTTCATTTCCCTCTCGTTTCGCAATCCCCTGAAAGCGAATGTATTTTTCAACTGCCGCTTCGTTGATAAGAGGCCCCATAAAAGACATGGAATTCCAGTGACCAATACTTAATTTTTTTGCTGTCTCATAAAATTTCGAAACAAATTCGTCTTGTCGACTGCGATGTATAATGAGGCGACTCGTGCAAGAGCATCTCTGGCCAGTAGAAGAAAAAGATCCTACGATGTTTTCGTAAATAGCTTTTTCCATATCGGCGTCTTCCCAAACGATGGACGCGTTTTTTCCGCCCATTTCGAGTGCGAGAATTTTCCAATAATGGCCGAGCGTTGCCTGCTTGATTTTAAACCCAACCTCATAAGAACCAGTGAATAAAATTCCGTCCACCTTTTCATGCATGACAAGTCGCTCGCCAACATCGCCCTTACCGTGCACAAGATTGAAAACACCAGGAGGAAATTTTGCCTTATCAATCAGTTGGGCCAAAAACTGTCCAACGGCCGGAGTCCATTCGCTGGGCTTGAAAACAATCGTATTGCCCGTAGCTAAAGCAGGGATGATATGTCCATTTGGCAAGTGCGCCGGGAAATTAAATGGACCGAGAACGGCCATTGTCCCACGAGGCTTATAAACAATCTTTCCCGTAACACCAGGAAGTGCGTTGTCTACGACTTGATCCGCAACGAGCTTCAAAGATTGGTTAATCGTAATGTCAATTTTATTTGAAAGCGCAGCCGCTTCCGTTTTTGTTTCCCAAAGGGGCTTTCCGGTTTCACGAGAAATAAGAACTGCCATCTCTTCTGCGTGAGAAATAAATAATTCTTTAAGTCTCAATAGATACTGATTTCGATCTTCTTGCTTGAGAGTCGACCACTCTTCGAAAGCGTCTTTAGCGGCAATGCAGGCCTCATCTACCTGATCCAGCTGCGCCTCAATTTTAATTGTTACATCTTTTAAATCCGCAGGGCTTTTGTTTTCCCAAACTGTATCTGGCCTCTGATGGCGAACAAATTTCCCGTTGATGTAATTCCCTAAAAAATGAATTGGCTGATTTTGCATAACCCTCCTAAATTTCGTCTCCGTATGGACTCCAGAAAACTTCATCACCTTGCTTTAAAGTCAAAAACTCTCGCGAAGCGCGCGTAAGTAAAATTTCTTGACCTTGGATCATCGCCGCTGTTTGGAGACCGCGAAACTGAGCTTCGCGATAAACACCAACTAGTCCGAGCTCGTTTAAAGATTCTGGATCTTTTTCAGAAACTTTAAGCCTTTTACCTCGACGAACAACAGATACATCCTTCAGCGCTGCTCCGTAATGGGGGCCACCATCAAAAGGATCTACTTCATTTAAATATTTAAACCCAATACTCTCAAGAAGATGTTTTGCAGGCATAGTCGATTCTCCCACGCGGCCCAAAACTAAGCGTGCTTTAGAATCGAGAAGAGTGAGATAAATATCTTCTTCTGGAAAAAGAGTTTGGATAAACTCTTTGTTCACCTGGCTGAGTTTATCTGCCTCCTGGTATGGTAAACCTGTAAAGCGGCGCCCGAGCGATTCCCAAAACTCACTCCGTCCTTCTTTTGTTAGCGGTGGAGTTAACTCACAGAGGATTTGGCTTTCAAACTTTTCTGGGCAAAGCCCCATAAAAATAAATCGTACGAGAGAGATTTGTTTTCCCAGTTTTTCAGGACGACGACGATAACCCGCATCCACAAGAAGACCGCCAATTTCTGTAGGTCCGTCTACGTTCTGACAATAACGTAAAATCGTGTGAATGAAGCCCACACCTAAATCTTGGCTAAAGCGTTCTTTCTTCATAACCTTAAAATAGTTATGTGGAACTTCGGGTGTTCCATGTTTGGCCAAGATGAGAGAGCTCGCCACTACTTTTTTTGTTTCCGTATCTTCAATAACAAAAAGATATTCTGCATCTGCTTTGTCAAGTTCACCCGCAAAGGATTTTACACTTCTTTTGATTTTAGCTTTTAAGATGGTTTCATCTGGAGGCATGTTCAGGAGAGCAAATTGCTTCGCCAAGTGGACTAACTGCCCCACATCTTTTTCATCAACACTTCGAATTAAAAAGCTCATAAACACATACTTTCAATCATTTTTCCATAGAGCTTCACGGCGATTTCAAGCTGTTGAATACTATTATGTTCATTCGGCCCATGAGAGTTACCCACCGTCGTGCCCGGCCCAATCACTAAGCTTTCGATTCCCGAAGAGGTATAGATGCTCGATTCATTTGTCGTAGATTTATTGATTCCGCGGGCTTCACATCCAAGATTTTTTAATACAGAGAGAGCGGTTTTTACTAAATAACGATCTTCGCTTGTTATCACCGGAGGTTTATATTCGCGCGTACGAAAACGGATTTCTGAAGTCTGGCAAAACCCTCGAATTCTTGCTCGCCATTCTTGTAAAGCGGGCTCCGCTACGGATGGCGTCAATCGAAGGTTGACCATCACTTGAATTCCGTCTTCATAAGTTCTGACCACACCTACGTTAAAAGTAGGAGTGGGCGGATCAAATTGATTGTCTTGAAAGTTTAGGAAGGTCATCGAAAGGCTTTCCATTTCCTTAATCAATTTCAAAAAACGACGTCCAATATTATTTGTAAAGACGCGTGACATATCGATCTCAATAAACGCCTGTTCAGGTACGATATTGTGAAAAGTTCCACCGTCAATTGTGAGGACCGCAACACTTTCAGGCAAATCATTGAGGTAGCGAACTAATTTCATAATCGCATTCTCACCAAGGTGGGGAGTCGAGGAGTGAGCAGCTTTTCCTCTAAAAATACGACTTTGGGTCGCGGTACTTTCTGCTTTTTCGTGTTCTGAACGATAGTTTTTTTCTTCTTCAGAAAATGGAATAAAAAATTCCGCAACAACAGATCCATTACAAGAGAGCACCGGCTGTAAATCTGTAGGCTCGCCAATGACGGCTAATTGAGCTGAAACCATATCCTCTTGCACAATTTTTTTTGCCCCGAACATTCCAATTTCTTGGCCATAAGTACCCACAAGAACAAATGGGGTCTTCCACTTTTTGTTTCCAATTTGTTTGATTGCTTCGAGTTTACAGAGAAAATCAAGTTTTGAATTCGCTGCTCCCAATCCGTAAATGCGGTCACCGTGGATTGTTGCATTGAAGGGGTTACGATCGGTCTCGGTCCATAAGCTATAGGCACCCGGACTGGCCGTGTCCAAATGCGTTTGAAAAAGAATCTCAGAACTAGGGCGCGATTCTACCGGACGAGCGATGACATTCATCTGTGCTACACCCGCGATCACACCCTCCTGAAGGCTCACATGTAGGCCCGCCTCGCGGCACCATTGTGCCGCGAGCTGTGCTGCATCTACATTTCCAGTATTAGGTGTGCTTTCGACGCTGATAAAACGTCGGCACCGTTCAAGAAATTCCAATCATCCTTCTTTCGCCACCTGAAGAAGAGATTTCTCTAAAATCTCTTTTGCTACCTGGATGTCTTGATCTTCGAGAATCATCGGAGCAAGAAATCGAATACGATAAGGATCGCGGCCACAACCAAAGCTGATGAGCCCGTTTTCAAATAGAACTTTGAGAAGTTTTTGAACCTTATCCTTATTGCCACCAAATGGGGTGGTCGCAATCATAAGCCCGAGCCCACCTGAGTCCTCTAAAAGATCTTTGCATGAACCTCTCTCCAGGTCTTGAAGCATTCCTGTAAATTTTTTGTTGAGCTGAGCAACTTTTCCATTTGCACCAAAATAATTTCCGATCATGAGCTGATTTAACACTTCAAGACTTGTCGAGAGCGCAGCGGAAGAACCCGAAAATGTTCCGGCAATCAAGCCTGGCTTTGGGTTGTAATCTTCTGTGTAAAGAGTCGCGGCTACTTGCAAAACTTTAGCAACGGTACAGATATCGACGTATTCGCCGATACCCAATGTTTCAAACGCGAAGAGCTCGCCCGTGCGAGAAAATGTTTGAATTTCATCCACCCAAACTGCAATTTTATTTTCACGACAGAGTTCTAACATCGGTAGCAAATACTCTCGCGTTGCTGCTCGGAACCCGCCTTCACCTTGAACAATTTCAAACATGAAAGCGGCAATATCTTTCCCGTGTCGAGCGAGATGGTCTTTGAACGCACGTAGGGATTTTTCTGCACTCGCAGGATCTTTTTTATCGAGAAAAGGTATTCTCAAAACTTCATTGTAAGCAGGTAATCCCTGCTTATATTCAGGATTGTCTGTGATCTCTGCCATCATTGTTGTACGACCCGCAAAGGCCCGCTCCATAGCGATCACCATTTTACGAGGAGAGTTTTTTTGTCGGGCTAACTTTAACGCTTTTTCGTTAGCGCGCGAACCGCAGGTGGTAAGCCATGCATGCTTCAAGCGAGAGTTTTTACTTGCAAGCGCCACCAATTTATCACCGAGTTCTACATACTCTTTGTTCGGCTGTAAATTTCCTTGATTGGTAATGTCGGAAAGTGCACCTCGAAGTGCTGCTTTCAAAAGCGGAGAATACGAGTGGCCAAACAAATGCACACCGATTCCAATAATCAAATCCAGCTTAACGCTTCCATCTTCAAGTTCTACATAAGGCCCACGCCCTATGCCTGTCCCGATGTAAGGATAAAAAAGAGCTCGACCGCGAGATTTTGCTGATTTCTCGAGCATCTGTTCGAAGCTTTTCTTTAGTGCCGGGTTAGGAGGTCTAGGTCCACGAATTTCTTTTCCTAATGATTCAACCTGTTGAACCAATTCTTCAATATTCTGAGCTGTCTCTTGGGATTTCTGCAATCTATGACCAAGCAATTCCACTTTTTCCTCCCTGACATCATGTCAAAACATGGACAATTCTCTGTGAGTTTTCTTACACTCTAAGATATGTTCATTATGCAAATCGTGCTTCAAGTTCTTCTTACCACAGTTGTTGTTTTTTCAGATGGTCAGAGCAGCGCTCCAACCATAGATACCAATTACCAAGCGGGTTTATCTGCTTATCAAGAGGCAAAATTTGATGTCGCAAAAGAGCAGCTCTCGACCGCTTGGGCGCGGGAACCGCAAAATCCACTGATCAATTATAATCTTGGTCTTGCGGAATTCAAACTTGGCAATAAGGGACGCGCTCTGGCTTTTTTACGCAAAGCGCAAGAGTCCGACCCGTTTTTCTCAGAAGCTCAGTCCGCAGAGAAGTTTGTAGTCGCCCAACTTAAAGTGAAGGCTTTACCGCATAGAATCACAACTTGGGAGGCCTACCGAAATACCATCCTCCGGGATTTAAAGCTGAGTCATGCGCTTGGTTGTACAGCCCTTCTTCTTTTGCTGTTTGGAATCGTGGGTTTGAAGTATTGGGGACAGCGTCGTAGTGCCGAAATCGAAGCTCAACAGGACTCAGTTGCAAAACTAACCACCTCACCGCTTTCGGTCATTATGCTCGCCATCTTATTTTTCGGTTCCGCTGTGACGACCATCTTAAAAACTTGGGACCAGCGTACCGAGCGCGCCACGATCATAATAGAAAAAGTCGAGGCACGATCTGGACCAAGCGAAGACCAAGCCCCCCTCTTTGATTTGTTTGAAGGCCTCGAGGTGGTTGTGAGACAATCTTTTGAGGATTCTCAAGCCAAGAAATGGAATCAAATCACTTATCCCGGTGGAATGACCGGATGGATTCCTTCCGACAGCCTGATTTCCCACTCATCAAAGGAATAATATTGTGATTAATACCCTCTGGGAAAATGTCTTTAAAAAAGCGGAACAAGAGAGAAACATCACTCGCATTTTGTCCGAAAATATTTTGTTTCGTGACCTGACCCCAAAAGAATTAAAATTTGTTGAGCAGATCGTTCATGAAAGACAATATCGTAAGGGCGAATTTGTTTTTCAACAGGGCGAAGTGGGCGTCGGAATGTACATTATTGCCAAGGGCGCGATCGACATTTCTCTCTTTGACAACCATCCTATTGCCAGCGAAAACGCCAAACATATTTTTGTCACTCGCCTCGAGTCGGGAGACTTTTTTGGCGAACTTTCACTTGTTGAAGACAATGGTCGCCGAAGCGCCTCTGCCATCGCCGCAGAAGATACAATTCTGATCGGTTTTTTCAAACCTGACCTCATGGAAATTCTCGAAAGAAGCCCCACCAGCGGAATCAAAATTGTGTTTCGACTCTCTGAGGTTCTTGGGCGCCGACTCAAAGAAACAACGGATAAGATCAGCCAGCTACGAAAAGAGATCATTGGCCTTCAAAATACCAACAAGTAAGCAGAAACAATAAGTGCAGCGATGAAAGTAGAAGAAAAGTTTATTCGACGTGAAATGCGCTTGAAATTACTAGTGGTCGCCGTACTTTTTATCTGCGCCACGCTGATCATTCTCAAGGTCGATAACATGCTCGTTTCTCTCGTGATCGCCATGGTTATCACCTACTCGCTCAACCCATTGGTCTCCGCCCTTGAAAGAGGTGGGCTCGACCGCACGACGGCCGTTCTCATTCCCTACTTCGGCCTTGGTGCTATTTTCACCTTTAGCATTGTTATGCTCTCTCCTCTTATTTCCGCTCAGATTGACTCCATCAACGCGGAACTTCCTGTCTATCAAGAGGGCTTAAAAACACTTGCGGATCGACTGAACAATTCATTGATGTCGCTCGCAGGCCCCATGGCCAAAGAACATATCACCGATAAAATCACACCGATGGTCACCGGTTGGTTACAGTCAAGCCTTTCGGGGATTCCCGTTGTCGCAGGACAAATTTTTACGATCTCTATTCTCGCTCCCTTCTTTGCTTTTTTTATGTTGAAAGATGGCCGAGTGATGGGAAGAAGGTTTCTCAGCTTTGTTCCTAATAGTTTTTTTGAACTGGCTCTTAATCTCACCCATCAAATCAACCAACAAATGGGGGGATTCATACGCGCAAAAGCTCTGGAATCCGTCATCGTCGCCACGGTTACCTGGATCGGTCTTGCGCTCATCGGCTTTCCTTACTCGACACTTCTCGCTGTTTTTGCTGGTATCACGAACCTCATTCCTTATGTCGGCCCTATCATTGGAATGGTTCCCGCATTCGTCATTGCTCTCGTAAATAAAGACACCACCGTCACAATCTTGCTGATGTCCACAGTTTACCTTGTAGGACAAATCATCGACATGATTGTCATTATTCCACTTGTCGTAGCAAAAATTGTAAATCTCCATCCCGTAACCGTTGTCGTCGTAATCATTATTGGTTCACAACTGATGGGAATTCTAGGAATGATCATCTCAATTCCCGTCGCCAGCGTGATCAAACTCACCACAACAGCAATTTACAATCACATTATTGGCTTTAGAGTATAACCCTTCGGCGAACTCATTCGCCTTCCAAAGAATTCTCAAATATTTCCCTGAGTCTTTCCAGACACTGTGTTGGATCGAAGAGTGGTCTGATTTTTTGCATTTGAGATTTTGCTTCGAACGACCTCCGACCCATATATGGACGGCTCGCTTGCCGGTCGGCGAGGCCCATGGATGGGCCGTGTCGTGAGGAGCTAAATCTCAAATGCAAAAAATCAGACCGACTGCCAAGCTAAATCAGGGAGTTTGTTTGACTTAGAAAATCCCCAATTCTAGACTGGTTGCGTCCATTTAGGGGTGTATATGCAAGCGTTTTTGAAATCCTTTTTGCTCTTAATTTTGGTGCTCGCGATTGGGGCGTGTTCGTCTTCGGATTTGAGGGATAGTAACTCTGCCGAAGGGGCTTTTCGGGCCGCTGAAGAGTTTGAGAAAGATGAGCGCTTTGAAGAAGCTCTGACAAAATATAAAGAAGTTCAAAATAAACATCCTTACAGTCGTTTTGCTGTTGAAGCCAAAATTCGTATTGCCAACATTCAGTATGAAAAAGAAAGTTTTGCTGAGGCGCAAGCGGCTTACCAACTCGTAAAAGATCTTCATCCGAAACATGAAAAAATTGATTTTGTGACTTTCCGATTGGGCATGTCCTACTTCAATCAACTGCCCAGCACGATTGATCGCGACCTGACTCTCAGCCAAAAAGCCATTCTCTACTTTGATGAAGTGATTCGCTCCTACCCAAAATCTACTTACGTTCAAGAGGCTCAGCAAAAACGTGGTGAGGCCCTACGGATGATGGCAGAAAAAGAACAATATATTGCGAACTTTTATTTTAAACGTGATCTCTTTGATAGCGCCCTTAAGCGATACGAAAAGCTTTTAACCAGCTATCCCAATTCTAGCGTCGAAAAAGAAGCCCTCTATGGTGCCGCGATGAGCGCCATTAAAACGGGTGAGTTCGACAAGGGAAGAGAGTACGCTAATCGATTAGATAAGCAGTTTGCAGGGTCTAGTGAGGCGAGCAATGTAAGAGGGGAGCTGAATAAAAATGGTGTACGTTGATTATAAAGAAATGCTCACAACAGCTCGCCAAAAATTTATTGATGGTGATTACGCAACTGCGGAAAAACTACTTCAGCAAGTTCTTCTGCTGAACAACAAACAGCCTGAGGTTTTCCACATTCTCGGAACCATTTATTACGACCGCAGCCAGTTTTCAAAATCCATTAAGCATTTCAAACGCGCACTTGAAATTGATCCCACTTACACTGACGCAAGCATCGGCCTTTCCATTATTCTAAACGATCTTGGCCGTTACGAAGAGGGTAAGGAAATTTTTGAAGAGGCCCAAAGCCTTCTGAACAAAAAAGGGAAAACAAAACCAGACCCCTACGTCGACGAGAAGCTTGCCGAAAAACATCTCCAACTTGGCGATATGTATCTTCAATTCCAGCGCTCTGACGAAGCTCTTGAGCAATATTACAAAAGCTATCGGCTCGCGCAAAAGTCAGATGTGCGGATGAAGATTGTGGAAACTTACCTTAAAAAAGGCGACAACGACCGGGCCGCGCAAGAGCTTCATTCTCTGGTTAAAGATGAGCCACAGTTCTTACAAGCTTATATCAAGCTAGGCCTTGTTTATTACAACGCCGGCAAAACCGTCGAAGCTTTAAATCAATGGGAAAAAGTTCTCTTTCGCGATCCCGACAACCAAGAGGCGAAACGCTATTTGCGATTAGCTCAACAATCTCGAGAATCAACACTCTAGGAAGGGCCATATGATCAAGGACGAAATGATCCCCTACATTCAAGAGAAAGAAATCAAAGAACTTGTAAACAAGCTCGCAAGAGAAATTGAACACGATTACAAGGGGCTTGAAATCGTATTTATTTGCGCTCTGAAAGGCTCTGTTCCTCTTATCGCAGATCTTATGAGAGCCGTTAATCTTCCTCAACGTGTGGACTTTGTAAAAGTCACCGCTGCCTCCGACTCATCAAATGAAGACATGGTTATTAAAATTACTAAAGATCTCAGCCTCAATATCACAGACAAACATGTGATCATTGTTGAGGAGATTATCGATACGGCTCGCACACTTTTATTTTTGCGTGATCGTCTTTTGACAGCTCAGCCAGCTTCTCTCAAAATTCTTACTCTTCTCGATAAACCTGCATGACGAGTTGTTTTGTTAAAGCCTGATTATGTTGGACGCGTGATTGA
>JBFWOZ010000011.1:0-78254 GCA_050250255.1 Bdellovibrionales bacterium | reverse complement strand
AAAAACGCCGATAAGTAGATTGCATGAATGCGACGGCGGATCTCGGATCTTTACAATTTCGATATTTTGAATGGGGTACTGGTGGACAACCACTCCTTCTTCTTCATGGTTATGGTGGAGCTCCAGGGAACTGGGAAGCCGTAGGCACATCATTAGCGAAGCAGTACCGGGTAATTGTTCCAAGCCTCTCGCATCTCTACACGCACCCTGAAAAACAAATTTCTTTCTCTGAACAGGTAAAGCTTCTCTCTGAATTCATTCAAAAAACTTTTGGCGACCAGCCAGTCCATATCGGAGCCGCCAGTTTCGGTGGAGCTCTCGCGTGGGCTCTTGCGATTCAACGTCCCGAGCAAGTCGCTTCACTGACACTCATGAGCCCGATGCCTCCACACCCACTCATTCGTTTTCGAAATCGTTTCTTAAAATTTTTCTTAAGACTCGGACGCTACCCAACACTTTTGTGGTTTTACATCCAAACGCCGATGGGTCGCCGTTCACTTCCTCGTATGGCGGAAATGTTTCAAGTTCCTTGGCTTGAAAAATCAAAAGGAAAACGCCGTTTTCAGACAAGACTCACAAGTCGGCAACTAAGACTGCTTGTATTTGTAATTCACAGATTTTCGCTCATGCTGACAAAAGAAGACTGGGGCTATTGGGAAAGTCGCATTCCCTTTATCGAAAAACCAGTGTGTGTTGTGTGGGGAGATAATGATCATCTCTACGTCGACGGACAACCACAAAAAATGACCCGCATGTTCACCGAAGCCGAGCTGCACAACATTGAAGACACCGGCCACCTCTCGATGGCCGAGAATCCACTTCCCATCGTCTACATCATGGATCGTTTTCTCAACGCTTCTAAAAAAGCCAGCTAGAAAACTTCGCTAAAGACTTACATTTTTTCAGCATTCATCATATTGGGAACAGTTTGGGAACAGAACGTAAGAGGGTTTCAAATCTCTCTTTGCAGATTTCTAAAAAAATAAATAACACTCTCTGGAATTCGTTACCCATGACATGAAAGAGAGTTTTTATGAAATTACTAATGGTCGTTGCAACACTGTTCACTCATATTGCCCGAGCAGATCACTCGCAGTCAGGTATTGCAGCGTGCATACAAAATGTAACAGCAAGCGAGTCCACACTCAATATTCCGCCACCAAATCCCTTTGGAGAAAAAGCTGAAATAATGAGAGAGAAAGTTGGAAATTTGGCGAAATGGAAAACACACATTCTTAACGACAGCAAAGTTTATGCAAATGCAATTAAAGAATACTGTGAAGCCATGGCTCAATAGTTTTACCAGCAGCGAAGTTAAATCTTCCTGTGCGTTTAATATAAGATAAGGCAATAGGCTTTTTTAACCCATTTGGTAACGTAAAATCAGTCGTTCACGATGCCCGTCACGTGCAGAAAGTTCCGCGACTGGCGAATCTTTTAAATAATCGACGAGAAGTTTTTGCGACCAGTTAGGGCTTAGGATAAAGTTTCTTTTTTGAGGCTGTACGGAAGCAGCCTCAAGAATTTTAACGATAGTACGTGCACCCATCCCAGCAATCACAACATTTCCAGATACTTTAGACCAATCTAAGTCTTCACCTTTTTGTAAAAGAAAATTGACAGTGTCAGCTTCAGAAAATTGTTTTGAAAAAGAATTTTTCAAAGATTCCATTGCCTTCACAGAAGGCTCAACGAAATTCACAGAAGAAAATCGCGCCTCGGTAAGTCCACGCATCCCCAAAAGCCCATGGTCACACCCAATATCCCAAAGGGCTTCGCCCGGAATCAAAAGATCATAAATACACTGCAAGCGCGAGCTAAGCTTTTTCATAAGACAAAGGTATCGCAGTTTCAAAAATAGAAATCAATATGGGTCTTTGGCGACCTCCGACCCACTGCCGAGGGTCCCCCAACGTAGGGGATACGGCAGAGTCTGCCTGTCGGCGAGCGCATGGATGCGCGTGTCGCCAAAGACCCATATTGATTTCTATTTTTGAATTGAAGTTCGTTATATCAAAAGCGAACGAGCGCCGAGCCCCAGGTAAACCCAGATCCAAAAGCAGTAAAAGCAATCAAATCACCACGTTTGATTTTTTTCTGTTCTAAACACTCATGAAGAGTGAGTGGGATTGTGACCGAAGTGGTGTTACCAAAACGATCAAGGGTGTAGTGAGTTTTGTTTTCAGGAATTTGTAGTTGTTCTAAGACCATTTGGATAATTCTTTTGTTCGCTTGATGTGGAATCACAAAATCAATATCCGAGACTTCCACTTTATTGCGCGCGGCGATTTCTTTCATCGATTCGGTCATTCGCTCAACGGCATTTTTGAAAACGTATTTTCCATCCATGTAAGGGTAACGTTTAGGATCTTCAAGGAGTTTCTCATGAATACGAGCTTCATCATTCGGTGAAGGTCTTTCGAGCACTAATTTCTTAGCATACTTTCCTTGGCTTGCGAGGGTGATGTCCATCACGCAAGATTTTGGATCGGTTGAAGCTTCAACAATCACGGAGGCTGCACCATCACCAAACAAAACACTGGTGTCACGTCCTGCAGGAGATTTATCCATGCTGGTATTATGAATTTCACAAGTCGCAATCAAAATACGTTTGTAAGTGCCGGTGCGAATCCAGGCATCCGCAATACTGAGCGCATAGAGAAAACCCGAACATTGATTACGAACATCTAGGGCGGGAATCGTTTTTTCGCAACCGAGAGATTCTTGAAGTAAACAACCTGTGCCTGGAAAAATATAATCTGAGAGAAGGCTTGAATAAATAATGGCGTCGATATCGTTTGCTTCAAGGCCAGCATTTTTTAAAGCGGCTTGGCTAGCAGCGGTGGACATAGAGCACATGGTTTCACCAGGAGAAGACCAGCGACGTTCGACGATTCCTGATCGCTGCTGGATCCATTCGTCAGAGGTATCCATTACTTTTTCGAGGTCTTTATTTGTAACAATTTTTTTTGGTAAATAGACGCCCGTAGAAACAATCTTTGAATAAATAGTTGAACTCATGGTTGATAAGAAGTGGTCAGATTAAACAGCAAAGCTTGTACCACACCCGCAAGATTTTTTCGCATTGGGATTAGTAATATAAAAACCTTTACCGTTTAGGCCCCCTGAGAAGTCCAGCGTAGAGCCTAAGAGATAGAGATAGCTTTTTGGGTCAATGACGACTTCAATTCCTTGCTGGGTAAAGGTTTTATCGTTGCCTGCTTTTTCAGTTTCAAAATCGAGTTTGTAAGACATACCTGAACAGCCACCGCCAACAACACGAATGCGTAGGAAGGTAGTTTCCGGTCGTTTTTCCTCTGTTTTGACTCGGGCAATTTGATTTGCCGCATTTTCCGAGATTTGAATCATGACTCGACTATAGCAAAGTTAAGTGGAGAGGTGAAGGTCTTTGGGGGCTTTTAAAGGGGCTGCTTTGGTTCTGGCGTTTTTCACAGCCTGCGCTAGTTCTTTGGCGGCTGTTTCGATTTGCGAGGAGGTGTTAAAGCGTCCAAAACCGATTCGCACAGTGCTTAAGGCTTCGGCCTTGCTGAGGCCGAGCGCCATCAATACGTGGCTTGGATCGCCCGTTAAACTGCTACAGGACGAACCTGTGCTCAATGCCACAACCTTATGAATTTTTCCGAGGATATCAACGGATTTTGCGCCTTCAAAAGTGAGGCTGAGATTGTTGCAAAGTCTTTGCGTCGAATGCCCGTTTAAGCGAAAGCCCAAAACATTTTCTGAAAGGATGCGTAAAAACGAAGTTCTCAGCTCCAGCATCTTTGTGCACTCCGTGATTCGCTGATTCATCGCAATCTCGCAGGCTTTTCCAAAGCCAACAATCCCGGCTACGTTATAAGTGCCGCCACGCATACCGAGCTCTTGCCCGCCACCAGAGATCAAAGGATCAAGCTTCACGCGAGGGCTGCGCTTACGAGCAAAGAGAGCGCCTACACCTTTAGGGCCATAAATTTTGTGTGCTGAAAAGGACATGAGGCTTACACCATCTTCGTCTACAGAAAGAGCAAGTTTTCCTACAGCTTGTGTTCCATCCACGTGAAAGGGAATGTCTTTGCGGCGACAGAGAGAGCCAATTTCTGAGATAGGGTTAATCGTTCCGATTTCGTTATTGGCGTAAATGATCGAAACCAAAATGGTTTCGGGAGTGAGAGCAGCTTCCACTTGGGCTGCCGTTACTTGACCGTTTTGATCTGCCGGAAGAACGGTGAGCTTTACGCCGCGCTTTTCGACAGCCTTACAGGCTTCCAGTACCGCTCGGTGTTCTACGTTAGTGGTAATGATATGACCTTGGAAGTTGTGATTGAGAGCTACGCCCAAAACCGCCATCGAAATGCTCTCCGTGGCGCCAGAAGTGAAAATGATTTCTCTTTCTTGTGCCTGGATCGCAAGAGCGACTTGTTTTCTTGCTTCCTCGACAGCTTCTTTAGCGATCCATCCGTAAGAGTGAGTGTTACTCGAAGCATTCCCAAAGTTCTCTGTGAGAAATGGAACCATCGCCTCAACCACTTGAGGGTCAGAAGGCGTGGTGGATTGGTGATCCAAATAAATGGGGCTTTGGGGCGTGATCTTCATGTGTTTTGTGTAACCTAATATTTAGCAAAATGCTTAACATTTTCTCTCTGTGTTGTCATGATGCCTATTTTTTGAACACCACATTTTTATGTTTGCTGAAACCCTCAGCAGCACCTGATTCTTTTATAAGCAGTTGAGCCATGTGTTAGCGTTTTGTTAAGTCTAGCTGACTCGCATTAAGTCCTTAGATTTGCTGATTTGGTACTATGGATAGGGTCTAGTTTTTAGGAGTCCACTAGATCTAGTGGGATATTCCCTTGACCAAAAAAACGGTGGATGATTTGTTTTACCTTAAGCAGTGAGTAATTTTTTCTCACTGTCTCCTCAAAGTAGAAAAATGAAATTTTCTGTAGAGAGGAAAAGAAAAGACGAAGAGAAAGTTCGCGGCAAGATACTGGGTAGGGGAGCAATTACCGCAAAACTAAAGTTCTCAGAGTTTAAGATGAACTCGAACAGACACAGGGTCGGAAAAATATTTCCAGCCGTGTGAAGGGGCCTTATTCACTTTTTTTACCCCAAGACTTAGGTCTTGGTGATGAGAGGGAAGCGGTTCTGAGCGTATTGAACAGATTAAGAGAAGACAGATTTAGGACTACAACATTTGAGACAAACTGGAGGACTCAACAAATGCTGACTGAAGCAACGGCCGTAAAAGGACGAAAAGAAAGTAGAGACGATAAAGGCAATAAGACTGTTAATAACCTTGGAGCAGACATGAAGGGAAAGGCAAAATCAGGACAGAAAAGCCCTACCGCTTCTTCTCAAGGCCAAAAATTTTCAGGCTACTTTGTGCCTCCAGGAAAAAATCCTTACGAGACCGTTCAGTGGGTGAAGCGTTCAAGCTCTATCAGCGGCGCTGCAGGTGAAAAAGTTTTCGAAATGAAAGACATCATGGTTCCTGAAGAGTGGAGCCAGCTTGCGACAGACATCGCCGTCAGCAAATACTTCCGTAAAGCGGGAGTTCCTCAAACAGGTCACGAAACTTCAGCAAAACAACTTGTTCACCGTGTGGCTCATTCCATTCGAGTGGCTGGCGAAAATTTAAAAAATTATTTTGCAACTAAAGAAGATGCAGAACGTTTTGAAAACGATCTTGCTTATTTACTTCTCACCCAGCGGGCGGCTTTTAATAGTCCGGTTTGGTTTAACTGTGGTCTTTATCAAGAATATAAAATTGAAGGTTTTAGCGGAAACTACAGATGGGATTTTGATAAAGCAGACATCGTAGAGACAAAAAATGCCTATGAACACCCACAGTGTTCGGCTTGCTTCATTCAAAGTGTTGATGACGATTTGATGAGCATCTTTGATCTTGCAAAACAAGAAGCTCGCATTTTCAAATACGGTTCAGGAACTGGAACTAACTTCTCTAAAATCCGCGGCGCTCAAGAAAAACTTTCTGGTGGCGGTCAAAGCTCTGGCCTCATGAGTTTCCTCGAAGTGCTTGATCGTGGAGCGGGAGCGACAAAATCTGGTGGAACCACTCGTCGTGCGGCGAAGATGGTCTGCTTAGATATGGATCACCCTGAAATCGTCGACTTTATTAATTGGAAAGTTCGCGAAGAGAAAAAAGTAGCGGCCCTCGTAGCTCAAGGTTACACGAGCGACTTTAACGGCGAAGCTTATAAAACCGTTGCGGGTCAAAACTCCAACAACTCCGTTCGTATCTCTGATCAATTTATGGAAGCCGCGATCAATGACCTCGAGTGGAACACGCGCGCTCGTCGTGACGGTTCTATCGTTGAGACTCTTCGTGCGAAAGATCTTTGGGACCAAGTGGGTTATGCGGCTTGGGCTTGTGCAGATCCTGGCGTGCAATTTGATTCTACGATTCAAAAATGGCACACATGTCCTGCGACAGATCGTATTAACGCCAGCAATCCTTGCTCGGAATACATGTTCTTAGACGATACGGCTTGTAATCTTTCTTCTTTAAATCTTGTGAAGTTCTTAAAAGAAGATGGAAGCTTTGATGTCGAAGCTTATCGCGAAGCCAATCGCATTATGTTTACGGCTCAAGAAATTTTAGTTGATTTCTCAAGCTACCCAACCGCGCAAATTGCTCGTAATAGTCATGACTATCGTCCTCTAGGACTTGGTTACGCTAACCTCGGTACACTTCTTATGATCAAAGGAATTCCTTATGATTCAGAAGCAGGTCGTGCGTGGGCAGGACTCATCACCGCAATTATGCATGGAGAAGCTTTTCGTGCGAGTGCCGAGATGGCGGCAGCGAAAGGGGCTTTCCCAGGTTACTCAAAAAACCGCGAGCCTATGCTGCGCGTAATGGGACAACACCGTAGTGCTTTGGCCGATATCAAGCCAGGGCTTGCTCAGCAAGATCTCTACGATGTGGCTCAAGAAGTTTGGGACGAGACGATTGAATTAGGTCAAGTTCACGGATTCCGTAATGCTCAAGCAACGGTTCTTGCTCCTACGGGCACAATCGGTCTCTTGATGGATTGTGATACGACAGGTGTTGAGCCGGATTTCTCTCTCGTAAAATTTAAAAAATTAGCGGGTGGGGGATATTTTAAGATTGTGAACCAATCGGTACCTCTTGCTCTTAAAAACTTGGGCTACAACCATGAACAAATTAACGAAATCGTTCAATATGCAACGGGCACAAACTCTTTAGATGATGCTCCTCATATCAACACCGAAAGCTTAAAAGCTCGTGGTTTGAATGACAGTGACATCCAAAAGATCAACAAAGCTCTTCCAGCGGCAATGGACATGAAGAGCACAGTTGCTCCTTGGGTGCTTGGCGATGAAGGCATGGCACGTTTAGGTCTCAAAACTTCTGAACTTGGTGATCAAAATGTGGTTGAAAAATTGGGCTTCACCGCAAAACAAATCGAAGAAGCTTCAAAAATCATTTGCGGTAGCATGACTCTTGAGGGCGCTCCTCACTTAAAGCCCGAACACCTTGCAGTGTTTGATTGCGCGAATAAGTGTGGACCTTACGGCGAAAGATTCATCGAGGCGATGGGGCACGTTCGCATGATGGCGGCCGTTCAGCCTTTCTTAAGCGGTGCAATTTCTAAAACCGTAAATCTTCCTCATGAGTCGACGGTAAAAGACATTCAAGACACATATGTGGAAGCTTGGAAGCTTGGTCTTAAAGCCATCGCGGTTTACCGTGACGGTTGTAAGATGAGTCAGCCACTCAACAGTTCTGAAAAGAAAAAAGAAACTGCAAATCCCGATGCGATTTACACGAAAAAAGATTTGGACGAAGCCATTAAGCAAGCGCTCTCGTTAGCTCCAAGTCGTCGTCGTGAAATGCCGAAGAAGCGTTATGGCTTTACGGTAGAAGGTCGTGTGGGCGGACACCAAGTTTATTTACGAACCGGTGAGTATAAAGAAGGACAGCTGGGCGAAATCTTCATCGATATGCATAAAGAAGGGGCGACTTTTAGAAGTCTTCTCAACTGTTTTGCGATCTCGGTGAGCATGGGTCTTCAGTACGGAGTTCCTCTTGAGGAATACGTGAACAAATTCACATTCACTCGATTTGAACCGCAAGGAACTGTAGATCACCCGAATATTAAACAAGCGACAAGCATCTTGGATTTTATTTTCCGTGTGCTGGGTATGGAGTATTTAGGTCAGACAGAGTTTGTGCATGTGAAACCCGCGAGCGAAGACTTAACCGTCAATCGCGGTGGATCTCGTGGTGACGATGCGACGGCGGTACCAGCGCAACCTCAGATGAATCTTCCTTTAGAGTCGGCTCTCAGCGAGAAATTGCTCGAGATTGCAGAAATGCAAAAGTCGATCGGGTCCCAAGGAGCTTCGAAGTCCAAGAGTGCTCTGAGCGCTCATCTCTCCACGATGATGGGAGATGCGCCTTTTTGTAGCGACTGTGGTCATACCACTGTACGCAGTGGCAGCTGTTACAAGTGCATGAACTGCGGCAACTCCATGGGCTGCTCATAAATTGTTGTAGATATCTTCTTTCAAGGGGGAAAGATGAAAGTTAAAATCGTACCTATCGAATATTCAATGTTTGATTTTCGAGTAAGAAAAAATCTCTGTGAAGTCTTCGAACTTCGCAAAGGTTCTATATCCGCTGCTCTTCATACGATCAGCCTGGACGAGTTTTCTGAGCTTTCAAAAGACTGGCAGTGCTTTATTTTGTAATAATGAGTTTTATAGTTTATAGCTTTGAAAGGGACTCGTGAGGGTCCTTTTTTTTGGCAAAATTTCATAAGTTAAGATCCCTTTGAGAGGTGGGGAGCCATTACCTTTAAATCCTGTTAGGACAAAAGAGTTTTCCGGGGAGGTTTTTCATGAAGCAGTTTCTTATTTTTTTCATTCTTTTCTGCGCAACTTTTGCAAAAGCTGATCTTGGCTCGCAACTTTCTGTAGCGGTACAAAGAACCATTGTCGCCGCAGATTCAGCGACAAGCTTTGACCAGTGGCTCGAATCTTCAGGTTCTATGGAAAAATTCTTTGAAAAGATCAAAACTTTATCTCAAGAACAAGATTTTGATGCCAGACTTTGCCAAGCGCTCGAGCAACTTTCTGAAAAAGACATTCTTTTATTTCAAGCGGAATGGGATGAGTCCGAAGTTCTATCCCAAATTTCGTGCAAGGATCGTCTTGAGCAGAGAACCGCAAGTTTTCTTAAAAAACCACTCCGTAGTGTACTTACTCCCCATCGACGTGGCGTATTGAAGCGCGGTGAAGAATCTCTCGGTCCAAGCCTTGAACGACCGGTGGATTCTTCAACAGGACCTATATTTTTTCATGGTGATTTGCCAGAAGGTCATTTCAATCTAACCTTTGATGATGGACCTCACCCGACACTCACTCAAAAGTTGCTAGATATTTTAAAAGCAGAAAATATCCAAGTGAACTTTTTTATGACTGGGCAACGTATTGTGAAAAGCACGCCGATCATTCAGCGGGTGGTGGATGAGAAGCATTCTGTTGGGACTCACTCGTACAGTCATCCAGATATGAGAACCTTGCCTTTTGAAAAGGCTGTCGCTGAAATCGAAGATGCGTTTAAAGCTTTGTATGCGGTCATTGGCAATCAGATGAAACCTTTCTTTCGTTTTCCTTACGGCGCAAAAACAACGGTGCTTCAGAGTTACGTCAAGACCAGTCAACGTTCGACTTACTTTTGGAACGTCGACACTCTTGATTGGCAAAAGCGTGATCCCGCTGTTCTGTTGCCATATGCTTTAGCAAAAACAGTTCAATACAAAAGAGGCATCGTTCTCTTTCACGATGTTCAGCCACAAACCATCGCCATTATGCCTGAGTACCTTCGCGCTCTAAAAGCCAAAGGCTTCAAAATCGAAGTATTCCGCTAAAAGGTCTCCGGGCCTTTTTTCTGGCTACATTGCTTCATTTTCATGTTTATACTTTAAAGATGATCCAAGTTTGGTCTGAGATTCCAAGCGCCCAAAGAGCTTCTCTGGAGAAGCAGTTAGAAGAGATCTTTTTTCTCTCATCGGTGAAGACACAGTTCTCATCACCAGAAGAAAAGAAAAACTTCTTTCATAAATGGACGGAGTACTACTTCCAAAGCGAACCGCAGCACATTTATTTAGCCATCGATGATCAGGGTCAGCTGCTAGGTTATCTTATGGGTTGTGTAAGCAGTTACGGTGCCTCAGAGTTTTATGAGAAGCGAAACCCTGGCTACGCACTTTTCCAAGATCTCTTCGACAGCTATCCCGCGCACCTCCATATCAATTGTCATCCACGTTCGCGCGGGCAGGGGGCAGGTAAGAAGTTAGTGGAACATTTCGTAAAAGAGTTAGCGCTTGCGAAAATTCCTGGCCTTCATATCGTGACCGCTTCAGGCGCGAGGAACGTACAGTTTTATCGAAACTGTGGTTTTGATTTTGAAGAGCAGAGGCTTTTGAACAAAGTGCCACTGCTCTTTATGGGCCGAAAGATCAGATTTTAATAAAACCGTAGCGGCTTTTAAAGATGTCATTTTGACTGGCCGTATTCGAAAGATCGCAAAACCTTTTCTTCGGCTGAGCTGTTAGTGGTGTTGATTCGAATCTCCTTTACTGTATGGAACATAGGCACATTTCCTAACCAACCAATAGTTTTGTACGTCTGATCATTAAATTCAATGCGACAGACTTGAAATGTACCTGCAGGAACGGTGACCTTTTCAAACGAATTATTCACGGCACATTCTTCAAAACGCTTTTGTACTGCCTGGATATTCCATTTTAAAAATGAGGTCGAAAACCAAATAGTCACAAGAGAGTTATACATATCAGTTTTCGTTATCTCTTCAAACAAATACCTTGAGGCTTCAGCGTCATACTGAGTGATAACATGAGTGTATAAGCCACTATAGGTTTTTCCATCTGATTGTGTCCCAGCTATATCAAACAAAGCTTTATCTCCAACACTATAGAATTTTACTTTCCCGAGAGGCCGATTATCATTAGTTGGGGCATTTGAACTGCTACTATTCCCACATGAAATTCCGATTAAAACAAAAACACAAATAGAGATTTTTCTAAGATTGTTCACAAATTTGTCCAGCTTTCTCAAAACAATCGATGTTAAAAATTTCACCTGTTGCTAAGTCGATCCAACAGTACTCGTTAACAATGGTCCATTGACCACTCACGTTCACTTGAATATCTGAAAACTGGGTTTTTTTGAGTGTTAGAATCATTGCATTACGTCGCTGGTTCCAAGTAATACCTGTAATAATCGGACCGATGGTTCGAACATGAGGGTTTGAGTAAACCTTTAAGTAGCTCGATGAATAATCACTTCCTGGAATAGGAGTCGACCATGGGCCATACCACTCTCCAGTATGCCTCAACATTAAAACTGATTGGCCGGATGAAGTTGTCCTGATGTATTCGAAGCCAATCCCTCTCGAGTCGAAAATCAAAGTACCAGTATCTGAATAACAAGACAGATCAAGCGGACCGTTATTTTTAGAAAACGAGAGAGCCGGAATGAGCCCATCATGAAATAAGTTGGTATTTGATCCCACATGAACACTTTTGCCACAAACAGAAATAGTTCCATCAAACCAATCACGAGTTGTACTGCCCAATGGAAAAATTAGATAGTCCGATGGGTGAGGTCCTTTTCGGTAAGAAATATCTAAAATAGTTTTTTCATTATTAAAATCTGGAAATATAGGTGAGTAACGTTGAGACCAAAGTTCTTTAATCCACTCTGCTTTTGTGAACTTTAGGAACTCTTTAGAGCCAAGGAGACCATTCAGTTTTCGAACCGACTCAGAAGTAGGAGGTTGCGCCTGCCTTAAAAGATATTCTTCATAAAACAACTCATGGAGTACTAAGCCTGCTTTGGTGTCCAAATCTAGAGAGTTCCAAACAGGCCCAAATCTTTGAACTTGAAGCTGGGCTGATCCTGTAGAATCCAATTTTGGAAAAAGCTGCTGGACTGCCAAGATTAATTCACAATTTTGCGGGATGCTCACTGGTCCTAAACCAAACGCTTTTTGTAATCGAGGATCAGCAGCTTGCATGGAGTTTAAATGAATGCCTTCAATTGGCAACTCTGGTTGATCATTCCAATATTTAAATTGGAATCTATAATTTTTTGCTCGATTAGGATCAATTGTTTCGAGGCGCTTTAATAAATATTCTACTTTGTCGTTTAGATTTTTCCCTGGATTTTGCAGTACGTGGGTTCCAGCGATTTCTGCTTGGTAATAATCAAATAATTGAGTGGTCTCTCCACACTTAATGACAAAACCACCATTTCCAACATTTCCACCCGACGAGGTATAAGCGGTGAAAAATGCAGCTAAGAAACTTATGAATGTTATTGTTCTTTTCATTTCCTGAACCCTTTCGTTAGGGAGAAATACTGGAGATTGAACTGATAAACCTCACAGGATTTTTCGCATCTAAATTCCTTTTCAAATTGATCAATAAACTTTCGAATTTGCCTTTGAGCCTGTTTTATTTTCTTAGAATTAAATGTCAGCTGCATACTCTGAAACTCTCTTTCCTCAACGGGTTGGCTTAAGGCTTGAACTGCTTTCCCTAACATTTTTCGGTGATGGTTTTGGATGGCAACGCTTGCAATATCATTAGAAGTTCTGATATTTCTATTTTCCGTTGGATGATAAATTCTGTCTTTACCAAGCGAAATAAGTCCGACTCGCTGAAGTCGATCCAAGGCTGCCTTGACCTCGGCAAGCGAGAGATCTAACTTTTTTGCTAAGATATCTGCTGTAGCCTTTAAGCTGTTGCATTTTATAAGTTCGTAGAGAGGAAAATAATACCAATCCGAAATGATCTCAAACATTTCTAAATCGAGAGTTCTTTTTGATAGATTGTCATCTTTGGTATTACGTAACGATTTTAAAAGCACTTTGGCATTTTCATCCGCGTTTTCATAACTAACGAGATTTATAAATTCCTGAATTTCCTGACTAGAAAGTCCTAGTTTTGCAGCAATTTTTGTCGCCGCTGATATTGATATGCCACTTGAGCCGTTAATAACCCGCGATAGATGTGACGGACTCAGACCTATCTGTTGGGCGAATGCACGTAGCGAGTATCTTGGATTCTTAGCGCATTTCTCTGCGATGACTTTTCTTAAATATTGTCTATAGCTTGATATTTCATTTTCGTTATACATGAAGGAAGTATTGTAGATATTTATGACTACAATCAACCTTAAACACAACAAAGTGTTGTGTGTCACGCAACGTTCTTACTTTTTAAGAATCAAAAAGAAAATATCTCCGCGATGTTGCGTGCTATACGCTGTTCGTTCGGCGTAGGCACCTTCACCGAAGTAGAGATCGGCGCGGGCTTTGCCTTTGATCGCGCCACCGGTGTCTTGATCGATCATAAATCTTGAAAATGGAATGTAGCCGCTGCCTTGTGGGTTTGGCCGCTGCGTTTGCACAAAGCTGAGGAGTCCCTTGTTAGGATAAAGCCCGCTATCGGTGGCAATCGAGCGATTGTCGGTGAGGGGGACGTTGTCGCTTCCAAGTGGTGGATGATCGGTCACTTGAAAGTAAATATAATTGGGGCAGGTGGAGTAAATCTCTTCATGAAGTTGAGAATTGTTCGTGAGGAAATTTCTTTGCGACGCGATCGAACCGTCACGAATGTAGCCTTTAGAGATCATGTACTTTGAGATGAATGTAAACGCTTTGCCGTTTCCACCATGGTAACTGATGTAGTAACTATTTGTTTGGCCATCGTTTTGGACAACGATTTTTCCGCCACCTTGTACTTGTAACAAATAAAGGTCATAGAGGTTGGCGGCGTAGGCGAGTTCTAAATTTTTATTATTAAACCTCCCTTGGAAATCGATTTCTTGTCTCGAAGACTGGCGTAGAACCTCGTCGGTAGGACGCTTGTAAATGGCGTAGGGGAAGCTCGCGGTTTTGGTGGTACTCCCTTCTATGAGCGGCGTGTAGTAGGCCGTAAAGAACGCATTTTTAGACTCTCCATGGCGAGGGTCTCCTGGCTGTAGGTCTGGTGCGAAGAGTTCAAAAGCCTGCTGAACCCTCGCTTGGAATGTGTTGTAGCAGTTGGCGCGCTCTTCGGGTGTTGAGGCTTGTTGCAAACAAACTCTCGCGGCTTCGGTAAGGCTTAAGAAAGACTCGAGTGAGGTCTTCATCAACGTCATCGGGTAGGCTTCGCCACCAAGAACGATTTCTCCCGAAAGATCTTTATTATGAAATCGCTCGAGTTGTCTTGAGATCGCAGTCTTTAAGTCCCCGAAATCCAAGTCATCCGTGAGTTTGGGCCATTCCGTGAGAGGAATTTTTTTGGTGGGAGTACCATTAGATTTTTGTGCTTGGGCGGGGGAGAGGGGGGAATTAGGTGTCGCATGAGTATTGCCGCAAGCAAGATTAAAAGTCATTGAACACGCGAGCAGACCAAAAACAGTCGCTCGAACATCCATCCTTGGATTAATCATATGTCGACGTTTCCTTATTTATATTAATTAAATAATATAAATTTATAAATCGGAAGGTAAAACGGCTTTTGAGAGGGAGGAGGTCTAGGAGGTAGCGATCGGTTTATGTTTTTTTATGATAGCGTTCAAAAATTTTAAGGAGTTGCTCACTGGAAGTCATGCACACTTCCGCATGAAGTCCGACTTCGCGTGCGGCTTGAACATTCTCGGGCATATCATCTACGAAGAGAGCTTCATGGGGTTCAATTCCAATTCGTGAAAGAACGGTCTCAAAGATTTCGCGCTGAGGTTTTCTGTATCCAAGCAAATGACTCGCAAAAATAACATTGAAGTGCTCCATGCCTTTCATATTTTTGTAGTGCTCAAGATGAAGAGCGTTGGTGTTGGAAAGGGCATAGAGAGGGACGTGGCTACGAATAGCTTTAAGCACATCCGCGACACCGGGAAGTACATCTTTGACGATGAGATTCCATTTCAAAATAAACTCGGCTTCTTCTAAATTGAGATTAAAATATTTTTTTGTTTCGGCAATGAAGATGTCGGTAGGAATTTTTCCGGTTTCGTAAAGATGATGTTTGTTCCACTCGGAAAGTTTTTTCCAGGGATCACGAATGCCAAGGGCCTCAAAAGCCTCTTGGATATTGAGTTCTAAGACAACGTTTCCGAGATCAAGAAAGACGGCTTTAAGAGCCACGGCACTCGGCGCACACGCCATAAAGTTCTAAAATGTGATTGGTCAGAACAAAACCAAATTGCTCAGCAATGTCGGATTGGAGTTTTTCAATTTGTTCATTTTCAAATTCACAAATTTTGCGACAGCGTGTGCAGGTGAGGTGATCGTGATGGCGACGCTGGGCCCATTCGTAACGAGCGGGGAGTCCACCCATTCGTACTTCTGTCATATACCCATGCTCACAAAGAGTTCTTAAGAAACGGTAGACAGTGGCAAACCCGATGTCAGGAGCTTTGCGTAGGACCGACTCGAACACCTCTTGAGCAGTCACGTGAATGCTTCCCTTAAGGATTGTTTCCAGAATGAAAAGGCGTTGTTGTGTGACCTTTAGTCCAATGGCGCGAACGACCTTTTTGAGGTGGTTAAGGTCGATATTTTGATGCGTTGTGAAAGTCTGAAGTTGTTCCATGCTCTATTTTTTGGCGCAGGGGAGCTATTTAGTCAAGATCATAATGACTTTCATTCTCAATGCCGCTTTAATGCTCTTAAGCCTTCAACCTAGAGATGATCTCACTTAAGGATATATGAGAAACAAAACCCCAGTCCCACCAAAAACAGACCGCCCTGCCGACAACAAACCCCATGAATCTGACCGACAAAAAAATCTGGTTTTCCAGAAGGTCGGAATTTTTATCGATGCCGAAAATATTGAGCTCTCAGGTTTAAAACACCATGAGGGGCGAACGGACTATAAAAAGATTTTAGATCAAGTGGGGGATCGCGAAGTCCTAAGGATTCTCTATTACAAACCTCTCTATAAAGAGATCTCTAAAACTTTTGCCACCTTCTGGGCACGTCTTGGCGGAGAAATCAAAAGACCGCAAAAAAATGCCGATAGTTTTTTGATTATCGATGCGGTGACGATGGCCGAAAAACTCGATGTGTGCATTATTTTAGGGGGAGACAAAGATTTTCTGCCCCTAATCTGGTTTTTAAAATCGCGCGGTTGCCGTGTCGAAATTTGGTCATGGCCTGAGAGCACCTCACCTGAAGTACAAGAAGCTGCCGACTTCTATTTTCCATTGACGAAAGATTATGTCCTTCCGGGCGAATAAAAAGTGGTTTGAAATTTTATGTCTATGGCTTGTTGTGGTCGTGGCCTACGGCAATGTGTATTGGAATACATTTTTGTATGACGATGAATTTTTCATCGTAAAAAATGCCTTCTATCGATCCTGGGGTCACTTCTTTGATATTTTCCAAGGTACAACGACGACCGGTGCGGGGGGGGTAGATTCTTTCTATCGGCCGCTACAGGGCGAGTTGTATCTCATCGTTTTTCAACTTTTTGGTCTTTCAACGGTCGCCTTTCATGCATTGAACGTTCTCATTCATGCGCTCAATGCCATGATGGTTTTTCTTTTAGGCGGTCGGTTGGGATTTCATCAACGAGCCTGTTTTGTGGTCGCTCTTTTGTGGGCTGCGCATCCGGTGCATACCGAAGCCGTGACTTACATGAGTGCAACGGCCGATGTACTCTATGCTTTCTTTTGTTTGTTGGGGCTTTGGTTTTTAGTAGGAAAACGCTTGGTTTGGGCCAGTGTGATTTACGTCTTTGGCATTTTATCAAAAGAGGCCTCTGTCGTTTTTTTACCTTTGAGTCTTCTATGTCTGTTTGTAGTGAGTGCCGAGCGTTGGAAGGTGAAGACCTATTTAAAAACATGGCCATTTTTTCTGATTACTTTAGGTTATCTACTCGCTCGAAAAACATTTTTGAATTTTGATAACACGTTTAATTTTTACAAAGAGAGCAATCTCTACACAGAAAATATTCTTTATCGCGTTTATACTTTCTTGGCGACTCTGCCGTCTTACGTAAAAATTCTTTTTTATCCTTCACCACTTCATTTAGATAAAGAATTTCCGGTTTATATAGAGTTCTTCACTTGGCCAGTGCTCTTGGGTTTAGCTTTGGTACTCTTTGCAACTTGGAAAGTATTTAGGGATTTAAGGCGTGGAATCTTGCCTTTGGCCTTCGGTCTCCTCTGGTTTTTTATGGCCTATTTCCCGCACACTGGAATTCTCGTTCCAATGAACGCTTTCTTTCTTGATCACTGGCTCTATTTACCAACCGTGGGGCTCTTGTTAGGCGTCGGAGAGACGGCTTATCAAAGTTTGAAAACTTATTTTGGAAAGCTCAGTTTTCAAAGAGCGTTTATTGCCATTATTGGAATCATTCTGTGCGTAGAAATGGTTCTCACCTGGAGGCAAAATACATTCTGGAGTGACCCGATCACGTTTTACTCTCACATTTTGGAAAATTCTCAAACAGGTTCGGCACGGGTTCATAATAACTTGGCGATGGCTTATGCCGATCAGGGAGAATTTGAGAAAGCCATTCGCACTTATGAAAAAGCAATTTCGGTCTCTGATGAATATCCCCAAACGCATCACAATTTAGCACTTGTATTTTTGCGACTGGAGAAAATTCCTAAAGCGGTTGAACACTTAGATAGAGCGATTCAAATCAATTCACAGTTTTATCAATCCTACGAAGTGTTGGCCCGTATCTATGAAGCTCAGGGCGACAAGGCGCAGGCAGAAAAATTTCAAAAAGATTTTCTAAGAATCCGCTCGCAGTTTGTGAAATAACCAACGCTTTTGTGGTCCTTTTTTTGAACTCCTAAGTGGATAGTCCTTCGAACAATAGCCTGGAGTTCATAAAATGATTTTAAAGTGTCTCAAGCAGTTCAGCTGTTTAGCAATTTTTGTCACCCTCTTTTCTCATAACGCTTCTGTAGCTCAAGAGATAAATCCAGAACGCCAAGCCCAAATTCAAGCCGTTTTAAAGCGGCTTCAAAAGGAACAGTCACAAATTAAGCGAATTGTACTCATGGATCAGGCCAAGACCTATGTTATTGATCTGCCCGTTAATATTGTAAAAGGAAGTCCAAAGAACTTAGTAGCGTGCGCAAAGGGTATGATAGGAGCTGCTGTGGATACGGCACGCGAACTCTGTTATTCCCTTTTTGATACGGCAGTAGCTACAGTCACAGGTGCTAAAATTTTATTCGGTAGCGCTAAAGCCGCTCATGACGCAAAAGTGTATATACCAAAATCTGGATTATATCAGGCCGTCAAAGAACAAGGATGGGGCGCTACTGTTAAAGAGATCCCTAGAGCTGTTTTTGAATCTACTCTTAACGAATTATTATCTGGCGATCCAGAGCGGGCTGGGCGTTTTATAACGAACACGGCCATTCTCCTTGCGCCAGCACCAAAAACGATTTCTTCAGTCAGTAGCGCGCTCAAATCGGCATCTCAAAGTACTATGACTATTAACGCTCAGGGTGCTCTCGCATTTGCTGGTGCGTCGTCGTATGCGGTGAGCGCAGAGGGATTAGCTTCGATTGCCAATGCTATGGTTCAAGAGTCTGCAGCAATGGGGGCACTCTCTAGCGTCATGATGCAATCAGGGTCTCGACAAATTTGGGGTTTTTGGGATTGTCCAAGTTGTGGAACTAAAAAAATATCGGCACGACCAGCGCAAGGTGAAACCAATGCTTCTTGTACGAATTGTGGAAAAGGCAAACCTGCCGGTACAAAACATTATTTAGATGATGGTCCACGAGATTCTAAGGGTCGAATTATTGATGATACAAATGATGTTCGTGGTGAAGCAGAAAAGAAGGTCGCAAATGGAGGGAAAGATTGGTCCTGTACTTCCTGTGGCACCTCCAATAAAGCAATTCATCATAAATGTGGATCCTGTGGAGCGCCTCATACAAAAGAGCGCCCCAAGGTTCGTGCAGACAGCACCTCTCCCGAGCGCTCTCTTACACCTAGTGGTCTAACAAAAACTCAAATGCTGGTAGGGGGAGCAGGAGTTGCTGCCGTTGCCGGTGGTGCTTACTTTCTTTTCAAAACTTCTATTGTGCAGGGACAACTTGTTTCAAAATCATGGTCACACACAGAAGCTCTTTTAGAGTTTAAAAGCGTAACACGCACGGCCTGGGAAGATCAAATTCATGAAAGCTCTCCAATTATGCCGGTCAATGGACGCGGGGAACACCCCGGCGCGTTCAATGTCCATGGTTGTCATCAAGCTCAAAGATCCACAGTGCAAGTTGCTTGCGGGACAGAAATACATACGATCAAAGGTACATGTACTTATGCAGATAATGGAAATGGTAGCTTCACGGAAAGCTGTGCACCTGATACTACCGAAATTCAAACAAAGTATTGTGACGAACCTGTTTACGATACGAAATGCTCCTATGAAACTTATGTATGGAGTGCTGTCAATAGCCGAACGGTAAGTGGTAATGAACAGGATCATAGGCCGCTTCCTTGGCCTCAATCATTTCATCCAGGGGCAAATCAAAAAACGGAAAAAACCTCTAGTTACAAAGTAAAAATTGAATATGTCTATAGAGACAAAAAACACTCATATGATTTAGATTTGTTTGCTGAAGATTTATTTCATGATTATCAAATAAATGAAGCCTTTGAATTAGAAGTGAGTCGAGCACATGTTGGCAAGGTTACTCGTTTGAAGGATTCCAACGTTACGGGAGCGGTGACACCAACTGGTTCTAAAGGACAGAGATAAAGCCGAACGTCTACTAAGGATCGAGTCGTGACACCCGAAAAATGACCCGTCAGCTTACGGTGACGGCCAGTTTTTCGTTATTCACCTTCACTCTTTTGGAAAGAGTTTTTAAAAGTGCACGTGCCCATGCGGGCTTTTGAAAAAGCAAGTGGTCCATTTGGTCGATGGGAATTTCAATCAATTCGCAGTCAGAAAGCGCAATGATGCTGGCATTTCGCATTTCACCGTTGATGTAAGACATTTCGCCTACAAATTCTCCCGGCTCAATATTTCCAAGGAGAATATTTTTATCTTGTCTTTTTACGACGGCCTGTAGGCTTCCCTTTTTAAGAATGTAAACAAATTCGGCCTTATCACCTTCACGCATGAGAAGTTCTTTGGGCGAAAGATAGCACAGACGAAACTCTGCTTTGTCTCCGTACGAGATGTAGTTTAAAACACGGTTGAGGATTTTGGAGGCGTTCTCTTGAAAATTCGAAGCAAATTGGATTTGCCCGATAACAACTTCATCTACAAAGCGATCTTGCTCGGGTATTTGCGATAAAATGATGACACCGATTTGGCTATTCTTTTTCTCTAATATTTTTTCGGTGATTTGGATTCCGCTAAAGCGAGAGAGATGCTCATCTACGATTAAGATGTCAGGTGGATCGTTATCAATTTTTGAAAGGGTTTCGGAACCGTCACTCGCGTAATAGAACTGGCATTTGCTCACGTGTTCTGAAACAAGGGTCGTGATCCTCTCTTTTTGTTCTTTATCTGCAACCGCGATCAGAACAATTTTTTTATCTGCTAAGCCTTTACCCATGAATTCATTCTCAATGCTTTTTAGCTGTAAATAAAGCAGTGCTTGAATTCCTTTTGTGTTAGCTGGACCTTTGTAGGTGCTCAACAGAATGACCCAGTGATCCAGCCGTAGACCACATGACCAACGCAGTGAGGAAGAGTTACTTGAGAGCGATTTCTATGATGATTTTCTGCCCTCTGGTAAGGGTTCCTGTACGAGAGCCTTCGTAACTTTTTGCACCTAAGATTTCGATAAAATATTTTTTGTCTTTCTCTGAGGCAAACATAAAAGCTCCATTTTCGTTGGTTTGTGCTCGTGAGACTTCTGTGCCATCGCTATTTCTCAAGATCAATTTGACGTTTCGACAAGGGAAAGGGAGTGAGGATTTTGCGTTTTTAAACTTACAATCTCCACCGATTTTTGAAGAGGTGTAATAATCGCTACTAAACATGACTGCATAGGTTGCTTGGATGAGAGCTGCATTAGGGTTCGTGGTATCAGAGAATATGATAGGTGAGTGTCCAGCCTCATGATAGGGAGCTTCTTGCGCTCCAGAATCATAGTGACGAGGGCTTGCACAGGCACTAGCTAAAAACAAAAACAGAATTGCGAGATAATTTTTCATAGATTTACAAATCTATCTCATATCTGAAAAACGAAAAAGAGATTAATTTTTTATAATGTGCACTTAGGGGCCAAATTGGGTAAGTGAAGGCTGCGCCTCCTCCTCGTGGAGAGATTTCTCTAATTTCAAAGGTTATTCTGGAGCTTTTTTCTGAAGCCAGAGAAGTATCTTTTGTGGCGCTGCCAAAGAGAGAATGTAACGTGGATGATTTGAGCGCAGTAATAATTGCAAATCTTGCTGGTTCATCATTCATCTTTTGAAGGTTCACTGGCTCTCAGCTATGTGTTTCATATTCTTTTGGAGGTATTATGAAATTTCTATTGGCAGCTAGTATCTTTATTTTTAGTTTTTCGGCTCAGGCAGACCAATTTAGACCCGTCGATCTTGGCCGTATCAAAGCAAAACTGAATAGCGTTTGTGGTGATTTTTGGTGTAACGGTGGTGATTATACTTATGAATTCACTAGGGTTGAATGGTTCGAGCAGGCTCATCGTCTCACCCTCTCTGTTCAAATGGCACATATCGAAACTTCAAAAGCAAAGCCTCAGCAGTGTCTGATCTACTCAGTCAAAAGCATGGCTCAGGTGTTTGATGAAAAAGGAGATTTTCTCGAATCTTTTTTAAATCTTATTGATTCATGTGTGGATACTTTGGAAGCTAATCAATAAAGAAACTCCGAGAAAATTCTCGTGTCCGTGTTAAAGCAGAGATTGAAAAATGAGATTCGATAAATATCCAATTGCTCCCGAAATTAAAGCCAATCTTGAACAGAATGGATATTTTCGAACAACCGATATTCAATACAAAACGATTCCAGCGATTTTTAACGACGAGGATGTGCTCGCCATCGCCCAAACAGGCACGGGTAAAACAGCCGCTTTTGCGATTCCGCTCATTTCTCGCATTCACGATCTTAAGCAAAAGAGAAATGATCGCGGTATCAAATGTCTTGTCATGGTTCCAACAAGAGAACTGGCTCAGCAAATCGGCAAGGTGTTCTCAAAACTCTCAGCCCACACCAAGGCGACCAACTATTCGGTCTATGGTGGGGTGGAGCAAGACTCACAAATTGCCCAGCTTGCTGGCGGTGTGGACATTTTAATCGCCACTCCGGGCCGCATGTTCGATCTCATTCGCCAAGGGCACATTGATGTGAGGGCGGTGAGAACACTGGTGCTTGATGAAGCCGATCGTATGATGGATCTAGGATTCATTAAAGAAATTGAAGCCATTAAGAGACTTCTGACTCAAAGACATCAAACGCTCTTTTTCTCAGCCACCATTAATAAAAACATTAAAAGCACCGCTTACTCGCTTATTCGCTCGAACGCTCTTCGTATCCAAGTCTCTCCCGAAGAATTTGTTTCGAAGAACATCACTCACTCTATCGTGAAAATCCCCATGAATGAAAAACGCCATTTGCTCGTAAGCTTTTTAAAATCAGCTCCCGAAGCAAAGCCGATTGTCTTCGTAAGAACTCAGGTCAAAGCAGAGCGTGTGATCGCTCACTTAGAAAAAAATAATATCTTAGCAGTAGGTTTACACGGGGGTCTTCATCAGGAAGATCGCGAAAAGAATCTTGAGCAGTTTCGTACTCAGAACAATATCGTTCTGATCGCAACGGATCTCTCCGCTCGGGGTATTGATTTGCCAGGCATCACCCACGTGATTAACTACGATCTACCTGATGATCCAGAAAACTACGTGCATCGTATTGGGCGTACGGGCCGTGGCTTCGCGAAAGGGGATGCCATTTCCTTTGTGAGCGAAGAGGAACAAGAGAAGCTTCTCGCCATCGAAGAGTTTTTGCAGACAAAACTCAACGAAGCAAAGTTCGACCAACAAATGCTAGTGGCGACCAAAGAAAAGCCCGAAGAGATGGGCGTTGCCGAGATGATCGCCTTCGAAGAAAGTCTTTTTACTAAACCGAAGAAAAAAAAGAACAAAACTCGTAAAAAATAAATCCCCCCTCATAATTTGGTATCAATTTTCTGCATTTCGCCGCGGTATTCTGCTCTTAATATTATCGCACAAGCGCAAACTTGAATATTGTTTGTCCGTCGATGGATTTAAAATAAGCATACGCTTTTGAAGCATCACCTCCGACATTAAAAACAAAAAAGAGCGCACCCAAACGATTAAAGTTGGTGTTTTTGGAGCCATCGACTCTTGTATAGCCATCACTTGAAATGAGATCTACCATGTGTTTGCAGCCACCCTCTGCTGGATTTTTACAGCGTCCGCGATTTCGCGCCTCTTTTCCGCCAAGAGAAGAATCCACGTAGACTGCTGTACCTGGCATTACAAAACGACCTTCAAGGCTTTTAAACTCAGGATGACACTGAATCGCAGAACCACTTTTGAAAGGAGAAGAAATCGGACACGAGGCCATAGCACTATGTGTATGGGCTTGTGCTCCTATAGCACCATATTGCCGAATGAGATCGAAAAATCTAAAACTCGATTCATCACCTTTTAGACCTGGATTCATAGAGGAAAGTGTAAAATGGTATCCCACGAGCTTCCAATTAGTTGCGGGTATGATTTTGAGTTTAGCTTCGAGTCTATTTTCCAAATAGGTCTTTGTGAAAATTTGCCCTATGGCATTACTTACTATACTTACGTTCCCGAACGTACACACTTCATCAGCTGCAACGATATCATGACCTTCTGAGACTCCCACACTTCCAGTGCATGCAGTCTTCAAGCCATTTTTATCCGTCCGCAGATTATCGAATATTGAAACATACTTACTTGTATTTGAGCCTACGTCATGGTTTCCGAGGGTGCCAATGACTGCAATGGAATCTGTATCTATCGATGAAGTAAGGCGACCTTTCCACATGTCAGGGGAAGATCCATAACCTAAATCTCCGTTTATCATGACAACGTTCGCTTTTTCAGTGGCAATTAACTTTAAGACCGAACCAAAACCCGCGCCTGCTTCTGTATCGCCAATTAAGGCAATCTTGAACTCATCAGCCTTTTCGGAGGATTCGTGATTTGAAAGCAGCTCCTCAGCGGATTTAATTTCATAATAATCCAACCCCTTTGCAGACGCGCGCAACATTGAATTTGAAATAATCAAAAAACAAAGTAATAGAATAATTTTGGTCTTCATTTGTCCCTCCATGCTGGACGTTTTGTGCACAAGCAATCCTTGGCTTATGCGATTTAGTTTGAATTGATCTTCATCAAAATCAAAATACAGAAGAAAAGATATATGTCAGACGCCACACTTGGACTCCAACTTAATGGAGCCGACTTAAAAACTGAGACTGAGACATTTGACATATCAAAGTAACCAGACCAAGGTCTCAGAGAATTTCGTAACCCTTTGAAATAAAAAAAAGGAGGGTTACGAACCCTCCCAGTTTATTTAAATGAGTGGAACGACGATTAGAGCAATCCAATCATTCGTTTTCGAGCTTTGATCAGTGCGTTCATGTTTTCACGAGATTGAAATAACGGATTCACGCGCTGATGATCCAGGATGCTGAAGTCAAGGGTGTGATCTTCTAATGATCGTCCTTCAAGATGAACGGTCATTCGACTTTCCCAGATTTTTGCGTCATCAACAGGCTTTTCAACAAATTGCGTATAAGCTTTCTTTATAACAGTTCCCACATATGGTACCGGTATAAACTTCGTTCCAAAAACAACGGCAGCCGACATGACTTCGACAAGCAATCTATACTTATACAGAGTTTCTGGGCGGGAAAAATCAATCGCAGCGATTGGGCCATTCTTTGCATTCGGTTTGTCTTTAGCCAAATTGAGAAGTTTCATAACTTGAGTCATTGGATCTAGGCTGTAGGCAAAACGCCTATTAAGGGTTGAAATTTTCAGATCATGTTGAGCCACCCAATTAATCCCAGCTTGAGCTTGATCCTCATGTTTTTTTAAATCTTTTTCCCATTCGTCTGCCGGTTTCTGCCAAATCCATTTGAAGCTAGTGAGTAAAGAGCTTTGGGCGAATGAAATTGCTTCGACAGCTTTAAGTCGTTCGCTGTTAGTCAATGCTGTGCCAGGAATTGGAGTTCCATCTTGAATAGAGTTAACTAATTCCACAGCCATGTTTTGATGGCCGCTCAACACAAGTTTATGAAAATGAAAAAAACGGCTAACAACTGTTTCGACAAGGGCCTTGACGATTTCTCCAGGAATCAGCCCAATAGTTTGATCTAAAACTTGCTTTGCCAGTTCGAGTTTCATTGTATTATAAAACTCAACTTTCGTTGACATGAGGTCGACGATTTTACGGGGCTTCGAAACTCCTAAGCCATTTGTCACGTATTGAACCTCAAAGGTACCTGGTGCAACTCGTTGAAATTGAAAACGGTTCATGAACTGATTGCCTGTGCCAACACCTTCCAGATCGTTGAGTGCAGATTCAATTCCACTGATAGCATCCTCCAACTTTTTGAGGTCGTTGGCTTTTAGCCCTGCGCCGATATTGATTTCAGAAAGTGCGAATAACGAAGGTTCGTCATTATTTTGTGCGCGAAAATTCTTCCATACAACATTCTTCCACCAATTCGCTGGTAGCTCGCCATCAACAATAGCGCCACCTTGAGTTTTTTGAAGCTCATCAATCGCTTTATCCGCGTCTTTTTGATTAACATTTGGATTTAATTTCGCTTCCAAAATCATCTTGAGGATATCAGATTTTCTGATTTTGCTGCCGCCAATAGTAGTGAAAGGAAAGGTGCTGAGAAGATTCGGATAAGACAGATCGTAAATCGCAATCATTTCACTTTGTGCATTCAAAGCTCCGGCCCAACGATGGCCAAAGGGCTTCCAGCTTTTGACATCTGTCCATTGGACAGGAGGCGATGTGGGCTTCGCGGCTTCTAAATTCTTTGGGTCAATGTTGGCTGCCCGACTTTGTATCGCTAGCCCTAGCGATATTGAAAGCAGAGCCGCGCTTACTATGTTTTTCATAAAAAGTTCCTTCCTTGGACCACCAGCAATCTGAAGAGGTCATATTAATTTTTTTGTTCCTCTTTGATGTGATAAGGATTCATGAAAGAAAAATATCTAACGAAAGACATATCTCCAGTGGGAGAAAATCAGCTGAAGTTAAGGTGCTTCAGGCAGTCTTTCGACATACAAAATAAATTTTATGTCTAGCCTAATGAACGGAGAACTGTATGACAAAGGTCCGACCCCATAATCATTGAATACCTAATTAAGTAAGACTTTCGCCGCGGGGCTCAAGAGGCGCAAGCATATCTTCTATGAAATAGGCTGCAAGGTCGGAGCGGCCA
Organism: Bdellovibrionales bacterium; assembly: GCA_050250255.1. GTDB lineage: Bacteria > Bdellovibrionota > Bdellovibrionia > Bdellovibrionales > DASUEL01 > JBFWOZ01. The sequence goes on along the minus strand of JBFWOZ010000011.1, from coordinate 51,773 downwards.
CTAAGGCCTGCTTTCGCGTATATTTTTAAGGATTGTTGACGTACGGTTCTTTCACTCGTTTTTCGGATCTCTGCAATTTCCGCATGGCTTAAGCCTTTGAGAAGAAATAGAGCAATCTCCTTTTCCGCTGCTGACAATTTCCATTTTTCAATTTGCGTATCGATGATCTGGCCCAATCCTTTTAATAGAAGTCGCTTATCCTCAAGAGTCTGCTCAGCTTCAACTTTTAATTCTTCAGCCAATTGTTTTGATTGATGGGCCTGTTGTTTGTAATGTTCCGCAAATTTTCTTGCGTGATCAGCTTGTTGTTTTGATTGTTCAGCTGCACTCTTGGAGCGTTCAACTTCTTTCATTGATTCAGAAAGCGTTGCATAGAGATTAGTAGTACGCCAATGTACAAACCGAGTTCTGTAGAGAAGGACAAGTAAAAAGAAAATAGCAAGAATAGTGAGACTCGCATCAGTAATAATATGCGAAAGCGGAGTATGAAATGAAAGGTCCTCGCTAATATCTAACAGTGCAAAAAGCGATATGACGATAAGAATAGCGTAAACTAACAAAATTTCAGTTCGCTTTGGTTTAAAATTGGAGCTTGCTGGTAGTTCGTCACCGTTACTTCGACAAACTCCAGAAGTCGAATCGTTTTTTTGATGTGTTTTTACCATACTTAAAACCGACGCTTTCATGCATTTCAGCTATTTTCACAGTTTAAATCTGAGCTTTCGTATTGCTAAGTCAATATATCAGCATAGTTATATTTTATGATTAAAAGTTTATACGCATCATGACACTGGGGCACATACAAAGACTGGTCATAGGAGGTAAATGTTTGAGAAGAGCAAAAAATGAGACAAATTGTCAATTGAGCTGCTGAGTTTATGGCGTTACTTCAATTGAAGGTTACTTGATTTTGTTAATCAATTTCACAAGAGTATTCATGGCTATATTACCAGACATAATAAGTTAGCGGCACTTTCAACCGGAGTGTTTTACAGCACTCAAAAAACAAGCACCACGTTGCACGATGCTGGTGTAAAGATGAGCCTTCGTATAGGAGCTTCACTCCGGGCAGCTTACGAGCCTGGAGTTATGCTCGAAGTAACAACGTTGCTTGGTCGACATACATGAAGTGTATGTGGGGCAATTGAAGATAGGTATTTTTTAATTGGGACAAAGTTTGCTCGAGCGGGGCTACCGCTCGAGTTGTTAATCTTTAGGGCAAAATGTTGGGCGAGGTTGTGCATTTCCGTTTCCGATGGCTCCCGTAGCGGGTGCCGCACAATCCTGCATTGGTAGGATCAAGCGATCTTGGTTCCCGTTGTAGTCAACGCGGTCGCGACTCAAAACAATAATTTGTCCATTTCCAGGTTCACGTTTGAAGACTCGAGTAGAAACTCGTACGTATCGCTCAGGCACATTGGGCGGACAATTATAAAACGCCGGCCCCACTCCGTACGGAGCGCCCACTTGAAGCGTGTAGACGATGTTCCCGTTGGCACTTGGGATGAGCATTTTAGCGCAATGAGACCAATCGCTTCCATACATCCCTGGCGTAGGAACCACATTCTCTACTTGATCGGCAAGTGTAAAACTTGAAATCATACTTGCAAACAAAAACACATTTAGACACTTCATACTTTTTCCTCTTTTAAAATGTAACCCTTAAATTAAGGTTGAGATTCATATTCTGTTAATTTCTTTTTTGATTCTGCGAGTTTGTTGAAAATCGCTTGAAATCCTTCATCACTACAAATTGACAACTTACCCAACAGATTCGAGTAAGTGAGTATCGCTATGGGACTGGCCCATCCAAAGGCTTTTAGTTTATTCAGCTCAAAGTCATGTTCGTATCCCCAACTTGGACCCACACCATAGAAAAATTTTCTAGCGTCATTAATTTCGGGAATACGAGGCAAGTAAGGGCAAATAGCGTCGATTCTTCTGCCACCTTCAGTCGGATATTTATCTTTAGGATGATTCTCCCACCAATCCTGACACTGATTGCAAGCATCGATCTGTTTCTTGAGCCAATCTTCGGTAAGTCCATAAGCTACTAACGCTTTGTCATAATAAGTCTTTAGATCTGCCTGCGTTGCATATTGAATCACGCTTGGATAAGCGTCCGAAGTGAAAGCTTGAATCGTTGCCGGAACTGTCTTTCTTCCAGTCAGCCAGTGGGTAATCAATAACTGCGTACGTGCTGAAGTACCGTGGTAGTAAGGGGCGTGAACACCGATATAATAAATCTCCTCGTGAAATTGGAGGAGCGCTTGTTGGAAGCCAGACATTTTCTCCCAGAGGGTTCGGTCAAAGTTGATCGTTCGGCCTTCCCGAATAGCGGCTTGTAATTGAACGCAATTTGGTTCAGGTGGAAAATTAATCCCTTCATCTTTTAGATCATAAAGACCATTAGGGGCTGGAAGACCGTCAGGAATGAGGCCCACATAATCTCGCGCACTTTCTATTCTTTGGAAAAATGTGGGCACTTCCTTAAAGGATGTGGTGATCGCCTGAAGCGCAATTTCAAACGGGCTATTCATATGCCTCACGGCAACGGGATTGAGAATGTTTGCAGCTTCCGCTCGAGTGAATTCCACAGTTTGTACTTTGGTCAGCGCCCGTCGGCCTTCCGCCGTCATTAAATAGCCCTGCTCAATCTTAGTGACGGCCTTTTCTAGAGGTATTGAGAAACATGCAAACACGTCTCCGCCATGCGATCCGTTGCCGGCCTCTGCATATGCCGGCAGGGCGGCAAGTATACCTAAAATCATTAAATGTTTCATGAGTAACCCTTTCGATTTTTTTGAATTGGAAATAGACAAACGGAAGCTTCGTAAACTTGAGTTTTTTTGCCCGATTCGAGAAAGACAGAAAGATCATCCAAGAAAGTTTGAATCTTCTTTTTCGCCTCTGGAATTTTTTTGGGATCAATGGCCATGGTCATCGCGGAGTGATTTCTAAACTCTAGTGGTACTTCATCGATGGCTTCAATAGCCTTCGCAAGAATTTGTTTTTGTCGTTTCTTATGAGCGCTAGTCGTTAAAGTTCTATCGGAGGTAAGAAGGGGAGGTGTAGACTTTTTAAGTTCGCCGTCTTCATCACTTAAAAACCCAAGTTCTTTTAGGCGAGCAATAGCTAGGTTAGCTTCTGAAATGGAAATTCCTAGTTCTGCAGCGATCCATCTCGGATTGGAAGAAAACCCGTCGACAAAAGTGAGCTCCAGGATGGCGTAGTGATGCCAGTCGGCAATTGTTCTGAATAAATCTAAGCTGAGGTCACGATATTGAACTCGCCCAGTCACGGATTTGATTTCTGTCGAAATGTCCTTAAAAAATTTGCGAGTTCGCTGTAATTTTCGATTGCAGTGAATCTCGGCGAGCGAACTTAAGAAAGTTGCTTTTTCATCAGGAGAGAGGCCAAGGCGTTCAATCAGTTTAGCGGCTACTTTTACCGATGGAATGCGTTTGCCCGAAAGAATCTGCGAAAGTGCACCGCTGTCTAGATTCAGGCTACGTGCAAAAGAACGAACGGAGTAACGACTGTTTCTCTCGGTTCGCGAGATCAACTCCTCGTTCAACATTTCTCTATATTTTGGCGAACTTTGCTTTTGCATACGCGGATATATAAAAGCAGTTTCACCTCAGCACAAGGAATTTTGACGCAAAGTGCGTCAGTTAGATAATTAGCTGACGCACACTGAATTTGTTACCTTACAGAAACCCGGCGCGATGGGGATTATCTTATTGAGAATGCACAAAGGTTTTTGTGAGAGTGGAGCTAAGGTTTTCTGTAGTCGCTATTGAATACGTGAATTCAAGAATGCGCGTATTCATGAATTCTTGTCGCTGAAGCGACTGGTGCGCTCCAGAGGACTTGGTCCTCCCACTTTGTCGCTTCCGGCGACAAAGTCCGTAGAACCTCTGGAGCGCACACTATGGATGGTTTTATTTTTTGATTGGCGCGCTCCAGAGGACTTGAACCTCTAACCCTCAGATCCGAAGTCTGATGCTCTATCCAATTGAGCTAGGAGCGCGTAACGGTTGAATAGAGAAGCAATATCACTAATTTTGGCCTTTAAATCAAACTCTAAAGCTCTGCTCTCCATGGCTTGCGATTCAAATTTTGGGCAAAAAAATAGCGGCTGGTTTAGGGGGGGGGTACCAGCCGCTTAGGGGTTACTACTTACTAGAGCAACTGTAATGCCACGAGTTTATGACTTCCTCTTGCCTTCATTTCGATTTGGAAGGCGATGATTTCTCGTCAAATACGTGTTTCGCGCACTTCATAAAGAATGCAGCGCAACCTATTGAAATTACTCGCATTTTAATATGTCTTAAACCTTTACGCAAAAATGTTTCGAGCGACAAAAGTGGTCACCGTTAAAAGCTCTACGAGGAATGGTTTGATCTTCCGAAAGCTCACCTCTATACCTTACCTCTACATCATGTACATTTTTTTGAGCTTCCTCAGACGTCTAAAAATCAAAACCGCATTTTACTTTGCGCTGCCTCTCTCGCTTGTGTTTTGGGGTTTGTGCGTTTTGATTTGGTCGTTTGCTCCAGATACTTTGATTCCCATTTATTTCTTTATGGTCGCCACTCTTTTGGTAGGGGCCTGGGCTGTTCGTCAATATGACCGAAAACAAAAGACGGGGATTCGCTGCCGTATCTGTGATTATGGACATTGCGTTTTGCTCTATCCCGCTCGCCGTAAACATAAAGCGATGCAAGGAAGTTTTGCCTGTTCGTCTTTTGACCACGGTGAATACCCTGATATTTACTACTGCCCTGAATGTCGTAATGGATTTCTGATCAATATCGCCGATCAGTCTTTTGAAAAAACCAAAGAAGAAGGTTTTGAAAACTACAAAAATGTGGCGGATCTTGAATACATTAAAAACATCGCCGCTCGCCACATGACCTACCGTCGTATTTTAAAAGATTACCAAAGCTACTTCGAAAACAAAAAAGTCCTCGAGATCGGAAGTTACTACGGTGCTTTTGCCGAGGTCGTTCAAAACGTAGCCGGTCAATACACGGGGATTGAACCTTCAACCCACGCAACCGAGTACGCACAAAAAAAATATCCCAAGCTGAAGTTTCATAATGGAAATGTCGAAAAGCTTTTAAAATCAGGATTACTTAAAGACCAATTCGATACGATCGTTCTTTTTGATGTGATCGAACATTTGCCAGATCCCATTACGACTTTGAAAGAATTAAGACCCTTCTTAAAACCCGGTGGTGACGTGCTCTTTTCAACGATCAATATTGAATCCAGTTTTTCGCAAGCTCTGGGTCCGCGTTGGCCATGGTTTATGGATATGCACTACTACTATTTCTCAGATCGCGGTTATTACGAAACTCTCGAGAGAGCGGGCTTTAAACTCACGAAGCATGCGCACTTTCCATACCTTGTGCCTTTTAGCTATTTCCTGCAAAAAGTTTTTTCTATGTTAAGTCCAAAGTTTAAGATTCCGGCTTCGCTTGAAAAACCCTTGGCGTTCCCAGTACCGATCAAATTGGGCGATACGGTTATGATCGTTGGCCAATCCAAATAATTATTCGACTGGGTTGTAGCGCTGATCGTAGAAAAATCCGCGAAATAAAGATTTTGGAAGAGAGCCCTTTACGACAAAAAGTGTGGCATCGTCAGAGATGATTTGTAATTCAGGTCTAAATTTTAAATTCTTGATAAGTGCTTCAAGCTTTTCTGGCGGAACGCCATTATGATTTCCATAAACCCCTCGCTCGACCACCAACCAGTCGAAGCTTTCACTGTTGGTGATTTGAAAAGCTCCCAAATGAAAAACTTCTGCATGGGGGATGGAGAGAAGGGTCGGAACTAAGTTGCCGAGAGCTAGCACTTTCGTTGGCCCGCTCTCCAGTGAAATCAAATCGTAAATATGGTTGAGCTTTTTTTGCCTGTTGGAAACATTGGTGAAGTGATTTCCTGACGACGTATCGATGCGCATACAATTTGGCATTTTGTCTTGAATGACGGTGGCGTACACTTTGCCCCATTTGCCAAGACTCATGAGGATGGCAAACGCGAAAATCCAGGAAGCGATGGATTTCTTGGGCCACTCCTTCACATCAATCAAAAGAAAAAAGAGGACGATGGCGGCGACCACCAAAATCACATTGTAGTGAAGACCAAAAGAGCCTGAGAGCAGGCGTCCTAAAATCAGTGGGCTAAAAAGGCCAAGCCAGACTCCAAAGTGTCTTAGGTGATTGCGATTCCAATGCGGAATGGATTTGATCAGAAAAAAAATGAGAGGCGCAAACCCTAAGAAGAATAAAAGAAGGGTTTTGAATTGAGGGAGATCCCAGTTGTAACTCTGTAAAAGAAGAAGTGGGTTGAGCTTAAGTCTATCGGTGTGGTGAAACATTTGTCCAACAATGGAGCTCCGACCTTGAAAGGCCCACCACACAAAGGCGAGACTAAATGGGAGAACCAAAAGTGTCGGCAGCCGACGTGGTAAAAAGAGAAAGGCCCCTAACACAAGACCAAGAGCCGCTAAAGAGTATTGTTCGTTAAAAAGGTTGAGCAAAATCACAATGGCCAGGAGGCGAACGAACTGAGTATAAAAAGGTTCCTTCTGCAGGCTCACATGTTTTCCTAGTTGGTTCGGCATGAGGGTCGGAATAAATAATCCTGCGAGCATTAAAGGAAACACGGCCCAGGTAGAAGGGTGAATAGGATAAAAGACCGCTTCAAAAGTTTCACGATGTAACAAAAATAAAATGGCAAGGCAGATTGCAAGATCTCTTTTTTGTGAAGATTGATCTCTCGCTGAAAGATAGAGGGAAAGACCTGCGAGAATAAAAAACGCGATTTCCACTCCAAAGCCAAAACCGGGGAGAGAGAAAAAACGAGCCAATGGGGAGAGTAAAACTAAAATCGGTTCCCAGTGATCTTGCAGAATTGTAATTTGTCTCGTGGAAATGTAAGGATTCCAATCAGCGAAGGATAATTTTTTAAAGGCTTCTAAGAAAATTCCTAAATCGTAGGTGTGTTGGCAGAAATGACTGTAGAGATGAAAGTTGTAAGCTCCCACCGCGCCAATAAAAATCAATAGTGTGAGCAGTAACCACATCATTTTGGTTTTGTCTTTATGAGTTGATCGAGAAGAGTTTGTTTGGGAGCGATGTAAACGAGACGCCCTTTGCTTTTCATAACTCCTGCAGCTTGTCTGGCCTCCGCACCTTCTCCCCAAAAAAGGTCGACGCGACCGCCGCCACGAATGGCGCCACCGGTATCTTGATCAATCACGAATCGAGGTTTTGCGACCCATTCTTTAGGAATCGTATCAGTCGGTTTTTCAAAAACAGGCTCTTCAATCTCTAAATAGGCAAGCGAGCCTTTTTGGAAAAAGCGCTGATCAGTCGCGATGGTTCGCCTCGCGATAACGGGCGTACCTAGATAAGTGATGGCTTTGCTATCGAGTTTTTTGAAGAAGACGTAGCTTGGGTTTTTGTTCAGTAGCGTTTGGAGTTGGTCCTTCGGCAAGGTACGAAGATGTTCTTCGATCGTATGCATGGTCATGGACTCAAGAGGAATCACATCGGTCAAAAATTTTCCGAGCGCTTCATACTTGTGTCCATTTTGTCCGGCATAACCTACGCGCACCTTTGACCTATCCGAGTATTCTAAAGTTCCCGAGCCTTGAATCTGTAGAAAAAAAGCGTCAATGGGATCTACCCAAGCAATTTCTATTTTTTGTTTTTTCAAAGAGTAGTCTTGATCAATGCCTTTACGATCATAAAAGGGATGAATAGTCGGCGGTTCATCGGAATTCTTCGACGCTTCTAAACGTCCGCGTAGAACTGAGAAAGGAGTCCGTTGTTCGTTAGGATTTTTCATGTTCTCCCGTAAAGTTGGGAAGGTCTGAAAAAACTCATCCATCTGAATGAGTACCATGTTGGGTGGTATTCGATAGAGAGGCTGTGAGTGTTTTGCAGTTTGCTTTCTGGAAGATAAAAGCAGAGGTTCAAAGTAGGAGGTCACAAAAACATTTCCCCAACTTTCGCCGCCATAAACCTCAAAACATTCAAACTGTTCGTTGAAAGTTTTTTGAAGCTCCGGGGTGTTCCACTCTTTATGTATTTTCTCGGAGAGGTATTCGAGAGCAAGGACATAATCCGTACGGGACATGACTCGATCACCAAACTGATAAACGCTCGGGCCTCGAGAGTTGGTTTTGAGGAATTCGATGTTCTCTTTAAGACCCTTTTCTAGAGTCTCTATGGGGAGACTATCTTGGAAGGTCGGGCAGGTGGTGGCGCGCGTCGCCTCACTCATTTCTTTTAAAGGCGCGCGAGCACATGAAGAGAGAAGTAAGAGAATTCCCAAGATGCGAATACTGTGTGAATACATACCCTAAAGAATAAAGGCGTGAAGGGAGATTTGGCAGCAGAAATTAAGGTCGATTTTGGGCCTTCCTTTCTTTTTCCGTGTCGAGATTATAGGCACTGAAAATCCCTTCTTATTTCAGTCAGTTAGAGGTCGGGTTAAGAGATTTAGGGGCAGAACCTCTTTATTTCAGCCATCACGCCTAAAGACCATTCCTTTTTTATTAAAAAAAGCCGTTAAATATCAAAGACTTGTAGTTTCTCAGTTGAGCCTCAATTGGCTCTCCTTTTGGAAAAGGATTCTAGAGTGGTTAACGTTGTGAACATGAAGAAGTGGATTGTTTTGCTTCTCATCGTATTTTTAGGAACCTCTTGTAGTCAAAAACAAGAGCCTCAAGAATCCTGCAATTTTGTACAAAATAGCAGCGTCCAACGTGTATCTTGGAAAGACGCGGTCCCTGTTCACCTCTATGTTCATAGTTCTTTTCCATCGCAATATTTGCCGGCTCTTAGAAGTGCCATGGTTCAGTGGGAGAAAGCTCTCGGGCGCCCGTTAGTTCGTGATGCAGGAGTTGTAGGTGCAGAGAATGCTCCCGCTCGTGATGGTGTTTCGGGAATTTACTGGCTAAATACTTGGGAAGATGAAAAGCCTGGGGAGCAAGCTCGCACCACAATCTACTGGGAAGCCAACCGAATCAAAGAAGCCGATATCAAAATCAACGCAAAAAACTTTGAATATTCCCTCCAGCCTGACGGCACAAAAGTGGACATAGAAAGTCTCCTCGTGCACGAAATTGGGCATGTTTTGGGACTGCAGCATAATACCGAGTCAGGGAGCGTTATGGCCCTCGTTTTGGATAATGGAGAATTAAGAAGGTCCCCGGCTCCTGCAGACGTCGCATCATTGAAATGTGAGTATTAAATTTCGCCGTTTGTAAGATGATTTAAGTTGCGCATCGTATTTGCAAGACTAGCATTAGGTCTGGATAGCGGCCCCAAAAGGCCCTAAAATCAGGCAATACAGACGCTACAACATGTTTAGACGACGTTACACGAAAGATAAGAAGGATATCATGAGTAAAACGCCTCCCACCAACGTTCTCGAAGCAACTTCTGGTGCTCCAGAGAGCATGATTATCGAAAAAGAAATGGTGCATGCGGAAGCGTCTTTATATGAGCTTCTTAAACGTGAAGGGGAATTGCACTTTGGTCGCCCGGCCATTTTGGAAGAACTTCGCGGGAATCTCACGCGTCTTGAAGACCTTCACGGCAAACTTCAGTACATGCTTGGCGAAGTCGAAACTCTCTTAAGACGATAATTTATAAATTTGAATTTTCTCGTAAAAAGATCGCAGCCGAGGGGAGCGCGGAAACATACTTCCTGTATGTTGCACAAGCGACCCGACCGAGCAACGAAGGATCCGATTTTTTTACGAGAAAATTCAAGCCTTGGGGATGAAAACGGAGAGTACTCCCTCTTCGTAAATCTGAACAATTTTGTTTTCTTTTATTGGACGGCTGAGCGCAAATTCCTCATGGAATGTTTGGTAGGAATTGGTGCTGAGCTTCCTTCCTTGATCTTCTGTTTTATCTTCAAAAGAACGAATGCCACTTAAAACCACCTTATCGGGATGTACTCGGACGGTGATGTTTTTTCTTTCTGTTTCAGGAACGATGGTAGAAAAAGTGTAAGACTCGGCACCTTCGTTCAATTTCGATTTGTAGTCGACGATGTGATAAAACGGATCACCCTGTTTATCGGTGTAATTTTTGACTTGGCTTAAAAGTTCTTTGCGCTGATTCTGGATGGCGCGAATGATGTGTTCACTCTGGCTTTGCAGAGTTTGTTTATTGATGTCCTGATTTTTTTGGTAAGTACGGTTGAAGTCCGCGCGCTGTTTGTGAAGACGATCTTCGTGTTGTCTATTGGTGATAGCGAGCTCATCTTGAGCGCGTCGTTTTGTTTCATTGACGATTCTTTCGTGACGGGCTTTTTGCTCCATCACATCTTTATTTAAATATTCTTCCTGTTTTGTTTTTGTGGCTTCATGTTGCAGTTTTCTTTTTTGAAGCATCATATTTTGATCGTTTTCGATCTTGGTACTTTGCTCCATTCCCATCTTGTGAACTTCTTGAACTTTTTTCTGATTTACTGTCTTTTGACGTTCAAACTCAGCGCTCGTTCTGGCTTCAAGATCTTGAATTTTCTTTTCGGTCTCTACTTTTTTCTCTTGGATATTGCTCTGGTAAGCGTCTTGAATACGGTTGTACTGCTGTGAGTTGATAGCCATTTCTTTTTCAATTTGCTCAGAACTGCGATTACGAACTTCTTTTAATCTCTCTTCGTTTTGTTTTATCTGCTGCTGAAGTTGGTTTTTATACTTCATCTTTTCTTGAGAAAATTTCTGCGATTCACCTTCGATTGTTTCGCGATTTTCGGCTTTTAATTCTGCAAGCTGCTTAGACATTTGCATTTGTTGCTCTTGCATTTGTTTCGTGTACTTGGCTTGAGCTTCTTGCAATTTTTTAGATTGTACTTTTCCGAACTCTTGCTGTTCTTGAACGACATGATCAATTTTTTCTTTGGCGTACTGTACGGCGTTTTGGCTTTGCGCCTGCAGGGCGTTAATTTGTGCTGTTTTGTTTTTAGAAATGTGATTAACGGCGGCTTCGCCTTGGCCACGAACTGCCATCTCACGTTCTTTATTGGCTTCCTGGAGTTCTTTGATTTCAGTTTCGCCTTTTTGAACGACTTCGCGTTTTTTGCGCTCATACTGAGCCTGAAGATCCGCGATATTTTTATTGGCATCTTGGATGTTCATGTCAGCCACGGCCATTCCCTCCTGGAACGTTTATGCTGATTGAAAAATCAGCCACAACCTTAGTTTACTGTACCATTTTCTGAGGGGTGCGTTGAGGGAAGGGTAACGGGAATTAGACGTTGAACTGGTCTAGTTGGCAGTTATTTTAGTATTTGCGCATGGAGGAGCGAATTTTTCAAAGCGCCCGTAGCACATCCATGAGTCAATATACTCGACCGTTTCCTCAGTTTCTAGAGGGTAGTATTCAGGATATTGATAGTGATCAAGAGTTGCGATCACGGTTCGAACAGTCTGCCCATTTTTTGAAATCTGGAGTTGGTAAGCGCGATAATCGGCTTGAGAAACGCCAGTTACGCCCATAGAAATAAAAAGGCCGATAAAGAAAACCATACATCTTTATCGGCCAATAAATAGCGAATCTAAAATGAGACGAGAATTAGTGTCTCAATTTGGTTGTTTCTAAAATCGTATTTTCTACGATGTTAAAATAGCTTCTTACGAGCAGCTCGTAACTCTCTTTATCGAGAGAAAAAAGATATTTTTGCTTCTCATCAAATTTTTGTCTCTTCAAAAATTCTCCAAGAATACTTTGTACCCGGTTGAGGTTTTCCATTGTGAAAAACTCCATTGCCTCAGTGGGATGTTGGAGAATATCTGTCAGAGATTTGTGATCAAAGAGCAGATGAATTCCATTGGCCGACTGAGAGAGTAGCGCTTCAAGTTCTTTGAGCTGTTCCTGATTGATATAAATCACGTAAGAGCCTCCTTGCTCATTCGATCAATTAAAAATCTAAATAGAGAATGGACGGTCTTGTTTTTTCTCTACCTCTATTTTGCTGTGTGATCACAGAGAGTTGCAAGCCCCAAAGTGAGTGGTCCCGACATGTTTGATTGACATGATTTGTCGTCAAACTTTATCCTATGAATGGGGTGATAGATGAGAAAGTGTTTTTTTGTTTTTAGTTTATTACTCGTATTCATATTCCCTCTAACTTTAGTCCAGGCACAAGAATACGAAGCGATTCCAGAATCCGAGAGCGCTGTTGATGACGAGCCTGAGGAAATTCCTCAGACACGTACCAATTACGAGGCTCCAGGGTTATTTTACGGTGCGAGATGGGGATTTGGGCTTGAAGCTGACAGTTTTCGTAATGAGAGCTTTCGTCAAAGCGGCACATCCTATGGTCTAGGTCTCACATTGAGGAAGCCAGGGCGTTACGAATTTGGGTTTGGTGGAAATTATTTGGTAGGCCAAGTTCGCGGCGGTGAAGTGAAGGAAATAGGGAATCCCTATGGTCGTTTTGCTCTGAGTGTTTGGGACATGGGACGACTTGAAACGTGGATTCATGGGATGGCGACCTTTTCTAGGCCCGGAAGTAAACTCGCAGCCCGTCACGACACTTACCGAGCCGGTATGGAATGGAAATTCAATCCACTTCGTTATGTGAGCAGTCTCGGCGTAGGTTATCGCTGGAGACTGAATGAAGAAGACACAAGCGTTGATATTCGCGATATCGTTGATTTGGAATTGATGGTAGGTCGAAAAATATTTCGTCAGTGGACGGTGTTTGGACATATGCTGTGGTATCGCGCTTATGGTGTGGCCAAAGATAAAATGGAAATCGCTCGAGGAGTGGATTGGGCAGGAATAGGCCCCGGAGTGAAATGGCAACATGCTTCGCAATTTTTTATCTCGAGCCGACTCACTTATCCTCTTGCTCAATCTCGTTCCTCAAAAGAGACTGAAGTGGCCGTATGGGATTCCTCTTTGCCAAGCGCGAGTGATTTGACTTGGCGGACAGATGTTGGGGTTCAATTTTAATGACATCGAAAAAATGGCTCGTGACAAAATGTCATAACTGCAAAAATGCAGTGGAAGAGAAAGATGCTTTCATCATCGATGAAGAGAAAGATCTCATCTTTTGCTCAGAAAAATGTCTTTACGAGCATTTTGCAAATCCAATCGGTGAGTTAGAAAAAGAGTACATGGCGCACCGAGGAGATGATGATATCTCTCAAGAGGAATTTTCTAAATACGAAGATTGTTTAAACACTCTTTTAGAGGAACCTTCTGAAATTTGGGAAGACACAGAAACAGTAAAGGGCACCCCTCTACATCAGTACATTGGTGAATTTTCTGTTGATGACCAAAGCATTTATTATATCGCAATTGTAACACAAACTCAGTCGGCACCAAATTTTGTTTTCTTACACTTCCCCACAACGGATTTAAAATTGGTTGAGCACTACCGACGGGGTCGTTTGATATATGACAAATCTCAATCGGAAATCGAAATTGAAGCCTCAGAAGGGGACGCACTTTCTGAGGGCGATGAGATGGCGCAAAATCTCTTTCAAGCGATGATAGGCGTCCGATCCAATAAGGATATTCCAGAAGATGAATTCGCAAAGTATATACACTTGCGACAAGAGGCGATTGAAGAAGCTGATGAAATTTGGAGAAAATCAGATCTTCAGGGTAATACGCTTGTTCATTTTATTAAGGAATTTAGTTTAGATGAAGGGGACGTGAAATACGTTGTGGTCACTATTCAGGATGTTATGTCTGGCAGTCATTTCATTCTATTTTCTTTTCCGACAAAAGATGAGCAGCTTGTAGAACGATATCGTCAAGGTCACTCGCTCAATAGCGAAACCGATACTCCCGACGAAACACATTAGGCATTGCCGGAGAATTTCTATGAAAGTGAAATGGCTTCTTTTATTGATTATGGTTGGGTGTAGTCACGGGGCAAAAGTAGATTCTCTTCCCGGCGCAAGTAAAGTCAAAGAAGTGATTTTCAAAGAACCCATTCGACTTGAAATCAGTAAAACTAAGGGTCATGTTGATGTCTTAAAATATCGCTATATTTCTACGAAATCGACAAGTGATGCGCGTAAAATTAAAGTGAAGAGAGAAGAATTCGTCGACTTCACAACAAAGAGCACAGTGATTGAGGTGTTACCAAACGGAAATATCCGTTATCGCATTCAGACTCTGCAAAAAGAAGGTGCGGTTGAGCTCAATGACCTTTCGTTTCCAGAACTCAATGAAAGTATCGATTTTATCCTTACTCCCTCGGCTCACGTACTTAAGGCGGGAGGTTATTCTTCAGAAAGTATTTTCTTTGTTCAGCCAATTCCCCTTCCCTCGACCCCTGTTTCTAAGGGAGATACATGGACGCTCGAGCATACATGGCTCAGTCGTCACAATGCTTTACCTTTAAAAATTGATATGGTTTCCATTTTGACCCAATTTGTAGAGTGCGGCGATAAAGATCAGTGCGCCGACATCGAAATTTCAGGTCGCGTGACTTTGCCACCAGGAATGATTCGCGGTTCTTTAGAGAGCAGGGTCTATGGGCGAATTCTTTTTGCGGTGAAAAAGGGAATGATTGTTTGGTCAGAAATCCGAACGGAAGAAAAATTAAAGACTGCCGAAGAGAGAGTGGAAATCGAATCCTGCATGGAATCGGTCGTAGAGTTACCTAAAAATTACAAGTGGCCCTACAAAGACAAACCGAACTGCTCACCAAAACAAGAATTCAGCAACCAAATCCCCGGAGCTTAAAAGGTGCCAGTGTCATTTTTCTGGCTACATCGCTCCATGAAGTGGCCGCGGTGTAGCCAGAAAAATGACACTGGCACCTTTTAGATGTCGGAGAGTTCGACCCAGGTGATGCCATCACCGCCGGATTGGTTGTCACCTGAACGCCATTTTCGTACGTAAACGGAGCGGGAGAGATAAGTTCTCACAGATTTTTTTAAGACTTCGGTGCCATGTCCGTGAATGACCTTTAAACGGTCTTCTTTGTTTCTTAAGGCGAGATCCAGTTGAGAATCCAATTCTCTAAGGGCTTCTTCCACTCTTTGGCCGCGAAGGTCGATGATTCTTTCGTCCACCACCAACTGATTACTACCCCCACGAGGGCGTGAAGCGGCAGTACTTTTCGCGGCGTTTCGAGGAGGTAGTAGGTCTTTCCAGCTCACCTGCACTCTCATGGATTGTGCGAGAATCGTCACGAGCCCTTTTGAATCCGGCTCGCTTTGTACAATGCCATCTTGGCCAACCGCGCTCACATACACGAGCGAGCCTCTTGGAAAACTAGTGGCAAACTCTTCGGGGCTTGAAATGCTCACTTTTTGTGGCGACTTAATGATCGTAGGAAGTTGATCTTTAACTTCGTGAAGAGATTTAAGCTGCTGCTGACTAGATTTCGCGGCCTCAATAAAGGCTTCAATTTTTTGTTCGGCAAGTTTAACGCTTTTTTGGATCAAAACTTCGCGCTCTTTTTTAAATTTCTCCACCATTTCAGTATAGGAATTTTTTAGAGCACTAAGCCTGGAACCTTCTTCTTCCATTTTTTTCTTCGATTGAAGCATTTCATCTTTGATGGCTTCGAGTTCATCGAGTTTCTTTTTACGATGACGTGTTTCCGGATGCAAGAGTTCCACTGCACGATCGACGATCGATAGAGGAACACCAATTGCTTTTGCGGTTTTAAGAGCCTGAGATTGTCCTGGTAGACCGAGAAAAAGTTTGTAGGTCGATTTTCCTTCGATCTCGTCGTACTCTAAGCGACCGTTGAGAACTCCCGACTCTTTTGACCAGCCTTCTTTAAGGGCGCCCAAGTGGCTGGTAATGATTCCAAAAACTTCCGACTTTGCAAAGTGTTCGATAAAAGATTTTGCGAGTGCCGAGCCTTCTTCAGGATCGGTAGCTCCACAAATTTCATCCACAAGGATGAGATGTTCGGGACCTTTTACTTTTGTGGCTTCTGTTAGTGTTGTGAGATGAGCGGCAAACGTACTTAAGTTGCGATGCACACTTTGTTCGTCTCCAACGGCGACGTGAATCTGATGAAAAAATATGACCTCTGAGTTTTCGTCGGCGCAAATGGGTAATCCACAGCGTGCCATTTGTGCGGCAAGTCCGATCGCTTTTAAAAGAACAGTTTTTCCTCCAGCATTGGGACCTGACAGCAGGAGAATGCGCTGCGCATGCGTCAGCTCAACTGTATTGGAAATCACTTTAGGATTTTTCAATGCCAGTATCGGATGTCTTAAGTTGGAGAGATACATATTCTCTTTTGAAAAACGAAAAGGCTGAGCGTTGAGTTGCTCGGAAAGTTGGGCTTGAGAAAGGCGAATATCCACTGTCTCGAGAGTGTTACGAGCTTTCTGAAGCGCGAGACAGTAGGTAGACAAATAGTGAGAGAGCTCCGTAATCAATTTTTCGATTTCTTTTTCTATTTTAATTTCAATTTCACGAAGTTCGTTATTAATGGAAATCACTTCCTGTGGTTCCATGAAAACAGTTTGTTTTGTCTGACTGGCATCGTGAATAATGCCCTGAAAGTTGTGCTGCATTCCGCTTTTAATGGGTAGAACCCAGCGACCCTCGCGATTGGTGACAAAGCGATCTTGCAGGACAGATTCCAAGCCGTGATTTTTTACTAGCTTATTAAGTGTCGATTGTAAGTGTCGCTCTTTATCTTGTTTCGATTTAAAAAGTTGTGAGAGTTCTTCGCTGGCATCTGCGCGGATATCACCTGAGGGCGTAATGATTTGATCAATAGCGGAAAGAGCCTCTTTGGGATCAAATAATTCGGTAAAAATCGATTTTAACCAAGTCGAAGAGTAAGAGCTTGTGGCTTCCTGAACGCCTTGTACTTCCATGCAAAAACGTCTGACATCTTTGAGCTCAAGGATTTTCAGTGTAGCTTGCTTTTTTAGACGTTCAAACCACGTCGCAAAAATATCAAGACTCTCCATAGAAGGCCTGCGACCAGAGTTCACGATAATGCGTGCTTCCTCAATTTCGTAAACGCTTTGAAGTGCAGCTTGAGGTTCTGATAGGGGTTCAAGATGTCGAAGGGATTCGCGTGCACGTTCGGAAGTGGCAAAGGTTTCTAAAACGCGAATCAGCTCCGTCCAGTCTAAATGATTTAGCAACTTTTTCTCCTACAACGACTTTCTTTTCAAAACGCCAAAAACACCAATCGACATAAAGAGAACTAGATATACCAGAAAAGGCTCTAGACGGGAATAGAGGGTGATTTGCGGCGTCGTTGAATATGGAACTTCAAAAACTCCAAACCACTCTTCGTAGATGGGAGATTGTTGTAGGAATTGACCACTCGGCAGGACTGCCGTTGTGATGCCCGTATTGGTTGTTCGTATGAGGGGTCTTCGATACTCGATAGCGCGCGCCGCCGTCATGTAGAGATGTTGTTGAGGTTCAAAGTTTTTTCCAAACCAAGAGTCGTTGGTCGCGTTAAAAATAATTTGAGTTTTTAAATTCACAAGCTCAGTGGTGAACCAAGGATAAAGTCCTTCATAACAAACCTGAATTCCAAAATGTAAATCACCCAATTTAATAATGCTGGGGCCATGGCCCGCGTAGAAATGAGAAACGAAAGGAAGCCATTTATATAAAATAGGGAAGCGATCCCCTCCAGGGAGGTACTCCCCAAATGCGAGCAGTAGGGTCTTGTCGTAACTTCCAAGAATTTCTCCCTGAGGATCGAGCAAGAAAACAGAGTTTCTGGTTCCACGATCAGGTGGCGGTTCGGAATACGCTCCTACCATAATAGGAATTCCGGTCTCTTTGAGAAAGAAATTTAATTTTTTATTGTAAAGAGCGTCTTTGTAATCGGCATCAAGAGGTATCGGAAGCGCCGTTTCGGGATACACAATGAGATCGGGCTTAGGCATTTCTTTGAGCGCTTTACGAGTCAGATCAAAATGCTGATCTATGATATAGTCTTGGTACCCCATGCCTTTTTCTGCGTAGGCTTTTTCTAAATTTCCGATGTTGGCTTGAACCGCCAGAACCTTCAAAGTTTTATCGGCCTGCGGAAGGCCGCGGCTTTTTAAATAGCCAGTGAGCTGTAACGAAAGAAAAAAGGCAAAGCCTCCAAGTAAAGGTTTTAATTTTTTCGCATACGGCAGAGGCGAAAGAAAAAACCAAGCGACCAAAGCATTTAAGACCACGGTCACAAAACTTAAACCCTGAAAGCCCACGACATCGGCCCACTGAATCCCTGGCCATTGTGCCCAGAGCCATGGATAGCCTAGATTCCAAGGGAAAATCGTTGGTGAGAGCGTTTCGAAAACCCAGTACAAAACAGCGAGAACCCAAATTGATTCGTTAAGGCCCATAGAATACTTTTTTCTTAAATACAGCCAAGCCACACCCGAAAGCGGAACGTGAAGGGCGGAGATAAGAGAAAAAAGAATTAAGATTAAAATAGAAACATCCCAAGAAAGGTGACCAAACTCTCGGGCAGTAGAGGCAATCCAGTGAAACCCAATCATATTGAAAGTGACCGTGCTGAGTACGCCGGTCAGGAAGATGTTTTTATACGTAGGGTTTTTAAACCAACAGATCCAGAGTGGGACCCAAACAACAAAAAGAGCCCAAGGATAAAAAGGAATATAGCTTGTCCCTAAAAATAGCCCTGAGAGAATAGGAAAGAACCATTGAATCATCACACTTTGACTGTAGGGCGGTTCTCGATTTTAATAAAGAAAAATGAAAGGGAAAAACGTTGAAATCTCACCCAGAAAAATCCACAGATGCCTGCCCTAAATGCGGTGCACACCCTTTTGTGGGTGCGAAAGAATGTCTCGCCTGTGGGTTAGTCTTTAAAAAATGGACGGATCGTGAGCTAGGAGCCTTGATTTCTGGTTCGGAGCGTTTAGAGATGGCGTGGCAATTGATTTTGTCGAGATGGGAAGAAGATGCCTTTCACGAAAGTTTTATTGCGCAAGCTACACTTGAGAGAAACTTAGGTTTTGCTTCGATGAAATATCGTCGCATTTTAGAGGCCGATCCACATAATGAAGTGGCCCTTAAAAGACAAGCTCAAATTTTACAAACAGTGTTAATGACAAGTTTAAAAGCAGCACCCGTAAAACACGTGCGCCCGTACTTGAAATGGGTTTACGCGCTACTGGGTTTTACGGTGGTTATTGTACTTGTATTGATAGTTCTGTTTCTGACACCACGCTAACTCGGAGTTCGGAGCTCAGAACTCAGAACTCCGAGTTCAGAGCTCTGAGTTTTTAGTTCTTGCGTGCGGGTTGCCTCTCAAGTGCCTTCATCAAAGTCGAAAGAGTCACAAGATTATCGATTTCGACGCTCGCTTGTGGAGCTGCGGCAAAGGCCTGATGGTTTCCTGCTTGAGCAACGATTCCCGTAATGGGAAGTAACGGTTGAATCGCAAGAGCCGCCCACGAATTAAGTTTCCCGCTTGTACGTGTTTTTGAGCGAAGCGTAGAGATTTCATCTGCGGTAGAGAGAATCTGATTTTTTACCTGCACAAAGTTAAAAGAACGATTGGCAGCCATGATGAGAGCCGCAACTCCAGAGACAAACGAAGTCGCTTGAGAAGTTCCCGTCATGATTCCATATTTCATCCCAGGAAGAGTTGAAAAAATACCTTCGCCCGGAGCTGCGATGTGGACCGTTTTCATTCCGTAATTGCTGCTCGCAAGAACTTGAGCGTTGGGATTGATCGCAGTTACAGAAATGATGTTCGGTAAATCGTAATCTGCAGGATAGTAATGAGAGATGTCAGAATTAGAACGCTCGTTACCTGCAGCGGCTACGAAAAGGATTCCTTCACGGTTGGCTTCTTCGATAGCTTTACGTTCTTCAGCGCTGTATTCCACGCCTCCACCAGAGTAATTGATGATGTGGGCTTTCATTTTTACAGCGTATCGAATGGCTTTGATCGTGTTTGTTAAATTGTCGTTAGCACGTGATTGAGGGTCGTAATATTTGAGAACCATCAAACTCACATTCGGAGCAACACCACTGATTCCAATACCGTTACCGCCTTCTGCACCTACGATACCAGCAATATGAGTTCCATGTCCGTGATGATCGACGAGGTTGTTATTGTTCCCCACAAAGTTCCAACCATGAACGTCGTCTACGAAACCATTTTTATCGTCATCCACACCGTTTGTAGTTTTGTCTTTGCCGTTGGCATCTTTTCCGATTTCACCATTATTCACCCAAAGATTATTTTTTAGATCGGGGTGCTTTATATCGGCACCCGTATCAATAATAGCCACACGAATTTCACGGCTACCTTGGGTGATTTCCCATGCACGGTGAGCTTTAATATCGCTCGCGCCACCTGTACCCATGAGTCCCCAATTTTTGGAAACTGCTGGGTCAGCAAGAAGGACTTTTACTTCCTTTTTTAAATCCATTGGAATTTCATGAGGAACACCGAGGCTGGTGAGGCGTGCTTGGTAGTCAGTGCCTTCTACGAAATTCTCTACGACGAGATAAGCACTCATAGAGAAGAGACCACTAAGTAGGACTGAAAGTAGTAATTTGTCGCGCATGAAGCCTCCGGTTTGAGACTTAATAGAGCAAACCGGATGCCTCGCTTGAGATGATGTAAGCTATTGATTTTACTTAAGTTATTGAACTGAGACGGGGGATCTGAGCGACGATGTTTTGAGGGACTGTAAACCCTCTAAACACCACTCGGGAAAGTCCATAGAATCGTCCTGGTCAGCGAGCCTAGAGTAGTAGATGAAGTTCCGTAGTACCAATTTGATGTACGTCATCGTCTCAGAATAAGGAATATCCTCGATAAACTCGAGCGGATCATCACGATATCTCGTTTTGAGCCACGTCAGAACCGCATCTTCCGAAGCATTGTAAGAAGCCACGGTGATAATAAACTGTTTATCAAATTGAGACATGAGCTTCTTTAAAAGGGCCGAACCGATCGTGATGTTCACAACTGGTTTGTAGAGATCATCGGTCTGCTTGTAGTCGTAAGATCGCTCTTTCGCTACGATCTCTGCAGTATTAGGAATGAGTTGCATGAGTCCAAACGCATCCATGGGGCTACGAGCGCGAGGATTGAATCCCGATTCCTGTCTCATAATGGAATAGATCAGTTCCGGTTTTACACCCGTGTCACTCGCAACAGTGCGTACGACAGCTTCATGCGGTCTCGGGAAAATCAAATCAGCATGTCGAGTTAAGAGCTCTTTATGAGTCGCTAAAATCCAACCATATTGTTGAAAAAGTCCTAGATAATCATCGACGGCCGCATACCAATTTAAAATGCGGCTTTGATCTTCCGTGTTCATTTTGAAAAATGAGGTTTTTGCGGTCACACGTTTGATGAAGGAACGAAGAAGAGTGGTTTCTCCCACGGAAGCGAGCCACTTAACAACTTTATAATCTTCCTCAGAAACAAAACTTGGTTTTTCAAAAGTTTTCGAGCTCTTTGCGGTAAGAGGTGGATATTGTAGTCCAATCTCGCGATAGGCGAGAAGGCCGTAGTATCCCATAGGGTCGTCGCTGATCAGCGCTTGAAAAGTTTTTTCGGCTTCTTCTTTTTGCTGATGTTCTTTTAAAACGCGTCCGTACCAAAAACGATATTTAATATTGTAATCCGACTTTTTTGTTTTATCGATCAAGGTCAAAAACGTATGAGCCGCGGCCGCAAAATCTTTTAGTTTTCGTTGATTCCAAGCTTTTTGCCAAACGAGCTTTTCCCAAAGGGCCGTGCCTTCTTTTTCTAACTGGAGCGCAATTTTGTTACCCTTGAGGGCCTCTTCGTAATTTCCGGCTTCTTCTGAGATACGGGCGATGAGCCAATGTACCTCCGAGGCTTGCGGATGTTTTTTATATTTTTGGGCGAGCTGCTTGAGAACTAAGAGAGAGCCTTGTACATCACCCGCCGTCCAAAGAGTTCGAGTAAGAAGAAGTTGGGCATCGATATGTAGATTGGTGAGCTTCGCCTGATCGCGAACCCGTTTGTTGAATTTTAAAAGCGCCCCAGTGAATTTTGCAATTTTCCGTGTGGCTTCTAAGTAGTCTTCTTTTTTATTTTCGGTTTTGAAGACAAAACGAATTCCTTTTAAAGCGGCGAGCCGATCTTCTGTTTTTCGTTTGCGATCTTCGAAAACGAGTCGGTAGTACTTCCGAGCATTTTCAAAATCGCGAGCTTTTCGAAAGTCGTGTGCAACTTTGAGGTAGTTCTCTTTTGGAGGGCGTATTTGGAAACGAGGAGCTGCGGTGTGCAGTTTTTTCTCTACGCGCTTGATGCTTTCTTTATCACGTAACTCTCGAGCAATGAGAAGGGCTGCTTGAAAAAGCTCAATACGTTCTTCTGTGATAGATGTGAATTTTGCTTTTTCTTCTAAAAACTGAATTTGTTCTTTTTTTGCAGAGAGGGAAGCCGCTGAAGTGAGAGAGATATCCACCGCAAGGGACTTTGTCCAAACAGGAAAAGTGCGTGAGGTCTGCCAAAGACGTTGCGCAGATTCACGAGTGACAGGGCATGTTTGGTAAGATCTGAGATTCGCGATCGCTTGAAGAGGAAAATCTTTTTCCTGAGAAAGTTCCGTAAAGAGCACGCAAGCCTCGGTCGGTTTTTGTTCCGTAAGAATCATAGCGCGATTGTATTTTCCCCACCAATGCGCGGCCTTCTCTTTGTTCTCTTCCATGTACTGTTCAATAAGCGCATTCGCTTTTTGTGCTTGAGGTGCGGCCATTCCTGATTTGTAAACAGGCATGAGATTTTCGGGAGGCAAATTTTGCTTTTCAGAGAGCGAAGAACAGCTCAAAACGATGAACAAAATGCTGCTGGTGAGAAGAATAGTACGCATGTTCTTAGAGTAAAAGATTTTGCGATTTATCGATAGTCTTGCGCGCAGTTTCTCACCTGGGCCTTAGTCCGAAGGTACGGACACACTTTTGGGACTCAATGCGTCCCAAAAGTGTGTCCGTACCTTTTCCGGTAGCAATCCTGGATACCGTGTGCCTAGATTCCGGTATCCCAGAAAACCCAGTAGGTTAAGTGGCGCCTTCAAACTTCAATAAATCACAAACCCCATCCCACCATAATACTCAGCTGGATAACCGGTGCCCATTGTCAGCGCAGAAGTGCGCACACCGCTCGTGAGACGAAATAAAAAACTATCACCACCATCGAAATTCAAAGAGAGATCAAACGCCATATTGTCAAAATTGTAATAAGAGAATTGATCTCGTAAGTTCCAATCAAAAGTCATATAGCTTCCGGTATCTCCTAAGCCCACTTGCCAACCCATTACACTTTGGAAGAACCACTCTTGATCTTTCGTGTTGTAATTAAGGGGCGAAGACCAAGGATCATTCCAGCGTTGCTTCATCCATCGGTAATACGCTCCAAGCGAAAAGTAAAATCCGGTCTTTTGCTCACCAAAGGGAATAAAAAAATTGTAGTCGAGCGCCCAAGTCTCTTTGCTCGTTGCGATGTAGCGCCACTCTTCGTGGATGTATTTGATGGCAATCGAGGTCACATCAAAAAAAGTCCAATCCCATCGTGCAAACGCGGCGAAACGATCGCCAAATTGAGGTGCGGCTAAAGAACGAGCGCCGACGGTTAAGTAATTTTTGTTTTCCGTAGGCCATCCCGCATAGAATTGAAGCGATTCAGAGTCAGAACGCCAAGCGGGGCGATTGTACATTCCATCAATGGCAAGGCTTCGCGTTCCTTTTCCCCGGCCAATCAGAGCGAAATTTTCGAAGCCTTCGGGGGGGAGAGCAATGCTAACGCCACTGGTCAGAAGCACTGCCGCCACAACGAAAGTACAAAACAACGAAGGTAAATGTTCACCTAATGCTTTCATAGCTCGGAACAAAACTCCCATAGAAAAAGCTCGCCACTCCTAAGAATCTTCTGTAAAAACAAGTATTCCACAAAATACACAGGAGACAAACGATTATGATCATTGGTGTGCCTAAGGAAATTAAAATCAGCGAAAATCGCGTCGGAATGACCGAAGCGGGCGTGAAGCAACTTGTTCTAGAGGGTCACAAAGTTTTTATTGAAAAAGATGCGGGTGTAGGTAGCGGAATTTCAAACGAAGACTACATCAAAGCTGGTGCCGCGATTCTTGACACAAAAAAAGAAGTCTACGCAAAAGCCGACATGATCGTAAAAGTGAAAGAGCCTCTTCCTGATGAATATGAACTCCTCAAAGAGAATCAAATTCTCTACACATACCTTCACTTGGCGGCAGAACCTGAACTCACAAAAGTTCTTTGCCAACGAAAAGTGAAGTCGGTTGCTTACGAAACGATTCAAGCCGAAGACGGAACTCTTCCTCTTCTCACTCCTATGAGTGAAGTGGCAGGTCGTATGGCAACTCAGATCGGTGCTTTCTACTTACAAAAAGATCATGGTGGGAAAGGAATCCTTCTGGGGGGCGTTCCAGGAGTGCCACGCGGTAAAGTGGTGATCATTGGTGGTGGAGTTGTGGGTGTAAACGCGGCTCAAATGGCTGTAGGTCTTGGTGCTGAAGTTTCCATTTTAGATGTGAATCATAACCGCCTTGAATACATCGATCATATTTTTGATGGTCGGGTGACAACTCTTTATTCCAACATCAAAAATATCGAAGAGAGCGTTGTGCGAGCGGATCTTTTGGTGGGTGCAGTTCTCTTAACAGGGCGTAAAGCACCAAAACTTGTGAGCAAACAACTTGTGAGTGCAATGGCACCAGGCAGTGTGGTTGTTGACGTAGCGGTGGATCAAGGTGGTTGTATTGAAACTTGTCGTCCTACAAGTCACAAAAATCCAACCTATGAAGTGGATGGCGTAATTCATTACTGTGTACCAAATATGCCAGGTGTGGTTTCTCGCACTTCGACCTACGCTCTTACGAACGTGACGTTTAAGTATGCTTCCATTCTTGCTCAAAAAGGTATGGAAACGGCGGTCGCTCAAGACAAAGCTCTCATGAAAGGCGTAAACGTTTATGGCGGTTATGTTTGTTATGAGCCGGTAGCGCGTGATCTTGATATGGAATACCGTCCATTTAGCAGTCTCATCTAAGCCATTGATTGACGACATCGCCCCTCTGAACTATGAAAATGAGAGGAGGGGCTACATGAATCAATCAAAAAATTTGCCCATTTATCGTGGGTTCGCTTTATTTCTCTTTATTATTTTCCAGGTGATTTTTGCTCGCGCCATTGCGCATGAAGGACACAGTTGGTCGACAGACTATCGAGCTTTTGCATCGGCGAAGCTCATGCCTCTTCCTGTCGTTCCAATTGAAGATCCCTTATTTGCAATCAATGTTGATCCTGCTTTTTTAAAGCAAAAATTGTCGGAACTCTCTGGAGCCCTCCCTACAATGATCGATGGTCAGTCTGTAAGAATCTCGGAGCGAAGCTCGGCGAACGGTCGTCTTCTTGCTAGAAAGTTTCTCACAAGAGAATATCAAGCTTTAGGCTTTGCCGTCTCCACTCAGCCGTACAAAAAAACTCTCCCTCCACAGCAAGGTGAAAATTTTATTGCTGAAAAAGTGGGAACAGATCCTTCTAAGGTGTTTATTGTTTCTTCTCACATGGATTCTGTGGTCAGTGTTGCTGGTGCCAATGATGATGGAAGTGGAACGATTGCAGCTCTTGCTATTGCAAAAACTCTTTCGCAACAAAGTTTTCGTTACACTTTACGAATCGTCGCTTTTGATCAAGAAGAGTTAGGCCTTGTCGGCTCTAGTTTTTATGTGCCGACTTTAAATCGCATGCAAGTGATCGGTAATATTCATATGGAAATGATGGGAACAAATAGCCGTAAAGATGGAGCCTTCCATGTCATTGATTGTAATCGTGCAGACTCGATGGGTTTTTCTGAGAAGATCATGCAAGGAGTGGTGAGTTTAAATCTTCCGCTTCAACGTGTAGCCGCCTGTACAGATCGCAGCGATCATGCTCACTTTTGGAAAGCTCAAATTGGCTCTGTGGTGATCTCCGAGAATTTCTTCGGCGGAGATGGGGATCCTTGTTATCACAAAGCTTGCGATATCGTAGATGCACGACTTGATTTCAACTATATGGCCAATATAACTAAAGCCTTAGCTTACGCAACTGGTCAGTTCTTACAGTAAACAAAGGTTTGCTCTGTTTTATTTGACACATAGGGCCCTCCTGGTTTGAATGCACGCCTGGAGGGACCTTATGAAATTAACGTTTTTATTCTCATTTCTTTTAACAATCACAACTTCGTTTCCTGCTTTTGCGGTACCTGAACTCAGCAAAAACTTACCGCCTTGGGGACTATCGACTGTAGCTGCAGATAGTTTTGCATTTAGTTTTGAAGGTATTGTCGGTCTTTCTAACTGTTCTGGTAGCATCGTACGCTTTGAAAATAGCTTAGAGACAGATGCCGCAATGGTCCTCACAAATGGGCACTGTATCGAATTGATGCCAGCTGGAATGGTAAAGGTACATGTTCCCGTAACTCGCAGCTTTCGCATTCTAGGTCCTCAAGCCGAATTAAAGGGCACGGTTGTTTCAACAGAAATTCTCTACGGAACAATGACAAAAACGGACATGGCGATTTACACACTTTCAAAAACTTTTGCTCAAATCTATAACGAGTTCAATACACGTCCATTCACTCTTTCTAAAGAGTATGTTCGTCCATCGACTGACATTGAAGTGATTTCTGGGTATTGGAAACGTGGTTACGCCTGTCGTGCAGAAGCGATTATTCCTACGGTGAAAGAAGATCGTTGGACATGGTCGGATTCGATTCGTTACAGCAACCCAGGTTGTGAAACAATCGGTGGAACTTCAGGATCTCCCGTACTTGTTGCCGGTACACGCACAGTGATTGGTGTGAACAACACAAACAATGAAAATAGCCAAAGATGTACGTTAAACAATCCTTGTGAAGTGGATCAAAACGGCAATATTACGATTCAGCCAGGCCGTGGCTACGCTCAACAAGTCGCTTGGATTTACAGCTGTTTAAATCAAAATCGTCAGTTGGATTTAAATAAAGTGGGCTGCTTACTTCCTCGCTAATCTTTTCTCGACCCTACTGAAATTTTAGTAGGGTTGTTGCTCATAAAGAATCTATCTTTATATTTCCCCACTCTTCCGTTTTTAATACGGGAACACCCTTCTCTTTCAATCGCAAAAGTACGTCCTCATGAGGATGGCCATATTTACTGTGCCTTGCTGAGGCAAAGCTCATTCGTAAAGCGGGGAGCTGTTTGAGGAGTTTTGCGGAGCTGCTCGTGCGACTTCCGTGATGTCCTAAAAGTAGCCATTGAATTTTTGAAAGCTCTATTTGTTCACTCCAAATTTTTTCTTTTCGCACAGAGGCGTCCCCAGGTAAAAGAAACTGTTTCCATAGATAAATCACACTTTGATCATTGCTCGATGATGTGGGCTCAAAAGCGGGAACAAATTGTTGAACCGGTGTGTGAGACAAACAGGCAGGCAGTTGGGTGAGGAACTTAGATTTTTTCCGATTGTTTTTATTGGAAGAGGCGGGGGATCTTTTAAGCATCGAGACGGAAGAGGAAACAAGACACAGAGAATTCAGGCGGCGTAATCCAGGACTCACGAAACTGATATGATCCCAATCGGGGTGCGAGAGGTGAAGCAAGTTTTTCTTTTCGCCACATTCTCTTCTTACGAGCGAGAGAGGGTTTTTTTCGCCTCCCATGTCGAAGTGATAGCACGACGTAGTTCCCACCCATGAGACCCATTGTCCTTGGCCTACATTCCAAATCAGCCAATAGGGCCTAACTCCGTTTTTGAGAGCTTTAGGATAAAGACAGAAAAAGAGGAGAAGCGCCCACATGCCATGCTTCATCGAGGTTGCCTCCAGATTTCCAAAAGAAGATGCGTCAGCCAGAGGACAGCCCAAAGGGTAAGAAGCGAGATCGGATACTGTAGCGATACGGACTCAACGCCTTGATGGAGCCATTCTAATATACGAAAGAGCACGGCCCAGAGCGTGTCAGGAATCTGCGTAAAAGCCGGTATGAAAAAGGCAAAAAGGCTTGTTGGAAAAAGTAGAAAACCGATCAGGGGAGCAAAAAGAAGATTTAATAAAATGGAGATGGGATGAGATGTCTGTAGCGGAAGTAAGAAGAGGCCAAGAAAGAGATAAAGGAAAAGTTGTTTTTTAAAGGCAGATTGGCCCGCCATGAGTGCGAGTGCGAGTGCACAAGCCCAACTCAGTAAGAACGAAAAAGAATGGATCCAGTCGGGAAATAGGAGCCATAGGAATATCCCGGAAAGCCATGTGATCTGTACCGGACGCCAAAAAAGATGAAATCTGTCATTCACATCATTTAAAAAAATCGCGACGAGAGCCCGAAGCACGGGTGCTTGAAGTGACGTAACGAGACAAAAAAGAATCATAAGCGGGTAGACAAAAATTTTTGCGCGCAATCCAAGCGTGATAATGAGCTTTTCTAAGAACAAAAGGTGTGCACCAGAAACCACAATCATGTGGAGAAGTCCGAATTTTTTTAAATAAAAGGACATCTCTGAGTTCTGCAGATTTTTTCCACAGACTGTTGCTGCGTAAAGTTCGCTCCATGAACTGGTGGGAACCGAGCTTAAACACTCAGCATGAAAAGGTTGACTAAGTGTTGCTGAAAAATTGTGCAAATCTAGGGTGCGAAATTCAATGCCTAGAAGGATTATTGCTAGAAAAAGAAACATAATACTTCGTGTGTGCAACAGTAAAAACCACAGAAGGTGCGAGGATAGGGGTTTCCACAGGTTTTCCTCGCTCGAAGTTCGGATTTAAGATTTCTTCACAGATCTTTAATGAAACCCTAATATTGTTCATTTCTTGTTGTAAATTCAAAGACTTAGCTCATGTTTAATTTTTCATCAAATCGCTGTAACCCGCGGAAACAAGCAAGTCTAAGGTCTGGTTCTTATGTCATTCCACAAAGTCCGTGGATAACTATTTGGATAGTTTTGACGCTTCACAATTTTTATAAAAAGCGGGGTGTGAAGCGTTGACTCTCACTTCAGTTACTTATCAAATCTAACGTTTATTTTGTTAGGAGTGATCGATGAGCGAAAATCCTTCAGCCCGTATTCTCGCTCTCGCCAATCAAAAAGGTGGCGTCGGAAAAACAACTGTCTGCTTTAATTTAGCGACGGCTCTCACGCGCGCGGGACACAAGGTTTTGTTGATCGACAACGACCCTCAAGCGAATCTCACAGCCTATACCGGTGTTGTAGTGGAGCCTTCAACTCTTACTTTGGATCAGGTTTATCTCGCTCGAGACAAAAGAGTTCTTTCACTTCATGATCTCTCTCAAGTCTCAGCTAAGCTTTATCTTCTGCCAAGTGATGCCGCCCTCGCGGGAGTTGAGTATTACTTAGTTTCACGCGCGGCGAGAGAGTCGGTCTTGAAAGCGGCTCTCGAAGGACTTCGAAAAGAGTTTGATTTTATTCTCATCGATAATCCGCCTTCTTTAAATCTTCTGACGTTAAACGGTCTTATGGCCGCTCACGGTGTTCTCGTACCACTCCAAGCGGATTTCTTTTCTTTAGAGGGCCTTTCGCAGCTGGAAGCGACGATTCGTGATCTCAAACGCTGGAATGAAAATTTAGAGATTGTGGGAATTATTCGTAACGTGTTTGATCAGCGCCGTCGTTTAAATCAAGATGTCTCCAAACTTCTCGCAGAAAAATTCGGCTCACTCCTTTTTGAAACAAAAATTCATAATAGTGTAAAGGTCGCAGAAAGTGCAGGCTTTGGAAAATCGATTTTCCAATACGCACCCTCTTCTAAAAGCTCTGCTGAGTTTGCAGAACTTGCCGAAGAATTAAAAATAAAATTAGAGAGGATGTCTTATGTCTGAGTCGAATAACAAGTCGCGCATTGGTCGTAACCCTCTAGATAAAAAACGTAGCTCCCATGTGAAATCCATGGTGCAAAATAAAGCTTACGAATCTCAGACCCCATCGAAAAGCGAGTCCTCCCGAAGCTCACGTAATTTCTTCGAGCGGGTACAGGACATGAATGTTCGAATGGACCTGAAAGAGCTAGTGAAAAGCCTACTTGCTTTTGAGAGGTAATAAGCTGGTTGAGGGTTTGAGGTTGGGTGCGCCTCGACTTAAGTGCTGAAATTTCTGACAAATTGATTCGCTGATGGGCTTCGCTAGAATAGAAGGTGATGAAGCGAATTCTTCTCTTGAGCCTTCTTTTGACTCTCGCATCTCTTTCTGCGGTACATGCGCAAGAAGATGATTTGGATAATGTCGGAGAGTCTATCGAAAATTTCGATGATCTTGAGCAAGAGATCGAAAACGCAGACAGGCAAGACGCCCAAAAACAAGATTTAGATATCGAAGATAGCAACTTACAAGAAGAGCTCGATGCAGAAATGCCTTCCCAGCAAGCAGAAGAGCAAGTGACACCGGCGCCAGTTGAAAACGAACCTGCAGAAGAAGTCGCGGAAGAAGCGGAGCCTGTTCCAGCACCCGAAATCGCGGCACCTATGCCAAGTGAGATGCCTATCGCCGACGACCAGCCTGACGCGGAATTTGAAGAGCGCATGGGTCGCATCTACAAACAATTTTATTCAGGTAAAATTTCTGATGCCGAGTGGTTTCAAATCGTAGGTCCAAAATCTTCAGAAAAATACACGGTTCAATCTGGCGATACCATGTGGGGTATGAGTACTACATTTTTTGGTAACGGATTCTTTTGGCCAAAATTATGGCAACTCAATAGCGACTATACCAATCCTCATATTTTAGAGCCGGGAGAAGTGCTCAGCTTTTCTCCAGGTAGTGTGTCGCAAGAGCCCAGCGTCAATGTTGGGAAGAACAGATATGCTTTTAATGAAACCGAGGCAAAAGCTTCGGTCACACCGGAACAGGCCAAAGCTTACCTGGCGAATGCCGAAATTCCTGCGCCGCCGGCGTTCCGTCCCGTTCTCAAAAATATTCCTCGAAGTATTCCGAGTTGGACCCAGGCGGATCGAAAATATGACAATGCAGGGTTTAGCATTTCGCGAAAGAAAAGACTCCAGGATATAGGGGATGAAACGCTCTTACATAGCTACATTTCGGATCGTGCACCTTCAAGCATCGGACGAGTGATTGAAATGGAAGCCGGCGGAGATCGCGCGGCTCTTTTTCAAGAAGTGATTTTGGAACTTGAAGCTGCGGCAGAGGGCGAAATCTACACGGCCTTTAAAACTCTCGATAAAATGAGTAACTCGTACATGTCTGTACCCGGATATCCTGTGGAATTTCAAGGAGAGTTAGAAATCATTGAAAGTTTGGGCGATAATCGGTTCCGCGCGATTGTGAAAAATATGGTGGCACCGATCGAACGTGGAGCTCAGCTTTTTCGAGGAAATATTCCTGTCACTTCTTATTCTAAGGAAGGTGCTTCAGGTTCTGCCTCTGTTACGGTGGTCGGCGGGGAGTTTGATGCCGACCGACGTCTGATGGCGACGAACACCATTATTTATCTCAATGGCGGCAGTCGTGATGGCGTTCAAGAGGGCGAGATTTATTCCATCCTTAAAAGCCCGGTCGAACGAAATGCCGAGACCGTGGTTAAGACAGTTCAAGGACCTATCGCTCTTGTGAGAATCGTCAATACAAGCGAACGTCTTTCTACCGCACTTGTCCTAGAAGCGCGTGGCGATATCCGCCCCGGTGACAAAACCGGATCTCGCGAAAGATTCCAATAAACGTGTCTATATATTCGTAAACCGTCGGCCCTCGTATGTGTAAAGTCTTTGAATGATGTGTTCACTGTTCTCAATGAGTTTGCATGAGCCCTTGTGCGGGAGGCATTGCAATGACTCAACGAGAATCTTGGACGGCACTTTTTTTACAGGCTTTTGGTGGGATCCCTTTTCAAAATTTCCAACAATTACTAAAGGAGTCAAAGTCCCTCGAGGGTTTGCACTCCCAAATGGAGGAATGGCTTGGGAAAAAGTTGGAGCCCGAGGAAGTTTCGCAGAAGTGGCGATACGTCACAAAGAATTGGGAATGGATAAAAAAACATTCCGCTCGTCACGTCTGGCCGGGCCATCCCGATTATCCAGCTTCGCTTTTGGATTTAGAGTCACCCCCACTCAATCTTATTTATTGGGGCACTCTCAAACATCCATTTGAAAAAACGCTCTCTATTGTTGGCAGTCGAGAGGCTCACTCCCTTTCTCGGGAGTGGATGACCACGCACCTTCCTGCGTTAGCAAAAGAAGGAGTTTGTTTTGTCAGCGGTGGTGCACGTGGGGTTGATCAGTGGGCACACTACATCGCAGTTTCTAAAAAATCTCCGACAGTAGCTTTTTTACCCTCGGGACTCGCGGAATGTTATCCGCCGACTTTACTTACGATGATCCCCGAAATCATTAAGTACCGGGGTGCCGTCGTCAGCGAGCTTCTTCCTTACGAACCGATCAGAAATTATTATTTCCATCAGCGAAATCGCTTGATTGTAGCACTTTCTCCTATGCTTTTACTCATTGAAGCTAAAAGAAAAAGTGGTTCTATTATGACCGCACGTTTAGCGATAGAAAATCATCGTAATTTAGGAGTGGTGCCCGGCTCTCCGGTGTTGCGTAACTGGAGTGGGAGTTGTGATTTGCTCGCGAACGGTGCTTTCCCAATTCGTGATGCGCAAGATGTGCAGGCGCTTCTCTCAATTCCAGTTTTTTCTCAAAAACCAAGCGGCGAGGAAACTAAAGAAAATATTGGCGTTCCAGATTGCGAGCCAAGAGGGGAGATAGCCTTGTCTGGCGACGGCATCTCCTGTGACGTAAAGACCCCAATAGGCGATAATGACACCTAAAGAGATAATAAGGCTTCCAGAACGGACCGTTCTTTTATGAGTGACGGCGCCTAAACCCACTCCGAGAATCGAAAAGAGAATGCAGGCGGCCGAGATCGCCCAACGCTTGTGATATTCGTTGAGAAGAATTTTTCGTTTGTCTTCAGGAAGACTCGAGTCCTGCATCTGGGTTTTTAAATCCGTAATGGTATGTGAAAGAATGGATTTTTCTGCTGTGACTTCACCGATAGGTCGAGAAAGATTAAGATCGTAGGAATCGAAGTTAATTTTCGTGTACGAATCATTGGTTGTACGGTGGATGTGACCTTGTGTGAGTTTTAAAAGCGCTCCCACTTTTTGTTCATTCGTGTTGGGCGTGATTTGTCCAGATTTAGCAATGATGGTGATTGGATTACCCGCATCACGTTCATCATAAATAAATACGTTTGAGAGTCGATTATTCTTCGTATCCACAGTTTGCGCGTACATGACCATATCAAAAAAACCTTCGGAGAAAGTTCCTTCGCGAATGGTCGCTGCGGCTTTGGAATTTCCAAGCTTTGTAATTAAAACTTCAAACTGTCGGTTTCCCCAAGGGGCCGAGTAAAAAGAAATATGGGCCGAAAAAGCCGCAACGATGATTCCTAATACCAGTGGGGGAACGGTTAAGTACCCTAGGTGCAGACCTGCAGCCTTAAACGCCACGATTTCTGAGTCACTGCTGAGCCGACTAAACGAAAGAAGGACGGAAAAGAGGAGACTCATAGGGAGGACGGCGGGGAGGAAACTGATCGTTAAAAAAAGAACAATTTCGAGAACGGTACGAATGTCTACGCCATGGACAAGTACAAATTCCGTGAGGCGTAGAATTTGAAACATGAGAAGAATGAAAATAAAAACCATAACGCCGATGACAAATGCAGGGAGCATTTCAACGAAAATATATCTTCCGGCCAGGCGTCCTTTGTACAAGCTCAATCATCCTCCTTGAATTCTTAAGCTTAGAAATCACTATGCTCTATTTTTAAAGAGACATCTGTCCTACGTTTTCGGGAGTACCAATGGCTTTGCGTACATTGACGGCCATCTTCACAAGATTCTCAAAGTTATTGAGATTCAATTGCGAAGCCGCATCACATTTCGCCTTCATTGGATCTGGATGAGTCTCTAAAAAGAGAGCGTCTGCACCAGCAGCGACGGCAGC
The DNA here is from genome assembly GCA_050250255.1 of Bdellovibrionales bacterium. Classification (GTDB taxonomy): domain Bacteria; phylum Bdellovibrionota; class Bdellovibrionia; order Bdellovibrionales; family DASUEL01; genus JBFWOZ01. The sequence goes on along the minus strand of JBFWOZ010000011.1, from coordinate 17,788 downwards.
TAATGTGAGGTGAGGGACATAAGCCGGTTCCCCACCTGCAGGATCCGCACTTGAAATACCGTACAGACGTACGACGTGAGTGGCGTCAAATACCACCGGAGCACCGAGGCTTTGCATAACGGGGATCGAGCGCATGTCGGCCACTAAGCGATTGTAACCAAAACAAGCTCCACGCTCAGTAAGAAGAACGTTCTTGTTACCGACAGAGCGAAGTTTACTTACAGCGCTCGACATATTTTCTGGAGCGAGAAATTGTCCCTTTTTTACGTTAATCGCACGCCCTGTCTGTCCGCAAGCAAGAACGAGGGAGGTTTGTTGACAAAGATAAGCGGGAATTTGGAGAACATCTAAATATTCGGCGGCCATCTCGACGTCTTCTTGGCGATGAATGTCGCTGAGGATAGGAATTCCGAACTCTTTACGAATTTTTGCAAGAATTTTTAAACCATCAATGGCCATAGGGCCACGCCAGTTTTTTTCACTTCCGCGATTATCTTTTTCATAAGAACTTTTAAAAATAAGGCCTACATCAAGTCGCTCACAGATATCGACAAGACGACGAGCTGTTTCCATCATGAGGGATTCTTCCTCCACCACGCAAGGACCGGCGATCACCGAGAGTTTGTGACCTTGACCAATTTTAACGGTCAATTTGTCGCCCTTAACTTCAAAGCTGCGGGGAGGGAGTTGGATAGTTTCTGTACGTTTTTTTTCCATAGAATTCTCGCTTTAATAAATGATCCCCATAAGCTAGCACGTTTTCATAGGGTCGGCTAGAGGTAAGGTTCCCTTAATCTCTTAGGAGTTTATAGTTTTTGTATTCTCCAATACGGTAGCGAAAGACGCTCTCAAAGAGGTCGCTTGCTAAGTAATTGACCTGTTGCGGGGTCCAATCTGAGAGCTGCATACGTGGATTAAAGTTCCAATTTTGAGAGGCTACAAGCTCTTTCATGACGGCCGGATGGGTGCCTTTGTAAGGCCGTAAGCCATACTCTTTGCGATACTGAAAGTTTTGAAACTGTTCATCGAGTTTGTTGCCATGCCACCAGCGGCTAAGAAGCTTGCTTTTTTGTCCCATCAGCTGTGGAGGTTTAACCCAGCCGTAGTGATGAATATGGGCATTGGTGAGTCGTACATAAGGTTTTTGACCGTGGACCCGAAAACCCTGAGCATCATTGAAACTTTGAATTCCTGTGCTTTTGCGAACAAGCCGTATTTCATAGCGGTACCAGTTTCTTGCTGTTGCTATCGTGTGGTAGGAACCATAAAAGTGAAGGTAGCGAAAAAGAAGTCCCTGCGTCTCAGGATCTGAATCATACCTTTTCACTGCCTCTAATATTTTTGAATAGTCTTGTTCGTGAACGGCTTCGTCGGCTTGAAGATAGAAACACCAATCATTTTGACAATGAGCCAGAGCCTCATTCGTTTTTTCACTTAGAATCAACCCACCCTTTGTCTTTTTTGTATCCCAAAAGGAATCAAAAATTTTGATTTTCTTCTCATTTAGACCTTCGATGAGTTTTTTAGTTTCGTCGTCCGATTGCCCCACGCCTACAATAAATTCATCGACTAAAGGCAGAATGCTTTTGATGGATTCTAAAATAGGGTAGCCCATGAGGATGGCGTTTCGAACGACGGTAAAACCACTGATTTTCATCTCTCCTACTTAACAATTATTTGCTAATGGCGTCAATACTCGCCCAACCACTCATTGACCCCATTGACCATAGAGGACAAAATAACCTATGGCTCGCATTCTCCTCGCAATTGAAGAATACAAGGAATTGATTTTCCTCGAAACGCTACTCAAAAAGGTAGGCTTTGATGTAGTCGGCATACAGAATGATTTAGCCGTCTATGAAAAATTAATGGCCTTCAACCCCGACATGCTTGTTATTACAGCTCAGGGCCATCGAGTGAATGGAACCAAAACACTTCCAAAGCTTCTGCAAAAAAAAGCGAATATCCCGCCAACAATTTTTATCAATCCCAAGGGCAAAGCTTTGATGCCTGCGGATAAAAAAGCGGTGACCGTTTTAGAATCTCCCGTCTCGCCTCATACAATGATTGAATTAATTGCCAACTTATTAAATCTTAACGAAGATGTCCTTCTCGATAAATACGAAAAAGCTGAGTACACCGCAGGATCTGATGAAGACATTTTTGTTCATGAGAAAGAATCAAAAAGTCCTGCAGCTAAACCTGTGAACTACTCGACTCCAAAGGCTACAGCAGAGAAGAGAACCTCTCTTGCCTCTTTTCAAGAGCGACTCAAAGAGAGCGAAGAGCAGAAAAATAAACGTTCCAAAAAATATAGAGAAATCGCTGGGCGTACAAAGCTTCCTGCCTATCAAGGTTTTAATAAAGCCTTAGTGGCCGATCAAGTAAAAGATTTTCGTCAGGAAGAAAAAGATGGTCTTTATAGTGATATCGATCGAGAGCGCATGGAGTTCGCAAAAGCTCTCGCACGTCAGTACTCTGCCACTCGAAAGAGATAAAACTTTACCTGTTTCTTGATTTTACTTCCGTTTAAATAACATTCCGACCACATCTTTGAGATCTGCATTAAGAATGCTTGTTGATTTAGTCGAGGTTTTCTTCATGGTAATTTGTAGAAGATTGAGTTCTCGCTTGGCTTCAATGAAGTCTGGTTGAAGAGAGACCGCATGATTTAAATTATCAAGAGCAGAAGGGTAGTCTCCGACATGCTTCTGATAAAGGGCCTTTACAAAATAATAAAAAGCGTTATGGCGATCCTCAGGCAAAATCTTGTTGAGCGCCATGCTGGCTTGAACCAAGGTTTCCTCTGACTTTGGAGCTGTCATGTTGAGAGCGGCAAGCTGTGCCCAAATCAAGAGTAGCTGCAATTCGCTGTTCATGGGACGCAGAGTGCTCGCGGTCTTAAATTTCTCATAAGCCTTAGAGGCCTGGCCAACTTTCAGGAGACTTTTTCCTTCTTCGATGTGACGTTCGGCTTCCATGATCTTACTTGCTTGGCCAACCTCTAATTCTTTGAGGTAGTTGGCTCTTTGTTCGTCATCAATGAGTCTGTTGTAGGCTGCCGTAATTTTAGAATAAACGTACGTGGTAAGATCAAGAATATTTTTTTCAACATTCTGCGGGAGCTTATCTGGATGATAGCGTTTAGAGAGCTCATAGTACGCCTTTTTAATATCGATAGGCTTGCTTCGTCGAGGAATACCAAGAACTTCAAAATCATCTTTTGTCACATACTCGTTTTGTAGTTGAGTGAGTCTTGCTGCTTGGAGAGTCGTATCAATTGTCTTTGCTTTACGTTCAAAGTAGATCATTTGATGTAAAGTCAAAAGATGGACAGCATTATAAACATCGCTAATGTTTTCTTTGTGAGCTTCCAAAAGTTGGGCGAGCGTCGTATTCCCCTCGATTTGGGAAATAAGATTTTTAACTCGAGAAATAGAACCATAAGTAAGAATAGGGTTTGATTTTTCAAAAAGTTTTGTGAACTTGATTTGAGCGTCTTGCCAATTCAAATAATAATTTTTTAACCAGTCGAGAGAGAGTTTTGCGTCAACACAGTCATTAAAAAAAGCAGCGAGATTAGGTTTATCGAAATGTCCTTCCGACTCAGACACCGGAGCTTCTTTAAAAGAAATACCGTAGTTAATATTTTGAATCAAAGTGCTTAGGCGAATCGCCATCTGTTCTGTATTGATCAGTGAAATGTAATGTGGACTTAACAGATTCGCCTCAACTAAACGTTCGCCAACACGCTTGTTGTCTGGATTGTCGTTCTTTAGTGCAGCCTCAAGAATGTCGTGAGGAATCAATTTTTTTTCTGCCAAGAGAGATCCGAAATAAGATTGCCGATCTTGAGACTCAACTCTTACGAGCCGATTTTTCTCAAAATAAATTGTAGATGTTCTGTTCTCATGATCCGTAAGTTCTAAAAGGCCGTTTTCCGAAACAGAAGACATAAGAAGGCCAATGATGCGAGGGATATCGTATCCATGCGATGTGGTTGTGAGCTTTATTGCCATCAATTTTTCGCCCGGAGTAGGATTGTCCTTCATCAGAAGTTCGACGAGAGGAGGGAAGGTGTCATCCACCATGGACGCTAGTTCTGTATTAAGAATTTTTATTAAGTCTTCAACGTTGAAAGGTTTTGTGAGAAAGTGTGTGGCTCCTGTTTTAGAACAGGAATCTTTCATAAAATTCTTATCTTTAAAAATAGCACTCATTAAAATGACGATGGTAGGGACGGAGCTGCTGCCCTTGAGTTGAAGTGCGAGTTCTACGCCGGTCGTTTTCGGCAGTAAACAATCAATGAGGAGAATCGAAAAATCATTTGTTTTACGAAGCTCAAGTGCGTCGCTTGGATTGTGCGCTACGAGGGCGGTATAGCCGGCTTTCATGATCGCCTGTTTAAGAGCTTCCGAAAATGTTTTATCATCCTCAACGATTAGGATTTTTAGCTCATTTTTTTTCATGTCTATTTAGTCTAACACAGACGGAAACGACTCGGTATGCCAGGTATTGTCAGGGTGTGCTTTATGGACGACAACAGGACTAAAATCGAGCATGCTTGGCGCGTAAAGTCGCACGCAAAACAAAAGGAGTCTCATGAACGAAATTATCCTCACGGCAGTTTTAGTATTTAGTTTGTTTTTTGGTGATTATTTATGGGCGAAGGAACAACAAAAAACTCCCCAGGCTGATGCAAAAATGAGCGCGAAAGTGGAGACAAAAAATCTCTCTCTTCTCAAGGCGGACATTCTTGATAAAAAAACAGAGCTACACTTGTTTCGTTTCACAAGAGACGATTCGCATATACCCGCGACTCCCGCAGATCAAAAAAAGGTGACGAGAAGTTTTAAAAGCCTCGAAGGTGCGCCTGTAGCTACTGAAGAAGTTTATTATTCTTCAGACAAACTTCAGAAAATTATTTTTCAGCAGCATCAGTTACGTGAAGAAGGTTCTCTTGAGATCAAAGAAGGAAAAATCTATTTTCAATATACAAAAGAGGGGAAGACTAAGAAGGATGATGAGAAGTTTGACCCAGATCTGACGGCGGTAGATCAAATTCACCCGAAACTCAACAAACATTGGAAGGAGTTGATGGACGGTAAAACCATATCCATTCGGTTGCCTGTTTTAGATCGATTAGAAACCGTAGGTTTTAAATTTTTTAAAGAGCCGGACACGATACTAAGGAAAAAAGAAGTGGTGGTGATTAAAATGAAACCATCAAGTTTTGTGATTGCAGCGCTTGTTGACCCTCTACTTTTCTATTTTGATAAAACACCCTCAGCCAATGGAGAGCACAAATTGCTTGAGGTGGTGGGCCGTACCGTTCCCAAAGTCAAAGAAGGTACAAAGTGGAAAAATCTCGATGCGATCTTGAGGTTCGAATGAGGTTACTTGTCGTTGAAGACCAAAAAAAAATGGCATCTTTTTTAAAAAGAGGCCTTGAGGAGGTCGGCTACTCAGTGGATATCGCTGAGTCGGGAGGAATAGCAGAGTCTCTCGTTGCCGAGAATGAATACGACCTTGTCGTGTTAGATGTCATGTTGCCAGGGCAAAATGGAATCGACACTGCCAGACACTTAAGATCTGATGGATACACAGGCCCACTCCTTATGCTCACGGCATTGTCAGGAACCAAGGACAAGGTTCATGGCCTAGATGCCGGTGCAGATGATTATTTAACCAAGCCCTTTGAATTCGAAGAACTCCTCGCGCGAGTGCGCGCTCTTTTAAGGCGTAAAAGCGCTCAAGTGAATAGTGAGCTCAAATTTCAAGATTTAGAAATGAATCTTGTGACTCGGCAAGTGTTAAGAATGGGCCAAGAGATTTCATTAACTGCTAAAGAGTTTGCACTGCTTGAATACTTTTTACGAAACGTGAATCGCCCTTTAAGCCGTACAGAATTAGCAGAGCATGTGTGGGACATTCATTTCGATAACGAAAGTAATGTCATCGATGTCTACGTCAATATGCTTCGAAAAAAGGTAGATGCACCATTTCCCTTGAGGTTGATTCATACCGTTGTGGGCGTTGGCTATGTAATGAAAGAGGGCGCATAATTGTTCATAACAAGTTTCCGCTTTCGTCTAACAGCTTTGTTCGTCATTATTTTTGGAACCACTCTTATCGGTTTCAGCGTTGTTCTCTATCGCAGTTATAAAGTGAGCCACCAAGCTGATTTTGATGCCACTCTTTATAATTACGCTGTGGATCTTTCGCAGGCGATTGATATTGGGGGTTATGGAGATGTTGAATTACGTGGACAAATGCTTAAAGATAAAATTTTTCCGTTCCCTCTAGGGAAAGCCTTTTTACAAATCCGAACTTTAGAGGGAGAGATTATTGCTCGCTCCGTGACTCTAGGAGAATCCGAGCTTCCTATCTCGACAAGAGAACTTTCGGAGCTCGCATATGGGCAAATCATTTACCGAAGTCTTTACGAGCTGGGTGTTGATAAAAAGGAACCTTTTCGGTTATTAAATTTTACGATCCATCAACCTCCAGTACCTAAATTGGTTTTACAAATTGCAGTGCCAACAACGCTCTTGGATCGCCAGATGTCTTCTCTTTTTACTTTTTTCGTAACGTCGATTCCATTTGTGCTTGTTTTAGCTGCTATCGGCGGCTATTACTTTTCCGGCCGAGCGTTGATTCCTGTTCGTGAAATTATTAATAAAGCTAAAGAGATTAGCGCGACGGATTTGAGTGTTCGCGTGCCAGTGCCGGCCGCTCAAGATGAGTTGCATGAGCTCGCGGTGACTCTCAATAGTTTGCTCGACCGCTTAAAACAGGCCTTTGATAGCCAAGATCAGTTTGTCTCAAATGCTTCTCATCAACTGAAGACTCCACTCGCTATAATGAGAGGAGAATTGGATCTTATTCTAAAAAAAGAGCGATCGACAGAAGAGATTAATGACTTTCTTCAGAGTGCTCATGATGAATTAAGTCATCTTTCTAAAATCATCGAAGATCTTTTGCTTATTGCTCGAATGGATTCAGGACAAAAATCTTTCGTTTTAGGAAAGGTTCAGGTCGATGAAGCGATTGTCTCTGCAATTGCGCGTCTGGAAAAAATCGCCAAGAAAAAGAACGTAGGAATTAAGTTGCAGTATCAAGACTCAGAACAAGACTTGAGAGAATTTCTTGTTAGTGGAGATCAAGATCTCTTGCAGTCGATGTTTTATAATTTGATTGAAAATGCTTTAAAGTATTCTCATGAGCGACAAACGATACAAATTAGTGTTGGTACAGAAGGGGATCGTATCGTTACGCGTATCAGCGATAAGGGTGTCGGAATCTCTGAAGACGATCAGAAAAAACTTTTTGCACGCTTTAGCCGCGGCGCAGATCAGCGAGCACAAATTCCCGGCGTTGGTCTAGGCTTAGCCATCGCAAAGCAAATAGCTCATCTCCACGGCGGATTTTTAGATTTAGAGAAGTCTAATACAGATGGGACAACGTTCCGTTTCGAAATTAAAAAAGTTTAATTCTGTTTTCATACGGATTTTAGATGTGTGGACTAATCTGATTTTAGTTTCACGCATAAAGATGAAACACATTCCCCCTCCAACTGAATATTGAGGAAGGCGTTGTAAAGGCGCCTTCCTCCCCCCCTTATTCACTAGTTCAAACTATTTTTGCAAACTAGCTCAAGAGTTTCGGGCATTTCGTTCCCTGGAATTATACTGTAAGCATTAAATCTCACAGGAATTTCTGGAAGTGTTTTATGGAGATATTCAAAAGGAATTGTAAATACAAAATTCAAGACTTCGTTGCTCGCAGATAAGCGAACAACCATATTGCGATGATCGCTAACAATTTTAGGATCAAGTAGTTGTAACTTTCCACCGCACATCTGTTTTTTGCAGGAAATCATACCAGCGATAGAAATCCGATTGTTGCTGATTTGGCCTGGATAAAATCGCAGTGTGTAGCTCCTCACGGTTGTTTCGTTTTCAATTCTACAGATAACAGTTTGACGTTTAAAACGTTGTTGCGCGTGAACTTTTGGAAAATGTCCAAGAAGAATAAATGCGAGTAAGAAAAAAGTGACTGTTTTCATAGAACTCCAGAGTGAATAGTTTTAATCACGATCTAGATATAACTTTTTAAATTAAAGTACAAGGGTAGATACAAATTTTGTGAACTCTACTATATTTATTTATACCAGCGGTTGTAGAAGGACTTGTATTCACCGCTGGTGACGGATTGAACCCATTTCTGGTTTTCTAGATACCATGTAATTGTAGAGCTTAAACCTTGTTCAAAGGGTACTTGAGCTTTCCAGCCAAGTTCCTTCTTGGATTTTGTAGCATCAATGGCGTACCTACGATCGTGGCCTGGTCGATCTTTGACGTATTTAATTAGAGATTCAGGTTTATTTAACTTTTTTAAGATCGTTTTCACAATTTCAATATTAGGCCACTCATTGTCAGAACCAAAATTATAAACTTCTCCTGATTTTCCAAGAGTCAAAGCGGCCCAAACTCCGCGGTTATGGTCTTCAACATGAATCCAATCGCGAACATTCATGCCATCCCCGTAAACGGGGAGTGGGAGGTTTTCATTGGCATTCTTAATCATGAGAGGAATTAATTTTTCAGGAAACTGATAAGGTCCATAGTTGTTCGAACAACGCGTGGTAATAGTATCGAGTCCAAATGTGTGATGATAGGAGCGCACGAGTAAATCGGCCGAGGCTTTTGAAGCCGAGTAGGGGCTATTGGGTGCAAGCGGAGTTTCTTCAGTAAAAAGCCCGGTGTCTGCTAAACTTCCGTAAACCTCGTCTGTGGAAACTTGCAAGTAACGAATAGGTCGGCTCGAAGCTCGAGTGGCTTCGAGCATGGAAAACGTTCCATTCACATTTGTTTCGATAAATGTTTTAGGCCCATCGATAGAACGATCAACATGACTTTCGGCTGCAAAATTCAAAACGGCATCAACGTCTTTGACGAGTGCTTTCATTTGATCAACATCGCGAATATCCGCTTTCACAAATTGATGGCGGGGAGACTTGAGCCATTCTCCTAAATTTTCTAGATTGCCTGCATAAGTGAGGGCATCGACATGAACGACAGAGACATTTTTTTGATTTTGAAAAACCCAACGTAAAAAATTGGAGCCAATGAAACCTGCGCAGCCAGTGACAAGAATTTTGTTAAAATTTTTCATAGGCCTGTTTTTATCAGCTGTTCCACGTAATCTTCAAGAGCCATTTTCCAATTCCGGCAGATAATTCCTCGTTTTTTAATACGGTCGCAGTTCAAAACCGAGTATTTAGGCCTCTGTGCGGGACGTGGGAATTCTTCGGTGGTAATTTTAAGGGGCATATTAAGACTGAGCTTCTTTTTTTGACTATAAATTTCGATCGTTTGTGCAGCGAGATCGAACCAGCTCGCGGTACCCGAATTTGAAAAATGGAAGAGTCCTTTTTCACCAAGTTCTACTAACTTCATTGTGCTGCGAACGAGATCTTGAGACCAGGTAGGGCTTGAAAATTGGTCGCCTACGATTTTGAGCTCTTCACCCCGGATGGCTTTTTCTAAAATAGTTTTAGGAAAACTTTTGCCGAGTTCGCTGTAGAGCCAGCTTGTGCGAATCACCGTTGAAGTAGGATGTTGAAGAGCCGCGATTTCACCTTCACGTTTAGACTGTCCGTAAACATTGATGGGATTTGTGGGGTCGCGTTCTTTGATGGGAAGATCTGTGTTTCCATCAAATACAAAATCAGTTGAATAAGTCACAAATTGGATAGAGTTTTTGGCGCAAATTTCGGCTATGGTAGCCACGGCTTTTGTGTTTACATCAAAAGCTTTCTCTTTATCGATTTCGGCTTGGTCAACAGCCGTGTAGCCCGAAGCATTGATCACCACGTGAGGTTTTACAGAATCAATTTTAAAACGGACGGAAACCTCTTTTGTAACGTCGATGTCCTCGCGGCCACAAAAGGTCCAATCCAATTTTTGTTCAAGCTTGGTTCTGTACTGTTGAAAGGTGCGCCCCAATCCACCTTGGGCGCCAAACACCAATATTCGCATTTCCTAACTCTCTTATTTTTAGTTCTTACAAGTTAGAGAGTATGGCGTCAGCAAACGACTTTGTCGAACCCTTTCCGCCAAGATCGGGTGTGCGCGTCTGAGTGTGTTTGAGGGCTTCGATAAGTGCGGTCATAATTTTATCCGCTTTATCGTATTCCCCAACGTGTTGAAGCATCATCACGGCGCTCTGGAGTAAGGCGGTAGGATTTGCTTTACCTTGACCTGCGATATCAGGGGCAGAGCCGTGTACCGCTTCAAAAATCGCTGCATCTTTACCAATATTCGAGCCAGGAACCACGCCGAGACCACCGACAAGTCCAGCACAGAGGTCACTTAAAATATCTCCGTAGAGATTTTCTGTAACGATCATGTCGAACTGTTGTGGTTTTGAAACAAGCTGCATGCAACAGTTATCTATAATCACGTCTTTGGCTTCGATTCCTGGATAAGCACCAGAGACTTTTTTGAAGACGTCGAGAAACAATCCGTCAGTCATTTTCATGATGTTAGCTTTGTGAGCCACATGAACTTTTTTACGACCTAAGTTTTTTGCCAACTCAAAAGCATATTTTGAGATGCGCTCACTGCCACTGCGAGTGATTCGCTTAATGCTCTCCATCGTGTCATTGTCGACTTTGCGTTCAATGCCCATATAGAGATCTTCTGTGTTTTCACGAACGATAATCATGTCGATATTTCTAAAAGGGGTTTCAACTCCAGGAAGCGATTTCACCGGACGCACATTTGCGTAGAGATCAAATGTCTGCCGTAAGGTGACGTTCAAACTTTTGTAGCCACCACCCACCGGAGTGGTGATAGGTCCCTTGAGTGCTAGCCCTGTAGAGCGAATGGATTCCAGTGTGCTCTCGGGTAAAAGTTCTTTATGTTTTTCAATCGCGATGAGTCCTGCATGCGCTTCGAAATATTCAAAAGGAGAGCCTACTTTTTGGAGAATACGAACCACTTGTTCGGTAATTTCTGGCCCAATTCCATCGCCGGGAATCACTGTGAGTTTGCGTGCAGGTTGGATTTTTTTGGCAGCAGTCATGGGTTTTGTCTCCATAGTATGAGTTTATCCTCTAGTGATGTTTCGGCTATTTTTAGTGGATAATTGAGATTTATGCACTTTGAAACACGCGCAGGCGGCTGCTCTGGGTTAGCCAGCCGAAGGAATGGTCATTGGGAAAGGTGTTTTCGGTTGCCATCGGAACCCACGAATGTGGAGGCACCGAGAAATGTTACGAACTGATACATAAGCAAGCAGCAGGCCAAAGGTATTGGTATCGATTTGCCAGCCATCTTCACCAAAAACGGGTGCCGGAATAACATCGGAAATTTTCACTTACTTTTTTTTAAAATCAGTGCGCAATCAGAGACACAAAGGCACCGCAACGCAACATTCGCCTTAATTCCTGCCATAAGTTTTCCTGATACAAGACATATTCTCCCAATGAAAAATGCAATTCTTCCACTGGCAAATCTTCAAATTACAGACGGAGATAAGAGTTTAAATAAAGGCGACTTCGATGTCGGGCGCGGCAACTAATCGGCTCATGCGGAGGAAATCAGGCAGTGGCTGATCGGGAGGCAAGAGAGAGTAAACGGCCAGCGGTAAAGTGGTAGAGAGAAAAGGCCGTGGTGGAAGTGTTGTGAGATGATTTACGAAATGTCCATACACGAGAGATTTATTGGGTCTTGCGATTTCATAAGATTCATAGAGCAGAGAATAGAAAATATCTGGGTTATCCGCATAGAGATGAGTGAGATACATAAAGTTGAGAGATTTATTGAGATCGGGTAGGGCTTGGGCAATTCCTGTGTAGGAAGCAAGTCCCACGGCTGTTTTGAGAGTCTTTGTAAATCCATGGTATTCACGAACGACAAAATTCTGAACTTCAAAACTATCCCATGGAGCCACACAACCGATGATTTTGCCTTTGCTATCGCGAGCAATAAAAAAACTTTCAATGCTGAAGCCGGGCCAGCGAGTGAGGCGTTCGCGCAAAAGTTCCGGCGTGTAGACGTAACTGAGCGTGCGTTCTTGCGAAGATTTTTGAAGGTATTCAAGAAGAGGTTCAAAATCTTTGTTTTCTCCTCTTTGAATGTCGATTGTCGAAAGAGGTTTTGTGGCCCAAGGAAGTCGGCCCATAACGGTGACAAGTTCAAAGCGGGCAAGCATGTAAAAGCGAGGGATGTTGCGGCGTGCACTGCGAGGTCGCACTAAAGCGTTGTAAGCTCGACTGTCTTGAGGAACAACGACAGAGAAAAAATATTTGCAATTTCGCTCCTTCATAGCGTCTTGAAGAACGGGAAGGAAATGTTTGGTCCATGTAAGAATGGTTTCTCGGTCGGGAGCGACTCGTAAATCGGTACAATATCCGATGTAGGTTTCATTTCCGGCAATAAAGGCTTTGCGATAGATGATCGTCGCCATTCCCCGGATTTCATTTTCATTTGTTTTCAAAACAAAAACGTCAAACTCGCTAGATTGTAAGCGATATTGATCAAAAAAATGTCCTGGGCGAACAATTTGAATATCGACAGGTCCATGGAGAATTTGACAGGCGAAAAACTTCGTCAATTCAGGCGCGTCGGACTCAGTCGCTTTGACGATCTTCATGAAACTATTTTTCCCAAGTTGGTTCTGGAGTCTTCGTCAGATGATTTCCGTAACGGGCGATAGTGAATAAAAAATCACTGAGACGATTTAAATATTTTATCGTCACTGGATCGATGTTGTCGCTCTCTTTTGAAAGTCGAACGGTCCAACGTTCAGCCCTTCGGCACACCGTGCGACAGACGTGAAGTGATGCGGCAAGACTGTGGCCCCCTGGGAGAATGAATTCTCGAAGAGGCTTTAGGACCTTAGTCATTTGATCGATCTGAGATTCCATCTCTTTGATCTGCGACTCAGAAATGGAAGGAAGTTTTTTTGCGATTTCCGCTTTTTCACAAGCGAGCAGAGAGCCTAGGTTAAAAAGATCATTTTGAATTTTTGCGAGCCACAATTCCATTTGCTTTCGCTCTTTGGTGTGACCCTTTATTTGTTTGATTTCAGCGCGTGCAACGCCCAAACAAGAATTCAATTCATCGACGGTTCCATAAGCTTCGAGTCGAACATCGCCCTTAGAAATTTTCGTTCCACTGACGAGAGAAGTCTGGCCGCCGTCGCCTACTTTGGTGTATATCTTTGCCATTACTCATAGTAGTACAGGAAATATGAAAAATAAACCGCAAGGACCGGCCTTTTTTGTAACCATACCGCACTCGGGCGAACAAATTCCTCCCGAAGCACAATGGCTTATGGGATTATCTGAAGTGGTTTTGATGAGAGATGTGGATCGTTTTGTCGACCGTATTTACGCGCCTTCTCTTCAAGAATTGGGAGTGCCGGTCATCGTAACTCCGTGGCATCGTTATGCAGCAGATTTAAATCGTTTTTCTAAAGATGTGGACCCCACCACCGTCAAAGGAAGCAACGAAACGCCGGGCAAATACAATCGCGGGCTTCACTGGGCTATTACCACCTTAGGGGAGCCTTTGATGAAGGAGCCCATTTCCGTGGAACTGCATCAACAGATTGTAAAAAAATATTTTGATCCTTTTCATGCTCAAATCCAGAAGCAGGTTCAAAATTATCAAAAAGAAAATTACAAAAACATTTACCACATCGATGCTCACAGCATGCCCTCTCAAGGAACGAAAGAACATCGAGATCCCGGAGAAATGCGTGCAGACTTTGTCGTGAGTGATCAAAAAGGAAAGAGCTGTTCAGCAGAATTCAAAGACCTTGTTATTGCCGCCTACCAAAATCAGGGTTTCAGCGTTGCCTACAATTGGCCCTACCTTGGTGGACGAATTACCGAGCATTATGGACAACCTTCAAAAGGACACCATACAATTCAAGTCGAAATGAATCGTAGACTCTATATGGACGAAAGCTCCAAACAGTATATGCCTGCTTTGGCCTCTGCTCTCATCCCGAAGGTCAAAAAGGCTCTAGAGGAGATTCACAGTGGCCTTTTCTCAATGAGATTTCATTAAGGTCAAATGCTGTGATTTCCTAGACCGCCTTATGGTTCTTCAGTACGTTCAAGTGAGTGAGAGCATTAACAGAACAATCTATTGGTTTTACGGGTGTCATTCTTGATGTGCGAGAAGATCACGCAGAAGGAATGGCGAACCGTCTTCGCGAGCTTGGTTTCACGAAGGGCGAAGAACTTCGAATTTTAGGGATTGCTCCTTTTGGAGAGCCTGTACTTGTGGAATTGAGGGGGGCGATTGTTGCTCTCAGGAAAAAGGAAGCCGCGTGCATCAAAGTTTAAGTTCTTCTTTTGCCGTCGTGGGTGCGCCAAACGCGGGTAAAACTACAGTTTATAATTGGATTACAGGTTCGAGTTACAAATCTGTCAACTATCCGGGGTCGACCGTGGAGTATGCGGTTGGGCAAACACTTCCTATTTATGGAGAAGTTATTTCTGTCATGGATACTCCAGGGATTTACTCCCTCAACGCTCAATCCCCAGAAGAGCGAGTGACAGTAACGGCTCTCTATCAACATGATGAAAACCATCAGAGCCCACATGCCCTTTTGGTGGTCGTTGACGGAACGCAATTGTCTCGCCATTTATTTTTAGTTAAACAACTTCTTGAATCAAACTTTCAAATTGTGCTTGCGGTCACGATGAACGATCTTCTCCGCAAAAAAAATCTGAAAGTGAATGCCGAGAAACTTTCAAAATACTTAGGGATTCCCGTTGTTCTTGTGGATGGTCGCCTTGGTGGTGGCATTCAAGAAGCTGTCGGTCTAGTGCGAACCCGATTGTCGACTTCAAAGCGGGTACAAAAACCTCTTCCGACCTGGTCTTCTTCGGAAGTAGAAAAAGTCTACGCGGACCTCGACGCAATAGTTGCGGACGTGCTTGAAGAAGAGGGTGGTTCTCACCAGCTGAACGCCCAAAAAATTAATCGACTGAGTCACCGGGCAGATCAAACCACACTTGCGATTGATCGAGTGCTTTTGCATCCGGTATTAGGCCTTTTATTTTTTATTCTTATTTTGGGTTCACTTTTTAGTTCCATTTATTGGTTAGCCGCACCACTCATGGACCTGGTGGACGGTTTTTTTGGTGAGATGGGTGGCTGGACGGCGGAGAAACTTCCACCAGGGCTACTTGCGGATTTTGTGTCAGACGGAATCTTTGCAGGCTTTGGTTCTGTACTTGTGTTTGTACCACAAATTTTTATTCTGTTTTTGGGAATGGTGATTCTCGAGGACTGGGGTTATCTCGCTCGAGCGGCCACCATTATTGATCGGCCGCTTTCAAAGCTCGGTTTAAATGGCAGATCCTTTGTGCCGCTTCTTTCTGGTTTCGCCTGCGCGATTCCGGCAATGATGGCGGCACGTACGATCAACAGTCGTCGCGAAAGACTCCTTACCATTTTCATTATTCCGCTCATGTCTTGCAGTGCACGTTTGCCCGTGTATGCCTTACTCTTGGGTTTTTTGTATCAGGGAACTGAAGCGTGGAAGGCGGGACTTGCCCTTACGGCCATTTATTTAGGAAGTCTTGTTGTGGGTTCAATCACGGCCGCGATTGCCGGTAAAATTTTAAAATTAGAAAGCCCCGGCTGGTTTATGCTGGAACTTCCTGCCTATCGGCGACCACACCTGAGAAATGTTTTTAAATCCGCTTTCGACCGTACTTATTCTTATGTACGCAAAGCGGGGCCTGCAATTCTTGTATTCTCTTTGATCATTTGGACCATTACGGTTTTTCCTCGTTATGACATTGAAAGCCCCTCCGAACGCTTAGCAGAAAGTTATGCGGCCAAAATGGGGCAGGCGATTGAGCCTGTTATGCAACCTATGGGTGTGGATTGGCGAGTCGGGGTAGGACTGATTTCTGCTTTTGCCGCCCGGGAAGTGTTTGTTTCTTCTCTCGCTTTGATTTTTAACGTCACCGACGAGGATGAAGAAGCTCTACAGACTTCGCTTTTGAAAAATATGGAAGAGGCTAAGGCTGCTGATGGAAACCCACTTTTTACCACAGCCACCGTATGGGGCCTCATTGTTTTTTTCATGATTGCTCTTCAGTGTTTAACAACTTACGTAGTTGCTCAAAGGGAGAGTGGATCGCGCACTTTTGCCCTCATTCAAATAACAGTTTTTACATTAATGGCCTACGTCTCATCAGTTTTTGTTGTGCAAAGCTTAAGATTTTTTGGAGTTTCTTAGTCCATTTAAAAAAAGTTCATCCAGCCATTCTTTCTTTAGGTATTTGTTAGGGCTCTGTTATATTCCGTCGCAACTCAATACTGGCCTATGACGGAATAGCTAAGAGGGACAAATGACTCCAAATACTTTGGACTTTACCGAATGCGACTTGAGTACAGCAGAAAAAATGAATGTAGCTCCATCTGAACTGCCGACAGATCTAGCAGCTGATAGTTTTGTAAGAATCGAAGACAAATTTTTTATTCCAGGAGCTATCCAAGCTCAGACGATCGAATTTCTAGAGCAACACATGGTGCTTTCCTACCCCGATGGTGGTTCAGGATTCACGATCATCGAATCCATATACTTCGACTCTCAAGAAATGGATCTTTTTCAGCATCACTTTAATAAACCTGAAAAAAGATCTAAGCTTCGTATCCGTCGATATGCACCTCGTGGTGTTTGGAACGAAGAAACATGCTTTATTGAAGCAAAAACCAAAACAAAAAAAGGGGATCAAAGCGTTTCATCAAAAGAAAGATTCAAATTAGATCCTACAAATTTAGATCTTCTGATGAAAGCGCAAACCATTTCGATCTCTAATAAGCTCTTATCTCTCAATAAAAATCTGAACGCGGCAGAGCTCCTCCGACGAGTGGAAATGGTGAACGATCTTGTTAATCAATATCAACTTGTTCCGCAAATGCGCGTTCGCTATGAGCGCTTAGCTTTTGAAGGAAAAGAGTCTTCTTGTACTGAGAGCTTGGGCATGAAGGGCGGAATTCGCGTAACTTTGGATAAGGGTATTGTTGTTGAACGCTTAACTCCGTTCCGTAACGGCCTAAGTCAAGCCCTACAGTCTATGGGAATTTGGGCCGAAGCCGAAGCTCTTGGTAAAGTGTTTTCTTGCGATGAAACTGTCATCATGGAAGTTAAACATCGTGGTGTGTTGCCTTCTTGGCTTGATGCTTATCTCAAATCGCAATCCATTTCGAAAGTGAGTTTTTCAAAGTATTGCTGGGGAGTCGCTCAGCAAGTGAAATCCATTGGAGTAGGTTAATATGTTTCATGGATTGATGGGTGGAGCCACAGTTGCGCAGGCTTCCACTACGGCCACAGCGAATTTACCGACAGAGCAGCTCATTGGTTTGATGTTGAGCTCGGTAGCTATGGGCATTATTTTAAGCTCCATCACTTTTATTGCCGTTCGATCTATCTGGGGAAAACAAAATATGAGTTCGCCCCGTGAGCTTTTCCAACTTCTTATTGGGTCCAGCAACTTACTATTTCTTTGTGTGGGAATGACCGGTATCACATTACTCATTAACGATAATATCGTTCGTGCTTTTGCGATCGTGGCGGCTCTTGCTCTCGTTCGGTTCCGTGTGAAATTGGATCAGAAGAACATCAACGCTTCGATTCTTTTTTCAGTTTTGATTGGTGCGGCCTGTGGTCTACAAGAAGATCAAATCGCATGGATCATGATTGGTTTCTACGTCATGCTTTTAGGGGCCCTCATTATCCTATT
>JBFWOZ010000010.1:0-80717 GCA_050250255.1 Bdellovibrionales bacterium | reverse complement strand
TGGCGGAGAGAGAGGGATTTGAACCCTCGCTACGGGTTTACCCCGTAGGGCGGTTTAGCAAACCGCTGGTTTAAGCCACTCACCCATCTCTCCGTTATCGGAATTCAAAATCTTTCGGCTCCCAATTTTTTTGCCATAGAGGGGACCGCGATGTCTATCAATTAGTAATTTTGTGGGAAAAGCTTCCGCTCCACAGCCTCAATTACCGTATGTATGATCTTGATGTGCATCTCTTGAATACGATCTGAAGTCTCAGCCGGAATCACAATCGCAAGATCCGCAAGACCCTTGAGCTTGCCTCCATCACGCCCTAAAAGCGCGATAGTTTTAATTCCCATTTTCTTGGCGGATTCAAAGGCCATGATCACATTTTTGGAATTTCCGCTCGTAGAAAGCCCCACAAGAAGATCACCCTGACGACCCATTCCCTCTAATTGGCGAGAAAAAATATGGTCAAAGCCAAAGTCATTAGAAACACAAGTCACATGGCTCGCATCTCCAAGAGCCAAAGCCCCCATAGGTTTACGATCTTTACGATAGCGGCCAGTCCACTCTTCGGCGAAATGCATTGCGTCACAATGACTGCCCCCATTCCCGCAGGTAAAGAGCTTGCCTCCTTGAGTGAAGGTTTTATGAAGAAGCTCTGTAAATTGCTCACATTTTTCGACTTGAGAAGCGTCAGTCACGAATGCGTGAACGGTTTTTTCGGCTTCTAAAAGGGCGTCTGTCCATACCTGTTTTGTTGTCATTGGGGACCTCGTGTGAACTCTAAATTATCGCTGGATTGTCATTTTAGCAAATGAAGTTGCAGTTTTAGCCAAGCTCCGGCTCTTTGCTTGATTTTTTTCGTCTCGCACTCTAGATTGCCTGCTTCACACGTGCGCGGTCGTAGCTCAGCTGGATAGAGTACAACACTACGAATGTTGGGGTCCCAGGTTCGACTCCTGGCGACCGCGCCAATTCCTAAAAAAAAAGAATTCACGAATTCAAATTACATCAAGAAACCGATACCTACACCGATGTTAAAAACGGAGTTCGTGACAGTCCTGCCTGATGAAGTCACCGAAGTCATACCACGTACATAACCCGCATCGAACACGAAGTTCGTTGTTGGATTAAGTGACGCTGAAAAACCCATGCCTACCGTCGCATCAAGAACCACAGAACTCACATTGCTGAGATCAGACGTAGAATACGTACGACCCGCATAAGTTTGTTTATATTCTTTACTGACAAGGAGTGAAGGCATTAATCCGCCTTTAATAAATAACCCACCCTGCTCCTGACCATTAAAATAATATTTTGCTAAGACTGGAACGACTAAGTAATTAAAATTAGCTTCTTCCTCTAATCCTCGATTACTCGCCGTGGTCCCATATTGACGGTAGAGCAGACCCGTTTCAAATACGCCGTTCGAGCGGCCCATCTCTATTCTTACTCCAGCGCCTAAGCCCGGTTTCGATTTCAAACTTGGTGCATCTTCAGCAATCCAAGTTGATGAAAGATAAGAAATCTCAGGAATCACCTGACTCACAACTCCTTCACGAGGGGCTGCAGGAGCAGATGTCTGCACTGTCCCTCCGCTCTGAGCATAAGCATTCACTGCAAGTGATAAAAGAGCTGGAACAACCAACAAAGACAGACGCATAGGTACTCCTTTTAAAATCAAATAAATGATGTAGTCGGAGTCGTCTGAAGCAGGATTTGTTCCTGAAGAAATAAAGCTATAAACGGATATAAATGTTTGGAGAAGTGAAGTGAGCCTTTTTATGGCAACCAATGGTGGGCAATGGTGGGGACACAGCTCAAAAAGGGCCCCATTTAAGTGCACAGGACCAGGTTCGCCCTCAGTGACAGGAATCACTGCTTCTGAATTTCAGATTTTAAAGAATGACAGAATGCTGAGTAGTTGATTTTTCGCTCAAGCTGATGCGGCTTAATCGGCAATTCTACCCTAGGCATCTCAGGCTTTATCCATTCCCATATTGGAAAAACCGCGGCCTGGATTCCATAATGATAAGTCCCACTTACGCCAGGATAGCCTTGCTCGATGCCCAAACTCCCTCCATCTGAGAATCCATAGCTTTCTGGCTCAAGTTCCATCGACCAATCAGCCATCGATTCTCCCGCAAGACCCTCGACTATATATCTGAGGGTCGCCTCTCTAAGGAACTCAATATTGCCATAACGATTTGGTGTGATCTCATTCAGATATGCACGATCCACAAAAACAGAGCCATTTAAAAATCTTTTAAAAAAATTTATTTTTTTTGTTTTCAAATCAAGCCGCTTTTGCAAAAGATCATCTGCATACCAAACAACATCTTTCGAATGGGTCGGAGTCGAGGGCGGCAAGTAATACTCAATATCTGTTTCCGCGCTTATACAAACAAGGGCAGCTAGAATCGTAAATCTATACTTGTGGATTGAAGGAGACTCCTGAATAATTCGAGAAATTCTTTGCATATTTCTATAGGACATCGTTTTCCCGAGAAAGGAATTTCGGTTAATCCCTTCAGGGCCAATAAAGCCTTGGTATTTCAAAAATTTGTATCGTCCCTTAGTCTCTAGCTTTTTGTAACCACTCACTTCCTCTGGGGGATTATGGCCAAAGACAGCTGAATGTTGGCTCCCATAGGCTCCTGCCCAAAACCCGTAAGTTGCCCAATTAGGCCTAGAGTCTGACCTATGGCACGCAACACAAGTGCTGGGATTCTTATCTATCGTCGGTTTCGAAGAAGCATTCGGGGAAAAAGAAATAACTGCAAAATCGAATTTCTTTTTCACTTCATTAAACTCAATAACCTCTATTTCGTTGTAGCCTCGTTGGCCATGGTGCCCATTAAATGCAATAATTGTTCGCGCCGTTTTCCCTGTTACTATTGCTCTCGGGTATTCCAAGCTAGCTTCCTGTAAACTTCTACTTCCATAGAGGAGTGTGTAGCCCTCCAAATATTTTTGTGGGAGGACTCCCAATAAATCTTCAACTGTGAAGACCTTATTTTTCTGGATGATATTTTCAATTTCAGAGAGCTTGATGTCTTGCAAGGTATCAAAGTTGGCTCTTTGTGCAAAAGCATCCGGCAGAGCGAAGTAGCAAAAAGATATCACTAAAAAAAGAAACATGTTCCCTCCACCCAAAACGAGTGCCGTATCTTTTAAATCTTTAGCACTTTAAAATAATTTACTACGCATTTGGAACTCGAAGTTTTCGGAAGATCTGCGCGATAGAGGAAAGTCACTTCGTCATAATAAGTTGGATAACCTTCCACCTGCTTTAAATTAGAAGCAATCGCTTTCGCCACGCGAGTTGGTAAAATCGCAACGCCGGCGCCGTTGGAAGCTAACGAAGCAATCACTTCTAAATTATCAGAGCAAATCGTACGTTTAAAAGGCTCTTTCTTTTTAATCTTTTGAATGAGCGCTTGGGATTGGCTCAGAGCTGGGTTGTAAATCAGTACATCTTCGTGACCTTTGTGCGTTTTCCAAAAACACACTTCATCGGTCGCGAGCTTATGAATGACAAGATCAGGATGTTTAATCGGATTCACCACAATTCCAAAATCGAGAGTGCCCGAGATCACACCTTCACATACCACGCGTGAAAGAGCATGAATCAGCTGCACTTCAATTCCTGAATAAGAAGCATAGAGATCTCGAATGACATCTTTAAGCGCATAAATCGCAACCGAAGGGTGACAGCCTAAAGTGTATCTTCCTACTAATTCCGTTTCGGATTTTTTGGTCTCACCAACCACCGATTCCCAAGCTGCTTGAAGCTTATTGGATTCGCGAAGAAGCCGTTGGCCTGCCGAAGTCAGCGTCAATCCTCGATTGCGGCGTAAAAAGAGTTCTACCTCTAAGCCTTCTTCAAGTCGCTTGAGGGCTAAGCTCAAAGCTGGTTGTCCAACTCCCAACCTCTCAGAGGCTCGGGAAAGGTTCCCGGTAGAGGCAATTTCTTGAAAGTATCGAAGGTCCCATGGATTTGGATAGATATTAAAATTCATAATAGCAACGCTTATACTATCAATTTCTATAAATACCAACAATCCCATAAACAGTATGTAGAAATTTAATGGAGATCTAAAATGAAATTCGAAAACATTCTTTCACGCAGAAGCTTTTTTAAAATGGGACTTGGAACAGCCGGCACCTTAGCTGCGGGACACGCTCTCGCTCAAGTGTGTGGCATCAATACAGGGGCGCAACCGTTAGGACCTTTCTTTCCAAGACCCGGCACTCCTGAAGATGTCGTTCGTGAAGATAATAACCCAATGACACCTCTTCATCTTGCGAATGATGAGGATCTCACTCTCATCAAAGGTCGAAACGGAATGGCCTCTGGTCAAGTGGTACACGTGGTGGGGAAAGTGACCGACAAGAATTGCAAGCCTATTCCCAATGCCACCATCGTGATTTGGCAGGCTTCAGAAAGTGGACGCTACAATCATAAGGGAGATTCCGAGAATCATGACTTCCGCGATCCCCGAGACGGAAAAATCGTCAAGAGAACACTCGATCAACATTTTCAAAGTTGGGGTCGAACAACGACGAACCAAAACGGAGATTACAAATTCAAAACGATTGTGCCAGGATTTTACCCTGCTGATCTGCAAGCGCAGTGGTACCGACCACCCCACATTCATTTCATGATTTCTGCAACAGGCTTTCCTCAACTCGTCACTCAAATGTATTTTCGTGGAGAAAAACTCGTTGAGAACGACTGGATTCAAGAGCTCAACAAAAAAGATTTTCTTTTACAAGACGGCAGCCTCACCGAGGAGCAACGAAACAAACTCGTTGTGAACTTTGTAGAACAGGCAGATAAAAATCTCGTTGGACGCTTTGATATCACTTTACCCTAGCCATCGAGGAGCCTACGAAGGGAAAAGTTTTGCTACCCAAGAAGAGGCAAACAAATTTTTTCAATCTAAAAGAGATGTGGCTCAAGACAAAACATCAAAAAAGAAATGATTAGATTTTTACTTCTTTCCACTTGCCTTTTTTGAAGTAATACCAGGCAATAAGGCAAATGAACGTCTCGGCAATTGGCACGGCCGCGACGGCTCCTGCCGACTTTAAATCGAAAAAGATGGCTAAGACATAAGCTAATGGGATTTGGAAAAGCCAAAAACCTACTAAGTGAATAATGGTTGGGGTGCGTGTATCACCGGCGCCATTTAAAGCTTGAATGATCACCATCGCGACTCCATAAAAAATGTATCCCGAACCAATAATCCTTAAAGCCTGAACTCCGTGGTGAACCACAGCCTCATCCGTTGAGAATACGCGAATGATGGGCTCTGCAAAAAGTAAGAACAATAGAGTCACACAAGCCATAAAGATCGCGTTGTACTTTGCGGTAATGAGTACACTTTGCTCAGCACGATCTACCTTTTTAGCTCCTAAGTTTTGGCCGACCAGAGTTGCGGCTGCATTGCTTAAACCCCAAGCCGGAAGAATAAAAAACACGAAATTTCTAAAAGCAATTTGGTATCCCGCAGAGGCCTCGGTGCCACCGGTCTCTGCCACAAGACGAGTGAGGAGAATCCAGCTCCCGCTCGCAATCACAAATTGGAAAGTGGCCGGCCAGGCAATTGAAACAAGCGTTTTCATCACAGAGAAATCAAAACCAAAATCACTTTTTTGAAATTTGAGCACATGACCGCTCTTAAAAAGTTGCAAACTTTGGTAGAGCACACCCGTGCTACGACCTACCAAAGTTGCAAGAGCCGCACCCGTGAGTCCAAAGAAGTGAATAAAGATCGGGCACAGAATAATGTTGATGATACTGGCAATCCAAAGACTCCGCATTGCCATTGCAGCGTCACCCGCTCCACGAAAAATCCCGTTAATTAAAAATAAAAGAATAATAGAGGCATTCCCGCCAAGCATAATACGCGCGAAAGGTGTGCCTTCTGCGACAACGGCTTCACTGGCTCCCATAAATGTCAGCACTTCACCTGCATAAGTAAAACCAAGAACGCCTAAAATCACTGAAGCCACTAAAGAAAGCATAATCGCCTGAGCCCCTGCATGGGCGGCCGCCTGAGGGTTTTTTTCACCCACTCTACGCGCCACGATGGCCGTTGCGGCAGTGCTTAAGCCAATACCCAATGAATACACAATCGTGATTACGGACTCCGTTAATCCTACCGTAGCAATTGCATTGGGACCGAGCTTACTCACAAAAAACATGTCCACTACAGCAAATACACTCTCAAGACTCAGTTCTAATATCATCGGGATTGCGAGTAAAACCACCGCCATTGGAATACTTCCCGTGGTGTAGTCTTGATTTTCGCCCTTGAGAGAGAGACGAATGATGTCGATGATTTTTTTCATGGATTGTCACGGTGGCATAGCATTGGTTTCTTGTCAAAAACTTAAACCCTCCTTACACTATGTACGTTAATCAATAAAAGGAGAACCTATGTTCAAAAAAATACTACTTGCTCTTGTCATCGTTGTTGGCGCCATTGTGATTTTTGCTTTAACAAAACCTAATACTTTTCATTATGAGCGTTCTGCATTGATGAATGCTCCTGCAGAGAGAATATTTCCTTACTTTAATGATTTTCAAAATTGGGCTAAGTGGTCTCCCTTTGAAAAATTCGATCCCAACATGAAAAGGACCATCGGTGGATCACCAAATGGCCTTGGAGCGATTTACGAATGGGATGGAAATAAAGACGTGGGCACAGGTCGTATGGAGATTGTGGAGAGCACTCCTCATTCACTCGTAAAAATGAAATTGGATTTCCTAAAGCCTTTTGCTTCCACCCACGAAGCTATTTTTACTCTTACTCCTGAAGGGCCACAAACAAAAGTCACTTGGGCCATGAGTGGAGTAAATAATTTCGTTTCTAAACTCATGCTTGTGTTTATGAGCATGGATAAAATGATGGGTGTACACTTCGATGAAGGGCTTAATAACTTAAAGGTACTTGTTGAACAGCCCGCTGCTGAGACACCTGCGGAAGCACCTCCTGCTGATTAGAATACGAGGAGTTGGTTCCAAAGACTGACGGTGAAGATGGAGAGCGGTATTCCTAAGCCCAACATCAAACTTGTAAGCTCAGAATCAAAACCAAACTCTTCTGCCACGACCGAAGCCGTAATCATGGGTGCCATCGCTGATTCTAGGATGGTCACCCGAGTAATGAATCCCGTAGAAGCTAAAAGCCAAATGTAAAGCGCCACAAAAAAAAGTGGCGCTAAAACGAGCTTAAATCCTAAGCCCAATGCAAGTGGTCTCCACTTCGCACCAAAAACCTGTCGTGAGAATCGTAGTTGGAAACCCACTGCCACTAAAGCCAGAGGCACAAGTGTGCTTGCAAGCCTTTCCAGCACGTACTGTACAGAGTCAGAGTAAGGCACCTCCAAATAATAAAGTACAAATGCGAGTGCGAGAGAAATAAATGGAGGAAAGGTCAGTACTTTTTTAGCAATAGACTTTGCCGTGACGGGGCCTTTACTCAAGGGACTCAGTGCGCTGGCAACAAGAATTCCAAGAGTGGAAAGCACTAAGAAAGTACCGGGTTGATCGACCAAAATCCCGATGGGTAAAGCCTCTTTACCTAATAGAGATTCTAAAATGGGAAGGCCCACGAAAGACGTGTTACCCAAGCCAGCCGTCAACATGAGCGCGCCGGTTTGTGCTTTATTCCATCGAAGTCGATGGCCCAGAAAATAAAAAAATGTGCACGACAGTAAAAATAAAATCCACGCCATAGACACCGGTACAAAATATTCGTGACTCAAAGGGGTTGTGCTTAAGAGCTGAGGAATCTGCGTGAGTACGAGGGCGGGAAGCGAAATCCAAATCACGTAGGCATTGAGAGCTTGATGAGCATTTCCGGGGAACTGCGGAACTCGCCTTAATGCCATCCCCGAAAGGAGTGCCGAAAAAATAAGAACAAGATTCGAGTTCATTAGCTCCCCACTTTTTCTTTCAAAATTTTCTCCGAGGTTTGCCAAAGAGACACATATTCAGGGAAAGGCGGTGGCTCATATTTTTCTTCCAATAGATTGATCACTTCTAGGGGTGTCACACTCCCACCCTTCTTTTTGAGAAAACGGCCTTTCACAAGGGCGATCCTGCCCATAGCCGCGTACGAATCATTAAATCCACACGTCCCAAGTCCATGAGGGAAAAATACTTCCCATTATTCATATGCATAAGAACATCTAAATCCATCGGCATAACCAGAAAAGGTGTGACACACTCATCAAGCCCTTTCAAGGGCCCTCGGGCTTTAGAAAAAAGAAGAAGTCCTATAAAACGAAACAGAAGGTTCATGACTCAAGTTTACACTTCTGCTAGCTTATGTCCATGTCACTCATGAACACTTTTTTGGATCTCCCTCGTACTCCCAAGGGAGATATGATTCAACGCCGTGATCCTTGCGGATTTTGCGGTCATACTAGGGGCTCTCGTTTAGCTCTTGTTGAGTATTGGAATCTTTCAAAAAATGATCTTGTTCGCTGCGAAAACTGCCTGCAGATGCAGGTGGATCCCATGCTGACCGATGAAGATATGAGCCTTGGTTGTAAGGCTTGGTACATCAGTCAACAACTTGGCGAAACCACAGAGAGCCAAAAGAAAGGGCTCTACAAAGCTTTTCGACGAGGTGTTGCCTTTGGTGTATTTCTAAAAAGGCGCGGAATCACTCCGAACAAAGCTCTCGAAATTGGTGCTGGTGATGGCTATTTCAGTCGAGGACTCCAATTTGTATTTCCTCATGTGCAAGTCTCCGTTTTAGACATTGTGGATGATGTTCTCCACTATTTAGAAAAAACTCACGGATTTACCCCTATTCATGCGCGACCAGAAAATTTAAATCCTGCAGAACACGGCACTTATGATCTCGTGATGGCCCGAGATGTTCTCGAACATTGTGCCCAACCTAAACTTGTCTTTGAAAACATCGCTCGTATTTTAAAACCTCAAGGATATTTACATTACCTCTCGCCCAACGGACACGAAGACATGTGGGGTTTTTATAGCCAGTACATTCTCAGCCAACAACCCACAGAACTTCTCATCAATCACGTCAATTACTTCTCACCTAAAAAATTACGAGAGGTGATTTTAGAAAAACACTTTCAAGTTCTGGATTGGTTTAATGTCGACTTCAAAGGGGTGATGAAACGAGGAGTTGGTCGAAAGATCTCTCAAGAGGTTGCCTGCCCCGTCTCCACTCAGAAATCAGTGCACCAAATGATTGAGCAAGAAAAGCAACTGGATCATTTATTACAGATCCAACCAGCCGAAGTCCTAAATGGATGGTGGAATCATAAATTCCTGCGACCATTATTTTATGTTTTAAGTTTATTCAAAGAAATCCCGCCGACACGTCTTAATGCGGACTATGGAATTGGGCGAAACACTTTCTGTCTCGCCCAAAAAAAATAAAGGTGCCAGTGTCTTTTTTCTGGCTACAGAGCGTCCACTTTGGTGAAGCGCTGTAGCCAGAAAAAAGACACTGGCACCTTTACCCAACTTATACAGAAGGCTGATGACCATTACCGGAGTAAACGGGGCTCTTCTCGAGAGACGCTTCTAACGCATCGATGTCTTCATTATCCACTTCTGCGAGACCAGCTAAGCGACGTGCACGTCTTAAGCTCCATTCACGAAAACGATCGATAAATGAGTATGCTGCGGGGACCACAACCAACGTTAAGATTGTCGAAGTAATCAAACCGCCAATCACCGCGACACCCATACTTGTTCGTTGTCTTGAGGCTTCGTTTAAACCGATAGCTACCGGCAACATACCTGCGATCAATGCAAATGAAGTCATCAAAATTGGGCGTAGACGATTTCTGCCGGCAAGGATCATCGCCATCGTACGATCCTTCCCTTGATCCGTGAGTTGCTTTGCTTTGTCGACAAGAAGAATTGAGTTCTTCGTCGCAATACCCAGTAACATCACACAACCAATCATGGAAAACATATCCAAAGATTTTCCGGTGATAAAAAGTCCGTAGAAAGCTCCACAGGCTGCAAGAGGTAAAACCAACATAATGGTCAGAGGAGTAACAAACGATTCGTAAAGGCTTGCAAGCACAAGATAGATAAAAAGAATTCCTAATCCCATAGCGACAACCATGCTGGTCACAAGTTCGGCAAAGTTTTCTGCTTGCCCCACAAAGCGGTAAGACACTCCGGGAGGAAGTTTGATGTCTTTTTCAAACATCGTTTGAATGTCGGTCATCACGGCACCCAAACCAGGACCGTCAGGAGCTACGTCCGCCCCGATATTAATGTAACGACCTCGATCGCGACGGGAAATATTTGCCGGTCCGGTCGTTTTCACTGGGTGTGCGATACTTGAAAGACGAACAAGCGAGCCATTGATATTAGGCACGTAAATCTGCGCGAAATCTCTTTCGAGGTTTCTTTGATCGTCGATCATACGAATACGAATGTCGTAATCTTTTGCATTTTCGCGATAAAGAGCTGGTACCACACCCTCCACTTGAGCACGAAGTTCGCGACCTACGGAACTTGTGGAAATTCCGAAGCGGTCCGCTTTTACAGGATCTAAGGCAACCTGAAACTCAGGCTTCCCTGGTTTATCGCTGATTTCCACGTCCTTTAAACCTGGATGAACTCGAAGCTTTTCAAAAGCGGCCTGCGCAGCCACCCTTACTTCTTCCAAATCATTTCCTTGAATGCTGACGTTGAACGGTCTCATTCCCCCGCTCACCATGTCGATATCTTTCACTTTAGGATTTGCAATTGCGAATTCCTTCAGCTGAGTGCGCATCACCTCTTTAAAGACCGTCGTATTCATTGCACGCTCTCCACGAGGCACAAGCTCGACGAAAAATTCGGTCACGTTCGCTTCACCGTCACGGTTTCCAACAATTGCGGTGGAGATTTTAACCTCTTTATTCGAACGAATTTTTTCATCCACTTGCTTCGCCATGACTGTCATGGCCTCTAAGCTTGTGCCGGGAGGCATATCAAGACCCACCGAGAACTCGCCCATGTCCTGAGCGGGTAAAAAAGTTTTAGGAACATATTTCGCAGCCACAAGACTCAAAATGAAAATTCCTAGAGCCGACGCCAAAGTAATAAATGGTCTTCTAATGCTGAATCGCAAAACCTTTTCATATTTTTCTTCAAGCCAATTTTGAAAACGGTCGAAAGCTCGCACCGGAGCTGTCATTTTATGGAAAAAACCCGTCTTCTTTCCAGACCCACCATGACTCTTTACCTTCGCAGGGAAATAAGCCGACAGCATAGGCGCAATCGTAAGGGCATCAAAAAGACTAATGAGCATCGCGAAACAAATCGTGAGACCAAATTGTTTAAAAAATTGTCCCACCACCCCACTTAAGAAGCCGATCGGTCCGAACACCGCTAACACCGTTAAAGTGGTTGCGACAACCGCAAGTGTTACCTCTCTGGTTCCAATCAGTGCCGCGAGGCTAGGAGACTTCCCCATCTCTTGATGTCGAAAAATATTTTCCCGCACCACGATGGCATCATCCACTAAAAGACCTACGGCCAAACTCAAAGCCAGGAGAGTCATCACGTTAATCGTGAATCCGGCAAAGGCCATAAGAATGAAAGCACCAAGCAAGGAGTTAGGTAAAGCCGCACCCGTAATAAGAGTGGAGCGTCCATTTCCAAGGAAAAAGAACACCACAATAATTGTAAGGACAATCCCAAAGAAGATCGACTCCTTCACATCTTGCACGTTCGCGCGAATAAATTTGGAAAGATCACGAAGCACCGTGAGCTCTGCCTTCGTTTCGCCTTTGCTATAAGTTTCATTAAGTGTCGCAATCTTCGTCCGGACTGCATCTGTCACCGCAATGGTATTTGCACCCGACTGGCGAAAGACCATAATAAATAGGGCCTGTTGTCCGTTAACAAAAGTTTTAGACTTTTCATCTTGAAGAGAATCAATAACTTTTCCTAAATCTTCGATTTTAACAGGAACATCGTTACCGATAAAATTTACGATTGTATTTCGAATATCATTGATATTTCGGAATTCACCTAATGTTCGGTATACCGTTTCACTTTTGTTGTTACTGATTTTTCCTGCGGGAATGTTTTGTCCCGTAGCTCCTAATCGGGCGGCCACTTGAGATGCTGAAACTTCGTGGCTTTTTAATTTGTTGCGATCAAGTTCAATACGAATTTCTCTTTCGCGACCACCCAATACCTCAACAAGCCCTACGGACTTTACTTGTTCCAACTGAGGACGAATTGTTTCGTTCGCCAAATCATAGAGCTGTGCTGCCGGCAAATCTGAAGTCAGAGAAATAATCATGATGGGCTGATCGCCCGGATCAATACGTCGGATCACTGGATCATCGACATCTTCTGGAAGCTTACGCTTTACGGCAGCGACCCGATCTTTTACTTGTTGCTCAGCGAACTTCACGTCTGTCTCTAAGGCAAATTCGGTAATGACCGCACTGACGCCTTCTTTATTGATAGAGCTGACACTTTTAACTCCTGCGATACTACTGAGCTCATCTTCAATCACTTTAGAGACTTGGGTTTCCATCTCTTGCGGACCCGCACCCGGGTAAACCGTCGTCACGGTTACGATCGGAAAAGTTACATCCGGAAATAAATCTACGCCCAATTTATTAAGCGAAAGCACGCCGAGAGCGAGCATCATAATCACGATACAAGTGATGAAAGCCGGCCTTTTAATGGATAGCTGAGCTAAATTCATAATGTACCTCCGCGTGCTTGCAACTCTTCATGTTTGAGAGGCACGACTGTAGACTGAAAATCAGAACTGACATTCGAGTATGTTTTCATTTGTGCAATTAAATTCATAATTTCTGCTTGAATACGAAGACGTGTCGACTGCGCCAAAGCATAATCTTGTTCAAACTGTAAAACCATGTAGGTCGTCGTGCGGCCTCGATTATGTTTTGCGCGTTCATACTGAGATTTTTCTCTCTGAATTTCTTCAAAAGATTCCGCAAGCTTCAAACGCTCCGTCGCTTCTTTAAATTTTTGTTCGAGATCGTTCCAATCTCTTTCTTGTTCAAAAAGTCTGCGCTGATAACGAAGCTCACTTCCAGCGGCTTCTTTTCGGTAACCGTCACGGTTATCGCTCAGGGTACCAAGATCGAGAGGCATCATAAAACGTACACCTATCGCGGTCGTCGGATAGTCGCTCTTCGTGGAATTTTTTATGGCATCTGGATACTGGACATCGCGACCGTTGTAAGCAAGGCTTGTGTAAACTTCTAAATTTGGTTTATTTTTCTCAACACCTGCTTCTGCGACGGCAGCACTCGCTTGGGCCGAAGCTTGCGCCGCCTTCACATCATCACGAAGTTGCCCGCGCTGAGGAAGAACAAATTTATAATTTTTTGAATCCGGTAATCCTTCAAGTTCTTCACTGACTTTGTCGGAATTAATTCCACGAACCGAGTTAAACATCAGCGCTGCCTGGCGCTCTTCATCGATCGCAGACTGAGTTTCCAATGAACGAAGCTTCCAAGCTCCCTCTGCTTGAAGTTGATCCGAGCGATCTCCCAAGCCCTCACGAGCACGGCGGGCAGACCAGTCGCGGAGTTTTTGGGAGCGCTCCAAGCTCTCTGTCTGAAGTTTTTTATTTTGTCGTGCGAGAGCTAGTCTCCAGTACGCCCCTTCCGCTTCCGCAATTACGATTTTGGAAGTAAAACTTTCGCTGTATTGAGCTGCTTCGGCCTGAGCCTTGATGGCCTCTTGATTCCCTCTTAACTCACTCCCCAACCAGTTTCTCCAGAGAGGCATACTCAATTCGATAACAGGTTTACCTTCATACACACTTGGGTACGGCACAAACGCCGAACTTACGTTTGTTAACGAAGTGTAATTGAGGTTGTAGTAAAGCCTACTTGTTAAACCAAAACCAAACTGTTGGCTTACACCTAACTGATGGGTCTGGTAAAAACCTTTTGTTCCCTGCGCAGAGGGATTCATTTTTTGCGCTTCGTCCATAGCCCACTGGGAATTCCAAAAAAGATTTGGAGAAGTGAGAAGACCGGCTTCGCCCACGCGCTCTTTTGCTCCTTGAGAACGAAGCTGCGCACCTTGGTACGCTTGGTTTTTATTGCGAACTTGTTCGATGTACTGATCCAAGTTCATGTTTGCCGCAAATGCCTTCGTCGAAAAAAATTCGAAGGCGGACATTAATACGAGTGCGACTCCTCCGAGTCTCAAGATTTTCATAGCTGCTCCCTAACGCTTGGATTCGCGTTCTTCTCCTGGTTTTCCTACGGTATTTAGAAAACCAAAGAAGAACATGTCTAATAATGTTTCTACTGTTTTTTTCTTAAATTCCTCATCCATGATGCTGTCATTGAAATAAGCTTTTCTGACTTTATCCGTGCGCATAAGGTGAAACACGCTTGCTTGAGTCAGCATCGCAACAATCAATGGATCTACTGACTCTCTAGTAAATCCTTTGTTCTTTGCATCCTGAATAAACTCAACTAAACCCAAGTAAGTCTGCATAAGTGTTTTTTCAAAGATATCCTTTGCGATGGGAAGGCCATCGTCCACTTCTCGCAAAACAATTTGGCACACATAGGGATTGCTGATCATAAACATCAACATGTCTTCGACAAGAAATCGAAAACGAAATTTAAACTCTTCTAGAGTTTGTGCTGGCTGAAGAATCTCTTGAGTTTTGTTTTGACGAAGCTTTCCAAACTCCTCAATACACGTGCGATAAAGCCCTTCTTTGCCGTTAAAGTGATAGCTGACAAGACTCACATTAACGCCCGCAGCATCCGCCACATCACGAACGGTAGTTCCATCAAAACCTTTACGCGCAAAAAGCGGTAAAGCGGCTTGAATGAGAGCCCATCTGGTTTTTTCCGGATTTGTCGATTCGGGAGATTGAGAGGCTTCTTTGGATTGACTCATGCCCCATTATCAAACAACTGTTTGACATGGTCAATCGTCTGTTTGAATAATTTGAACGATTGTTTTAATTAAGTAATATCAATATTTTATAAGAAATTTTAGGCCCATGTTGGGTGCTCCGTCCCCAATTTTAGCGGGAATAGATGTTGAGCACTGTGCAGCTGTGACCACGCGGTCTAAGTGCTGGAAGCCTATCTGTATCTAGTAATTTGCTCGCTTCATTCATCCAACTTCTGACAAGGTAAGAAGGAATTTGGGACATTTTGTATTCCCCATTTTTGTTCGCGTAAGCTTCTGTGATGACATAGGCCCCAAAACCCGAAACAGCCATCACACCGAAATAGATTTCTGGGAGATGAGGAATAGCAGGCTTGGAACTTTCAAAATAAATTAAAGGCACGATCAATGCCGATATCACGTATCTTATATTCTGAAAACGGGCGATTTGTGATTCTGTAAAGGGTGAGTTTTTCATTGTGCGCCAACGTTCAAAAACGAGAGTCCATGTGCCCGTAATTAAATCATACGCAACGACTCCCGGTAAATCACTGAGCAAGCGTTGTGGTTGAGTCCAGTGATTCGTAGCAATTCTCTTCCCTATTGATGTGATTAATGAATAAGGATAGAGGGTTAAAAGACCAACAATCCCATGAATCATTTTGTCTTTCATACGAATCGGTTCAAGAGCCACTCCCGCTGCGGTTAAAATTTTGTTTTTTGAAAAACCGATCAGCTTCACCCACCAATTGGGATCAACGATGTTGAGCAAGCCGAGGGCCGAATTTACCGCCGAAGTCACTAACCCGTCTCTTAAAGACATTCCAGAGAGAGTCACGAGAGAAAAAGTTGTGATCCCCGTCGTGATAGATAAAAACACGGCCGCTTCCACTCTGTCTCTACGGGTAATAACACCATTTTGAGAAGGCGCATCTCCCGCATCTACAACGACGCTTTTTCCAGTGACCTGAAGTTCCTCCGCGATACGCGCTTTATTCTCTAGATCGGAAAGAACAAAAATGCTCTTTGCATCAGGATCGTTACGTAACCGCTGCTGCTCAGCCAGGAGCAGGAGAGTGGTTTCATCTCTTTCAGCAGTCACCATCTTCACAGTCACTGGCATACCATTGGGAGCTACGACCTTGACTTCAACTAGAGGTAAATTGAGTGCCTCCCTGTCGTCCGCAATTGCAAAAGAGGATGTTACAAAGAAAAGAAGGGTCAAAACTCCGCTGATCAAACCCATGTCAAAGCGCTGCGCGAGAGAGCCCAAGAAGGGCACCAAGAAAGATTTTACATCTAAATATGGGTTCAATTTGATTTGGTTACGCATAAAACTACTTCCACAGCTACAGAGCTAAGCTTGCAGAAGTAATGCCGAAATAGAATTAATCTAATTGAATCTGGCGACGATGCTTTGGGGATACTAAGCTATAAAAACAAGGCACCACGAGTAACGTGAGAAAAGTCGAAACCAAAACCCCGCCTATCACCGACATAGCCATCGGGACGCGTGTTTCGGCTCCCGCTCCGAGAGAAAGAGCGGCCGGTAAAGCACCCGCAATGGTTGCAAAAGACGTCATGAGGATGGGACGAAGTCTTGTAGGGCACGCATCGATAAGAGCATGATGAATGTCTTTTCCTTGATCGCGAGCTTGATTCGTGAAGTCTACAAGGAGAATAGAATTCTTCTTTACGATACCCATTAACAAAATAATTCCGATCATGCTGTAGATATTGATCGACTGACCACCGATAAGAAGAAAAATAAATGCTCCGGTTACGCTAAACGGAAGCGCGAGAAGAACCGTTATCGGATCAATAAAACTATTAAACTGCGAAGCAAGGACCATGTAGGAAACAAGTAATCCCAAGACAAGTGCAAAAATCAAACTCTGCATTGACTCCTGAAAAGTTTGACTGCTTCCACCCACAACTATGTTGTATTCTTTAGGGAGAATTCTATTGGCAATCTCCTGAACCTTTGTAATCGCATCTGTTTGAGAAGTGCCAGGCTTTAAGTTGGAGTAAACGCTGATTGCGCGCTCACGATTTTTTCTCGAGACCGATTGAAGACTGGTTTTTTCTTCGATCTTCACGATTGAAGAAAGCGGAATGAGCTCACCTCGATTATTTCTCACAAAAAGTCTTGTGATCGAAGTGGTCTCATCCCGTTCGTCCGCTAACAACCGTACACGTACGTCGTAACGACGACCGTCGCGAGAAAATTGCCCTGCAAGGGAACCACCAATGAGAGAGTTGATAGTTTTATTAATATCCATAAAACTCACGCCATATAATCTTGCTTTTTCTCGGTCAGGAATCACTTGCACTTCAGGCATTCCGCTACGGAAATCTGAGTCCACATCCACCATAATGCCCGTCTTTTCCATTTCCTCTTTCATCTGTGTTGAAAGCTCACCCAGTTTTGTCCAATCAGGGCCGCGCAAAGAGACATCCACCGGAAAACTTCTGCCTCCACCAAATCCGCTCAAGCTTGGATCTTGAACAAAAACACGAGCCCCCTTGATGTTTTTAAATTCAGCTCTGAGGACTTCTGCTAAATCCTGTTGTGAAATAGTTCTTTTGTTCTTCGGCTTAAGAGTGATGAAGGCCATAGCGGTATTTACCTGACCGCCACCGAACCCACCTACGGAAACAAAGTAGCGCTCCACTTCAGGCTTGGAACTTAAGATTTTCTCGAGTTCCATGACTTTGGCATCGGTGTAATCCAGTGAAGAACCTTCTGGGGCCTGCAGGCGAACCATCAAGGTTCCTTGATCTTGCGGCGGTACAAACTCTTTAGAAAGAAACTTCGCGATCGGAAGCGACGCCAAAAACACAACTAATGCTAGCAAGAGAGTCACGACTCGATGACGCAAAAGAAAAGGCAAAAGTTTCTGGTAAGAGGCCGCTAAACTTTGAAAAGCATTTTCTACAAAACGCCCAATGCGAGTCGTACGGTGTTCCACTTTTAAAAACTGTGAACAGCGCATTGGCGTAAGTGTTAAGGCTTCCAAGAGAGAAAGAGCCACGGCGACGGAAATTGTGATTCCAAATTCAAAAAAGTATTTACCGATGAGGCCCTTCATAAAAGCCACCGGTAAGAAAATCGCAATAATGGCTACCGTTGCCGAAAGGGCGGCAAAATAAATTTCGCGTGCGCCAATGGTTGCCGACTCAAGTTTACTTTTCCCCAACTCCCGATGGCGAACGATGTTTTCTAGCACCATGATGGCATCATCCACAACGATACCAATCGCAAGAGAAAGACCAAGAAGCGTAAAGGTGTTCAGCGTAAAACCTAATGCGTAGAGAATAATGAAAGTCCCTACAATGGAAGTTGGAATCGCAAGAATTACGTTGAGAGTCGCAGTCCAACTTCCTAAGAACAGCCAACACACAAGCGCTGTGAGAAGACCCGCTTCGAGAAGAGTCATGTTTAATTCTCGAACGGATTCTCGTATGAACTTCGTTCCATCAAAGTTCACCCCGATTTGCATACCTTCAGGTAATTGCTTTTTTACTTCTTCCATTCGTTTAAGAACGGCATCGCCTACACCGACGGCGTTAGAACCGCGCTGCTTACGAATTCCTAACCCAATAGCAGGCTTTCCCATGATACGACTTTTACGACGAATGTCGCTGAGGCCATCTTCCACAATGGTGACTTGCCCTAAAGTGATGGGATTGTAATTCGCGCCACCACCACGTCGACTGATTACAAGTTTTCTAAATCCCTCAGCGGTGTTGGCCTCACCAAGAGTACGAACATTGATTTCTTTTTCGTGAGTTTCGATTCGCCCAGACGGCAGCTCCACGCTCTCTGTACTAATCGTGTTGAGAACATCATCTACTGTAAGCGAGTACTGGTTAAGCTTCTTTGCAGAAATCCAAACTCGAAGCGCCGGATCAACATAGCCCCCCAAAAACACTTCCGTCACCCCAGGAACTGTCGAAAACTTATCTTTTAAATGGTCGCGTACGTAGGCCATAAACTCTGGCGTTTCCATACGGTCGGTGCTTACACCGAGCCACATGATCGGCTGGTCTTCAGGATTGGATTTTGTGATGACCGCAGGTTCAACGTCCGCGGGCAGACGTCTTTGAGCACGACCCAAAGCAGTTTGTACTTCTTGAACGGCGACGTCGATATTTTTATTAAGATCAAATTCTAAATTGATACTCGCACTTCCGCTACGTGCGGTAGAGGAGATATTTTCAATGCCCGCAATCGACATCAACACATCTTCCACCGGATCCACTACGGTGGTTTCCATCACCTCAGGCGCGGCACCTTCTAAAGCATAACTGATATTCACATTTGGAAAGTCGACATCTGGGAGTTGACTCACGCCCATGCGGCTAAAAGAAATCCCTCCAAATAGGATGAGGGACGCCATGATCATCCACGTAAAAACAGGATTACGAATGGCAATATCCGAAAGTCCCGACGATTTTAAGGGAGATTTCACTGAACGACTCCTGAAGCAGCTTTTAGCTGCACAATCGCAATTTTTGTTTGGTAAATCGTCTTATCGAGATTTCTTTCGAGATCGACGTAAGAGTTCAGCGACTGAAAAACTTCAAGATTTGTCGTGAGACCATAACGGTAATCTTTCGACTGTTCTCTATAATTGGCTTCCGCTAACTCGACGGCTTCTTTTAAAGATTTGATCTGCTCTAACCCTTGCGCGGCGGTGGAGTGAAGTTGTTTGAGCTCCACTGATGCGGACTCACGATTGAGTTCAAGAGTTTTCTGCGACTCATAATAAAGCTGAGAAGCTTCGCGCACTTGAGATTGCGTGATACCCCCTTCAAAGAGAGGAACGGTCAGCGTAAGACCCGCATCCCACTTCACATCTTCTAAAGAACCTGTACGCTTCAAATAATAATTTCCGCTCAAATCCAGACGAGGCCAATGCCCACCTTTTGAAATCGCCACGTTCTCGTCAGCGCGCTTCGCTTGGATCGCGGAGCTCGCAATGTCGGGACGATCTTCAATTTTGGAAATGTATTGCGTGAGTGGAGGCATTTGCTCAGGAAGAGACAGGTTATCGACGAGTGAAGGTGATGAAACATTTGTGAGAGCTTCAAATTGTGCCTGACTTTGCTGAAGCAGCGTCGTGTTGGCCGCAATTTGCGATTTTAAGGAAGCCGCCTGTGATTGTGCCGTTAACAAATCCCCTCGACGTGTCCGTCCCACACTTGTGCGTTTGCGAAGCTCCCCGACCCGGCGATCCGTCAGTTCCAAAAGTTTTTTTAATTTTTCATCTTCTGATTTATAAATCAAAAGTTGATAGAACGAACGAGCGACAGTGACGTAAAGATTGTTTTTGCTGTCTTTCAAATTGAATTCTTCTTGCTCAACAAGTGAAGAGGCTGATCTCATCGCCGCGTATTCACTAAATCCGCGAAACAAAGATTGGTTCAAATGAAGTCGAGCCGAAGTCGAATCTTCTTTGATGGTGCTTGTTGCCGGAAGGTTTTTTATATCCTGACGTGTATAATCACCAATTGCCGCAAGAGAAGGAAAAACAGCGCCACGAGCTTGGGCTTTCGTTTCTCGAGCGCGCACGACAGTTGATTCTTGAATGGCGACCGATTGATTTTTTTGCGTGGCTAATTGAAAACTCTCATCAAGAGTGAGCGAGCGAGTTTGCGCAAAAGCTGAGGACGTCATCAAAAATAAAGCGCAAAAGGTCATTCTCAACATGCGCTGGAACCTACCAAAACCCATCCTGAAAGTATCCATGGAGCTGCGTTGCGGCGACAAATATTTTCGTGTGAAGGTCTAGGTTCTTATTCTAGAATGAAAGCCAAATGAATCTCACTTTACGTCTTCAAATTTTTGCTCTTCTCGTCGGATTGGGCTTAGTGATTTACGGTATTGTCACTTTAAAAACAGGAAGCGCCAATCTCAGCGTGTTTGTGGGCCCATCCAAATAATTCCGATATCAGATTTTATTCTGTCGGTGCGTGAGTCCAGAGGAACTGAAACGTTTTCTGATAGAGCTTTTGGATTTCTCCTAAGTAGCGCCAACCATGGCCTTCACCTTTTGCTTCGTAATATTCGAACACTTTGTTTTCTTGCGTTAATGCGGTTGCAAAGCGACGGCTATGCTCAACGTGTACACGACGATCCATTTCCCCATGAATCAAAAGAAATGGATTTTTTAAATCTTTCGCCCAATTAATTGGAGAGCGTTCCGAGTAAAACCTTTTGACTCCTTCTGACTTACGAGGATCTCCAATTTCTCCGATTTGCATATCTGCGGTATTCCCTTCAAGGCCCAGGAAAAGATCCGACATTCCATAGTGATTCACACCAAAAGCAAATTGATTATTGGGTCGGGTCATCGCCCAGTTTGTCATGTATCCACCGTAGCTTCCGCCCAAAATACCTACACGTTGTGGAGCTAAATTGAATTTTTGAAGAATCGCCCGTCTTGCGTATTCGTAATCAAGTGCATCTCCGCCAGCCCAGTCATTGTTATTGAGATCTTCAAACTCTTTTCCGTAACCAGTACTTCCTCGTACGTTCGGTCCATATACAAAATATCCCGCCTCACAAAGACTTTGAATCCACATATTGTAGGATTTCGTAGTTGAACTACTTGGTCCACCATGAGCAAAAATCACCGCTGCTGGTTTTGTCGCCGGAATTCGTGGACGAAAGAGAACCCCATGTATTTTCCTCTGCGCTCCCATCAAATCTTTGTCGAATGTTTCATAGGTGAAATCCTCGACCTCACAAGACTGCTTCAGCTTCTTTTCGACTTCAGGAATAAAAAGTGGTTGAACCACTATCGACCCGTTCGGCGACACTTTTGCGAGCGCTTTCGTTAACGAATCTTGACGTCGCACGAGCGCGAAATGACTTCCGTCTTTCATTTCAAACCGTGGCGTATAAATGTCGTAGGTATAGCCGCCCATGTTCGCGACTTTCACAACTTCCTTCTTCATAGGGTCGTAAAAGACCATATTCGTATTGCCATTCGTACCGCCGCCTGCAGGCTCCTGAGTCATTAAGAGTTTCAATTTGTTGGAGTAGGCACCGAGCACTGTACCTGTATGTTGGCGAACCATACGGATGGCTGTCGTTACAGGATCATAGGCATATGTCGCGGTCATTCCCTGCCTTGTCATCGCAAAATAAAATTCTCCATTAGCCCAATCGAGCATAGAAATCGTTTGGCCCGTTGTTGTTGGAGGATAAACCGTTTTCACCGTATTTGTTTGACGATCATAGATGCCGATATTTGCGTTCGTGCGTAACCCGTCGCGAATCATATAAGAGGCAACGTAACGGTCCTGCTGATCTATAAAAGGGTCAACGAAGAAATAAATGCGAAGACCTTCGTGATCACAAAGGAGTCTTTTTTCAGCTTTCGAGGAATCTGCCTTTTTCTCACGCAAACACACTTCTCCCGAAAGCGGGTTGTCGCGCCCATGATAAAAGAGAAGCTTTTGATTTTGGCTCAGTTCAAA
The DNA here is from genome assembly GCA_050250255.1 of Bdellovibrionales bacterium. Taxonomy (GTDB): domain Bacteria; phylum Bdellovibrionota; class Bdellovibrionia; order Bdellovibrionales; family DASUEL01; genus JBFWOZ01. The sequence continues at coordinate 58,321 of JBFWOZ010000010.1, read as the reverse complement.
CGCCGCTGCATAAGCGGCATAACTCACCTGTTGAAAAATGCGTTTCTTAGGATCGAGACGAAATACATTATATGTTTCATCGGAATTGTTATCCGTCACAAAGTAAAAGAAATTATCAAGAGGATTGAAACGTCCGCGGGGCTGAATCACTGTTCGTCGACCTAAATCAAAAACAATTTTGGATTTAGTATCATCATAACCGCCACTCGCTGTGCGACCAACTTTGATCACTTCAACAGAGTTCATTGCGTCACGCATCCAATAGATGTCATCGTTTCTTTCATCCACCATCGCCATGATCAAAAAACCCGCACCGATAAAGGAGAGGAGATCGATTTGTTTATTTCCGTATTGAATCGGCAGCGTGGATTGAGCTTGTGCGGTTGAAGTCACCGCAAATGAGAAAAAAAGTGCCCCTAAGAAAATTTGGCGAATGAACGTCATGGTTTCCCCCCTGTATCTAGGGAGTATGTAAGACTTTAGTGGGATGTCAAATTGAGCTAAAGTGACACTGTTTATTTTTGAAGAGGAGGAGGGCTGGCTCAGTATTCCGTACTGGGATCCATGTATTCAAGGTAACGGGAATACCGGGATACCGGGATACCGGGATACCGGTATTAATTGAATAATGGCTCAGGAGGAGGGACTCGAACCCCCGACCAAGCGGTTAACAGCCGCTTGCTCTACCAACTGAGCTACTCCTGAACTGAGTGTCAGAAAGCAGGAAAATCAAATTCTTGTCAAGTTGGTCCTATTTGACGCGAGGTTTAAAAACAGAAATTTCAGAGACATCGCAAAGGCTTACACCAAACGATGATCGGAGGCTTTCTTTCCCGATCGCTCTTCACCCAGATATGCGTACAGAGTGTGCATTAAGCGCTCACGATCAATCGGTTTTGTGAGATGGTCGTTAAATCCACTCCTTAAGCAACGCTCGCGCTCTTCTTTCATCGCATGTGCGGTTAAAGCAATAATGGGCTTCGAAAAACCACTCTGCCTGAGCGCTGCCGTGGCCTCATAACCATCCATTTCGGGCATCTGCAAATCCATAAGAACAAGATCAAAATCTTCCTGAAATGCTTTTTCAATCGCCTCTTTGCCATTCGAAGCGGTTGCGACTTTAGCGCCAACAATTTTTAACATTTTCGTTATGAGCGAAAGGTTGTCGAGGCTGTCGTCCACAAGCAAAATGTTTGAGGACGCAAGTTTTTTCCTATCTTCCGGGACCGAAAGATTCAGCATCTTAAAATCTTTTTGCCAAATTTCCTCTGACCCTTCGAAAGGAACTTTCTGTGATTGCCCATGTTCGATGGTGATAACAAATGTACTTCCTTGACCCAGTACACTTTTCTCTAGAACCACATCTCCACCCAAAGCGTTTGCTAGTTTTTTAGAAAGTACTAAACCAAGTCCAGTTCCACCAAATTTTCTGGTGGTGGTCACATCGGCCTGGGTGAATGGAGAAAAAAGTTTTGGAGCATGCCCTGGATCTACACCCGTTCCCGTGTCAGTGACATAAAAAGCAAGCTTACTGGCATCGGTTGGTGAGAGCATCACGCGAACATCCACCGAACCTCTTGAAGTGAATTTAATGGCATTTCCCACGATATTAAAGAGAATTTGTCGTAGGCGTGTCGAATCGGACTTTACTACTTGAGGAACAAGTCCCTCCGAAGAAATCGTTAATCGAATTCCCTTACCGCTGGCTTCCAAATTCAGAAGCGCTGAGATTTCGTTCAGCAGATCAAAAAGTTGCACGTTTGTTTTTTCTACCTGAAGTTTGCCGGCCTCCACCTTAGAAAGATCCAAAATATCATTAATAATTGTGGAGAGCAGTTTGCCGTTACGCTTAATCACCTCAATCATATTGTTTTTTTCTGAAGGTGATATGGTCTCATCCAATATCAGTTCAGAAAATCCAAGCACGGCTCCGAGCGGAGTGCGTATTTCGTGACTCATGTTTGCCAAAAAGGCGCTCTTTGTTTCATTCGCTACTTCTGCAGCCTCTTTCGCACCTTTAAGTTCCAATTCAATTTCTTTATATCTCGTCACGTTCGTTGCAACGACAATAAACCCCTTCACTTGTTGGTCGGGACCAAACTCTGGAACAAAAGTAATATTTAAATTTGCCTGTCTATCACCACTTTTCGAAGTTCTTTCGTAAGTGACAATTTCTCCAGCGAGCGCTTTATCAATATACTTTTTGTTTTGCGGATATCTTTCTTGTCCTAATATTTCGCGAAATGTGCGTTGTGATATTTCATTTGGGCTACAATGAAACCAATCACAGAAAGAATTATTCGCGAACAAAAAATTTTCGTTCCGATCCAATTGAGCCACCAGAATAGGAATCGCATTCGTAATTGTACGTAATTGTAATTCTCTTTCCTGCAATTCGAGTGTTCGCTCTTTGACTCGTTTTTCAAGTTCTTCGTTGATATTTCTTGTGTGCTCGGCAGCTTCTTTTAATTGCGTGATATCACGTACCACCTTAGAAAATCCCGTGAGTCTCTCCTGATTATCATAGAGAGGGTCAATAACGATATTCGCCCAATACTGAGAGCCATCTCGTCTTACTCGAATCACTTCATTTTCAAAGTGGCCATTTTTTTGTGCTATCTCTAGCTCGTAGACCGCTACATTTGCAACGAGATCTTCTTTCGTATAAAAAGTGGAAACGTGTTTCCCAATAATTTTCTCTGCAGTGTAACCCGTAATTTTTTGCGCACCGGCGTTCCAGGTGGTGATAAACCCCTTCGTATCCAACATAAAAATCGCATAATCTTTTACAGCTTCAACAAGGAGGCGATATTTCTCTTCGATGTTAATTAGGACTTCTTCACTTTGTCGTTGCCAGATTCTTAGCACTCTCTGACCAATAGAGCTTGCGAGCGCGAGCCCTAAAATCAACACCGTGGTCACCATCACTACGATCGTGAGACCTGAGGTCACTAACAAATTACTTTCAATAATTTTCACAGAATCGTCATGAATAAACGTTGCTGCAATCATGCCCGTGTAATGCATTCCCGAAATGGCAAAGCCCATTAATACACTCGCGGCAAACAAGAGATAAAATCTGTCAGGCTTGTTTCTCAATTTAATAGAAATGGTCAGAGCCGCAAAAGAAGCCATCAATGCAATCAGCACAGAGAGAAAAACAAGATAGAGATTCCATTGTATGGTCGCGGCCATTCGCATGGAATACATGCCAATGTAGTGCATACCGCAAATGGCTGCGGCCATGGCAATACCACCTGAAATGAGTGATCCCTGATGTACAAGTGGTCGACTCACAACAAAAAGAGCTAGCGCACTGCCTGCAATCGCTACCATCACTGAAAGAGCCATGAGCGGAACGTCATAGGCCATTTCCATACCCGGCATTTCAAAAGCCAGCATTCCAACAAAATGCATGCTCCAAATACCGACGCCCATTGCCAGCGAACCACAAATCAACCAAATGACTTGAGCTCTACCTCTTGCCTGCGTAACGCTATGGGCAAGATTTAAAGCCACGTAAGAGGCAAAAATTGCTACGACAATAGATAAAATTACTAAAGACGGAACGTAGTAGGTTTGCATCACCATAAGATGAGAAATTTAGCATATTTTAAGCTTATTGGGATAATTTTGTATGGCGTGATTCGATGCGAATCACTATGGCTTTTGTAGCTTCCACAGAAAAAACAACGTTCGCTTCTCCCAGGTAGAATCCGAGAGTTTTATTTTGACGAGAAAGTTCCCGGTCCATAGAGTTTCGCGGATCGTTCTCCAGAATTTGCGTGATCATCGTCTTTAAATTTTTATCCTGAAAATCTTGAAGATTGCCCATGGCCTCTTCAGAAAAAGAAACATCCAAACGTTTATTTTCTGTTTTGTCGAGCCACCCTACTGTCGCTTGAGGCACAGAATCGACAGACACAACATAGGGCTTAATATCTAACACCGGTGTGCCATCGATCAAATCAATGCCAGAAAAATAAAGTGTGTCTCCCTCAATGCGCTCGAGCTTTACGCAGCTTAAACCGATGGGATTTGGTCGATGAGGAGAACGAGTTGCAAATAAACCCATTGTCTCTCCATTCAATCGTGGCGGACTCACTTTGGGATAGAACTTTTTATTCGCATTTTTATGAAATTCAAAAATCACCCAAACATGACTGAATTGTTCCAATCCCACTAAAGCCTCCTGAGGCTGAAGATCGCTACGAATTTTTAAAGAGGCTGTCGATTCAGGCACCAAGCTGGGTTGCCTTGGAGTACCAAATTTTTCTTTAAAACAAGACTGAATGTAGCCGATGGGTTGAAAATCCATATGTAGCCAAATACCAGCCGTAGAAGCAAATAGCAAGACATTCCCACGATGAGATTAAAATTTCACGCGTACACACGTGTCCTAAGGAAACTCTGCGAGGCTGAGTCTTTTCAGTTCGTCACAATCTTTCGTCATGCTCTCAATTTCTAAATAGAATGGGAAGTCTCCAATGCCACGATTTCCCGTGGAGAATCGGTAATTGGAATCCATACTGATGGACCAATCGGCTATATCAATCCCCTGCCCTTCAAAAATAAATCTGAGGGCCGCAATAATATGCACTTTATTGTAGAGATCAAAAAATGCCTGTTCACGCGTTCTTTCGAGGAGAATGCGTTGTTCTGTCTGCATGTACATCTCTTCCAGAGAGTAACCGAGCTTTGATTGAAGCTGCGCATGGATCCGCGCTGGTAAAAATCCTCGTGGATGTAAACAGCCCGCAAACAATCCCTGAATATAATATTTGTATTTAGGAAGTAGATTTGTTTGATCTATTTGTCGCCGAACACGCCCGTAATTTTGGTAGGCAAACCCCAATCCCATAAATGTATTGTTCAACGCCAACTGTTTAATATCAGCTGGAAGGTTTAAACTTTTATAACGAGGATGCTCTGAGGTATCTGCTTTAAATTGTAAGTACTGATTGATCTCTTCTTGTCCAATACTCAACCTTGGCAAAGCCGGCGGCGTATGGATGCTCCCATAAACACCTGGCCAGAAAGGGTAAGAATCCCAATTTGGTCGCGGATCTGCTCGATGACACATGAGACAGCGCGATGGATTGGTGCCTGAAAACTGAGGTGCTTGAACTCCTGCCTTATCAAAAGTGATCTCATGGAGTTCAAAGCCACGAACCTGCGGATTATATTCAATCACTTCCACCGAATGGTCAGCCATCGCTTCGCCACCACCATTAAATGCTAATGCTAAACCGCTCGTGGGATGATGGGGTCTAAAATCGGCAAATTTTGTGAACAAAATCACACGAGGTGCCATCAGCGAAGAGGTCTGACGACTTCTGCTTCCATGAACAAGCACGTGGTTTTGGCGGAGAACAGCGGGGAGAAGTGGGATGAGGGCATCCACGGTTTTCACGTTTTGGGACTGAATGAGTGTTGTAAGCTCTCTATAAGTGAAGTCGTTAGCCCAAGAAAAGTTTGCGAATAAAACAGTGCAAATGAACAAAAAACCCTGAAGCATAATTTCCCCCAATGCCCCGCAGACTTTCAATAATTTGGAAAAGCAGCAAGAGAAAAATAGCGGGTCGAACAAGTAGGGCTACTTTGTCACTTCAACTTCAAATGAAAGTCATTTGAAAGGGCGTACAAAACTGGAACGTTCCCGTGCCGGGCCACTGCTGAAAACAATCCTTTTTTTCATTGACCCCCGAACCAGAGCTTTATCTAATTGTCCTATTCTCGAAAGGGGGAATACATGACGTTCTTACTAGGTTTAGTTCTTTCTGCAATGACAGCTCAGGCAATGCCAACAATCGGTGATACTGCACAATACAATTACACGATTGGTGCACAAAAGGTGGCCGTGACTCAAAAAATCACTGCTTTCAATTCTGGAGCCAACACGTACAACATTTTGATTTCTGCGAACGTAAATGGTCGCGTCATCAATCAGAACCAAAGCATCGAGGCGGATAAGCTGATTACAGATGCACAGGTAGATGCAATTCTAGCTGATTGTGCTGGCAATGGTGGCACACCAATGATGGTGACTGTTCCTGCAGGCACTTATCAAACATGCAAACTCGTGCAAAACGATGAAAGCGGACAACCGCAAACAATTTATATCGCTGATAACGTCGCTTTCGGTTACGTAAAAGCTAACGGGACAGCTCAAGGTCAAACTTATATGATTGATCTTGTTAGTTCCCAAATGGGTCGATAATTTTTTTAATTATTGAAATTCAAAAACGCACCTTCAAAAGAGGTGCGTTTTTTTATTGAATCACTTCTTCCGAAGACTGATTCCCAGCAGCATCGGGATAAGAATAGGTTTCACCCGCGTAATTCTTGATAATAAGCTGATCTTCTTCTCGACCCACAACATAACTTGGTACCAGCGCGACTTTCCCACCTTTACCCGCGATATCCACAGCATAGTGAGGAACAGCATACCCTGTCGTATGCCCACGAAGCCCTTGAATCATCTCTAAACCTTTTTCCACGCTCGTTCTTAAGTGGGCTGAGCCAGAAATAGGATCACAGTGGAAAAGGTAATAAGGCTTCACACGGTTCATGAGTAGTTTGTGCATCAGACTTTTCAACGTTTCCACATTGTCGTTCACACCTTTAAGTAAAACTGTCTGACTTCCGAGTGGAAGACCAGCATCTGCTAAACGCGCAAACGCTTTCGCCACTTCCGGAGTGATTTCTGCTGGATGGAGAACATGAATGCTCATCCAGAGAGGATGATATTTTTTAAGAATTTTGCAAAGTGACGGCGTGATTCTCTGAGGAAGCACCACCGGAACCTTCGTGCCGATACGTATGAACTCTACGTGAGGGATTTTTCGCACTTCCGAGAGAATCCAATCGAGCTTTTCGTCAGAAAGCGTGAGTGGGTCTCCACCGGTAATCAACACATCTCGCACTTCTTTATGATCCGCGATGTATTGAATACCCTCTTTTAAAATCTTCATATCCGGTGCGTACTCGGCGGCATCTCCCACCAAACGAGAACGTGTGCAGTAGCGACAGTAAACTGAACATGTCGCAGTGACGAGAAGAAGAACGCGATCAGGATAACGGTGCACGATCGCAGGAGTTGGTCGGTTGGGTTCTTCACCAAGAGGATCTTCCGACTCACCAAAAGAATGCAAGAATTCGGCTGTCAGAGGAATTACAGTTTTACGAATCGGATCTTGAAGATCTTTTTCGTCAATAAGACTCATATAGTAGGGAGTGATCGCAAGAGGCAAACGACCCTCATGTTTTTTGATTGCTTGAACTTCGTCTTCGGTAAGATTCACAAAAGATTGCAGTTGAGTCGTCGTCTTTAAACGATTTCTCAATTGCCATTTCCAATCCTTCCAGTCTTTAAGCGACACAGATGGATAATGTTTTTTGCGAAATTCCAAACTCATGAAGGAGCTTGCTCCGTTTGAGAAAAATGTTGTTGGCGCACATACTCGTACATCGCTACCGAAGCCGCTATGGATACATTTAGACTTTGTACTTTTCCAAATTGTGGAACGGTGATGACTTTTAAATCGGGGTAATCGGCTTTATTAAAACTGATTCCAAATTCTTCATGGCCCATAATCAGCGCTGATTTTTTAGGGAACGAGGCAACACCCAGTTGAGAACCACCAGTAGGTTCAAAAATGTAAATATCGTATCCTTCGGATTTTAAATAATCATAACAAGGTTTGAAACTCTCAAAGAACTTTGCGGGAACGTGGCGAAAAGATCCCATCGCGGTTGCCGGAGAAAAAAATGGAATTCCGATGAGGTTGATCTCTTTTACGCCAAAAGCATCTGAAGAACGAAAGATTTTTCCGACATTGAAGTCGGGTTTGAGGCTATCGAGGACAATGATGAGCTCATGCACTCCGGGTTTCGCCAAAGTGTTAAGAGCCTTTTCTTTCATAAAGTCTCGTTCCATCTGCTTCATTCTTTTCTTGCTGACAGCCATTTTTCCCTCTGTTTTTAAGCCTTTAATCCAGAAGTTCTGCCGAAGCTTCCCCCCGAAAGCAAGCTCTACCCTGGACTTTGGTTCTATTTGTACAAATCACCCCGCTATATGAGAGCTAAGTCGAAGAAATTGCTCAAAAAAACCGATATTAGAAGTGTAAAACCTTTTGCAAAGAGGACCCCTTGTCGACAGATGAGACACCATCAGATGCCCCCGCGATAGAAGAAGTTGTCGCGCGCGTACTCATTTTAGGGAAGTCACAATACAACGTGATTCAATGTCGTGATTTTTTAATTCGTAAAGGCATTCAGGCTGAGGGTGTGTTCTCTTTAAGAGAAGCCGTGCGCCTGCATTCTACTTTCAAACCCACTCATACGTTTATTTCGATCGCACTCCATTCCGCAAAAACCGAAAGCTTTGCCAATCTCCTAAAAAATACAATGGATTGTTTGTGTTATATTTTTCCAGAAGATCCGAACAATCGCGAATCCATGATCGAATTAAAACATTCCAACTACCCTAATAAAATGCAATTTAAAACAACAGGCGCTGGATTACATCGCATCGTGGAAACATGGCTTCGAGAGAAAAATGCGGGCCACCATCAGCAAGTAAAAAAGCAACAAGCTCAAGCCACCAAAGCAAAAGCCAAAGAAAAAAATGATCAGCAACTCATACAAGATCACGAACGTGAAGAACTCAAACGCGATGAGGTTTTGAGAGAACAAGAAAGAAAGAAAGCCTGGTTCGAAGCCAGTCAAATGGATCACACATTGGCCGAAGAGTCGGCCAGTTCCCTTGAATCTTCACAGGAAGATTTCACGCAAAATCCTGAAGCTGAATCCGAAGAGAAACAAATAAAATCTCCATTCAAAAAAGAAGAAGAGCGTAAAAAAAGAAAAGGCAAAGCACGAAAAACCTCCAAGAGAAAAACAGAAGATTTCACAAAAGTCAGAGTGACTGAAGACAAACCTCATGAAGAACCTAAGCTGATCCTCATAAAAAAAGATTCTCCCCCACCAACACCACGTAGTTTTGAAAACCCTCACGCAGTAAAAGAAGAGACAGCAGAAGATTTTGGTCACGTCACCGTAACAGAGTCTGCTCCTGTAGAAATTGGCACCGTAGAGACGGTTGCCACCATTGAAGCGCAAGAGGGCGAAACTCACGTGCAAGTTGCAGAAGAAAAAATGGGTGAAGTCGTCCTCAACACGCAAGCTCCCACAGAAGATGTGTCAACGGTAACAACTCAGTTTTCCGAAGAAACTCTAATAGAATTAAAGCCTGTACAGATTATAGAATCGGTGACTGAATCTGTGTTGGAAACAGCCCCACAAGTGATCGCTGAACCCACCCCTGCAAACGCACCTGAGACGCCAGAGCCCCCACCTTCTTTTTTCCAAGGCGAGCATATGGTTTTCTCTCATGTTCAGAGCCCAAGCTTCAACGGCTATGCCGTTTTTATGCTACCCACCCCTCCACCCGAGATGAATGAAATCAAAACGCATATTGAAAAGGAACTTAAACTTCATTTAAATCTCACAAAGCAAAGATCTATAAAAGACCCTCTAGAGTTTAGTCTTACAGATTACGATACGGCTACAGACATCACTCATTTCTCGGGCCTTCTTGAGGGCGTCAGTGGAGAACGAATTAAGTTTTTTGAAACTCCTGCATCCTCAGCCACCACAGAGCCTTCTGCTCATCCTGATATGATCTCAGTTGAGGCTTCAAGAATTCAGGTCGATGTAAAAGTCAATTTTGATGTCTATCTACGGTTTGATCTAAATCAAAAATATGTAAAGTATGTACTTGCCGGAGAGGCCATGACCGAAAAGAAAATGAAAAAACTAACAGAAAAAAATGTCTTACGCTTGCATATCAAAATCGAAGACAAACAGAAGTTTGAACACTACTGCAATCTCGTAGAACTTTTAGCCCAAACACGAACCGCAGCCTAAGGTAATCTTTTCTTCAGAACAGTCGTTCTCAAAGATTTTCTGTAATTCGCTAATTTTTGAGAAAGTTTTTTGGAAAGCGGAGAAGAACCGCTCGCGATGATCTTACAGGCCAGTAAACCTGCGTTGTAGGCTCCGTTAATCGCCACTGTCGCTACCGGAACGCCCTTTGGCATCTGCACGATAGAAAGAAGGGCGTCTACGCCCTTGAGAGAGGTCACCTCCACCGGGACACCAATCACAGGAAGCTCGGTGAGAGACGCCACCATCCCTGGTAAATGAGCCGATCCGCCAGCTCCGGCAATAATGACTTGAAAACCTTTGGCCTTCGCCGTCTCGGCAAATTCGATCATCTCGCGTGGCGTGCGATGGGCCGAAATAATTTTTTTCACATGAGGCACATCGAACTCTTTGAGAGCCTGAACGGCGTCTTTCATCACACGATAATCAGAATCACTTCCCATAATGATAGCCACTGGAATTTGCTTTTTCATCTCACACTCTCTTTTTTCAAAGACTCCCACAATTTACTTTTAAATTGGACTAATTTCTTTTTGGATTCTTCGAATTCTTCTTTTGTGGAAGCCATAAAGTTCACGTGTCCCATTTTTCGTCCTGGCTTGGAGTGAGCCTTGTCATACCAATAAAATTGTCCTGGCACCGGTAAAAAGGGATGATGGAAGTGTGTGATCATAAAGTCTTCCTCGCCGAGCAAATTCATCATTCCAAAAAAGGGCGCACGTCGTTCGAAAGATTTTAGTGGGAGGCCTAAGACGGCACGATTGTGGCTATCGAACTGGCTCTCACTCAATGCCCATTGTGAGTAGTGAGCGCTGTTATGAACTCTGGGAGCTAGTTCATTGACGTAAAGCCCGCTCGGAGTTTGAAAAAGCTCCATTGCTAGTACGCCCACGTAATCCAATTTCTCAAGAAGGGCTCGTAACCACGGCTCAATCATTTGAGAAATTTTCTTTTCTTCTTGTTCTTCCAAAGAGAAGACCCACTCACAAACGCCTTTAGCCTGAATAGTTTCAACAGGAGGGTAAAATAAAATATCCCCACTCACTCCCCGAGCCGCAACAATGGCGAGTTCTTTCTGAAAAGGAATTTTTTCTTCGACAAAAACAGGGCTTTGTTTTTTTCGAGCTTCCAACAGAAATGCTTCAATGGTTTCGTCAGCAACAGAATCTCGAACAAAAAGAACACCCTTACCGTCATAACCAAGCCGGGACCACTTCAATATGTATTCGGACCCAAATTGTTTTTTAGTTTGCTCCCTATCAACGAACAATTCGTGTCGAGCGGTAGGGATATTGAGAGACGCTAGAAGCGTCTTTTGTTTTAACTTGTCCTGTATTGTTTCGATAATAGAAAGCTCAGGACGAACCACAAGATCACAAGGCGAGACCTGGCGAAAGAGATGGGCCAAGACAAATTCGTTTTCAAAACTGACAGCATCACAATATTTAAAAAAATTTTTAAGATCTTCCAAGGAATGTGCGGAGCCAACTTGAAACTGCTTCGTCACTTCTGAAACTGGACATTGGCGGTCGTCCACGAGACAACGTTCTTGTGCTTGCGTTTCCCCTTCGAGGCGCAGCTCTTGTAAACTTTCAACGAGCATGCGTGAAAGCTGACCACCGCCCAAAAAACCTAAACTCTGTAGGGGTTTCATAGAATAAGATTTGCCATCTTCATGCGAGAGTCTCAAGAAGTTCGTGCTGATTTGACTCACTTATGTTACTGATCCTTCACAATGACACCTCAACTCATACCTATTCTTTTTGAGAACGAGCATTTTGTTGTCGTCGATAAGCCGGCAGGCTGGCTCGCGGTCCCAAGCCAATGGGGAAAAGAAGATCCAAGACCCGTTCTGGGAATGCGTTTGATCGAACAAATGAAACAAAATGTGATCCCCGTGCATCGCCTCGACTTAGAAGTCACCGGCGTCACCCTATTCGCCAAAAATGAACGAAGCCACAAGATAGCCAGTGGCTGGTTTGAAACTCGTGAGATCGATAAAATGTACGAAGCTTGGGGCGAAGGCGAAGCACCTGCGGACGCAAAACCCGGAATAATGTTCGAGTGGAGTTGCCATATTCATCGTGGAAAAAAGAGAGCTTTCGAAGCTCCTCACGGAAAACTTGCGGTCACCCGTGCATACTGGAAAGGCACTCTCGATTTTAACGGTCAAAAAGTTCAACACTGGCATTTGGATCCACTAACAGGTCGTCCACATCAACTTCGCTACGAACTTTCAAGACACAATAATCCCATCGTAGGCGACGCACTTTACGGCGCCAAGCTTCCGTTCATGGAAAGCACGATTGCCTTACGTGCGGTGCGCTTGAATTTTGGGTCTTGCTCACGCTCACGTGAACTTGGAGTTCCTGCGATTGTCGAAGCTCCTTCTCTGGAGCGTCTCGTAGCTGCAAAGCCTTAGAGTTGGAGGTTTGGGGTTTACCGTTTGAGGTCCGAGGTACCGTTTGAGGTTGGCCCTCGGGTCTTATTTATTTTCTACTTTAGACTCTTTAACGTCCGTTGTGTGCGATTGACTACCAATCTCCACACTTAAATGACCATCCTGAAATAAAACAGACCAGCGATTATTTTTCTCAAGTCCACTTTCGAGACTCAGCAGAAATTTTGGATCAAAAGAAAAAATTTGAATTGTGTTTGCCTTATGAACATCGTTCGCTTTGATTTCTGCAATTAATAAATCAGGATTTTTATAAGTGTACACCACCACTTGCTGAGCCACCTTTGTCGCTTTATGAAGTTTTCTTGCGGATGGGTTACCAATTTCAATCCAGAGATGAATGCCCCCTTGAGCGCCAAGAGATTGTAAGGCCGCCCCGTCTGGGTCGCTCAAACCCTGTGCTGTGAATTCCAGTTCTTTGGAATAGCTAAGGGCATAGGCCAAGGCTCGAGTTAATAAGTAAGTCGCCGTTTCTGAAGGATGTTGGGTAATTCGAAAATCTAAAGTTTCGTAAATGTTACGGTCGATATCTGATAATTCAATTTGAAAGCGATATAACATAGACTTAGCTCTGCATAATACCTAAGAAGATTCTTGCGTTCCCGGCTAATGCTACACTAAATATTCAAATGAACAATAGCTCAAAAGACCCACTACATGGAGTTACACTCGAAGCCATTCTCAATGAGTTATTAGCACACTATGGCTGGAAAAAGTTGGGTGAACTCGTTCCTATCAATTGTTTTAATAAGGATCCAAGCGTGAGTTCCAGCTTAAAGTTTTTGCGCAAAACTCCTTGGGCAAGAGCCAAAGTAGAAAATCTTTATCTTGAATACAAATATGAGAAAAACAGTGACTCCTAATTACGAAGACCTCATTAAAATCGCCAATTTAAAAATGCCATTTGGAAAATTTCAAGGAGTTGCGCTGGTTGATTTGCCCGAGCCTTATGTCATTTGGTTCCGCAACAAAGGCTTTCCTGAAGGTGAATTAGGACGGCTCCTCGAGCAAGTTTATGAAATCAAGGTCAACGGACTTGAGCATTTGTTCGAAGCACTCAAAGAAGTTTGAGTCTCTCGATCCGATATCTGTTTGTAATTCCAAGGCAAATCCACCCTAACAGTTTTTAAGACCTAGGCACGATTGCAATACCTCTTCTCAGGAGGTATTATATGTTTAACGCGTTCAAATATTCGAAGCAGTTAGAAGAGGCTGGATTTTCGAGAGAACAAGCAGAAATTCAACTGCAAGTCATAACCGAGATTGTCGAGGGTGAGTTGGCTACAAAACAAGATCTTAAAATTTTGGAAACTGGCTTAAAGCAAGAACTTGAGAGCTTTCGAAAAGATATAACGACATCTTTCGAAATCAAAATCAGTAGCGTCGAAAACAAAATCCAGCAAGTAGAGTACCGAATGATCATAAAACTCGGATCACTTCTAATTGTCGGGTTCACGACCATCGCAACATTAATGAAAATCTGGATCGCTCATTAGAAGTCAACCCAACCTATTCTTCGGTTGGGTTGAACGCTTGTGTCTTCCTTAATACGTCTAGATTAAAGAACAAAATTGCAGGTGATAACGAAAGCACCTAGAGCGTGTTTATGCTCATAAGCTAATGTTTTCCCTATTGCACGCGTCGTAAAAGTCTCGCCTGTCGTAATATTTGTGAAAGTTTGAAGGATAACCGGTTGGTTATCGACCTCTGTTCCAGTAATTCTTAATTCGAGGCTTTTGTGTAGTTTTCCAGCAGACTCAATTTTTGCCTCTGCAGATGACAGAGCATAGACGGCGCTTTTGCCGTCATAGGTCTCTGCAAGTCTGCAGGCCAAATCTTTTGAGAATGCATTTTGAGAAAAAACAACCACTGCTGCCATAATCCATAACTTCATTTGTTACTCCTTTGTGAAAGTTTCTGCAGCGACAATTAACATAAAAAAATTAATGCTCAAACAAATTTTGATTATTTCAGGTTAAGTCTTAGCGCAAAATAATTTCGCGAATTTGCAACACGATGTTTCTTCACCAGGTGAAGAAACATTGCGTTTGAGTTTCAAAAAACTCTCAATTTCTTAAATAATTTATAATTGATACTTGACATGGGTTTTGGCTAAAATCAGAAAAATTATTTTGTGTAGAAAATCTCGTCTAAACAATTTTTTATTCTTCTGCATTTGCCCTTTAATCGACGCAAATTTTCTTTTCAAGAAGCTTCGTTGCAAGTAAAAATTCTTCGCTCTCGGGCCAATTAAACTCTAAATTTTAAGATTTAAAAACTCATGCTAATATGTCTTTACCGAAGGAGGTCTTTATGACTCAAATTTCATCTTTTTCAAATCATCAGCTGATCAAAATTCTTTTGACAAAAACTCAAGCCGAACGAAATTTAAATTTAGAAATCATTGAGCTCCTGGAAGAGGTGGATCGACGCAAACTCCATCATCAAAAAGGCTACGGTAGCCTCATGGAATTTTGCGTGAAGGAGCTAAAATATAGCGAATCTGCCGCCTATCGCCGTATTTCGGCAATGCGCGTGACTCGTGATTTACCCCAAGTGAAAAAGTCTCTAGCTGAAGGTTCGCTCAATCTTGTAACCGTGACGAAAGCGCAAACCTTTTTGAATCAAGAAAAGAAGTACCAAAACAAAACTTACGATAAGGCAGAGAGGCTAGAGCTCTTTAAAAATCTTGAAAACAAATCAAGTCGCGAGTGTGAAAAGGTCTTGATTGAAAAGTCCCCAACCCTACCCACAATTGAAAAGATTCGGGTGTTGTCCGATGATAAAACTCAAGTGACGGTTGTGTTGGAAAAGAAGCTCACAGATAAATTAGAGGAACTTAAAAAACTTTACTCGCACATTCATCCAAATCCAAGTTTTGCCGAACTCATCGATTTGATGGCAAACGACGCTTTGAAGAAGCGAACCGCCCTCAAAAAAGCCACGACTTCTCGACCCAGCGTTTCTTCACCAGGCGAAGAAACATTGCGTAAACACACCCGATACATTCCCTCACAGATTAAACGTGTAGTTTGGCAAAGGGATCAGGGAAAATGCACTTATGCACATGCCGGCAAGAAATGTGATTCAAAATTTCAATTGGAGGTTGATCACATCCAACCCTATTCGTTAGGTGGTCTCAACTCGATTGAAAATTTGCGGCTTCTCTGCCGCAGTCATAATCAATTGAGAATTCGAGAGTTGTGACCAGATAGACCCAGCGTTTCTGAACGCTAGTTAGCACAAAAACAAGTGTTTTAGTCAATAAGCTTGCAGTTGTCCTGTTTAATATCAGCCAGTGACTTAACATCAGCAAGGGCGGAACCTAAAACTAGCACTTGTGTGTCGTCCTTACGAACATATGCCAAACAAAATCCAGTGAAATTCATTTCAACTTTTTTTGCACCAATTGCTTTAATTTTACCCTCATTTAGCAATGACAGAAAGTTTACAAGCGCTATTCTTCCACTTTGAGGTTCACCCAAAGCATTTTTATCAGAGAAATGGAGCTTAACTCCTGTGTCCTTAAATTCAACAATATCAGCATAGTCTTCGATGTGCTGTAGTGTAAAACGGTACTCTTTATTTTGCTTGAGACCATTTTGTTCTGGAACTCGTAACGTCTGTGTAGAGTAGACCATCACTCCCTTTTGTAGAATAAAGCCATTGTCTGCGTAGGCAGACGCCGCACTTAAAAATGCAAATACTATCATCATCGACTTCATAGAACCTCCAAGGTTTTTCCTAAAAAAATGCAATTCGTATGCCTAACCAAATCGAATTAGCCAATCTCAAATTAGAGACACTCAGAACGAATGACAAAATTGAGCTAATTTTTTGATTATCAAAGGAATGACTGCTGTATTCTACGTCGTTCATAATGGGTACCTTTTTAAGGTGCCCATAGAAATATGATGAGGAGTAGAACCGGGCAAACTCTCGCATATCCGACTGAACAAAAGTGTGCCTGCACGAGGTGAAAAATTATATGTCACCACACAATCATCGTGTTTAAAATAACAAATGACCGATTCGCCTTTTAGAGTACAGGGTTTTCGATTTGTGCCGTAATCGATATAAATTCCATTTTCTGGCGCTAGAGTGAAGACACCCCTTATTTCATTATATCTTAATTCGTATTCACCAAGAATACGTGTAGTGAGAGTCCCAACATAAGTTCCCGGAATTTTCTCCATGATAGCAAGCGTTCCGCCCCCAATAGCACTCATCGCTTTATAAACTGCCATTTGATCTGGAGATGTTTGGAGTAGAGCCCTTACTAAGGTACGAATTCTTTCTGAAGTATTAATCCCGACTTTAGAGGCGACATAATAAAAAGCCTCATGAACTTCTAAGATTCCAATTTGTGCTCCAGATAAAAGCCTATAGATGGCAGGATCCTTAAACATGGTCTCTTCGTTTTGCCTCACGGCTACTGTTTTTCTTACGCAACCTGTGGGCAGTTGGTAGGGTTCATTGCTGTCATCGACATATTTTAGGTTGTCTTCAATCCATGAATAGCTAGGCCCTATAACCTGCAAAGCATCTTCAAATTGTTGGAGAAAAAATGCGTCCTTCAATCTTTCTTTAAATAAGTTAATAACTTCAACGCGAGACATTCTTGAAATGTCTACTGTATTAGAGGGTGGTAGTGTTGCGTGATAGTAGTCTAATGTGACCACCTCTTTACCTGGGCAAATCACAACATTTCCACCTCTCCCATCTTGACCAGCATAAGTGGTCGCAATATTCAGAAACGATAGAGTTAAAATTAATGATATCGTACGCATAGAATCTCCTATTTTTTTGTCAGCGGAAACAATCCAACTGACAATTGGTAAACTTCATTTTTTTCGTTACAATCCTCTAGAAAATCGCAAATCTCTTTTCTAAAGGTATCAATTCTTCTTTTTGCTTCTTCCAACTTAGACATATTTGTCGCCATCATAATAGAACTGTGATCACGTTCTTCAATAGGAAGAGCCACCAAAGCTTCTCGAGATTTCTCGAGGATATTCTCTTGTAGGCGCCTTCTAGCTGCTGACGTAAAATGAATTCCCAAGTTGTGTGTTGTAAAGCCGTTTGACGTATCTATCCAATTTCCATCTGCACACGTCTCGATCAGTCCTACTTTTTTTAACCTTTCAATAGCCGATCGCGCTTCGATAAATGGAATTCCTAATTTTTTTGAAATCCATTTTTCGTCTGCCTCAAAAGAATCAAGTTTCATAAGTTCCAAAATTGCAAAGTGGAACCAATCGGAGATGACCTCAAAGATATCTTCAGTCAAAACTTTGTACGCGGCTTCACTATCTTTATTCGTCTTGCTTAATGACTGAAGATTTTGGACTTGATGTGCAGAGAGACCTAATCGAAAAGCCAATTTTTCTATTGACTGACGAGAGGCGACTTTCTTTCCTCGCAGAATTTTTGAAAGCCATGAATTTTCAACACCTAGAAACTTGGAGAAGGCTCTCATTGAATACTGTGGATTTTTTTTGCAGCGAAGTACAAATTCACCTTGAAGGTACTCTCGAAAGTTTCTTGGCTGAGTTTTGAGGGCCATTTTTTTTGTTGCTTTGTAAGCAAAGTTTTCCGTTTTCATTTAGGAGGACCCTAACAGCATGATTTACTAAATTCAAATAAGTAGACCACAAAGTGCGTCCGCAGAGACGGACGCGTGTAAAAAGGAGCTGATTGGGAATACAATGGGGGGGGCGAATCAAACTTCAGTCTATTGGCTGGTCATCAAAGAAATGATTTCTGATCATCTTTCATTTCGAAATATATAGGCTTATCGAGCAGCGCTCTATTTGTAGTAACTTAAGTCCAACCCGACAGCTTGGACTGCCCCATTCTTTTCTAAGATAGGACGTTTGATCGCCGAACTGTTTTCGATAAGCAGTTTCATTTTTTGATTGTCGCTCACGGCTTCAAATTTTTCACGGATTTTACGATAGGTTGGGCCTTTGGTATTCACCGGCCATACCTTCATAAAAGATTTCCATCTTTGAATATCGGATTCTGTGGGCGGTCGTTTCTTGAAATCGATAAATTCGTAGTCGATCTTTTTCTTCTCAAGAAGAACTCGAACTTTTTTCACCGTATCGCAGTTAGGAATCCCAAAGAGTTGGTAGGAAGAAGTCGATGTCATATTATTTTGTTAATGAGAGAGAGGAATCTTCCGACCACTTGAAGCTTCGAATCAGCTTGTTACAGGTAGGAAGAGCATTTGTGAATGATGCTTTGGCGTCAGAACAAGTAAGGATTACGACTTGAGTTCCGCGAAAAAATAAAGCTTGTCGACTTTGTGTGCTGAGTTTTCGATCAACAACATCTAACACGTACCCCTTTTCTCCATTATGAAGAAATGGTTGGTGGCCTTTCACATCAAGGCCTAAGCGATGATAGAGCAGTAACCAACTTTTAATGTAATTCGGAGGTCTTAATTTTTGAGTGTTGTCATCAATCCGCACGCTGAGAGTGGCAGGTCTTTGCCCTGCCGAATCCACACTCTTAAATAGAGCGAGAACATGTGGCGAATCTTCAGGCCCTTCTGCAATCTTCCACCCGGTGCTTCGTCCATCTACCGAAAAACCTCTTTCCGAGCGATAAAGACCCCAGTAAGGTTCTACAGCTTTTGAGGAGCTCGACATAGGAATCGGGGCGGCTCTCGCAGTAAAGGAAAAAAATAAACAGAAGATGACGTACTTCATACCTTAAACAAAGCATATCACGCAGTGGTTCTACAAGCCCAAAAGTCTTATAAAGGCGAGTTTAAACAGTTTTGAGAGTTTTCCGCTGGAACTGGCAAGCTCTGTATTTGGAAAGAAGCTCCCTGTTGCTGCGAAAAGAAAATCGTTTTGCCACTAGGGTGATAGAGGGGGTCCACACTCTGTGACTGACTAGTGATTTTTTGTAGGCACTTGGACTCTATTTGCAAGGTGTAAAGATCCAGCTGACCTTTACGATCACGGTCTGATGAAAACACGAGACTTTTTCCATCAGGACTCCATGACGGTGAAACGTGATCCGCTTCCACCGTCGTTAAGGCCTTCACGGTAGGTTTTCCAAAGGTGGCCAAATACAGTTGAGCTGAACCGAAAGAACCATCGCTCTTAATTTCTCTTCTCGTCCATACCAACTGTTTTCCATCGGGAGAAAATTGAGGCTCTTGATCCTGAAACTTTCCATGATAAAGAGGTTCCACGGCCGTCAAAGATAAATGCAATTTATAAAGTTGCATACGCCCGTTTCTAGAAGAAACAAACACCGCCAGGCGACCTGATTTATGAAGAGTGATTTGTCCATCAAAGCCCGCAGACTGAGTCAATCGACGAATGTGACTTCCATCCAACTTACTTAAATAAATTTCTGATGGTTTGTTCACGACTTGATTTCGCGAAAACTTCGGATCGAGATATCTCGCTGCCCAAGAATCCATTTCATTTTTTTCTTTTAACTCGTCGGTCGTACTTACATAAAGCATTTGGGATGTATTGGGGATCGTGATAACTTGCAGACAATCTCCACTTTGATGGGTGAGTCGCCTTTGAGTTTTAGAACTCAGATCGAGAACATAAATTTGATGATTGAAATGTTCCCTCTCACCGCTTGTGAAATAGAGATAGCGCTCATCCTGAGAAATCCAAGGGTGACGATTTTGCCCCCTTTCGGTCCACGTTTGCGATTCCATAGCGACAACCGTAGTGACACTATTCACGCTCGTTGTAGGCTTTACGTTTTTCGAAGAACAGCTCAGCAACAGAGCGCTGCAAAAAGCCAAGTTCCACTTCATCATGATTTTGTATACTCCGGATGTGCTAATTGAACAGCTTTAGAAACAAGAGACACAGGACACACACGAGCAAGCTCGTTCATTTTCACCCACTGAGATTGCAGCCCGACTTGTTTTATTTTTGCTCGATGTTTTTTCTGAATATCTACGGTGTAAATATCGTGGTGAGTGATCGTATGTTTAAAAAGAAATTTTGTCGGCGCCTTCTTGAGGACTTTGATATGCCCCGGTAAAAGCCACTGTCCCTTTAAAAAAGGCGCGTAGTCATTTTTCTGAAGTAATAAGGTTTTTTTCTTTTCGCCCATCTCAACAATCGGATACCAGGCAAGAATCATCTTTTGCTTTTTAGGTTTAGCAGGCGGATAGGCTTCAGGATTTCCTTCCAGATTTGCCTGACAATGTTTTGCCCAAGGGCAAAGCGCACACTTTGGCGACGTGGGCGTGCAGATCATAGAACCTAGATCCATGAGTGCTTGATTCATATCTCGTGCATCGACTCCTTGAACAAGCGCATCTGCTTTCTCTTGAATTTCTGCACGGCCTTTGGTGCTCCACCAAAGAGACTTCATCGTATAAACGCGAGAGAGAACCCGAATGGCATTGCCATCTACTAAGCCAACGTTTTCGTTAAACGCGAGGCTTGAAACCGCACGGCTCGTGTAAGGACCAAACCCTGGCATCTCTAAAAGTTTCACGTAAGATTTTGGAAATTGTTTTTCTAAGTGAAGGGCTTGAGCCGCCTTATGAAGATTGCGCGCACGACTGTAATAACCAAGCCCCGACCAGAGCTCGAGAACTTCCCCCACATCGCTTTGGGCTAACGAAGCCACCGTTGGAAAACGATTTAAGAAGCGCTCAAAAAAGGGAACGACCGCTTGAGACGTCGTCTGCTGTAGCATGACCTCAGAAATCCAAATATGATAAGGATCCTGACGCCCCCGCCAAGGAAGTACGCGCCCATTTGATTTGTACCACTTTAAAATGGAACTTTGTTGCTCTGTCATTTTGTGACATACTATGCGATCTGGAGGCAAAATGGAATACCGGCCGCTCGATGGACGCCAATTCCCAAGATTTTCTGGGATCAAAACTTTTTTTCGCTTACCTCATGTAGAAATAAACGCCGATTACGATGTTGGAATCGTTGGGGTTCCCTTTGACGGCGGCGTTTCTTATCGACCCGGTGCGCGCTTTGCCCCCTCCCGAATTCGCGAAAGCTCTTCTTTGGGTCGTGGCTTCAACTGGGGTCGTGGACTGAACTTCATTGAAAAAATCAAAGTTGCCGACATTGGCGATTGTCCTACGGTGCCGATCTCTCAAGAAAAAACCTACAAGCAAATCGAAAAATTCTTTGGGGATCTCCTCAAAAAGGATAAAAAATTTATTTCTGTCGGTGGAGATCACTCCACCACCCTTCCTATTCTCCGTGCTCTCCACAAAAAATACGGGAAACTAAGCCTGATACATTTTGACGCCCATCTTGATACTTACCCCGCTGCTTGGGGCTGTGAATATCATCACGGCACTTTTGCAAGACACGCGGTGGAAGAGGGGCTCATCGATCCTAAAAAAAGTACGGCGATCGGGATTCGCGGCCCTCTCGCAGGCGCCGGTGATTTAGATTTCCCTAAAAAACACAAAACCCAAGTCGTGACGATTGATGATATTCGAAAGCCAGGCCTTGAAAAATTCTTAAGCACTTTCAAAGTTGATACCGGTCTTCCAACTTATATCAGTTTCGATATCGACAGCCTTGATCCGGCCTTCGCGCCTGGCACCGGCACGCCTGTCGTCGGTGGCCTCACCACGTACGAAGTTCAACGTATCCTTCGACATCTCAAGCTTCCAAAGCTTGTAGGTTGTGACATCGTAGAAGTTTCTCCTCCTTACGATCAATCCGAGATCACTACACTTGCGGCAACGGACGTAATGTTTGAAATGTTGTGTTTATTTGCGCAGAACCGTTAACGATTCATCAAAGACATGAGGCGTGAATAAGTTTCGCGCTGTTTTTGGTAAACGAACTCTGAGTTTCGTGCACCCATATATTTAAAAATACGGTAATCCAAAACTTGTTCGGGATGCTCAAGCGGCATGTGCATTTCGGAAAGATACTGAATGTTTATTCTTTCATCTAGTTGCGAAAGAATTTCGACTTTATCCGAGTAAGCAGATTTTATTTCCACTATGCCATCGCTCTCTTCACCAATGAGACCTGCCGTTACCGCAAGCGCTGGAGAAAAATATTCGGCACTGATGGTCTGCAAGGGAGAGCGTGGCAGATCCTGACTTCCACCAAACGCGAGCAACTCAATGTTGCCAGGAATACGGATTCGCTTGAAGAACTCTTTTACTTCCGTCGGCTTCATTTGGTAGAGCCCGCGCCAATCAAAAAAAGAAAACCAAGAGGGCGGTCCCCATCTCAAAATATTTGTAAAAGGAAATCCAAAAAAACGCTCAGCAAGTTTTGCTCCATTAAAAGGTGTCGAAACGAAAACAATTTTCTGAATGGGTAATTGATTTTGAGCGGCCAACCAAAGCGCATACTGTCCACCAGCACTATGACCAATCAAAATTAAAGGTAACGAGTTCCCGCTTTCTCGATACCATTTTTGTATGGAGAGCAAAGCGACGCGACCATTTTCTTCAAGGTCGCCCGCCGGCGCTAAGCCTTTCACAACGTGAACAAGTGCGCCGCCCTCTTCGAGAGATTGAATAATGGCCGAACTAAAATACGGAGTCGTCAGCAGAATTTTTTTTACGGAATCTTCGGTGATTCGACCAGGCAGGATGGAGTTGAGAGTTCCTGGAAGGAGTACCACCGCTAAGCGAGGAGACGACACCGCCATAAAAGAAGAAAAGAAAATTGCGAAAAAAACGAAAGAAGAAAAAAGAGATCTTATCATCCTAATAGTCTCCACTTTGATATTCTCCCTTCAGTATATCCCAATTCTCAAAAGTCCAATGTCTCGTTTTGAGACGCGAGAACTACGCTAATTCAGAGCTTTTAAAGGCGCAACATCTGTTCAATTTTTGTACAAACATGCCCTTGCGTATCATATAAAGACTAGTAATTTCAAATACTTATTAAATTGTCTCGTGGCATGATAATTCCATAAGTAAAGAGTTGGAGGCCCTATGAATAACCGCATTCTACTTATGAGCCAATTTAATCAAGAAAGCTTTCAACTAAAAGACATCATGATTCGCCATCTAAAACAGAATGTTGATTGGGTTCGCACTCCTCAGCAGGCCCTCCATGCGCTTCTTCATTCACCCAAATA
Source organism: Bdellovibrionales bacterium (assembly GCA_050250255.1). GTDB lineage: Bacteria > Bdellovibrionota > Bdellovibrionia > Bdellovibrionales > DASUEL01 > JBFWOZ01. The sequence continues at coordinate 34,833 of JBFWOZ010000010.1, read as the reverse complement.
TGGTGCCGTTTTGATCAATACAAAAATTTTCACACGCAAGAAAATGGAAATGGTGGATCAACTTCGCGCGATTGGCTGTCAGTCTCCCGTTCTTTACATCGCAGATCTGATTCATGCCGATGGACGTTTTCCTATCCCCCATTCTAAAAAAACTCTCGTCGTAGAAAAACCCATTAGCACAAAAGAACTTCAAGGCATCATTGAACGCACTCAAAAACTTGAAAGCTACTTAACCCGTTATAACAAACGCTTCTCGACCATAGAAAAAGCAAAAGTGGAAATCTTCCGAAATGGTGAAATTTTTGAATGCTCCCTTCGAAATCTCTCTATGGGTGGTGCCTTCATCGCAACCGATAGAAGTTTTCTAGCCGGAGAAGTTTTGAAAATTCATATTCCTCTTGATCAAGTGGAGCGAGCTCACGAAATGAGCGGGAAAGTCATTTGGAACTCCCACAATCCCAACTATAAAACGCAAACCCCAGGTGTGGGTGTGCGTTTCATTAAAACCGGTGAAGTTTATTCGGAAGCCCTACAAACTTTGTAATTACAAAATCATTACTGTAGAACATTTGCTAACTGCGGAGTGAGTTGTACTTTTGAGGTAATCGTCAAGAATGACGTCAGACCATGCTTTGCGGCCGCAATCTTAATTTGCTCTAGATTTGGCGTACCATTTGAGAGATTTCCATCATTGTCATCTCTCACCATCACTTCTCGAACCGCTGATGGAATATCTGTGGAGTTAGAGACAAGCCCTGGTAAAACAAGATCCTCTACGAGCTCCACACCCTTTTGAGTACTATATTTTTTGATCAGCTCTGCACGCAAGTGCCATGCGAATCCTGCCCACGCCTGTCCTTGATCATGTTCTTCATCCCACTGTCCGTAGACGTAATCGTTATCACTACGTCTAAGCGGAGCCGAGGAAGATTGCTCCCAATTTTCACCAATCTGAGGCTGCCCTGTGATCAAAACGGCAAGTACATCGCCCCAGCCTTCGGATAAACCATAATCCGTAATGCCACCAAAGGTATCGTCAGCCAAGTGACCATACTCGTGATAAATCACCGTATCAAAAGCGAGATTGTTACAACCCCCACCTTCTTTGAAAAAGTAGAGTGCGCCCGTGTAAAAATAAGCGTTACATGTGCCCCGTTGCCCGCCCGGAAACAAAGAACCATTCACCGTGATTGGCACTGATCGATCCAGCCCTACGTGGTTCACTCCATTAAGCTTCAAATATTCACGAACCACATTCGTGTGATAGTAGGCATTTACTTGTGCGGTGGTACTCACTCGTGGAGTTAAATTTAAACCAAGATTGATTGCTTTACCCGACCCAATGTTTGCGCTCGCAATAACATTTCCGCCACTCTCTGAAATTACTTTCGCGTAACGACCCGTGAGTGTCGCAATAAGGTTCCGATCTGCACCAACATTGATTTGATAAGCCCCCTTAGCATTCGTCTCAGCGACAGCACCTGCAGAACCTTTGATCGTTAAATAAGGAAGTGGCAAAAGAAGATTACGCCCCTTCACGGGATCAAACTGTACTCCGCGGCCGCCCACTTGCCCGGAAATGGTTTTCGCCGCGTGCGCTCGATTTTCCCGATAAACTTTGCCCGTTTCGATGTGCACACTGATCGCGGTTGGCTCACCGACAAATTCAAAATCGTAAACAGGCTCCCACTGCCCATCAATCACCCGGTATAAACGATTTTGTTTGTGGATAGAAAGATTTTTAGAATTCGCAAAAGCACTTCGAGCAGCCGTCAAAGCTTGTTCTTCCGATAAAGATTGTTGAACCGTGCGCTCCGGAATTTCCGCAATATTATAATCCACATAAGTCAGCACAGGCCCACTCGGAAGGTTCATGGCTATGCCCCGCGCGCTTCCATGCTCTACCGGAAGGTCGTTAGCATATTGCTGATACGTAAAATAAGTTTGTTCAACCAGATGACGAGATGCCATCACCTGCTGAGATTGAAATTTTAAGTTTTCTTTTGCGATCACCACCGCGGCATGTGACTGAATCTCGCTCATAATCAATGTTTGAATGATGGTGTTGGCCTCTTCTGTACGTGGAAGCGACTCTTCCAGATAGCGAAATCCTCTTTTCAAATGTTCTTTGGAAGCTTTACGGGCGACCTTCGTTCGCAAAGCGGGTTTTCTGACCACTGGTGCGCCCGGCGAGAAGGAACCACTCGAAGTTTCTTCTTCTTTGAGCTCGGGAACTGCCTCCTCGTTTTGTAGGTCACGAGCTCCGTTTTCTGTTGGAAATGGCGCAAAGGAGACAGACTCTTCAGCTTTTTGAGATTTTTCCAATGTGGACTCTGAATACCAACTTTGAAACAACCACAAGTTCACAACTATGAGCGAAATAATCAGAAACACCAAAAAACTAACGGGTTTCTTTAATTGCATGAATCCCCCTCTGCATATATCTGAAATCGACCGAACGATTTCGAGTTCAATCCTAGAACTCTGAGAGTGGGTCCCCTCCCGCCCTCCAGACTAAGAGCGAACAACGAAGCAATTCGGTTAATTAAAAGGTTGGTGTCTTCACGGTATCCTGGAATTATACGGGGATTCCGTGTGCCGGTATTCCGGTATTCCAGAAAACCGGTATTATTAAGGGAAGTGGAGCTCTTTTGACTCGAGTGATGTGGTTTCGATTTGGATTGTGGTGTGAGAAATTCCAAACTTTTTACGTACTAACTCACTGGCCTCCGAAAGAAAGGCCGTGTGCTCTTGGCAACCACCACTTACTACTAAATGCACCGTTAAAACATTCATATTGGAGCTTAAGCTCCAAACATGCAGATGATGCAAGTCCGTAACACCTTTTAGTTGTCGTAACTCCTGATCAATAAGTAGGGGATCTATATTTGCAGGTACACCCTGGAGAATAATGTGAACTGCGTCTGCCACAAGTCGGTAGGACGAAATGATAATGATGACAGAAATCACAAGACTCACTACTGGATCAGCGAGCGTCCAACCCTTCCATATTATCAAACACGAAGCTACAATAGTTCCTACGGAGGCGAGCGTATCTCCCATCACGTGTAAAAAAGCTCCCTGAAGATTCAAATTTTTATGGCTCTGCTTAAAAAGAATAAAGCCTGCAATTAAATTTACTAATAACCCAATGCACGCCACGATCAACATTTCCGTGGATTTGATTTCAAGAGGTTCTGAAAGGCGACTCCAGGCGCTCCAAATAATTCCCGCGGAGAGCAGCATAAGAAAAAGACCGTTTACAAAAGCTGCAAGAATTTCTACGCGATAAAAACCAAAGGTTTTCATCTTCGTTGCAGGTCTTTGGCTCCAGATAAAAGCCACGAAGGTAAGGGCGAGGCTTGCCACATCCGTCAGCATATGAACGCCGTCGGCGAGTAAGGCCAGACTGTTTGTGAAAAAGCCAAATCCTACTTCCACAAACATAAAAGTGAGAGTTAAACCTAAAACCCAAAGCAAAGATCGTTGAAATTGTGCACGATCTTCTTGGTAGTCGTGGTGATGATGGTGGCTGTGTCCCAATCCCATATTCCCAGACTACTGGACAGAAAAAGAGATTCAAGCATAATGAGAGAAATGATTCGCTTCGAAGAGATAGACCAAACATTGATTGTCACATTGGATCATTCCGAATTAGGGCATAGTCTTGGCCAAGCAGAGGCAAAAGTCCTTACGTCTCTTTTAAAAAAGCACACACACTCTTCCATTATTTTTCAGTCGACCGGCTCACGCTTTTTTTGTACGGGCGGAAATTTAGCAGAACAAATCCAAGCCAAATCTAAAATGGCGAGTTTCAAAACTCAATTAGCAGTACGAAGTGCTCTGAAAACTCTCGAGCAACATCAAGGATTAACGATCGCCCTTGCCAATGGGGATTGTTTTGGCGGAGGCATGGAACTTCTCTCTTGTTTTGACATTGTACTCTCGGCCCCTCATTCCTTTTTTGGCCTCTGGCAAAGGCAATTGGGTTTAAGTTTTGGTTGGGGTGGCGGTCGCAGACTTCTTAACCGCACTTCGCTCACGAACTTAAAGCGCCAGCTTCTCCTCTCACGCACCGTCTCTGCCTACGAAGCCCAAAGTCTCGGTTGGGTGGACGAAATTCTTCCGCAAAATAAACTTATACCCAGAGCTCAAGAAATTCTTTTAAGGCATTCCCAGCTTCCACAAAAAAACTTTTCTGCGTTGAAATTATGGTCGGGGGAAAAAGAAGAGAAGATTTTTTCCTCTCTCTGGATGAAAATGGAACATCAAAAAGCACTCAAGAAATTTAAACGCTAGGCCGTCCGAAAAAGTATCAGATGCGAGGCGTTCAAGCCAAAATCGAACGGAAACGTGCTCCTGCACGTTGGAGTGAGACTTTTGGTGTTTGCAACGAAGCAGATGATACTTTTGCGGGCGGCCTAGGCCATTTCCACAAATTCTTGTAAGGCCGCGCGAATTCCTTTAAAAACCTGATACGGCTTCGCTTTCCCGTACATATATGCTGGCGTCGTCACAATTTTGTGTTGGCGGTCGGTCACGAAGTCTTCAACAGGACACTCTTCGTGTTGCGCACCGGTTTTTATAATCTCTTGAATCGTTTCGGGATCATCTCCCAGAGTGAGAGTCACCCCTTCTTTTCCTAATGTAAGAGCCAGTAAGCTTGGAGCAATACAGATCGCGCAAATAGGCTTTGATTCTGCGTGGAAAGATTGAATCACTCGAGAAACTTCAGGGTGAACTTCGGCCTTCGACCCTTTTTGAGCAAAGTTACAAAGATGAGTGGCGACACCAAAACCGCCCGGAAAAACAAGGCCATCAAACTCTTCAGATTTTAATTCACGAATGTCTTTGATCTGCCCTCGAGAAATACGAGCGGCTTCGATCAAAACGTTTCGTTTTTGGCCCATTTCGGTATTGGTAATATTGTTTTTGGCTTCGATTTCTAAATGCGGAGCAAAACATTGATATTCCACACCAAATTCTGAAAGCGAAATTAATGTACTGACCGCCTCGGTGATCTCCGAACCGTCTTTAAACCCGCATCCTGCGAGGACAACCGCTATTTGTTTCATGGTCCCTCCTATCTTGAGTTGAGATTTTCTTAACACAAGAGTAGTCTTAGCACATAGAGACAAAAAGCCAGGAGGATGTATGGGCGGTTTGAGTATTGGACATTTACTACTTTTAACAGTGATTGCATTGATTTTCTTTGGCCCCACCCGCCTTCCCGGTCTCGGAAAGTCTCTTGGAGAAGCCATTCGTGGATTTAAAGAAGGTATTGGCGGAGACGAAAAACCCCAAGTTCGTAGCCGTAAAGACGACGAGCCTAGCTAAGCTTTTATTCGGTTTTAAAACCAAAGTTTCTCACGCGTTTGCAGCGAGTGGCCGGAATTTTTTGTCCGTTCACCTCGTATCCTTGAGTCACACAAGTTTCCAGAAAACGACCCGCATAGGGAACTTCAGCGCTTAAAACTAGATGATATTTCGCCGCCTCTTGAGTTCCATCAGGAAAGGTAATCAACTGATCAAAGTTCATATGGGTGACCGTGATTTTACAATCTACAAACGAGCCGCAGCTGTCTTTGTATTGAAGAGCGCTCACCTTCGTTTGTCCCGCACCTAAACCATGATAACTCACAGCTGAGGAAGAAGGACAAAGTGCAAAGGTAGTAGGGCCTTGTTCGACGACTTCACGAGTTTCTTTTTGCTGCTGACCGTTTTTATAGCTGATGGTTGTTTCTAAAGAGCGTATTTCATAAACTGGTGGGGTAGTGGTTCCGACTTGAATGAGCTTAATAATTTTATTCAGCTGATCGGCAAGAATTGTGGCTGGTTGAGACGTCGGAGCGATGGAATCTTCAAAATGCACCCAATCCTCTTCTGCTAAACGGTTTTCTGATCCACCGATCGCCGTATTTAATGTGCTCTCAACACTTTCGCACGCCACTGCGGGTGGCACTTCCATTTTTTCTTTCTCAATACATCCAACGAGCGCCAAGAGTGCAACAAAACCCCATTTTGTCATACTGAATCCCAACCCCAAATCCACATGGGAATGGGTAATGTTTTTTCGAGAAGTGCCAAAAGTGGCGGATCAAAACTATGAATAGCCGAGGGTTTGTAAGGACCAAAAATCAAACGAATGATATCGGCTTCAGAATCAGTTTTGAACATCTTGCTTTGCGTACCGATGTAATAACCGTCCTGACGTTTTTCAAAAACAAAATCTTCATGCCCTTGATCGGCACGGATGGAGCGAAGGATCTTTCCAAAGAGCACTTGGGGATTTAGAATTTTAATCATTCCTAAATATCCCGGGATCTCCTGAACTCCGAATGACTTTAATTTCAGATGGAGATTTTCCGAATGTCTTGGCGCAATCAAAGTGATCTGCTTTTTTTGATCTTTATAAATATGGTTGAGAAGCGGAAGGAAGTTTGAAAGCTGCCCGCCCCATTCATGAATATACCCCTGAAGATCCGCGCCCTTCCCCTCAGCAGCGTAGGCTTTAAGTTGGCCGTCGGCTCCCCAAGCGGTGTACACATTGGAGTTAGGAATCTGAAGGTATTTTCTCACTTCATCAAAACTTCGAACGCTCGAGACTGTATGCTGAGAATACACTCGCAGTAGAGCTTCGGGATCCACTTTATTTCCCTTAACAAATTTTAAATCTGTGGAAGGTACCGGTAGTTCTCGATTGATCACGTAACTTTGTTCACTTCCCGCAAGTTCAAAACCTAATTTGCGGTAGAACTCAAAAAGATTTGTCCAAAGAATGGCGAAATCACAATTTTGCGCTTGAGCAACCGCCACACAATCTTCAATGATTTGTTTGCTCAGTCCTTGGCTACGAAAATTCTGGTCGGTAACGACGCTTCCAATTCCCGCAACTTTGAACATCCCAAGTGGCGTCTTGATCATCACCGGCTTCACCACCGCGTGAGAGAGAATTTTATTATTCTCGGTGATGACTCGTATGTTGCCCAAATTATTTTGGTCTAAAGCGGTAGGATATTCATCACGAATAGACCAACCTTCTCCAGCACGTAAATTTTGGTTCAAAAAATGTAAAAGACGATCAAACTCTGAGGCTTCCGGGGCTCGAGGTCCATCCATGGCCAACTCCTCTGAAATCATGTGTTTCATTAGATTTTATACTAAGAAGTGAAGGGCCCAAACCAAATCTCCCGATTCAAGACCCCATGCCTCGACAGAGGTAAAGATTGTGCGGTTCCCGCTCTCTTCCCGTGTCGAAATGTCCACACCTAAAGACTAGGAGCTGCGTGATCAGTTTTTTACTTTTTCTCGCATCATGCGCTCATCATCGAGATGTACGACCAGGTGTTGATGGCACAAACTATGTGATCACTCGCGGCCCTGAAAAAGATCAAGTGGAGCGCTCCGCAATTTCGCAGGCTCATCACTACTGCGAGAGCTTAGAAAAGCGAGCGGCCTTTGTCACCGAAGGCACCAAGTACACTGGCGATATGGACGAGGCCACCCGCAAAACCGTTCGCCAGGCTTCTAAAGCAGCGGTTGTAGTAGGCTCTGGAATGTATGGACTCGGCGGCCGCAACGAACGAAGTGCCGGTGGTGCTGTAGGCACCGCAGGAACGGTAGGCGCCATTATGACCGGAGGAGACGCTTATACTTCAGAGATGAAGTTTAAATGTCAGTGATTCCGACCTGTTCCTTGACCAAAACAGAGAAATACGAGAAGAATAGGCCATGGCAGACAAAGGGCAAAAATGGGGCGAGAACGCTCAAGGCAAGTTCTACGTAGATCAAGCATGTATCGCTTGCGATGCTTGCGTGACGATTGCGCCTGATTTTTTCAGCATGGATCAATCTGGTGGCCATGCTTTTGTGACAAAACAGCCAAGCAATCCCGAGACAGAAGATCAGTGTCGTGAAGCAATGGAAGGTTGTCCTGTTGAAGCCATTGGCAATGACGGTCAAGAATAAATCCAAAAAGCTCCCCTCCTTGGCGCGAAAAAAAAATCCCAAAGAAACGTTTGAGCAGAAAAAAAAGCGTACGGATAAAATCGTTCACGAGTTGTCTCATGAATATGCCGATGCGAAATGTTCTTTAGATTACGAAAATCCGTTACAGCTTCTTATCGCCACGATTCTTTCTGCGCAATGTACAGATGCTCGCGTAAACAAAACCACTCCCGCACTCTTTGCCCGTTACCCCAACGCCAAAGCCTTTGCAAATGCGGACATTACGGAGCTTGAAACTCTCGTTCGTTCAACAGGTTTTTATAAAAACAAAGCCAAGAACATCAAAGCCTGCTGCCAGGAGCTCGTCACCAAATACAAATCACAAGTTCCGAAAACAATGGAAGAGTTGAGCGCACTTGCTGGCGTCGGTCGAAAAACTGCGAATGTCGTTTTAGGAAATGCTTATGGAATTCCCGGAATGGTCGTCGATACGCATGTCACACGCTTGAGCAATCGACTGGGACTTGTGAAAGGCCAAAGCGCAGTCCAGATCGAAAAAGAACTAGAACCACTTATAGAGCGCGAACACTGGGTGAACTTTTCTCACTGGCTGATTTCTCACGGCCGCGCCATCTGCACGGCTCGTAAACCTTTGTGTGATGAATGTTTCTTAAATAAACTTTGTCCGAAGTTGATTTAAAAATTCTGAACTTTTACTGCGGAACAATGCGACCTGTAATACGTCCACAGATTCTGACTTCGCCTTGATTTGTTTTAAATCTAGAACCCACACTTGTGATAATAGATTTTGCAACTTCATTAGCTACGTAGCGATCTTCAAATCCGACTAAAACACCACATACATCAGGCATAACGACCGCAGGAACTTTATAGCCTGCAAGTAGAGCTAAAGATTTAGGACTGCAAGCAGCTACACCTACGCTTGTTACACCTTTATAATTACCAATGTTGTGTTTTTGTAAAAGAACTTGGGCAGCAACCTCCGCAGCTTGTCGTGCGTTTCCAACGCTACAAGGACTTACACGGCGCTGAGCTTCTGCATAAAACGAAAAAGCCATAAGAGCTAAAAAAAGAAATTTCATGAATACCTCCCTGGTATAGGAGGCGTTCTATGTTTAGCAGTGTTTAATCACAATTAAATGGCTGGAGTTTAGAAAAAATTACTCATGAAATGCGCTGGGAACAGTCTCTCATCTTATCGAGGGAGAGCGGCGGTTTTTTGTTCTTTCAAAGCGTACTGAATGAAAAGGGCTGTGCCCTCTTCCAGGTCTCCAAAATACTTACCAGCCAACTCAGGCTTTGTTGTCGGTAGCTCAACAGTGAAAGTAGGAATTCCTTTTTGTTTACCCGCATAATTTCCGAGACTTCCTGGGAATACTCCATAGGCGTAAAAATCAAGTGCCGGCGTAGCTTTCTTCACTGCCGATTTTAACTCTTCACAGGCTTCAACATACTTTTTTGCGAACACTGCAATCTCTTCGTTGTTCTGAGGGCCATCGTAATCTAAGAAATTAAGAGGCGCGTGAATGCTTAAAATTTTTGTCGGCATAAATTCATCAATGAGCCATTTTTGGAAATGCACTTCCGGTTCTGTCCCCGCTTTATCTCCTGGATAGTATCGGCGGGCCTTGAATTTTTCTTTCCAAATCTTGAGCGCCAGCTTGTCCCAATCTGGGGTATCAAAATTCCGATTCAAATCTACTTTGTTATAATTCGTGCGCGTTCCTTTAGAGTAGCGCATAAACCCATCAGGGTTCACCATAGGAGCGACAACGATAAAACGATCCTTACAAAGTTCCGGTCGGGCCTTTAACCACTCAACCAATCTAAAACCAAAATACCCTGGAGTGACTTCATCTCCATGCACATTCGCCAAAATGAGAGATTTGTTGGAGGCCTTTGTATCTCCGCAGCTATAATAAATCATTGGATAGCCTTGAACTGAAGTTCCGTGGCTTTGCCAACCTTGTGACGTAAAAACACTTAGATCCCAATTCCACTTACGGGCCTTCACGGTCTTTTGGAGATCTTCCATGAGAGTAGAAATAGACTTTTCCTTCGCAAAGGCCGTTGCGTCAAAAAAGAAGGAAAACCCTAACAAAAAAGTAACAAGCACATTGCAAAACAAAGTTTGACTCTCTGCTGTAAGGAGCGCATGAAGAAAGCTGTGCTGGTCGCATTTTTTGAAAGTATTAAATATCTTGGTCATCTGTTTCCTCTCGCTCTTCTGAGAGTTTATATTGGTTATTTTTATATTAACCAGGCGCTCGAGCGTTATGGAAGCGATTTTTTGGTACGGCCTGTGTTAGCCGAGACGGCCCTTCATTGGCTGCCACGTTCTCTCGCACCTCAATGGTACAGCACCTTCATCGAGAACATTTTAGTACCTAACTGGCAAATTTTTGCTTTAGCAATTGTGGTTATGGAGCTTTTGATCGGCATTAGTTATGTGCTTGGCTATTTCGTGAGACCCCTTTCCATCCTAGGATTTTTCTTATCTTTGAACATGTTGTGGATTTATGGTCCCGAAAGCGCTGACCTCTACCGACTTTTGATTGCCATTTTCTTGACCATGGCTTGGTTAGGAGCAGGACGCTGCTTAGGAATGGATTACTTTTTCTATAAGCGACAGCGTGGAATTTGGTGGTAATGGACTCGCGCAAGGTGGGTCTCGGAATTCTAGGCTTTCTCGCACTCGCCGTATGGTCCGTTTATTTCTATACGAAACCAAAGCTCTACAATTACCAAAAAACTCTCATCGTGTATTCCTACCCTTCTTTTCTTAACGCTTGGGGTCCTGGACCAATATTGGTGAAAGAGTTTGAAGCTCAGTGCGACTGCAAAATCAATCTTGTTCAAGTCGAAGACTCAACACTCATTTTACAAAAACTTTTACGTGAGCGAGAAAAACGTGTGGATCTGGTGCTGGGTTTAGACCAGCTCCACTTACCGCAAGCCGAAGAAAAACTCAGCTGGCAGCCTCTTTCCGAACTCGTTGAACTTTTACCGGATCGCGAAGTTCCGGCTCATCACTTTTTTCTTCCTCTCGATTGGGCACCTCTCACCTTTATCTACCGAAAAAGTGAGCTCAAAAATCCTCCTCGCTCCATCGATGATCTTTTAAAACCTGAATACAAATCCACTATTGCTCTTCAAGATCCCCGAACCAGCACTCCGGGCTTACAATTTCTTTCCTGGATTTCTCTTGTAAAAAAAGAAAATGCCGCTACTTTTTTAAAACAACTTAAGCATAACATTCATAGCATTTCTCCTTCGTGGAGTACCGCCTATGGGCTCTTTAAGAAAAAACAAGCGAAGCTCGCTTACAGTTATCTCACATCACCGGTTTATCATTGGGTTGAAGAAAAAGACTCTGATTACCAGCCGATCGTTTTTAAAGAATCTTTGGCTGTACAGTATGAATGGATGGCGATTCCTGAAGGTTCTTCCAATGTTCCGCTTGCAAAAGAGTTCATCAAATTTCTCTTAAGCGACTCAGCTCAGAAGATTGTGATGGAAAAGAACTATATGTTTCCCGCACAAGAACGCATCATGGCACAAACCCCATTCGCGCAACTGCCTCTCGTTAAAACTTTTTCTCTCCAAGATTACGCCACCTTGAAAATGAAAGAACTTCTGGATCTTTGGTCTCAAGTGCAATGAGCATAAAATCTCTCATTCGTTTTCTTATTGCCCTTCTGCTCCTTTCGCCCTTCCTCGTGCTGGTCAGCGAGCTTAACTCCTGGAATCACATTCCTTACGCTCAGTTTCTACACATCTTGAGTTTCACCATTCTCCAGGCGAGTCTCAGCAGCTTCTCTATCCTTCTCTTTGGATTTCTTGGTGCCCTTGGTTTAGTTCATTTTTATAATTGGAAAAAATTAGAAACCCTTTTGCTTTTACCAAGCCTTGTTCCTACTCTTTTTGTTCTCGTTGCTTGCTTGAAGTTTTTTAATCCCTTCCCCTTTGGGCTTACGGGTATCGTGATTGTGCAAACGGCACTTTATACTGGCCTCTGTGCCGTGAGTCTCAAATCCCTTCTCCTCACGAAAGTAGGAACATGGAGTGAGCTCGCACTTGTTGAAGGTGCGACTCGCTTAGCTTTTTTGAAAGTCGTCCTTTCTTATTTAAAAAAAGACTTAGCACTTTTACTACTTTTTTTCTTTTCCCTTACCTTTAGTAGTCTTTCTGTTCCTCTTATTGCGGGCGGGTTTACCGGGCAAACACTTGAACTCTTCATTTATGAAAAAATTCGCATTGATCAAGATTTCTCCCAGGCCTTTGCTCTCTCTCTCTTTCAGTCTTTGTTTTTGCTCGCGATCTGCTGGAAACTTTCTCGTTTTCACACTTCGCTTAACACAAAACCCTTTCAGCCACGACTGCTTGGATTATGGTGGGGACTTATTCCGGTGCTTACAATCACCGTCATTATTTTATGGGGACAACTTCTTGATCTCCCAAGAGGCTTTCAAGATCTCAAGCAGCTCCACTCGGTGGTCTCGTTTTCTTCTGCACTTCTTCATTCCGTCTTCATAAGTCTCGGCGCGGGTTTTTTTATGATTTTTCTTTTAGCTCTCACCTGCTATGCACTCCCGCATCCGCATTTTCGCCCCTTTTTGCTGAGTTACCTGGCGCCAAGTACGGCATTCCTAGGAGTCGCGTGGCTTTCTTTAGATTTGCCAGAATTTCTTTCGCCTTTAGTGGCGATCATTCTGGGTCTTTGCGTTTTGACTCTTCCTTTGATTTATCGACTCCAAGTTGATGGCACCTTCTATGCCCTTCTTCCCCAGATGGAAGTGGCGCAAAGCTTAGGCGCCTCTCCTTCTGAAATTTATTGGAAGATCATTTTGCCTCAAGTGTGGCCCGCGCTCTGTTTTGGAGCCGCCTTAATGGCTTTCTGGGCGTCGGGAGACTTTGCTTTTTCCAGTCTTATGGCCCCCTCCACTTTTTCGTTATCACTTTTAATTAAAAGCTTAGCGGATTCTTATCGTATAGAAGCCGCGAGCAGTCTTGCTTGGCTCAATCTTATTTTAGGTTTGAGCGTTTGGATATTTTTTCGGAGATTAGGTTATGTCTTTGGTTACCGGCCTCATTAAAGATTATGGGGATTTTAAAATTCATATTCCTCAATGGGAAATTCCCGATCAAGGCATTACGGCGCTGATCGGTCCATCGGGTGCAGGGAAAACTTCTATTTTTCGCCTTCTGATTGGCTTGGAAAGTTGCCCTACTTTGAGTTGGACTTTAAAAGGTGTGGATATTGCGAAACAGGATATTCCTTCAAAACGTCTTGGAGTTGTTTTTCAAAACTACGAACTCTTTCCTCACATGAGCGCGCGAGAAAATTTAGAATTCGCGGCACATGCGAGAAAAATCAAAGCTTCTCGGAAAAAAGAAAATCTCGAAAAGCTCACTCAGCTTTTAAAAATTCAGTATCTTCTTGAGCGACCCACAGCCGTTCTTTCTGGTGGAGAAAAACAACGGGTGGCCCTTGCGCGTGCGCTCATTGGTGAACCACAATTTCTCTTTTTAGATGAGCCTTTTTCTGCCATCGATGAAGATCTGAAGAACGAAGCTCGTGCTCTTGTTAAAAAGACGGTAGAGGAGTTTAAAATCCCCACCCTTCTTATCACTCATGACCCGCGGGACGTTGAAAGCCTCGCCAGCTCGACGGTTCAGGTAAATATGGGTCAACTGAAAAACTCCTAGACCATAGTCCTAAGTTCTTTCTGAACTTTGACCTTGGTCCATAAAAATCAGCTACAATTTTCCATAGGTGAGCGCAACTCACATCTTTAAAAAGAGTAACGAGGTGGTTATGAAAAATTCAAGAATGCCCTTTTTGATTCTTATTTTTTCGACAATATTTTTAATGAGCATTGTTGCCTTTGCCGCAAAAGGCGGTCGCGGCGGATTTCTTTTACGGCCCATGGGAATGTACTGGACCGATTCATTCAATGACGGAGGTCAGGCCAGTGGCGATCAGGCTACTAAAACCGTCAACACTCGTACGGATATGATGGTGGCTTTAGGTTACCTTACGGATATGGGTCTTTTTATTGGCGGCACTTATTATAATGGTACGCACAACACTCAAGAATCTCTTGGCGATGCGACAACCTCTGACACCAAAAGAACCTATCAAGCATATGGACCAACTTTGGGTTTTGCAGGTGACATGTTTTATATCTTCGGGACCTATCATTTAGCGCCACTCTATACGACAGGAACCGACTCGCTCAAAACAACTTTTACCGGGGGAACAGGTTACCAAGTCGACATCGGTGTGACCTTTTGGTTTAATGGCCAAATCGGCCTAGGCCCACAGCTCACCTACTATACCGCGACTTATACGAAGCAACAGGGAAGCACCGGCGTCGCAGTCGATTTGCCTGCAACAGCGAATCATGCCTTCTTCCGCCCCATTCTCGCTTTTACCTTCATGTTTTAAGAAACCGGGCGCTTGACGTTTTCCTGCGATCGAGGGAAAACGAAACATGTCAAAATCAAAAGTTTATAATCTTCAAAAAACGGCCACCGAAGCCCGTCGGTGGATTTTAAAAATGCTCACCGCTGCTGGAAATGGACATCCGGGTGGATCCCTTTCTGCCATCGACATCATCACCACTCTCTTTTTTGATGAGATGAAAACAAATCCGAAAGAACCCACATGGGCTGATCGCGATCGTTTCATCTTGAGCAAAGGTCATGCAGTGCCGGCTCTCTATGCAACGCTTGCGCTCAAAGGTTATTTTAAACCAGAAGAAACTTTAAGTTTAAGAAAACTCGGAAGTCCGTTTCAAGGACATCCCGATCGCATGCGTATGCCAGCGGTCGAAGCTTGCACCGGATCACTTGGGCAAGGTCTCTCGATCGCTCAAGGGATTGCCCTTAACGCCCGGATTGAGAAAAAAGACTATCGCGTTTATTGCTTGATGGGAGATGGTGAAACTCAAGAAGGGCAAGTGTGGGAAGCGGCAATGTCGATTCCGCACCATAAAATTACGAACATTTGCGTGTTCTTGGATTTAAATCGCTACCAAATCGATGGAACGACGGAAGAAGTTTTGAGCCTTGGTGAAATCGAAAAGAAATTCCAAGCTTTCGGATGGAATACCATTCGCATCGATGGACACAACTTCGAACAAATTCTTTCGGCTCTTGCGAAAGCACGAGCGGAAAAAACAAAACCAACCATCGTCATTGCCGATACCGTTAAAGGTAAAGGCGTGAGCTACATGGAAAACGTGAATAAATGGCACGGCTCCAGTCCAAACGCAGAGGAGCTCAAAAAAGCTCTTTCCGAAATGGATCAATATGAACAATCCCTTCAGGAGGCCTAACTTATGGGTAAAGCCACTCGCGCCAGTTTTGGTGATGCACTTGTTGAACTAGGTCCCGAATTTAAAAACATCGTAGTCCTTGATGCGGATCTTTCTAAAAGCACAAAGAGCGAGTCATTTAGCAAAAAATTTCCCGAGCGTTTTTTCCAAATGGGAATTCAAGAAGCCAACATGATCGGAACAGCTGCAGGTTTAGCTCTCAGTGGGAAAATTCCTTTTCTTTGTTCCTTCGCGTGTTTCTTAACAGGTCGTTTCGATATCATTCGTGTGAGTGTTGGTTACTCCAACGCCAACGTTCGCCTCGTTGGTACTCACTCTGGTATCGGAATCGGTGAAGACGGTTACAGTCAGATGGGCTTAGAAGACATCGCTTGCATGCGCACCCTTCCTAATATGACTGTTCTTCAACCTGCTGATGACATCGAAACAAAAGCGATGATGCGCTATTTGATGGATCACCAAGGTCCCGCCTATCTTCGTCTCACACGCCAAGATATGGATGTGGTTCATAAATCTGATTACAAATTCCGTTTTGGAAAAGCCGATGAACTTCGCTCTGGTAAAGACACCGTAATCTTTGCAACTGGAGGCCTTGTAGGCTCCGCGATGCAAGCGGCAGAGTTGTTGAAAAAAGATGGCCTCGACGTAGCGGTAGTGAACGTTCACACGATCAAACCCCTCGATACAGAAGCCATCACCACTTGGGCCAAAAAATGTAAAACCATTTTCACGGCTGAGGATCACAATATTATTGGAGGCCTTGGCGGCGCGGTGGCAGAACACTTAAGCACAACTGGGATTGGCACTCGCCTCGTACGCATCGGTGTGAACGACACCTACGGCGAAAGCGGAACACCTGAAGCCCTTTACGAAAAACACTCGCTTCACGGCGCTGGTGTCGCTCGTACGGTAAAATCAAATCTCTAAAATGAGTGACTCTTATGAATGACTCGTCGGAACCAAAACCTAAACGACGAGTCCGCTATAAGGGAAAACACCCTCGTAAATTTTCTGAAAAATACAAAGAACTCAATCCCGAAAAATACCAAAAGGATTTGCAAAAGGTCATTGAACGTGGAGCGACTCCCGTCGGAACTCACCGCCCCGTCTGTGTCGACGAAATCTTAGAAATTCTCAAACCAAAACCTGGCGATAAAGCTCTCGATGCCACTTTAGGTTTTGGTGGCCACTCTCAAGAGATTTTAAAACGCATTCTCCCTAAAGGGCGACTCATCGCCTTGGATCAAGATCCTATTGAACGACCTAAGACAGAGGCTCGCCTGAGAGCTCTCGACTTTCCAGAAAAATCTCTCGTGATTGGGTCTATCAACTTTCGGGAAGCCAAAAACTTTTTGAAGGTCAATAAATTAGGGAAAATGGATTTGGTGCTCGCCGATCTCGGTCTCTCTTCCATGCAAATTGATAATCCAGATCGCGGATTTACTTTTAAGCAAGATGGGCCTTTCGATTTACGAATGAACCCTTCTCGCGGACAACCCGCATCCGCCCTTCTGAAAGAGCTCGATCAAGAAACTTTGCAGGAGATGTTAATTGAAAATTCCGATGAGCCTCACGCACGACAAATTGCGGCGGCTTTGGTGAAATACAAACCACAAACGACACTGCTGGTGGCAAAAGTCGTTCGAGATGTTGTGAAAACATTTTCTGCAAAGGTGCGAGAGAACGAAGGCAACACTCCTATCAAACGCGTATTTCAAACTTTGCGAATCGCGGTGAATGAAGAGTTCGAAGCGCTCGATCAATTTTTAGAAGAACTCCCCGACTTCGTCGAACGCGGAGGTCGAATCGCCATTTTAAGTTTTCACTCTGGCGAAGATCGTCGCGTAAAAAAAGCTTTTCAAGCTGGACATCGGACTGGCGTATACAGCCAGGTCGCACCAGAATTCATTCGCCCAAGCTTCGAAGAACAGCGTGCGAATCCCCGAGCCGCTCCCGCAAAACTCCGTTGGGCGATCCGCTCTTAGAGGAGCTTTGTCCCATCGTACGGGTCTTTTTACCCCTCTCCTTTTTGAAAAAGTCCCTTATTGCCTGACCCAATCGTTCTGTGCCCTGGCATATTATATGCTCATGTATCCCGCACAATGATCATTTTACCCGGAGGATATCCATGCGTTTACGAGGCTTAACCCTTACAGCGATGAGCTTGCTTTTTGTTTCATTTGGTTGCGGACATAGTGTTCACAAAGCCGAAGTGAGCAGTAATACATCAGAAGAAATTGTTAAATTAGAATCAGAAATTGAAACCGCCCGCAAAAATCACCTCGATGTGATGGCCCCAAAAGATTACAAATCCGCAGAAGCCGCACTTAAAGAAGCTAAAGAAGAAATGGCTGATGGAGATGGCGAAGAAGCACGAAACGAAATCGGTTATGCCCGAGGCTACTTACAGCGAGCAGAAGAGTTTGCTACTGGTAAACGTCCTATTGTAGAAGGAATTTTAGCGGCTCGAAACATGGCCATCACCGCAGGTGCTAGGCAACATCCCCACCACAATAAAGAACTTGGAAACATCGATGATAGTTTTCGTCGAGAATTTTCTGATTTAAAAAATCTAACGTCAGCTGATTTTTCTTCACTTCAAACTCGCTACATGGCTCTTGAAGTGGAAACTTTAAAAACGGTTCACTTAAGTAATGCTCGAAATCAAGTTCAGACCGCAAGAAATGAGGATCGCGCTAAAGCTCACGCACCTAACACCTTACGCCAGGCCGAACTTGATTTAACGAGTGCGGAAAATACGATCGCCGCTCAACGAGG
This sequence comes from Bdellovibrionales bacterium, assembly GCA_050250255.1. Classification (GTDB taxonomy): domain Bacteria; phylum Bdellovibrionota; class Bdellovibrionia; order Bdellovibrionales; family DASUEL01; genus JBFWOZ01. The sequence goes on along the minus strand of JBFWOZ010000010.1, from coordinate 16,744 downwards.
CAAACCAGGCCTCTATATGCCTGCCGTTGAAAAAGCCAATGTCAGCGCTCAGTTCCTTGTGGATGTGCTTAATGCCGCTCACAGCTCTGAAAACACTCTTGATGAAAGCGCTGCCATCGCGATGGTCAATCAACAACGTAAAATCGCAGTTCTTAACTCACAGCTAGGGGATAAAGATGCGGCTATCAATGCAAAAGCTCGCACCATTGCAGAAAAGGAGCGTGCTCTAGAGGAAAAAAACCAAACTCTTCAACAAAAAGATCGTCAACTTGCTACTGCCGGAGCCTCAATTGCTATTCAAGCCGCAATGGAAACGGCACGTAAGCAATTCAATGAAGATGAAGCCGAAGTTTACCAGCAAGGCGATAAACTCTTGATTCGTTTAAAAGCGATGAATTTTCCTTCAGGAAAAGCGGATCTTCCTACAAGCGCTCTTCCACTCCTTGCGAAAGTAAAAAATGTCGCTCAAGAACTTGAGCCAAAGAACATCGTGGTGGAAGGCCATACTGATTCTTTAGGTTCAGCTCCAGCAAACCAAAAACTTTCTCAGAAGCGTGCTGCATCTGTAGAAAGTTATTTAGAAAACAATGGGCTTGAAAACACAAATCTAAAATCTGTGGGTTATGGTTTTCAAAAACCCATCGCAACAAATAAAACTTTAGCAGGACGTGCGCAAAATCGTCGTGTGGATGTGATCATCACACCACGAACATCGACTGAAGATGCGGAAACAACTCGTCAGTAAATAGAGTTAGCGATTTAAATCGCCTTGTGCGATGGATTTTTCAAGCATTTCTGAGGCCATCTTCCATAGTTCTTCTGAACCACTGGAGATGGCTTTTTGATTTTTGGCGAGAACTTGCGCATGGTTTACATTAAATTTTTTCCAAGTGTGACCACCATTTAAGTGATTCGACATCATTGGTAAAAAACGATCGAGCGCATTTACGAATTGAGCTTCGGGTGTTTTCTTGGCTTCAAACTCTTCCCAGAGGGCATGAAATTCTTTACTAAGCTCTTGAGGCAAGAGTCCAAAAATACGCTCGGCCGCCTTTTTTTCGCGATCGTATTTCTCTGGATCTTCTTTATAGACAATCACATCGCCTGCATCGATTTCAACAATGTCGTGCACAAGTGCCAACTTGATGGCCTTTAACAAATCCAAGTTTGGAAAATTGGAGAAATCTTTAAAAACAATCACGGACATGGCGAGATGCCACGAATGTTCGGCCGTGTTCTCTTCGCGCTGTTGATTGTAGTTGAGAGTTTTACGACAATCGCTTTTGAGTTTATCAATCTCTTGGATGAATCGAATCGCGTCTTGAATCAGCATCTATAAAAACTAAACTTTGTCTTTTTCGGATGTTTTTTCTGTTCGTACGGTGTTTTCGCTCGTTCCGTCTTTGAGTTTCTCTGGAGGAGTAACATCGATTTCTTCCTCACCGCCAATTCCTTTTTTGAAACCGCGAATGGCCTCACCGAGAGATTTTCCAAGCCCTGGGAGTCGTGTCGGACCAAAAAAGATCAAAACGACGATCACAATTAAAACCATGTGGGTAAAACTTAAACCGCCCATGCTAACTCCCTTTTACTTTCCGAAAATACCTTTAAAGAATCCCGAAATTTTTGCACCGATGCCTGCAGGTTTTGGTGCTGGCTTTTGAGGTGTACGTTTCGATTCATAACGACGATTTCCACCACGATGATCTTTACGTTGATTGTCTCGTGGACCAGCCCGGTGGCCTTCGTGAGAAGGTTTTCCATGACGAGGACCGCGAGGTGTCTGACCATTTGCTTGATTCGGTCGCTGTTCACCACGTGGTTCATTTCTCGAGTCACGATTTCCGTGTCGTCCTGAAAGACGATCACGATGCTGACCATGACTACGAGGCGCCTCTCCCGCACCTGCTTCTCGAAGAGGCCGACGCTCACCTTGTGGGCGATCTCCTAGAGGGCGTTCGCGTCGAGGGCCCTCTGTTCTTGGTCCGTCACGTCGAGGACCACGATCAGGGCGTGGACCGCGCGGACCACCTGTACGAGGTCCACCCGATAGTTTTGCTCCGCCGCTGAAAGGTTTTTTTCTTTCATGAGAATCATAGGAAGGAAATGCAGAGAATTCTTTTACGATCTCCGACTCTTCAATCCACCCAATGGAAATCTTATGTTTCAAATAATCTTCGATACGTCCGAGAGCTTCTACATCGCGATCGCTTACGAGACTAAAAGCACGGCCTTCGCGTCCCGCGCGACCCGTTCGTCCAATACGGTGAACGTAGTTTTCGGGATCATCCGGGAGATCGTAGTTAGAAACCAAATCCACACCGGTGATGTCGAGACCACGAGCCGCGAGATCGGTCGCGACTAAAATATTTTGTCCGTCGGCGGATTTGAATTGTTCCATCACCCGATTACGTTGTGCTTGCGTGAGAAGACTTGAAATCGCAACAGCGGGATATCCATTTTGTGTGAGAAACTCAGAAATACGACCCACGTTATGTTTGAAGTTACTGAAAATGATCACCTGTTTCGCGTTTTCTTTTTTGATCAGCGAAAGAAGATACTGAGGTTTCTCATCCTGGCCAACGTGATAGATTTCATCTTTTACGTTTTCCGCTTTGGCTTGATCTTTACTGACGTTACACTCGATCGGATCTGCTCCAAAAGTGTAGGCAATATTGAGAACTTCAAAGTTAAGAGTCGCACTGAACACAAGAAACTGACGAGTTGTAGGCACTCGTTTCAGAATGTATTTCATGTCATCGCGAAAACCCATGTCGAACATGCGATCAGCTTCATCAAATACAATCGCTCGCACTTGTTTAAAATCGACCACGTGAGATTTGTAGAGATCAATCAAGCGACCTGGTGTTCCCACCACAAAATCAACATCGGCTTTTAATCCGGCGATTTGTTTATCATAACCCGTCCCGCCGTAGATCGTAACGACACCCACTTCGGCCGTGCCTTTAAGTTTTTCGATTTGTTCGCTCACTTGATCTGCAAGTTCACGTGTTGGAACAAGCACCAAAATAAATTCGCGCTTTTTCCATTCAGGATATTGGCGAGTGGCTTGAAGCTCTTTTTGATCTTCAGGAACTTGCTCTAGCGACATTCTGGATCGTAAAAGACGATCAAGAAGTGGCACGACATAAGCGGCCGTTTTTCCGGTACCGGTTTGGGCGAGTCCCGCGATGTCTTTTCCGCTGAGAATGTGTGGGATAACGGATTCTTGAATCGGTGTGCAATCGGAAAAACCTAGCGCATCTATTCCTGCTTGAACATCGGACTGTAAATTTAGTTCTGAAAACTTCAAAAGAAAAACCTCGGGGTAAAACCGGTTAACTTGATGCTGGGCATTAAGCTTTCCATCGTTGTGGCCACTTTTTAATCAAAATGCGGGTCAAAAGTCAAAGGAGCAGATTTGACTCTCACAGAAGATGTCGAGATAGTAGCGGGCCAATGGCTCGAACACTTTATAAATGCCGTCTGAAAGAAATCCATGCGCTCACCGATACCATGCGGGAGCTCAGAATTGATGTATTGGATCCTAAGGGGTTTCAATTTCAGTCAGGCCAATTTCTTATGCTCCAAGTGCCCGTACCGGGACAGGACAAACCCGCACCTAGAGCCTATTCTATTGCCTCTGATGCTCGAGAAAAAGACAAACCCACTCTCTTAATTAAACTTTTTCCTCAGGGAAAAGCCTCAGATTTCGTAAGACAGCTCAAAGGTGGAGAGGAACTTTCAATCACGGGCCCCTTCGGACGACTCTTTTTTCAATCACCGATTCCTCCACAAGTTCTCATGCTCTGCACAGGCGCCGGCCTCTCACAGCACATTGGATTTTTAAGATCCCACGCCCATCAATTCGGCTCCTCCAAAGTGACTTTGCTTCTCGGTGTGTGGAACGAAAAAGAAATGTTCTATCAAAAAGAGCTCGAAGAAATTAAAAAGATCGCACCAACGTTCAACTACGAATTCGTCCTCGATAAACCCCTCAGCGAATGGACCGGCAAACGCGGCTTCGTCACGGATTACCTCAAAGACTACGATCTAAAAACTCAAGAAACTCTTGTCTACCTCTGCGGAAATCCAGCAATGATCAAAAACGCTCAAGGCATTCTGAAAGACGAACTCCAATTCGACCCAAAGAAAATCTTCGCCGAAGCTTTCCACTAAGGTGCCAGTGTCATTTTTCTGGCTACACTGCGGCCACTACGTGAAGCAGTGTAGCCAGAAAAATGACACTGGCACCTTAAAAGAATTTTTTAAGAGCTTGAATGAACTCGTCGGGTTTGTCGAAGTGGACCCAGTGGCCGCTGCCTGCGATTTCCACTCCCTTTACGAGAGGATTTACGGTGAGTGCTTTTTCGTAAACGTCACGCGGAAGCTCTTCACTTTTTTCACCGCGAATGAGAAGGGTTGGCATCTTTAAACTTTTCAGTTCGTCCCAACGTTCTTGCGCACGTCCTAAGCGCACGCTTTCTAAGATGGCTTCTTTGCTAAAACGCCAATCAAAAGTTTTGTTCGGTTTTTCTTCGATGTTGGAATAGAGATAAGCGCCGAGCGAGACGTCTTTGTAGTTGTTGTAGAAAAAATCTTTTGCCATCACTTTGTCCGTGAAGGGTGTTGGGGCACGCTCGATAATGTCGACAATCTTCTGAACCGCGGCTTCGCTCGTGTCGGGTCCGATGTCTTCGATGACTAATTTTACTACGCGCTGCGGAAATCTTGCCGCAAAGTTCTGGGCGTTTCTTCCACCCATGGAATGACCTACCAGATGGATTTTTTCCCATCCTAGTTCTTCTAAAATTTTAGCTAAATCGTCGGCGTAATCCTCAGGTCGATAGCCTCCTGAAGGTTTGAACGAGCGCCCATGCCCTCTTTGATCATAGGTGAGGATCTGAAAGTCTTTTTCAAAGGCTGGAGTGATCCGACGCCAGTTGCCGGCAAAGCCCATTAAACCGTGCAGAAAAACGAGCTTCGGCGAGCTCTCTAAACCGTAGATAGAATGGTGAAACTGTTCAAGAAATCCCATACGTTGACACGCCTTCGTTTCAAATCTATCCCTGAAGAGGATGCAAGTAAAGTCGCGGCCTTCGCTCACTCGTCAATGGATCGATCCTCATGCCTTTGAAATCGTAAAACGGCTACAGGAAGCAGATTTCACCACTTATTTGGTAGGTGGTTGCGTACGTGATTTGCTCGCCGGTATTCCACCCAAAGATTTCGACATTGCGACCACCGCTCATCCCGAAGACATCCGAGCCGTCATTCGCCAAGCCTACATCATTGGACGCCGGTTTCGCCTCGTCCTTGTAAAGCGAGACGGGAAGCAATACGAAGTCGCGACTTTTCGTCGTGATCCCCGTCCTGAGGAACTCGAAGACGAAAATCTTTCTCCAGACAATTTATTTGGCACCGAAGAAGAAGATGCCAAACGCCGGGATTTCACGCTCAACAGTTTGTTCTACGATCCCGTTGCCGATAAGTTGATTGATTACTGCGGCGGCATTGAAGACATTCAAAATCGCATTCTGCGCGTGATAGGCGATGCCAACACGCGCCTGAAGGAAGATCCTATTCGAATTCTACGTGCCATTCGCCTCACTCATAAATTAAATTTTCTTTTAGATTCTGATTTACGAGCTGCGATTGAACAAAATGCGGAAGGCCTCTTGCGTTCGGTCTTACCACGTAAGCGTGAAGAGATTTTGAAGTTTCTTCGTTTAAAGAGACCCGTACACGCGTTTCATGAATTAAATGATCTCAGTGTGCTCCAATATCTTTCTCCAACCTTCGCAAAAGTGTACAAGACTCAAGAATCGAGCGAGATCTTCGATAGCTATTTAGAACAAATTCTTGATTTAGCCGTGAACGAAGACCACCCAAGTGAACTGTTCTCGGCCCTTTTGATCTCTTACTATCGAGCGATGCATGATCAGCATCCCGGTGAGGCGATAGAACCCAACCAAATTCTCAACGACGAGCAACTTAAAATATTGTTCCGCGATGAACTCGGCATGTCCAACATGGAGCAACGCTACTTTGCACGCGCGCTTCATATCCAATCCCTCTTAAGATCCGTGCACAAATTTAAAAATCGCGGCGAACGTCGACAAATGGCGGTTCTCGCTCAAGAGGCTTTCCCGATGGCGCTTCTTCTCTGCCGCTTGGATCATACCCTTTCGGGTTCCGATTTATTGTTTTGGGAACAAGCTTACAAAAAAGCCCTGCCACAAATTCAAACGTTAAGAGCTGAAACCACCGAGCGCCCACGCAACCGCCGCCCAAGAAGACGTCCACCGAGGAGACAGCATGTTTAAATATTTTTTTCTTTTGAATTTTCTTAGCGTTGTCGCTCTTGCGACTTCCTATTCTCATCTTCCACCAAAAGATGCACAAAAACTCATCTCTGAAGGAAGAAACATTTGTCAGAACATCAAAAACTTTGCAGAAAAAAATAGCGATGCCGAACTCAGAAAAATCCATGACAGACATTGCGTTCAACCCAAAGAACCTCTTCTGACCGGCCTGATCGTGGGGCTTTACCACTTAGAAATTGATACCGCACGTGCAGCCGCACCGAAGGCAGACCCCAAAACTGTTTTTTACAAACAACAACTCACAAAACTCAGCATTCTTGTAAAACGATATCCCGACTTCGCTGTACCTAGGCCGATCTTTAATATCGCGCCATTCGTTACAGAACTTTCTGGTTTCACACTTTTGAAATCTAACCAAACTGTTTGGTCTCATGGTGATAGCGGGAACTCCACAGCCGTTGCGCACACTTCGCCGAGCGACCGAAAAAGCACAGCGTACCAACTTGCCGGCAGCATCAATACCGACTGGGAAGCCATTACCAATGATGGAGAAAATATTTGGATTTTGGATGTAGGCGATAACAAAGCTATTCGCAAATCTGTTTATCTTTACCGTTTTGCCGCAAAAGACGCACGGCTTGGACGTGTCGAAAAAGTGTCGCGGTTTGAAATTCAATATCCCGAAGGCGCCATGGACTGCGAAGCCGGAATTTATTATGACAATGCCATTTATCTTTTTGAAAAGGTGTACTACAAAACCGGTCGCGTTTATCGAGTCCCGCTAAGAAATTCGATCCCACAAAAGCCAGAGCTTCTTGGCCGTTATCCACCAACAGGCCCCATTACAGATGCCACTCTCGATAACAAAAATCGACTATTTGCTCTGACGTATTTTGGCGTGATGGAAATCAAAAATTGGACGAAACCAAACGAAGCTTCGATACGCCCCATATCTACAAACACCATGGGTCAGACAGAGGCGATTGCTCACATTAAGGGTAACCTCTTTTGGGTCGGCCGTGAAGACGGCAACGTCTACGAAGTTCGCGACCTCATACCCAAAAAAGAACTCTAAAAGGTGCCCAGGCACCTTTTAGTCTTTCAGCCTGAATTTTTGCTTGATGCGTTCAGAGCCGGCGCTGGCGGAGGACTTCACGATCGGCGTGATGAACACCACGAACTGACTTTGATTACGACGAAAACTTTTTGAAGCGTAGAGTGAAATGATCGGATTCTCTGACACGTTTTTGGGAAGTTTGTTGTAATCTGCTCCAGAAGAACTTGAAACTAGTCCACCAATTGCCGCACTCTGGCCGCTACGAACCGATACAATCGTTTGGATCGCACTATTTGAGATCATGGGGCCTTTATCCGTGATTCCTAATAAGCTCTTCAAAGCAAAATCGATTTTCATATCTACGGTGTCAGATTTAGAACTAATCAATTTAGGCGTGATCGAAGTAATAATGCCTGCGTCTTGAAAGCTTGTAGAAGGTAATCCGCCTTGGCCCACAACTTGGTAAGGCACGCTTGTAGTCGATTGCAATTTCCCCTCTTTTCCATCCTGAACGATGATTGTGGAGCTTTGTAACACACGCGCATGCCCATGCTGAGAAGCCCAATTCAACTTCGGAAGTAAGTTCGAAACCGTTGCCGTGATCTGACTGACAACTCCACCAGGCTCTCGGCCTCCCGAGGAGAAGTCCACTCGACTAGAATCTGAGACGTCTGGCGTAAACTGAAAACGAAAACCCTTCGTGTAGTCTTTTTGTAATTCCACGTAGTGGATCGTGAGTTGAATGATTTTACCTGGCTCCGGTTCTGCACCTGGCTTCACCATAAGCAGATTGATCACTGCATCTAGCTTTCTCTTTTTGATGATACCGCCGGCTTCCGCAGCTTCAACGATCGTATCAGGAATATAGGTCTTCGCTATGATTTCGGCGCGCTGTTTCTCTGCCTCATCATTAGCCACACCCTCAAGCATGAATTTCTCATTTACCGGACGAACATGGATTTCTGGATTGTTGATATCTCGCTCAATAAATTCCGCAATTTTCTTTTGTGCCAAAGGACTTAAAGTCACAAGGCTTGAAGCCATATCAGGATACTGACTAACCACGCTGTAAATACGATTCAAATCTTTTGGTAAAAGGATTTGGCCATCCACCACCACTTTATTGTTGATGATTTTAATCTCAATGCCTTCGATATCCGCGAGAAGTCCTTTGACTTCTCTCATGACCTGGCTCAATTGCCCCTTAGAGATTGTGATGAGGTAGTCAAAAACTTTTCGCCCGCGTTCATCCATTACGGAAAGTGTACCCGTACCTACGCGGATAGGATCAAAACGAAGTTTTCTTTCTTTTTTATTCAAAGAGACTTTTACGATACGTTTGAAATCTCCTACGAAGGATGGATTCTCTGGCATGTAGGACATGACTTCGTCCTGCTGTAAACCCACACGCAAATCCACGTTCTTCTTATTTAAAGCTTTCGCTTTTACCTGCGCTTCAGAGGCAGATAAACCAGCGAAAGAAATTGTAAGAAGAAGTGAAAAAAGAAATCTCATTATTTAATCTCCACGAAAGGACCTTTTTTCTTCTGCGACGGTAACACGAGCGGACGCCGAGGAATCACTGGAGCTGCAGCTGGCACTCTCATCGCATCAAAACTCATTTCGGTTCGCCCCAACACCGTATCTACAGTGGCGGTTGCCATAGTGGTGACGGCACGATCATTCGGGTTACGAAGAGTAAGATAAATGCTTCCTGGAGAAGCCGACATAATATAAATTAAATTTTGTGCTTCTCGTGGAGTGACCTCTAAAGTCACGCCTGAGAAAGTCGTGTCGCCAATCAGGTTACGATAGCTTTGTTTTCCGGCCGAGTCGGACTCGAGCTTTCGAGGAATGTTGTTTGTGATATTCACACCCGTTGCGAGAATAATAACGTCTTGTAAAAGCGTTTTCACTTCTCGTTTTTGTGCTTGGCCACGACCTGAATCGACGGATGTGATCACATCCACGCGATCGCCTGGACGAAGAAGTTTTGAAACTCCTCGGATATCATCCACCGGTATCGTCACCGCACGTTTGTTAGGAGCCACCTGAAGAGAAAGACCGGTGTTCGGTCCTGGTTTTAAAAGTTTTGTCGCAAGAACCTGTTCCCCTTTTTTGATAGGAGTTGCCGCAACCATCGCGACCGCCTCTTCTGGATTTTCAATCGCACCTGGTTGAATAAAATCTACCGGACGCTCTTCAATCTGAAGCATGGTGTCGTCAATCGTGCCCATCTCGAGAATGTCTTTTGCCGCCACAACGACACGCTTTGAAGTTCCATAACGTTTGTCGTACTCGGCTTTTTTCTCTTGCGAATAACTATAGATCAGGGCCATAGAAAATACGGCGGCTCCTAAGGAGATCCATAAATTACGTGTCGGATTTGGGTTCATACTTCTACTCCGTCTTTCTACTGGAAGGTCCTTATTGGACAATCCTTACTGAACAACCCCGCATTGACTGTTGAGACAAATACCGTAAATGGTCTTAATCCACACCGGGCTGACTTCTACACGTTCCCTTTTGGTCAAACTCGAAAGGCCTCTGTGAACGCTGGCACTTCTGCCTTTTTCATCATTCGGCTGGCCAATGCTCAAAGGTCGCTCGGTCGCGTACCAAAAGTCGTCTTTTGACTTTTCGGAAGAAATCCCGTGGGCCCGAAATCCAAAATTCAAAAAATGTTCGCCATTGAGAGGGTTTCCCTGACGATTGTCGCGGAAAAACAGAAGATTTGTTCTATGAGACCAAACTTCCCAGGCGTAAGTCCTGGCCGCAATGGAATTTAAAATTCCTGAATGAATGATTCCAAACATGCCTAGTCCGTAAGCCAGCATCACCGTAAAAACCACCATCAAAGCGACCGCTTCTAAGGTGGCCATCCCTTTTTGATTCTTTCTTTGAAAACGGCGTTTTATTTTCATACTCAACACCCGTTGTCCATAATGGTCACATAAGGATCGCTGACTTGTACACTCGCACTCGGTTGAAAGGTTGGGTTAAGAGCACGAAATTTATTCCATCGGTCTTCTTCAAATCTTTGGCATTCATCAAAGTTTGGCTCACGACCCAAAAAACTATTAATATTGGATTTGAATCCATTGTCGCTGCCTACGCTTCCAAAAAAAGGAATTTTCATATTGAGAACTTTGGATTCGATCGCAAGTCTCGTTCCATAAAACGTATCGCTGTCATTCAAATCCACCGGTGGATATTCCGAACGCAAATCTCCCGTGGTCACGTAAGTCACCGAAAACCAGGGACCCGTTAATAACTGTTTCATCGAGCGATATGCGAGGAGTTCTTTAAATTTATCTTCAGCCCGTTGAATCTGCTGCGCCTCTGTTTGGTGAGCGGCAAAGTAAACCCGTGACGTCGAAAAAGCCACGTACTGAGCCACTTCCACAATGGAAAGTGTAAAACAAAGCGCGACTAAAATGGCCGACACCCCACTCGCCAGCACCAAACCAAAAATAAAATCCACCGTGAGGGATCCTCGTTGGTTCATCATGGCAATTGCCCCTTGAGAGAAATATGTCTTCGTAAATAATTGGGATGTTGCTCTTTTGTTTTTTTCTGACCGCCCCATGTGCCATTCTCGATCATACCGACGAGTTGAGACCACGGACCGACCGCTAATTGCGAAAGCATTTCTCCTTCGCGAATTTTCTTTGCGATAAAGGCACCTGCTGCTAAAAAAAGCACCATCATTAAAATCGCTTCAATCAAAACTTGTCCCGAGGAGGATTTGCGTTTCATAACCACACCCCCCCGTTCTGAGTCATCGTGATGTGAGTCAGCCAACCCAATAATAAAGCGACTGTAAAGGGAATGTGATGAAGTTCTTGAGACTGAAGAGCCGTACGTGTTTTCATGATAGACACAAGATTCTGCGCGAGAACATGACCTTGTTTTTTTAAAAGAATTTGGATAATTCCGAGGAGCGCTCCCCACACAAGGGACGCACAAGCCACGGTTAGCACCGCATTCCAGTCAAGATTAAGAGCGAGGACCATAAGAAGTTTCACGTCGCCAGCTCCTACAACACGTAAAAGAAAAAGTGGAAATCCGACCCCAAATGCGGCCACCAAACTTAGCATTCCCACGGGTAAACCCTGAATCCCTTCTTGAAGAAGAAGCAAAACGAGAGCCATGACGAAAGAAACAATAATAAAGTTGTTACGTACCTTACGCTGCTTGAGATCTTCGATCACCGCGAGCGAGAGGAGCATAAAAGGAAAAATCCATTGCACAAGAATCAATAAAGCAGAACTCATGGTGGAGGCCCTGGAGGATTGCGCCAAGTGATGTCGGAGGTGGCCTCTGTAAAGCCCGAACCGGTTTCGATATGTTTTTCTATTTTCGCTCCAAGTTTTGGAGCCGAGCCTTTGAAAGTGGTCTTTAGCTGGCCAACCATCGTCGCCGCGATGACAAAGAATAAAGTCAGAATGATAATGACTTCAGTAACCACTTAAAAAACCCATCCTTCCTGATGATAGCGAGTCTGAGCTCTCGTGAGCTCAGACAGTCTTTACGACAATCAGCTCTAGTTAGTTCGGACCTGAAGAACTGAAAGCGTCAAAGCTACCGCTCAAGTTTTGTAAAAGAGCTTGGATTTGTTTTGTGATTTGGCCACGAAACAAAACCGCAATTGCAACAACTGCAACGAGTAACAAAATATATTCTGTTGCCCCTTGCGCTGATTCGTCTTTCCAAAATCTTTTCATTGCGTTCATCATAAGAAGACCTCCTTCATCATTGATCTTTCAGTAATCTCATCGGCGCTATCGACTAAACTCATAAGAGGAATACGAAAGTCGGGATAAAAAAACTGGACTCAAAACCCGACTCAAAGTGAGACGTTATTGTGCGGTAGGGGCGTCCAAATTTCCACTGTCGTTACCATTACCCCCACTGCCAGTGTTAGAAGGAGTTCTTCCACCCAGGCTGTTCACGTAGTTGGTTGCGGCCGCTACTTCACTCGGCTGTAAAAGACGAGTGTTCCCGTTTTCAAGGAGATAAGTTTTGCCATTGATCACGACGATTTGAGGTTTACCATCAGCAGCCGCTTCGGTAGCCGTTTTATCTTCAGGGTTAATGTATCCGGTAGGATATTTGGACCAAAATAAATCGACGTAGGCTTGGGCATCAGTAAGATCTTTACCCGTCACGCGGCGGGAGTTTCCATGTTCTCTCAATTCGCAATTACCAGCTACGCATTCAACTCGTGGAGCTCTGCTTGCTGCGCCCGCAGCGTTGCTCGCCGCTGGATTATTCCAAGCCATAGCGTTAGTGCTCACTAAAAAAGTAACGACGAAAAGAAATGATTGTTTCATATTCGTACCCCCAACCTTATACATTGCAAAGTGGGAACAATGCCCACTGGCTCTTAAAACGTATCGGGGCGGTTTTTCCCTGACTAAAGCTTAGAAAGTGTTAAAAAACTCAACTCCGTCTCGTTCTCAGAATGTGTCTCAAAATGACACCCTAACGCGTCTTGTAATCAGACTCCTTTCTAGCGGTCCGTTTGACTTGCCTAAAGCCTTAAGGTTAAGTCCCAATTCTATGTCAAAACAGTCAGGTTCCGTTCAGCTTAAAACATTTGTTTTCCTTGATAGTTTGCAGCCACAATTGGCCACTTACATCGGAACAACAGCTCGTGGGTTTTTACCTGTTCCTGGTGATGCTTCTCTCTTTGTAGAAATTGCTCCCGGGATCGCGATCAACACCCTCACAGACATGGTTTTAAAATCCACAAAAGTTCGCCCTGCCATGCAGATCGTGGAACGTGCTTTTGGTCTTTTAGAAGTTCACCATGCAGATCAAGGCGAAGTTCGGCAAGCCGGTAAAGAAATTCTCAAAAATTTGGGCGTTGAAGAAGGTAGCCGTCAAAAAGCGAAAATCGTGAGCGAACAAATCATTCGTCATGTCGAGCCCGATCACGCGATTCTCGTGAACACTCACCGCTGGGGTTCCATGCTTCTGCCTGGTGAATCACTTTTCATTTTGGAAACAGAGCCCGCAGGTTATGTGACCTTCGCGGCTAATGAAGCAGAAAAAGCGGCCAACGTAAAATTAGTAGAAATTAGACCCTTTGGTGCCTTTGGACGTCTCTGGATGTCAGGCAGTGAGAGCGATATCGATTCTGCTCGTGAAGCTGCCATCAAAGCATTACAAAGCATTACAGGAAAAGATTAGTAGGAGGATTTATGACAACAGACGCACTTGGAATGATTGAGACCAAAGGATTCATCGGAATGGTAGAAGCCAGCGATGCGATGGTAAAAGCCGCTCGCGTAGAAATCGTGGGTTACGAAAAAATTGGTGGTGGATATGTAACCGCGATCGTTCGGGGTGATGTGGCTGCCGTAAAAGCAGCGACAGAAGCTGGTGCAAGAGCCGCAGAAAAAGTGGGTGAACTTGTCAGCGTTCATGTGATCCCAAGACCACACAACAACATCGACGAAGTACTTCCTCTCGGACGTAACAAAAAAGCGAAATCTGTATGACTTTAGGCCGAGTCGTTGGTGAAGTGGTTTCTTCTCAGAAGGAACCCAACATCAAGGGATTAAAACTTCTTCTCGTGCAATCGGTGGATGCGAAAGGTGAACCGAAAGGTTCTTCTCTCGTTGCGGCTGATGCTGTGGGAGCAGGTATCGGCGAAGTGGTACTCTACGCATCAGGATCTTCCGCAAGACAAACCGAGGCCACTAAAGAACGTCCAATTGACGCCGTCATCATGGCTATTGTTGACAGTGTTGATATGAACGGACAACGCGCTTACGACAAATCTAAAGACTCGCACTAATTAAATTATTCATTACAAGAATTCATGAATTCGCGGATTCTTGAATTCACGAATACATGTTGGAGAATTAAGTGAGTTCAGTGAACGAAGAAACAATCAAAGCAACCGTGAGAGACTTGCTAAAACAAGAACTCAAGGGCCCCTCTTCGTCCTCTCACAAATGGAGCGGTTTTAAAGGTTGGAACCGTAACGGTACTCGCGGAGTCTACAGCTCCATCGAAGGTGCCGTAAAGGCCGCCCAAGAATCTCAACGTGCTTGGATCGGAATGCGTCTTGAAAGCCGACGCAAAATCATCTCAAAAATTCGTTCCGCCCTTCGTGACGCCAACGAGTGGATGTCCAAAGAAGCCGTGAGCGAAACCGGTCTTGGTCGATGGGAAGATAAGATCAAAAAAAATCTTCTTGTGATCGACAAAACTCCAGGCATTGAAATCTTAGAATCTCACGTGGTCACCGGTGACGATGGACTCGCGTTGACCGAATATGCACCTTACGGTGTGATCGGAAGCATCACCCCTACAACAAATCCTACAGAAACCATTATTAACAACGCAATCGGAATGATTGCGGCTGGAAACGGGGTTGTATTTAATCCTCATCCTTCTGCCAAAAATTGCAGCATCAAAACGGTGGAACTCATCAACACGGTGATTGCCGAAAACGGCGGGCCAGAAAATCTTCTTTCCATCATGAAAGAGCCTACGATTGATTCGGCCAAAGAACTCATGCGCGCTCCGGGCCTTCGTCTTCTCGTTGTGACCGGTGGACCTCACGTCGTAAAAGAGGCTATGAACTCCGGCAAAAAATGTATCGCGGCCGGTCCCGGAAATCCTCCTGTGGTTGTCGACGAAACCGCCGATCTTGTTCAAGCCGCTCGTGACACTTTATTAGGCGCCAGCCTCGATAACAACATTGTCTGTATCGTAGAAAAAGAAGTGTTCGTCGTAGAAGCCGTTCGAAATGAATTTGTCAAAAACATGCAAGCTCAAGGCGCCTACAAACTATCTCCAGATCAAACAAAACGCTTAGAAAAAATCATTCTTCTCGAAGATGGTTATCACACTAATAAAAAATGGGTCGGAAGAAATGCCGGAGCGATTCTTCGCGAACTCGGGGTTCCCGCCGATGACCACTTAAGGCTGCTGATTACTGAAGTCCCTTTTGAACATCCATTTGTACAAAACGAACTTCTCATGCCCGTACTTCCTATTACCAGCGCACCAAACGTTCATGCTGCCATCGAGATGGCCGTAAAAGCAGAACACGGTTTTGGTCATACAGCGGTCATGCACTCACGACACATCGATCACCTTCACAAAATGGCTCGTGCCGTAAATACCTCTATCTTTGTGAAGAACGCTCCCAGCTACGCTGGCCTTGGTTTAGGTGGCGAAGGTTACACCTCTTTCACTATTGCAAGTCCAACGGGTGAAGGACTTACGACTGCACGAGATTTCAGCCGCGTTCGTCGATGTACTCTTAAAGATCATTTTAGGATTGTATGAACGTGTTTGGCCCAGCGATTGGTATTTTGGAGCTCTCTTCCATCGCGCACGGCTACACGATTGTGGATCAGATCGTTAAAAAAGCCCCCGTTAAAATTCTTGAAGCCACTTACATGACGCCCGGGAAATTTTTTATTCTCTTTAATGGTGATGAAGCGAGCGTCGACGCCTCTTTTCAACATGCTTCCGAACTCGCCCGATCAAAAATTCTGGATTCGGTCATGATCCCAAATATTCATAGTGATGTTCTGCCAGGTCTTTACGGAATGCTTAAGAACGATGCGGTCTATTCTTTAGGGGTGATCGAAACTCTCACTATGAGTTCCAGTATTTTAGGTGCTGATCTCACGGCAAAAAACGCAGACGTTTCACTGATTGAAATCAGATCCAGTCGTGGAATTGGCGGCAAGAGCGTGTACTTCTTCACCGGCAAACTCGAAGAAGTGGAAGCCGGCATTGCCGCTGCGGAGACCACTCTCGCTCGCCGCGGAACTCTCGTGCACGCCGAACTCATCACAAACCCGCATCAGGATTTACTAAGCTATTTTAATATTTCTGGTGGTTACGATACTCTCGCACAAGGAGAGACCTAATGTTTTTAGGAAAAGTATTAGGACCCGTTGTCGCAACGACAAAATCAGAAGGTCTCACAGGAATTCGTTTTTATCTTTTTCAACCCGTGGATGAAAATTTCGCAAGCCTTGGTGACCCTATGGTCGCCGTCGACACCGTGGGAGCAAGAGAACAAGACATCGTCATGTGGGTTGCAAGTCGCGAAGCCTCTCTCGCGTTAGATCACTGGTTCGTCCCCATCGATGCCGCAATCGTAGGAATCGTAGATCACTGTTTAGACAAAACCGTCGGAGATAAAACTTTATGATCCTCGCAAAAGTTTTAGGGCCTGTCGTGAGCTCTCAAAAACACAAAAGTTTTGTAGGTCGTCGAATTTTTGTCGTGAAGCCTGTCGATCAAAAATTAAAAGAAAACGGTACGACTTTTTTGTCTTTTGACGACGAAATACGCGCCGGTGAAGGCGAAATTGTTCTTT
>JBFWOZ010000009.1:0-80894 GCA_050250255.1 Bdellovibrionales bacterium | reverse complement strand
AAAAGTTTCTCTCGAAGAACTTTTTTCGAAAGTACAAACGGGAGATACCAAAGAGCTTCCAATCGTTTTGAAATCCGACGTGGCGGGGAGTAGCGAAGCCTTAAAAGGCATGCTCGAAAAAGCGTCTACCGAGAAAGTGAAGATCAAGATCATTCACAGTGCGGTAGGAGGGATTTCTGAATCTGACGTTCTCCTTGCGAGTTCTGCAAAAGGTCTCATCATTGGCTTTAACGTTCGTCCTGAAACGAGCGCCGTATCTCTTGCGAAGAGCCAAGGTGTAGAAATTAAGACATATTCCATTATTTACGAAGTTGTAGACGATCTTAAAAAGGCGATGGAGGGTTTGCTCGCACCAACGATTGTGGAAAAGGTTTTGGGACGTGCAGAAGTTCGAAACACTTTCAGCATTCCAAAAATCGGTACAATTGCTGGTTGTTCAGTGCTGGATGGAAAAATCACTCGTCAATCACTTGTGAGGCTCATTCGTGATTCTCGCGTGATTTACGATGGAAAATTGTCGAGCTTAAAGCGTTTCAAAGATGATGCAAAAGAAGTCGCTACAGGATTTGAGTGTGGTATCGGCATCGAAAATTACAACGATCTTAAGGTCGGTGACATTATCGAAGCTTACGAACGTCAATCCGTTGCTGGTGTTCTTTAATTAAAAGGTAAGGCCATGAATTCAACGACATCTCTAGATGGCCTTTTACTTGTTGATAAGCCACCGGGCTGTACAAGCCACGACGTGGTCAGACAAATCAAAAAAGAATTGAATCTCCAAAGTGTCGGTCATGCCGGCACTCTTGATCCCCAAGCGACGGGACTTCTTGTTTTACTTTTAGGAGAGGCGACTAAACTTTCGCAGTACGTACTCTGTGAGGATAAAGGCTACTCTTTAAAGGCTCAGCTCGGGGTAACGACAGACACTCTTGATACTTCGGGAAAAGTTTTGACCGAACAAAAAGTAGATTTAAATAGAGAGCAAATCAGGGCGGCATTAGAAGCTTCTTTAGGAAGCTTGGAGCTTCACGTACCAAAGTTTTCGGCGGTTAAAGTTCAAGGTAAAACTCTTCACCGTGAGGCAAGACAGGGTAAAGAGTTCGAGACTCCGATTAAAACTATGAATTTTTACGATCTGAAAATTCGAGATGTGCAACATAATACCTTCGAGTGTGACATCAAGTGCTCAAAGGGAAGTTACATTCGCTCTTGGACCGAGCATATCGGTGGGATCTTAGGGTGTGGAGCCGCTTTGGAAGTTTTGAGACGGACTTGGTCTTCGCCTTTTAGTCTTGAGAATGCTATACAGCTCGATCAGGTGAAAAGTTTTCGTGAGAAACCAGAGAGTTTTATACCACTGAAGCAGGTACTTCCTTGGCCAGCGATCATGGTGCAGGGGAAAGACGAGACGCTTCTTAAGAATGGTCAAATCTCTTATAGCCTTAAAAGCCGTTTAAAGCCCTATTACCGAGGAAAACTCGAGAATACTGGTATCCAAGTTCTCTCTCAAAATTCACGGGCCATGCTCGCAATTTTGACTCCGACAGAACTAGAAGGCGACTTCGCTATTTCTCGAGTTTTTAGACAGTAAATCCGTGTACTTCAATTGACCCTCCCCCTAATTCCAGCTATTAAATGTCTCCGGGCCTTTTTTCTGGCTACGTAGCGTCCACTTTGTGAAGCAATGTAGCCAGAAAAAAGGCCCGGAGACATTTAATACGCTTTAGGTTGCGATCGCCAAACGGACCATAAGGCAAAACGAGGAGAATTTTATGGCAATGGAAAAAGAAGTTAAAACCGACATTATTAAAAAATACCGTCGTTCTGAATTGGATACCGGAAGTTCAGAAGTTCAAGTCGCTCTACTTACAGCGCGAATCAACGAGCTCACAGAGCATTTTGCTCTACACAAAAAAGACGTTCACAGCCGCCGCGGTCTTCTACAATTAGTAAGCCGTCGTCGCAGTCTTTTAAACTACCTCAAGAAAACAGATGTAAAGAAATACAATTCTCTCATCGTAGATCTTGGTATCCGTAAATAATATTTCTTTGAATCTGGAGATAAAATGAAAACTACTGTTTCGGTCAAAGTCGGAACTAATGAAATCACATTAGAAACCGGCAGACTTGCAAAGCAAGCTGATGGCTCTGTTCTTGTAACCTGCGGAAGCAACGTTGTACTTGTAACGATCGTGTCGTCGAAGGAAACTTCCGACATGGACTTCTTTCCGCTCACCGTAGAATTTCAAGAGAAATTCTACGCAACTGGCCGCATTCCTGGTGGCTACTTTAAGCGCGAAGGCCGACCTACAAACGAAGCGACATTAACGGCTCGTTTGTTAGATCGTCCTCTTCGTCCTGTTTTTCCTGAAGGTTACAACTTTCAAACACAAGTGGTTGCCACTGTTCTGAGTTCGGATGGGCTGATTGCTCCGGGAGTTCTTGCAGCTCTTGGTGCCTCTACCGCCGCAACGATCAGTGATATTCCATTTAACGGTCCGGTTGCTCTCGTTCAAGTAGGGCGAATCAATGGTCAATTTATTGCGAACCCAACACCTACACAACTCGCGACGTCCGACATGGACATCATGGTTGCGGGAAGCCGTAAAGGTATCTTGATGGTGGAAGGGGAATCTAAGTACATTTCGGAAGAAGATCTTTTGAATGCTTTGAAGTTTGGTCATGATTCTATGATGCCACTTCTTCAAGTACAGGAAGAACTCGCGAAAAAAGTTGGAAAAGAAAAGCGTAACTTCACAAAGGCCTCTATCGATGCGGGATTCCGCACTGAAGTAGAAGCCGCATTGAAGCCAAAGATTCGTGAAGCTTATCGCATTCGCGAAAAGATGAAGCGCTACGAAACGATGGCGCAAATCAGGGCAGAAGCAGAAGAGAATTTCTTAGCTCTTGTTGATGATGAAAAACTTCTCGAAAGACGTAAAAAAGACCTCAAAACACTTTTTGAAGATGTTCAGTACCGTAGTTCAAGAGATTTGATTTTGAACGATGGAATTCGTATTGACGGTCGTGACACTAAAACGGTTCGTCCGATTGCTTGTGAAGTTGGCGTCCTTCCTCGTACTCATGGTTCAGGACTTTTTACTCGTGGAGAAACGCAAGTACTAGGAACTGTGACTCTCGGCACCGGTGATGATGAGCAGATGATCGACAGCCTTAACGGCACGGTCACAAAAAAGTTCATGCTTCATTACAACTTTCCTCCATTCTCTGTTGGTGAAACAGGAAGAATGGGCGGGCAAAGTCGTCGTGAGATTGGTCACGGATTTTTGGCAGAAAGAGCGCTTCAAGCGGTTCTTCCTGATTTCGCAAAATTCCCTTACACTATCCGTATCGTGAGCGAAGTCCTTGAGTCGAACGGTTCCTCTTCAATGGGAACGGTTTGTTCTGGTCTTCTCGCACTTCTTGATGCCGGAGTTCCGGTAAAAGACAACGTTGCGGGAGTCGCGATGGGTCTTATTAAAGAGGGTGATAAGGTTGCAGTGTTGACGGACATTCTTGGTGATGAAGATCACTTGGGAGATATGGACTTCAAAGTTGCCGGTAGCAAAAACGGAATCACTTCTTGTCAAATGGACATCAAAATCGAAGGTCTTACTTTCGACATTTTGCAAACAGCGCTCGCTCAAGCAAAAGTAGGTCGCGATCATATTCTTAATGAAATGGAAAAAGTGATTCGTGCTCCTCGTGGTGATATTTCTGAATTTGCTCCACGTATTGAGACGATGAAGATCAGGCCAGATAAAGTGCGCGAAGTGATTGGCTCCGGTGGAAAAGTGATTCGTGGAATCATCGAAGCCTGCGGCGTGAAAATGGATATCGAAGACGATGGAACTATTCATATTGCTTCAAGCGATATGGACGGAATCCGTAAAGCGAAACAAATGGTTGCAGACATCTGTGCTGAAGCGGAAGTGGGCAAGACCTACAATGGTCGCGTCGTGAAAATCACAGACTTCGGTGCCTTTGTAGAACTTCTTCCAAACACGCAAGGTCTTCTCCATATTTCTGAAATTGCACACGAAAGACTTCGTGCTGTGACTGATGCTCTCTCAGAGGGTCAAGAGATTCAGGTGAAGGTTCTTGATATCGACCGCACAGGTCGAATTAAGCTCTCTCGTAAAGCTCTTTTAGATAGACCGAATTAATTTTCGGTCTATGACATTTTAGGGGGCAATCGTGTCAGCATTTCAACGGACGACACTGGATAACGGAATTACCATCGTGAGTGAGGATCATCCTTCCTCACGAGCTGTTTCTGTTGGAATTTGGATTGAGACCGGCTCCCGAGATGAAAAACCCAACCAATTAGGACTTTCACACTTCATTGAGCACATGGTGTTTAAAGGAACAAAGAAGCGTGATAGCTATGCGATTGTTCGCGACATGGAACAGGTGGGGGCAGAGATCAATGCGTTCACAACCAAAGAACATACTTGTTATCATACGCTCGGTCTTTATGGGGATATGGATCTGGCCGTTGATGTTTTAAGTGATCTGGTCTGCCAAGCGAAATTTCCCATTGATCAATTAGAAGTTGAAAAAGGGGTCGTGATTCAAGAAATTGGTTCTTCGGAAGATTCTCCTGAAGAACTCGTTTATGATCTTTTTCTTGAGAAATTTTATGCAAAATCAGCACTCGGTCATCAGATTTTAGGAACAGAAGAAAGTGTGCAGTCGTTCACTAAAAAGGATCTCTTAAATTACTACAAAGGTCGTTATGTCGGTTCAAAAATTGTCGTGGCAGCTGCGGGCCGTTTGAATCATGAAACTCTCGTAAAAAAAATCAAAAAGAAAATGGGTCGCGTACAGGTAGGTCGTAAATCCGCTCCTCACAAAAAAGTGAAGGTTGAGTGTTTTCGCGAAGTGTTTCAACGTGATTCTGAGCAGTCTCATATTTTAATGGGATTCCCCGCAACAAGTTTTAAAGACAAACAGCGATTTGAAGCCTTCGTTTTAAATGCGCTTCTCGGTGGAGGGATGACCTCCAAGCTTTATCAAAGAGTCAGAGAAGATGAAGGTCTTGCGTATGCGGTTTACTCGAGCTTAAGTACCTTTACCGATACGGGTTTGATCAATATCTACGCGCACACTTCGTCAGACCAAGCTCAAAAAGTGGTTCGAATTATTCAAGACGAATTAAAACGTATTAAAAAAGAAGGCCTTGCGGACAGTGATTTAAGTCTTTTTAAAAATCAGGTTCGCGCCGGAATTCTCCTCGGGGCCGATGACATGGAAAATCGCATGAATTCACTCGGAGTAAACGAAATTGTTTTCCGCGAATACCGACCTGTGGACCAAGTGGTCGAAGAAATCGAAGCGGTTACACTTAAGAGCATGAAAGAATACATTCGAAAATATCTCGATTTAGACAAAATGAGCCTCCTGATCATGGGACCACACAAATCCAAAAAAGACCAAAAATGGGTGGAGACTTTCGGTGGCTAAGAAAATTTCTTTACCCCTAAAAAAATGGCCTCACTTTAAAGGAGAACTCCCTACTTACCAAACGACAGGGGCGAGCGGTTTTGATGTACGCGCACAACTTGAATCCGAAATCATTTTAAAGCCTGGTGCACGCACTCTCATACCGACAGGACTTTCATTTGAGATTCCCGAAGGCTACGAAATTCAAGTGCGACCACGAAGCGGTTGGGCGATCAACAAAGGGATTACAGTTTGTAACGCTCCCGGCACCATCGATGCAGATTATCGCGGCGAAGTGAAAGTGGGACTTATCAATCTCGGTCAGGAAACGATGACGATTCAAGATCAAGATCGCATCGCTCAACTCGTACTTTGCCCTGTGATCACCGCTGAGTTCATTGAGATTCATGAACTTAGTGAGTCCGTCCGTGCCGAAGGCGGTTTCGGCAGTACTGGCTACTAATTTTTTTTAATTCTAAAAATTGAATCGTTAGCTACCCAGAGTTGCTTTGTGAGGCATAGGTGCTTTTCGTGTCTCCGAGCACCTCCGACCCATGGAAGGCGCGCTTGCCGGTCGGCGAGGCCATGGATGGCCGCGTGCTCGGAGACACGAAAAGCACCTATGCCTCACACACTTCACGTAAGTAACGATTCAATTTTTAGAATTAATAGAAATTATTCTTCGGAGTTCTTTTTGAGTTCATCGCTGAATTCAGCATCGAGGACTTTTAGGGAGTCGTTGGAGATGCGGTCGCGGTAGTCGGCGATTTTAGGTGTGTTCTTGATTGTGGAGTAGACCCACTGACAGAAGAAAAGACTAAATATTAGGCCCATTAACTTAATGATTCCGCGTTTAGGGAGATAGAAATTGTCAACGAACCCAACAATTAGGAGCACGCAAGTAATGGCGAAGGCGATCATTACGATCGGGCCAAGCCAGTGTCCGAGAACTCTTAGAATCATAAACGGAATAAGCGCGACTGCGAGAACTTGGAAAACTTTTTTCCAATCGATAGATCGATCATAGAGAAAGATAAAGGCGTAGTGGAAAAAAGCGGTCGCAAGTCCAAGACCAATCAGAGTCATGAGTGGGACAAGAATAATGCTGGAGATGAGGGCTAAAAAACCTTTCATGAAAAGGCCTGTGAGGATGGCAGAGGCGATGGAGCAGTAGGCGACTAAGAGAATGGATGTCTCGAAATCCCAGTTAGGAAGTTTTCGAATGGATATGAAGGGTTGTCGAACGAAAGCCTTTAGGAAAAAACTAATTTCCCGTGTGCGTTCTGGAAGACGTAGTTGTTCGAGCCATGCTGCCATATGAATCTTTCAGATCGGTTAAAGGTGTGCATCTATACGTAACAAGAAATCAATAGAAGATTGATCCGGCGTTTCACTGGCCACTAAGGAGTTACGAGCAGAGACTTCGCCACCAATACTAAAAGTATTATTAATAAAAAGATCAAGTCCCACAGCTGCAACAGAAGAGGGCGTTGTAAATTTTTGCTCGCCCCCCTTGGCGCTCTTAAGAGTCAGATATCGTGCTGCAAGTCCGCCACCGATACGATATCCTAAAGATGTATCAAGGCGATTTTTATAAAAAACTTTGAGATCAAATTCTTGGAGAGAGACATGACCTTGTTCGTACTCTCTGTCGAAATAGTTTTGCATTGTACCTTCCGCCATCCAACGTGGGGAGAGGAGATCGATACCCAAGGCAGCTTGAATACCTCTTTGGGTTGCTTGGGTTTTTGTGCCGTCTACGTGTTCAATGCCAAAATTCGTGTTGGTCATGGCGAGGCCCAAGTGAATGGCCACCTGGGAGAGAGGATCATCGCCATACTCGCTATCTGTTTTTGGCATTTCGGTTCTTGTCTTAGAGAGTTCATTAACGATGCTGTTGTAGTCTAGACCTTCTTCCTCGTTCGCTTGGGCGAAAGATGAAAAGGCTGCGAGTGTAAGAATCATTAAAAGCGCTTTATATGTATTCATGCCCTCATTATTTCAGGACTTTGTGTGGGAATAAAGAGCAAGTCATGAAACTTAGGCTTTGATCTGGCTTGGGTCTTAAAGCCATAGTGGGTTAGGGGTGTTTCTGCCATAATGAGTCTATGGGTTTTTTCACCTCTTCGCAAAAAAGAATCTGCGCTTTTTGTAAATCTCAGCGAAGCGTCTACATGAAAAAGGGAATTGGTTTAAGTGATACGTTTGCGGCTTCTTTGATGGCCATGGCGCTTTCTTATATCTTTTGGCAATCCTTGCATCCCGAAGCCATCGTCATTTTTGTTTGTCTGCTCATTGTCATGGAAATCCTCATACTTATGCGCCACAGATTAGCAGTCGTCTGCCAGTATTGTGGTTTTGATCCACACGTCTATAGAAAACATCCAGAAAAAGCAGCGGCGCTTGTAAAACAGCGAATTGAACAGTTAGAACTCACTCCAGATTCTCTTCTCTCTCAAAAAACGTATCAACTGCTCAAACAATTTAGGCCACACAAGGCGTCTCAGGCCACGGCTAAAAATCTGAGCACACCTACTGCGCCCATTTTACCGCCCGAGAAGAAAGCCTCTCGTCTACAGATGAAGGTCTAGCTTTTTCTCAGACCTAAGTATGAGAATTATAGTTTTTCTGTAAGCTTCCGATGTTTCAAAGAGAGACAGGGAGGTCTTTATGTCAGCAATTGAAAATTTTGAGAAATTAGTGGGTCAGGTTCAAAGCGGTAAAATGGATTTGCTTTCGGAGATGGATGTTGCGTTTGAAAACGTCGTGTGTGAAGGAACAGAGGAAGAAGTCTCCCGCTCTATGCAATTGATGGAAAGTTTTCTGATTGCTCATCTTTGCGATATCGAAGAAACTTTCGAGAAATCTGCAGCTTAAAGTCATGACCGTTGGTTTTTGTTGCCTCTCAGAGTGGTCTCATGAATACTAGAGATTCTAATGGAGAGGTAAAGGTCTATGAAGTCACTCGTCGTGATCCCGACCTACAATGAGAAGGAAAGCATTTCTCAAATCATACCGGAAATTTTTTCGACGGTAGGGCCTGTCCATATTCTTGTCGTAGATGATAATTCTCCTGACGGTACAGGTGCCGTCGTAAAAGAGCTTGCTAAAAAACACCCCGAAATTCATTTATTAGAACGCCCCGGTAAGCAGGGTTTGGGTCGCGCCTATCTTGCCGGTTTTGATTGGGCATTAAAACATGGTTATGAATTTGTCGTAGAAATGGATGCGGATTTTTCTCATCGGCCATTAGATTTAAAAAATATTTTGAAAGCCGGAGAAGCGGGGGCCGAAGTTGTGGTGGGGTCTCGTTATGTCAAGGGCGGGGGAACTCAAAACTGGGGATTGGGTCGTAAGATTTTAAGCCGCGGTGGTGGGATTTATTCTCGTCTCATTCTCGGGTTTCCTCTTCAAGATTGGACTGGTGGATTTAACGGTTGGAAACGAAATGTGCTACAAGCTATTGAATTAGAAAAAGTGAAATCAGAGGGTTATAGTTTTCAAATTGAATTAAAATATCGTGCCCTCAAAAAAGGGTTTAAAATTTCTGAGATTCCCATTCTTTTTGAAGAGCGTCGGGTAGGGCAGAGTAAGATGTCCTCCAAAATTGTTGTTGAGGCTTTCTTGAGAGTATGGAAATTACGTTTACAAATATAAAAAAAATTTTAGTAATTACTCTGTGGTGTGTCTCGCCAACTATTGCTTTTTCCGCGCAAGAAGGTGTCGTTGCTGTTGAAGGAGCGATGGTTTACAAATCTGCGGATTTTGATTCTACTGTCATTAATTATTTATCTCGAGGAGAAAAACTCCCTATTTCTTCAAAGCCGTTTGGAGCCTTCCATCGGGTGCGACTGAAAAGTGGAGTGATTGGTTATATGGCCGATACGGATCTCTTAAGTGTGGATGGGCGCCCGCTTTCAGAAATCAATTCTGGAAAAAGCTTAGATACCAAAAAAACTTCGGTTCGAAAAAAACAAGGTCAAGAACGCCTCAGTCCAGTAGGAGTGACACAAGGGATTGGTTTGAATCTAGGCTTTCTCAATTATCGCGAGCTGCTCAACCGCCGTGATTTCTCAGAAAACTTGATGTTTTTAGGTCTTCAATACGCTTCCCGTGCCAGTTTTATTGATGGCTCTTTTGGAATGGAAGCTGACCTACTTTATTATCATGGAGCTCCAAGTTACTATAATTCTCCAACGACCACCGCTGCAGGTCATATTGCCATTATGGATTTTATTTTGACTTACGCCGTGGCTAATTTTCTAGAACAAAACGGAGCCTTCACTATTGGTGCTGGTCCTATGCTGGCTTTAAGTTACATTCAGGCGGATCCTACCAGCTATAATCGCACAGATATGGGAATCGTAATGAATGGTTCGTTGAGCTACCGAACGCATCCGCTCATCCTTAAATTTGAACCCCGTTATTATATCGAAAAGAACACCTACGTCGGTTACCACTTTGTTCTTTTGTACGCCTTCCAATAGCTTTTAAATAGGTGTCTGCTATACAGATGCGCGTTATTTCTCCCTTCTAAAAATGCCTTTTTTCTCGACACATAAAATTGAAAAAATTAGGATGCTCCAAACCCAATAAGTGAGGCCATATCATGTCGGTATTTGATGTCATTCAAAAGCACGGGGACCACGAAGAAGTTATTTTTTGTCACAACAAAGAAGTGGGATTGAAGGCCATCATTGCCATTCATAACACAGCACTAGGGCCCGCGCTTGGTGGCACTCGCATGTGGAATTACAAAAGCGATGATGAAGCTTTAGTGGATGTGCTTCGACTCTCACGTGGAATGACTTACAAAGCGTCGGCAGCAGGTCTTAACCTCGGTGGTGGGAAAGCCGTGATTATCGGAGATCCCAAAACTCATAAGTCCGAAGGCCTTTTTCGTGCCTTCGGACAATTTGTTAACTCACTCAACGGTCGTTACATCACGGCAGAAGATGTTGGAACCTCGGTCAAAGATATGGAACACGTGTTGATGGAAACTCCTTGGGTCACTGGGACATCCAGTGCTCTTGGTGGTTCTGGAGATCCAAGCCCTTTTACAGCGCAGGGAACTCTCATTGGAATGAAAGCTTGTGCGAAAACAAAATTCGGTAGCGAAAGTTTAAAGGGATTAAAGGTCGCTGTTCAAGGACTTGGTCATGTCGGTTACCATCTCGTTTCTCTTCTTCAGAGAGAAAAAGCGGTGATCACTGTGGCGGATATCGATAAAGAAAAAATGAACAGCGTTGTAACTCAATTCGGTGCCAACGCTTGTAGTACAGAAGAAATTGTCGCTACCGATTGTGATATTTTTGCTCCATGTGCGATGGGAGCGGTCATCAACGATCAAACGATCAATAAATTGCGATGTAAAATTATTGCAGGAGCCGCCAACAACCAATTGGCAGAACCAAAACATGGAGACATGCTAAAAGAGCTTGGGATCTTGTACGCCCCTGATTTCGTCATCAATGCCGGTGGACTTGTAAATGTATGGGTGGAGCTCGAAGGTTATTCTAAAGAACGCTCAATGGAAATTGTGAATAAGATTTATGATAATCTCATGAACATCTTCCAGATTGCAGAGTCCGAAAGAGTATCTACCAACACCGCGGCTCATGTGATGGCTCAACGACGTATCGATACGATCGGACGCTTGAAGCAAAATCATCAGGGTCGCGCGACACGACCGTTTAGCAACTTAAAAGTACAGAATCGTTAATCCTGGATTGAATCAAGAAGCGGCGGAGATGCCTTTGTTGATAACAGGGCCTTGTTCGCCCATAGAGTCTACCAAGTACTGAATGATTTGGTTGAGTTCTTTGCGATGGCGAGAAGTCATACCTTGGAAAAGTAATCCGTAGCCTTTAGGATCTTCACAGGACCAAATCACTTTAGCCTTTGTTGTAAAATCAAATTTTAAAAGCATGATGCGAATTTCAATCTCTTCGCCGACGATAAGTTTTGTATCGAGTTCGGTAAAACATCCACCTTTAGAGATATCGAGAAGATTTCCCTTACGTGTCTGACGATCAATTTGGAATTTAGCAGCGATCTGGATTCGATAGCGCGGATTACGATCCCACCATCGAAGTTTTGGATTAAAGTAAGGTGCAGAGACATGCTTTTGTAAAAAGAAAGCAGCAGCCGTTGAGAATAGTGCACAGACCATAATATTAATATGGAAGTAGGCATCCATGTTCATGACGTATTGATAAGTTAAGTAGCAAAGAGTGCTGACGGCGAGAGCGAGAAAAGAAAAGTATCCCCAGCTCTTTACGCGCCAAATTCCTAAACTCACAAGGCAAGAAGCAACGCAAAAGCCCACAAGAATTGGGTTAGCTTCTTTCGCCGCTAAAAAATAATTTCCATCATGTTGAAAAAGCCAAAGCAGTGCTGACACGGGTGTCACAAGAGCAAAAAGGAAAGTCAAAATGATGATGCTAAATGGGCGATGTATCATGTCTATGATAAAGATCGGCACAGGACCTATAAAAGTTGAGACGAATGTGGGGGATTTTGTTTAAGCGGAGCGTTTGATCTTATCAATCTTGAGAGCCTCTTTAAAAGCAGCGCTTTCAATAAAAATTTTGAGAAGTTCGGTGTCTAACTTGCCTTGTTTTGATTCAATGTGAAGGATTTCGATCGCCCTTTCTTGGCTCACCGCTCGTTTATAGGGGCGATCCATGGCGGTGAGAGCGTCGTAGATATCACTAATAGCCATCATTCTTGATTGAAGAGGAATCTGATCTTTTTTGAGACCTAAGGGATAGCCTGTTCCATCGAGCTTTTCATGGTGTGCATGGGCAATATTAGGAACGCTGGATAAAGCGTCGGTCCAAGCAATTTGTCTTAAAAACTGGAAGGTATGGCTGACGTGGCTTTCAATTTGTTTACGCTCATCATTAGAGAGAGTTCCACGCTTAATCGAAAGCCGAAGTGTTTCGTTATCGCTCAGGATGAGCTGGCCTGTCTGCTGAGAGAGAGTTTGAATAAAACGGATAAGAGATTCGATATCAAAGTCTCCGTCCATCACTTGGGATTCATTCGCTTTTAAGATGTTGCTGCGAAGTGTTTCTAGATTGCGGTTGTACTGGTCTAGCTGTTCTTGAGTTTTTAAATAGAGTTGTTCTGGCTGCTGGACCAATTGGAGATCGTTCCTTTTGCAAGCTTCTGATTGGCATTGAATTAAATGCTCGGCGAACCCTTTCCACATTTGGGTTTCATGTTTTGCTCGAACGGAGTCAATGCGTAACATAATAACTTCAAGCTCATTAGGGAAAAGTTTTTTTGCCTTTAAAAGTAAATTCTCGCGTACACCGATTTTTCCAAAGTCATGAAGGAGGCTCGCGTAGCGAATTTCTTGAAGTTGTTGGGGAGAAAACTTAACCTGTCGGAAAGGCCCATAGCTTGTTTGGTCTACCACTTTTGCTAGAGCCACCGTCATCGCAGCAACACGATCACTATGACCGCTCGTCGTGGGATCACGAGACTCAATGGCAGTAACAGAAGCCCGAACGAAACTTTCGAAGAGATTTGCGATGTCGCTAGAAAGTTTTGCATTCTCTAGAGCAATGGCGGTTTGTGAAGCGAGCGCTTCAATCAATTGTGCATCTTGAAGAGAAAAAGAAGTGATTTGATATCTGCCGGTTTTTGCATTTCGCTTTTTCGTTCGTTTATTGACGAGTTGTACAACCCCAATCACGCTTCCTGATGAAGATTTGATCGGCACCGAGAGCACAGATTTTGTTCGATATTGAGATTGAAGATCGAAAGTGTCATCAAAGCGGTAGGGTGTTTCTTTTGGAAGTTTGTAACAATCGTTGAGACGAACGATTTCCCCAGTCAGGGCGACATATCCGGCAATACTTTTATTATCGATGCCAATGTAGGAGGTATGAAGATCTTTTTTGTTCAATTCAATATTGATACTGCGATAAAAGCGTAAAACTTTATGGAACCGGGGGAGAGTGCCTCCAAAGGATTCTTGTTTTAAGTCTTGGATAAAGTAAATGCTACCGCCCTCAGCATTAATGTTCTGTACGGCCTTTTCTAGAATGAGGTCGAGAACTTCGCCAGTCTCATGTTGAGACAATAGACGGCCCAGCTCAGAAGAACTTGCAAGTCTTCTGTCGCTTTGGGGTCTAATAGGAATAACAACTGCACCCTGGTTCCGGCGATTCAAACAATTACCTCTTTAAGGCGAACTTAAATTAAGCCGCTTTTTTCTTTTTCATGAAATTGAGGAGTTTCTTATCAAAATCCACAGGCTTTTTGCCCTCTTTAGTAATCATACCTTCTTTAAACCAACGAAAATGTTCTTCGCAAAAGCCAGCAACTTGAGGTTTCTTACCGCAATCTGCTAAACATTTGTTTACAGAAGTTTGGTTGGCACCAATGCCGGGACCACCAATTTGTGCTACTTTTTGCTGACCATTAGTTGCTTGTTCTTTCTTCGACATACAATGAGTCTCCTTCAAATCGAGTCGGCAAATTAAGGCGCCACTCGACTTTAAACTTATCGGTTTCATCAACAAATTCTGTAGATTCGATGAGGAGATTTACATGTCGAGACTCTATGCCTCGTGTATTGATTTATAGATGTCTCAAGGTGAGATTCGACCACGTGCGAGAGTTAAGGACTGGGGGTTTAGCTTTTGTAAATATGAATAGTTTAGGTGATCGGGAATTGTTTTGTTTTGAAGGATTACCGTGGTCCCTGTCTTTTGTAAGATAGCGAAGTCTGGCGCCACTTCTTGTGCGAGCATATAATCAATAAATTCATACCCTAAGGAGATATTTGGGCTTTGATGAGAAAGAGCCAGATTCAAAGTCCAAAGGAGCGCACCATCTTCAGGAACAATAAAGCGCCAGGCTTTATTATTCTGAGCCAAATGGAAACCTTCACCATGAGACAAATAAAATGCGAAACGGGGAGTCGTTTGAAGTTCAACATCTGTGATGGAAAATGGTGGCAGTGGAGGCTGAGCGGCTAATAGCTTCAGCTTTTGAAACTCTAAGAGAGCTTGGGCTTTTAGTTTGTCGTCGGAATGTTTTTGAATACTCCACTTTTTCTCAGCTAAGAAAAAAAGGTCTTCCTCTCTTGGATTTAGTGCAATTTTTCCTTCATATGTGGAAGTTAAAAAATCTTTGATCAGGTGAGGGGGGTGCGTCCACTTTGAGGGAAGGTAGAGAAACCCCATAAGTCCCCAACCGAGTGGCACAAAAAAATCATTTTCAGGATCAAAGCTAAGTCCAAGAAAGTCGTGAGAAATCATGGGCCAATTTTGAATGCGAGCATGGTCGAGAG
This sequence comes from Bdellovibrionales bacterium, assembly GCA_050250255.1. Classification (GTDB taxonomy): domain Bacteria; phylum Bdellovibrionota; class Bdellovibrionia; order Bdellovibrionales; family DASUEL01; genus JBFWOZ01. The sequence continues at coordinate 66,139 of JBFWOZ010000009.1, read as the reverse complement.
GCGCTAGAAACTTTTTTTCTAAAAGTTGGTTCGCTAAATAGGATTTAAAGACCACGACATCAAAAGAATTTTCAGAAGCAAATTTTAATAATTCTTCAGGAGTTTTAAAATAAGCGAGATCGACTTCAATCTTTGAGTGGGTTTGAAACCCTTCAATAATATCGCTTGGGAAAGTATTCTCCAGCGCCAAAACTTTTAAGTTTTTCTTTTGCGGAATCAGAATAAAGCCGGGTTTTAAAAAAAATGAACGGTATCCGATTCCCCAGATGATTCCTAAAAGAAAGAATCCCGTAAGAAGATAATAGAATCGACGCTGCCGAAAAAGACTCTGGAATAATTGAATCAAAGAGGACATTGATTAAGTTTTATCCCAGACAGGTGTAGTGCGTGAGACTCCGTGAGCGTGAGATTCAAAATATCCAGCCTGGCTCATTTCGACAAAAAGAGTCTTCTCTGCTATTTCCTTTACTTCATTCGCACTGATGTAACTCATCCCACTACGGATACCACCACAGAGTTCGAGAATCACATCACGAACGTGGCCTTTTACGGCAACAGTTGTAGCTTCGCCTTCGGGAGCCATTCCCTCAGGAACTCCTCCGCGCCAAGAAGTTTGAGCTTGTCGCGAAGCCATTCCACGGTACTGTTTGCGACCTTGGCGTACTTCTCCGGGAGTTTCGAGAGTGCCTGAGAGCATAGACCCGAGCATGACCGAGCTTGCGCCTGCAGCAAGAGCTTTGACGATATCGCCGGAAGATTTAATGCCGCCATCTGCAATGATAGGAACACCCGTATTTTTTGCCGCCATCGCACAAATCGCGATAGCTGTAACTTGCGGAACTCCGCAACCTGTGATGACACGGGTGGTACACATAGAGCCTGGCCCAATTCCAACTTTGATGGCATCAGCTCCTGCTTCAATCAACTCTTTGGTCGCTTCAGGAGTGGCGACGTTTCCTGCGATCACTTCAATATGGGGGTATTCTTTTTTGAGGAATTTGACGGTTTCGATCATGGCGATGCTATGACCGTGAGCAATGTCTACAGTTAGGCCTTCAGCACCGGCTTTGATGAGAGCCGCGGCTCGCTCTTTTTCATCAGAGTTGACGCCGACGCTGGCGATAATAGGAGTGGCCTTCGCCTCTTTCACCTTTGCCACTTGAGCGGCTTGATCGGCAATCGACATAAAGCGGTGAAGAATTCCGATGCCTCCAATGGAACGTATGCTGATAGCCATATCGGCTTCCGTAATGGTGTCCATGTTGGCGCTGATGATGGGGATTCCAATTTGAATTTTTCGAGTAAAAAGAGTTTTAAGATCAGGATCGCGGCGCGAGCGAATCTCAGATTTGTTAGGGGTTATTAAGAGATCATCAAACGTTAACCCACGGCTTCGTTCGGGAATTTCTTCCCAGCCAAATCGCCAACCCATATATGCTCCTTTGCCTTACGGCCTTGTCTTTTGCAGAAGGGAGTAAAAGTAATACAAAACAATTTGCATGTAAACTCTGAGGAAAAGCATCAAAACAAAAGCGGCGCTTGTCGCGATTTCTGAGAGACTTGTGAGATCTCGTAGTTGACCTAGCAAAGAGAGGGCTAAGATCCAGATGAGAACGCCTAAAACGAGAAAGAAACGCCCCTGAACCAGAGCTTTTGACGCCTCGAGCGCGTCGACTTCGCCTCGCTCATAACGCGGATCAAACTGGATGATATATCCCACAAAATAGTACTGAATGGCACGAATAAGGCCCGGAACAATAAGCAGGAGAAAACCTATGGAGACGCGGCCTAAAACCCGCAAACTCTCAATGGTGAAGGGTTCCACGTGTTTTTTAACATGAGGCCAAACTGGTTGAGGTGGTTTTCCTTCCAGCCAATCTTTATAGAGTTTAGGGATAATAAGGAGGAAAACGCTTTCGACGGCTAGGCTCCAAAGAGCTTGGAAAATTTGTTGCGAAATTTGATTTTCTGCTAGAAGGCGCAGCGAAAGCCATCCGAATCCCTCAAAAAAACAAGTGAGGGCTAAAAGTGGAGCCCAGGAGCGTCGCCACATCTCTAGAGTGTGAATAAAGGCGTCCGTAAAACTGAATCGAAAAACTTGCTTGATCATGCCCCAAAAGGTTACAAGACATTTTGCGTTTGAATAGGGGTAACATGAAGCATCGTGTGGGTGTGGATTTAGGCGGAACGAAAATAGAGATATGTGTGCTCGATATGTCGGGAAACATTCTCTATCGTGAAAGAGTTCCGACTCCAAAAAATGACTACGCCCGTATCCTAAATGCACTTAAAGATCTAGTGAATACTGCTCAAAGCTTGATTGGGTTTGACGAGAAGATAGGGGTGGGGATTGGTATCCCTGGTGCCGTCTCTCCTCGCACAGGACTTATTAAAAACTCCAATACTCTTTGCCTCATCGGTAAACCCCTCGCAAAAGATCTAGAATTACTTTTGCATCGGCCGGTGCGTTTAGCCAACGACGCAAACTGTTTTGCTCTTTCTGAAGCAACCGATGGGGTTGCACAAATTTTTAATTCGGTTTTTGGTGTGATTCTTGGAACGGGGTGTGGTGGCGGTCTCGTATTTGAGAAAAAAATTATCGTCGGGGGAAATGCGATCGCTGGAGAATGGGGGCATTGCGCCCTTGCGTGGCCCACAGAAGAAGAGTGGAAGCGTGAAGCTTGCTATTGCGGAAAGCGGCTGTGTAACGAACTTTATCTCTCCGGTACGGGCATAGAAAAAGAATATTTTTTAAAGTCTCAAAAGAAAAAAACAGTCCAAGAAATTCATGAAGCTTTTCATCAAAAGGATGCGGCGGCGATGCAAACTTTGGAACTTTTTTTCGATCGCATCGCACGCGCCCTTTCACAAGTGATTAACGTTTTCGATCCAGAAGCGATTGTTCTGGGCGGAGGTGTTTCGAACATGCAGGAAATTTATTCCGAGGTTCCAGCACGACTTCAGCAGTATGCTTTTTCAGATGGAATTTCCACTCGTCTCCTACAAGCAAAGTACGGAGATTCGAGCGGGGTGCGTGGAGCTGCATGGTTATTTAATTCCATGGCATAGCGTTATGCCTTCTTTTTCTAGTTGCCACTCTTTCCAGGCTGATGCAGGTTGGATTTAGTTACTACAAGTATAAGTCAGTTATAAGGTCTGGCGTTTCTACGATGCACCGTAAATGCATCACTATTTGGAGGCAAAATGAGGGGTTCTTTCGTTCGCTACGTTGCGAGTGTTCTAAGTGTCATAACTTTTGTAAGCAGTTTTTCTTTCGCTTACGAAATTCCACAAAAAAATACGGTCTATCCGGTGAGTCCTGATCAGACTCTCACGAGGGGTTCTCTCTGTTCGAATCCTAATACCTACCGCTACCCAGAGCAGATTGCTTATTGTACTCGAAGCGTAGAAACTTCGCTGAAGTGGCAGATCATTCGAATGTATAATACGAAGCTTGGCTACCACATTGAAGAGAGCAAAAGATCTCAATATAAAATTGATCACTTTTTCCCTCTTTGCGCAGGTGGAAGTAACAATGTAGATAATCTTTGGCCTCAACACGTATCGGTTTACACAATCACCGATCCCCTTGAACCAGAAGTTTGTAATAAAATGGCAGCTGGTCGCCTAAGTCAAAAGCAAGCGTTGATTTATATCCGTGATGCTAAATTAAATTTACGACGAGCTCCCGCAATTATTGCAACAGTACGAGCGCTCTAAATCGCCTTCCGGCTCAGTTTATTCATTTGCTGAAGCGCAATTTCATAGGCCCGATGGAGAAAATCCCATCGGGTGTCTTTTAGCTTACCTAATAATTTTGAAATCAGAAAAGTTCGCGAGATATAAAAGAATAGAAATGCTATGGCGATAGGTCTGAGCAGCTTCCATATGAGTTGAGAAGAGTCGCTTTCAACGTGATACAGGAACACACCTGTCATTAAAAAAGAAAATATAAAAAGCGGTCGAAGAAGGTCTTTAAGCGCCAAAAGGAGTGGGCTTTGAGAAAAGCTTTGTTTTTTTGTCGAAGTCTTTATTATTGTTGGAGTCACCGGGAATAATGAATCCTCTTTTTTGAGAGCAAGAAGTGCAAGAGCTACGGCTACAAACGCTTTTACGAGAATAAGTGCGAAAAGAGCTTGGAGAAGATGAGTGACAGATAAATTCCAAAAAGGAAAAGTCTTCTTTGCGAGAGACTCTGCGGCAAGAAACAAATCTGGTCCGAAGAGAACATAGTAAGAAAGAAGAGGCTGGAGGACAGACCAGACACTTGATAGAGCGGCGCCAAAGATAAGGGCAGGGGAACTGACTCCAAAAACCATAAGGGGCAGCGAAAAAAGAAAGCCCTGCATGCTAATACTCACCATAGGCGCAAGTTTATTTCCCGCTGGAGCAAGGCTTTTGAGCATCGCGACAATACAGGAGACAGAGAAGGGTAGCGTCGAAGCAGAGGGGTGGTTTTTGGTCTGCTGCCCTACTCGAACAAGAAAATAAGTTTGGTTCAGCGAGAGAAGTGTTCCACCAAAAGGAATTTTAAATGCATGTACGAGACTTCCAAGACTCACTTCAATGAGAGCCAGTTGAGCCGCATTTTGCCCAATGATTTGGGCCGTATCTGCGGAAGTTTTGGAGGCACAAGTCGGATCTAACATTCCAGAAATGTTATTTGATTTCTCCTTTTAATGCAGCTTCAAATTTGTTTTAGATATCTCTATTAAAGAATAAGGTTTTTCACGAGTACTGAAATTTTTTATCAGTGGGTTGTAGCTATAAATTTCTACATGCGACTATGACCGTAACCTGCCAGATTTCTTTTACCGATTTGAAACACAAATCTTTTGTGAACTCATTTTTGAAATAAAATGTTGGTGCTCGAGGCCGGACTTGAACCGGCACGGCCGTTTAACCGAACCCCAGGATTTTAAGTCCTGTGCGTCTACCAGTTTCGCCACTCGAGCTTAGGGAAAAAAGTGATATTCGCGTTAAATCTTTGAATTGAAAAGCGTTGACGCACCATTGCTACCAAAAGGAGCGGCGCACCTTTTAGTAGTCGCAAGGGGAGGTGGTGATGGTGGCTTCGCACTTATGGGCGTCGCTCGCCGGGAGGCGCTGATCATCGGACCAGTTCCCGTTGGCATCACAACGTTTTCTCACACAAGAGACTCGAGGCAAGTCTGTGCGACAAGTTTTTGCACCTTGAGGATTGTTCTTACAAGTCCACGAACATTCATTGAATTTTGCGGCGGGTGCACGGCAGATGATCGTTTTTTCTATCGTTTTATGAGCGGCAATGGTGCGTTCGGTATGAATCTGGGTTTTAGAAAGAATCTCATTTTTTTGATCAGGGGTGAGTTTTTCAAGTGGGGTTAAAAAACCAGCATCTAAATACTTCATTGAGCTCGAGTCTGAACCCTGATGTTCCTTATCGATGACGTAACTCGCGTAGTAACCACCAGAGACAAGAACCTTATTTTTTCCCGCAAGAGACTTGAGCTCAACGCTGCCCTCAAGAGTTTGAACTTTAGTGATCTTTGAAGTTTCGTAATAAGTTGTAATGAAGTCGGTGCCTCGAACTCCCGCAACGGCAGAAGGTGTACGAATTTGAAAATGCTCGCTGTGCTCTTGGTTAGAAGTGACAGTGCTACGAATCGTTCCATACATCAGATCTAGGAGAGTTTTGGATTCGCCAGGTTTGCCTTCGTATTGAATTTGCGTTTTTGATTTTGGAATAAGACTTACAGTTGTTTTGTCGAGAAACATAATTTTTATTTTGCCATCTTCACCTGTTCTGATGATATCTTCATTGAATACGCCTTGACCGAGTTTGAGAGGGTTTTCAATTTTTTCTCGAAACACAGTCACTTGCCCTAAAGACGAGAGCACAGTTCCAACAGATTTTTTAACAGCGGGAACTTCTGGTTTTACAGCTGTTACTGATTTAGGAGGCTCTTGAGTTTTTGGGAGAGTTGCTTGGCAATGCTTTGGAAGTGGACTTATATCTTGGCAGACAGGTTTTTTACAGGATTTGACTTGTCCTTTGTTTCCGCAATTTTCCGTATAAAACTTGACATCAATTTCTTGCTGACAGGGAGTGCAGACGATCTCTTCACACGCGCAGTTATTCGCTAGTGCGATGTCGTTCAAACCCAAAAGTATTCCAATTGTAACAAAAACCATCCAACGTAAAATCATGCAGGTAGTTGTTCGGCGGCTCGTTTTAAAAACTCAACGATGGTCGAGAAATTTACCTTCAACTCACCGTATCATGTGTCGACTTGAGCCATGAGGAAGGGGATCTTCGGCCTATGACTCCACTTATGAAACAGTACTGGGAAATCAAGTCGGCCCATCCTGATAAAATCGTCCTTTTCCGCATGGGGGATTTCTATGAAATGTTTCATGATGATGCCATAACTGCGGCACCTATTCTTTCCATCGCCTTAACGAGTCGAAATAAAAAAGCACAAGATGAGACGCCCATGTGTGGGATGCCTCATCACAGCGTTGCGGGCCCGATCAATAAACTCTTAAATGCGGGCCATAAAGTCGCCATTTGTGATCAGCTCGAGGATCCAAAACAAGCCAAGGGCATTGTGAAAAGAGGCATCACTCGCATTTTAACTCCCGGAATGGCTTACGATCCAGACGCCTTAGCCAATGACCGACCAAACTACATTGCGGCCTTTGACGACCAGGAAGTGAGTTTTGTCGATAGCAGTACTGGTGAGGCCTTTTTCTTTTTGGTGAAGCCATCAGAGAAGGGGCGCATTTTAGAATTAATCAGCCCTAAAGAAATTGTCTGTACCGAAAAGCAAAAGGTTTTGATCGAAAGCTGGAAACTTGAAATTCCATTTTGTTTCAGCGTTGTGACAGATGAGAGGTCCTCTCAAGAGCGACTGACTGAGTACATTCAACAAGCACTCCCAAGCTTTGAAACTCAATCTTTAGTTTTTGAGCAGCGAGAATTTTACGAGCGTATGCGGCTCAGCCCTCAGGTTTTGCGACATCTCGAGATTTTTGAAACTTACCACGGCGAAAAAAAGGGTTCTCTTTTTTGGGCGATCGATCGTACTCGCACATCTCTTGGCGCTCGAAAGCTAAGAAACTGGCTCGCCTTTCCGTTAGTGAACGAAGAACAAATTCAATATCGTCAAAATCAAATTGCTCATTGGGCGTCGGAGCACACCAAGCTTCAAAGGCTTCGTGAACAGCTTATGGCCATTGGAGATATCGAACGACGTGTTTGCAAATTCTATCTCCCAGCCTGTGGCGGAAGAGATTTGCTCAGTCTCATGCAATCTACTGCGGCCGCCGTCGAGCTCCTTCATGAACATAAGCGAATTTCCTCTAAAGAATTCCAGAAAATATATGAAGATTCGCAAGAGGCGCTGAAGGCTCTCGCCGAAGATTTGCCGCTGTCCCCTAAAGAAGGCGGAATTTTTAAAAAAGGCTACAATGAAAAGCTTGATGAATACATAGACTTAACTTCAAATCTTCAAGAAAAACTTTTGCAAATTGAAGCGCGTGAGCGCGAATCAACGAAAATTTCATCGCTAAAGGTCAAATACAATAACGTCTTTGGCTTCTTCATTGAGCTGACAAAAACCCATGCCGAAAAAGCTCCTTCTTATTATATGCGTAAGCAAACCTTAAGCACCGGTGAGCGTTTTACCACTGAGGAGCTCAATCTCCTCGAGCAAAAAATCCTTTCCGCTCGCACTCAGCGGCTGGATTTTGAATTTGAACTTTTTGTTGATTTTAAGAAGCGTGTTCTAGAGAGAATTCGTGATTATCTTGTGCTCGCTGGGGTGATTGCGGAGCTCGACGTATTTAGTTCTCTCGCCTGGCTTTCGAATGAGCAAAAATATGTACGCCCAGAACTTACGAACTTTCATGACGAAAAAGTTGAACGTAACATAAGAGTTCAGGGATTGAGGCACCCCGTCGTTGAGCAGCTCTTGGCTCAAATGCAAAAAACTTTTGTTGCGAACGACGTCGATCTTTCTGTAGGTCACGGGATACTTCTAACGGGTCCGAATATGGCAGGGAAGAGCACAGTTATGAGACAGGTCGCTTGCGCCGTTTTAATGGCTCAGATTGGAAGTTTTATCCCGGCAGCCACCGCGAAGCTGCCAATTTTTGAAAGCCTTTGGACGCGTATTGGAGCCAACGATGCACTCTCTCAAGGTCTTTCCACCTTTATGGTGGAGATGAAAGAGACGGCAGAGATTCTTAAAGAAGCGGGGCCGACCGCGCTTGTGATTCTTGATGAAATTGGTCGGGGCACAAGCACGTTTGATGGAATGAGTTTGGCGCAAGCGATCCTAGAGCATTTGATTTCAGAAAAGCGCGCAACTTTACTTTTTGCGACCCACTACCATGAACTGACAATTCTTGCTGAGAAACTTCCTCACTTAACAAATGCGCATATGGAGATTCGTGATCATAAAGGACAGATGGAATTTCTCTATCAATTGAAGCCAGGCCCTGCAGGACAATCTTACGGAATTCAGGTGGGAGCACTTGCGGGATTACCCACAAGTGTGATTCGTCGGGCGGAGCAAATTCTCCATCAATTTGAATCCGAGCCGCAAGAGCTCACATCGCAAATGAATCTCTTTTCTCAAGAGACAAAGAGTGAAGAGACTAGGCAAGAGTCGGCGATGCTTGGGGAGTTGAAGGAGATGGATATCTCTCGACTTACGCCTTTAGAAGCTCTCGTTAAAATTTCTCATTGGCAGGAAAAGCTCGTCGAGCTTTAAAAGTTTTTTGCTACCTAGGCCGACTTCTGTCGGAGACTAGAAAAAATAAAAATCGGTTAATTTTAAAATAGACAAATTGATACGGGCACTTAAAAATTATTATATCAAGGGACGCTTGAGGTCTTTGGTCGGTCTAGTTTTGCTAAAAAAGATTTTTTGCCCTATTGCAGGTTGGATCAAATGCTGTCAGACTTTGATATAGGTGATGAGCGTTTTACGTACTTTTGAATTGGAAATTAAGAAGTAGTAAAAATTAGGGGATACCAAAAAACAATATAATAACGGAGGGAGCAAGGATGCTCAGAGACGTATTAACCCAAAAGGGTCTATCTAATCGTGAGGCCGAAGTGGCTGAACTTGTAACAAAAGGGTTGTCAAATAAGGAAGTGGCGAGCCAACTCTTTGTAACTGAAAAGACAGTTAAATTTCATCTTACAAACATATATAAGAAAATGAATGTGAAATCACGTGCACAGTTGATCGTATGGTGCATGCCACATTTAAGCTTCACAGAAGAAGCTCCAGCCGCTCAAGCTCCTCAGGCTGTAAATGCTCAAACAAGCCCGAATACAATTCCTGCTGGTAGCGCACCAATTGGTGGCATCGGTGGCCGTGGAATTGGTTCAGGTTCAGGCTTTGGCGTTTAATACTAAAGCTCATAAAGAATGTAAAAGCAGAGCTATCTTTGAAAAAAGATAGCTCTTTTTTTTGTCTCTTGGAGGAGTCATGGAAGCACGACCAGTTTCGATTTCAGAAGTGACAATGACAGAACTTGTACTCCCTTCGCACACGAATGCCCTTGGAAGTATATTCGGGGGAGTCGTGATGTCGTGGATTGATATTGCTGCGGCCATCGCTGCTCAAAGACATTCTCGATCTAATGTAGTAACGGCAAGTGTGGATGCCCTTTACTTTGTAGCGCCCATTTATACGGGATGGATTGTAAATCTTCGTGCTGCCGTTAATTATGTTTCAAACACCTCTATGGAAGTGGGTGTTCGGGTAGAAGCCGAAAATCCACAAACTGGGAAAAAGTATCATACTTCGACAGCCTACCTCACGTTTGTTGCTGTAGACAGCGAGGGGAAACCCCATAAGATTCCTCAAGTTATGCCCGAATCGGCCGAACAGAAGAGAAGGTATGACAGGGCCAAAGTCCGAAGACAAGAGCGTCTCAAAAAAATACAAAGTCCCAGTTAAGTTCAAGTTCACATCAAAAGGGATGAGCCTCATTGAACTCATGGTGGGAGTCGCGATCAGTTCCTTCGTTATTGTGGGAGCCGGCGCTCTTCTCACATTTGCGATGGGAAGTTTTGTTCGTATTATCGATCAAAACGCTGCCGAAGAAAGTCTTCTTACTGCGGCTTACGCGCTGAGAACCGTAGCCACTCAAGCCGTAGATCTCTACGGAGTGAATGCCATCACGATGGGCGCGCAAGGTGGGCAAATTTTAAATCCCCAAGCCGATCCTACAAGTTCCGCAAGTGATTTTAATTCAGTGGGTCTTGCCGCTGACGACACATTTAATATTGCCGCTTTTAAACGGCAGGCGGTTGCTCAAGGTATACCTCCTTATGAAATTGGTGGAGCTGCGTTTACAATTGCCAATAATTTTCGAGAAACTGGCATTTTTTTTAAAACTCCAAGAGCAAATTGTATTGGACAGGCTGATGACTTTCGGGCCTGTTCAGGAAATTTGATCATTACCCTCGGAACGGAAGCCGGAAACGCGAATGCAACAATTCCTGCGACGGTTGATGATGGGCCGACATTAAGATATGAAAATTTCGTGAGCCTTCTGGTTCGGACTACTTCGGTGGCAAACGGCAATCCTTCCTATGCAAGAGAAGCAACTTTTACTTTAACGGTTCGCTATTTTTTAAGTGGCAATCGATCTCAATACATATTTTTGCCAAATCCCCCAGCGGGAACACAAAACTATAAAGACAAGTCGATGGAAGTTTTCATTGGATTTCGTAATAATTATTTAGGGCCTTCTCAACTTGCAACTGGAGATCCAGAAAGATTGCATGGCAGTCTTTATTATTTCCCATTTCAAATCCCACGCTTGCACAGGATGTGAGAGTTATATGCGTTTAAAGTGCATTCAGATGTTTAAAAATCAAAAAGGAATGTCAACCATCGTGATTGTTTTTGGAATTGCAATGGTAATTCTTGTCGCGTTAGGTACAGCACAAATGTATGTGACGTCGCGTGCGCGTGTACATGCACGAATTCGACTTGCCTATAAATACACATTCATTATGGAAGATGCCGCTAAAATGATAGTGAACGCACGTCTCGCATGGTTAGCGACTGCGGGTGTTTGCCCAGCGCCCAGTGTGGCGCGGATTTTGCCTGGTGGGAAACAAATATGTTTAGGTAATACTGCGGGTGATCGCTGTATAAGAGACACCCTGGGACGTGATGCTTGTGTTTGCATGACTGGCCAAACAGATACACAATGTGCCAACTCCGCGAATGCTTCTTTAGACAAAGATTTTTCAAATATTGCAAGGGTTGAGGCAATACCTAGTCGTTTTCAAAAAATTCAAACGTGGCTTAGAGATCGTCAATTAGAATCAGAAGACGTTGTTGCTTCTGCAATAGATCGTATTTTAAAAAAACCACAACATCATTTCCCAGATTTGTATCGGCAATTGTTTTTAGAAAAAGCAACGGCGGCCACAGTAGGGGTATTAACGTTGCGTGCGATGGGTAGTAATGCTGGGAATTATAATCCGACAGCTTCCAGTGTTATTCAAGCTGATACAATGTTTGATTGTGTGACTGAGTGTATAACAATCAGAGTATGTGTGCCCAACACCTTCGAGCCGCTCGCCATGCCTCAGGGTTTAAACGAACTTTGTGTTTCCCAAATTATTGGGCGCGGTAAAGACAATACTGTATTTTAAAAATTAAGGTTATTGTATTACAAGCTTATGTATTTCTCGTACGGGGAGGGCAGGAAACTCTCGCTTGTTGGAAACAAGAATCCCTAAACTTTCTTCTCTTTCAAAGGATCCATGAACACTCTCTAATCCCATAACCATGGTAATCCATTCGAGAGCTTTATTCGCAAAAACATAACCTGATTTTGTGCTCACAAGAACAGAGGGCTTTTGTTTTGAATTTGTCGTAAAGGCTTCCCACGCTCTAACGAGGGCGTAGGGATATTTCGTAGCGAGTGTTTCATGAAAATACGTAGGCCATGAGAGCGGTCCTTTTTTGAAGAGATGCGAATGCGAAAAAGGGTCTTGACCTTTAACGATGCGGTAACCAACGGTTTTTCGTTTTGGATCGACGTCGATTTGAGCGATCGTGTTTTTAGAGTAGACCATGATTCGATTTGGTTCTTGGTAGGTAAGAGTGACATGGACGCCCTCAATCTCAGCTAAGTCTGTCGCTAAAGCCGCCTTTGATTTGTCTAGCGTATAGAAGGCAGCAAATGAAAGAATCTCGGGAATTACGTAGACGACGTCACGTTCGTTTTCGAGATAGTCCTTGAGGTTCCATTTCTTTTTTGCCAAACGCTCATCGGGAAGAATGGCTTTAGGTTTTAAAAAAATATTTCCATGGTCACTGAGCAGTATAATTTCTAAGTTTTGTTTAAATTTTTCTTGATAGCGTTTTTCAAGGCCAATAAGTTTTGAATCGACTTCGCTCAAATATCGCAAGATATCCTGTTCCCCTTTGGTGTGAGAAATAACGTCGGTGTTAAAAATAAAAGCTTGGTACAACTCTTTTGAAGAGTTGTTAAAAAGATCTTTCTCGATCACGTCCAGCCAATAGAGCCCCGTAGTTTCTGACCATGTCAGGCTTGCAAGATGTTGTAATACGCCCTCTGGTTTAAAATCAAAAAGAGTCTCGTAGAGAGGAGGCTGACTCAGATGGTTTAAAAGGCTGCCTACCTTGCGCCCAATTTTTTTACCGTCCCGGTATTCAATGTCGATGTACTCTTTTGTGTAAGAGGTTTCCACTTCTGTGTTCATGATCAGGGCCCAGTTGGGATCTGAAATAGAAGGGAAGCTGCTGACCATTGGAGCAACAGGCTTAAACTGTCGAAAGTAGCCGCCTTCTTGTAACTTTTTGAATTGGCTATATCCCACGCCATCTAAAGCGATAAGTAATCTTTTAGTAGCGATCGGAGAGCGAGCCGAAACTTCTGTCGTAGGGGTGTGTATATTTGTACAGCCGCCACTCAATAAAGTAGAGGTTCCCAAAAATAGAATCAATAACTTGAACAAGACAGCAAACGGGAGCTTCAAGCGATACCTTTTTGTTGCAGTTTGTTTTTTTTAAGTCTATCACCTGAAGTCATAAGTGAGGGATTCCATGGTTTTTTTTGTAAAAGTTATTTTGAACTTTAGTTTATTTTTTTTCGTTTCGATTAGTCAAGCGGCCGTCAACAAACTGGATGTTCACAGTCACATCCCTGTGGGTGTTATGCGGGTTCAACGGTTTGAAACACATTATCCTTTTTTGAGTCGAGAAAACTTATCTCATATTCCTGAACCAAAAGTTTTGGTACCGTCCATCGACGTAGGAGAGGATCCTACCTTTCAATTGATCTATAAAGTTCAAAGTGAAATTGCGGAACTCAACCGTTGGAACAGTTGGACGTATTAAGCTTCAAAGAAGCTAAAATCTCAAAATGATCGCTTTGCGGGAATTGATCGAGCAGAGCGATGGAGCTTAATTCATAACCCATATCTTTTAATTTTTTTAGGTCATGGGCGAAACTCTCTAAGTAACAAGAAATATAAATAAAGTTTCTTGGCAAAATCGCCTGTGGTAACTCTCCCAGAAGGCTTTGAAGGCCTGAGCGAGGCGGATCTGCGAGCCAAAGATCAAAGCTTTGTAGGCTTTCTTTAGGTATTTGGTGGAATTGTAGTTTTTGTGTGTGGATTCGTTCTTTATAGAGAGCGGGCAGGTGAGAGAGGGTTTTTTGCAAACATTCAAGGGCGAGTCCCTCGGACTCAATAGCGAAAACGTTTCCATATTCTGCCAATGCAAAAGTGAAATTACCAATTCCTGCACCGAGTTCAAGTGTGCCTGTAGGTTGAATTTGCGCCAATTCTTGGTGGAGCCACGTCAGCATGGTTCGATTCGCTTCAAATCCCGGCTGTGTGAAGCTGCCAATATAAGAAAACAAGGGGAGAGGCTCCCCTTGTGAATTGTAAGTTTCAAACCACACTTCAGGTTCAGGGTCTGTCAGTTTGAGTTTTTTCTCTCCTGAATCTTGGACGACCCAACGAACGCTTTTTCGTTTTTGCCCCATCTCCACTTTAGCTTGCTTGAGGAGTTGATTAAGAGATCCATTCGGTTCTTCTAAAAGTTTTTTGATATCGACATTGGAAAAATCTAGCCAAACTCCCCGTTGCCCTTGAGGTCCTACACGTAATCTTAAGGATCCCTTTTGGATATCCCATGAAACAGCCCTAAAATCCTGCATCCATGATTGGAGCTGGGGAGAGAGCTGAGGGCAGGTTTCGAGATCTACAATTTCACGTTCAAAAGACCCTGGCTGAGGTTTGTTCAAGAGACCTAGTTTTCGAGCTCCTTGAGATTGGTCCAGGATGTAATCAACGCGGTCACGAAGACCAGAGCTTCCAGGGGTTAAAATTTGGAGCTTGGAAAGTGTCTTTTCAGAAAAGCCCAATAATCGTAGCTTTGAGAGAAGAAGCTCCTGTTTTACTTGGATCTGCTGCGAATAGGGAACGTGCAATTGGCTGCACCCAGAACAGATTTGTTCATGAGGACAGAGGGTTCTTTCGTTTAATGTTTTATGTAACATAATATAACTTATCAGAAAAGGCGAGTTTTAAAAGAAAACTTCAAACAGGCTCCAAACTTCTTCAAAAAATCACCGAAGTAATCAGGGGTTTTCATCTTCATCTTCCCTTTTAGAATATCACTAAACTCGGCGTTGAAAATGGGTTTTGTCGGAGCGTATAAAATTGTTTGAATCTCACGCAGGTCTCTGCGATAAGCAGTGCCAATGTTGCAACTCTCCGGCGTGTCGAAAAGTTTTAATGGTCGTCAGGTTTTAAAACCTACCGAGTTACTGGCCGCCAAGGGTGAATTCATTTCTTTGCTAGGTCCTAGCGGTTGCGGCAAGACCACTCTTCTTCGCCTGATTGCAGGTCTTGAAATGACCGATTCCGGTCGGATCGATCTCGATAACGTAGATGTCACTAAACATGCTTCGCACCAGCGAGATGTGCATACGGTTTTTCAAAGGTATGCGCTTTTTCCTCATTTAAATGTGTTCGACAACGTAGCTTTTGGTCCACGCTGCCAAAAGATGCCTGAGAGCCAAATCCAAAAAGAAGTCACTGAGCTTTTAGAGATGGTGGGGTTAAAAGATTACGGAAATCGCTCCATCAATACTTTGAGCGGTGGCGAACAACAGCGAGTGGCATTGATCCGTGCACTAATTAATAAACCAAAACTTGTTCTTTTAGATGAACCAATGGCCGCGCTAGATGCGAAACTTCGCATTCAACTTCAGGGCGAGCTTGTTTCTATCCAGAAGCGTTTTGGAATCACCTTTGTGTACGTCACTCACGACCAGCAAGAAGCGCTCAATATGAGTGATCGCATCGCCATCATGAATCGTGGTCATATTGAACAGGTGGGCACTCCCCTTGAGGTCTACGAAACTCCTAAGAATTATTTTGTGGCGCAGTTTATTGGAACAATCCATAGCTTAAGCGGTGTCATCCAAGGGCAAACAGAAAAAAATCGAAGCGTTGAAGTGGCTGGTGAAGGGGTTTTCTTTTGCGAGAATACCACCGCACCTGTGGGTACTCAGGGGTTACTGTGTGTCAGGCCTGAAAAACTGGTACTCACGAAAAGAAAACCGAGTAGTGAAAACATTTTGGCAGCAAAAGTAAAACATCTCACCTACTTAGGCACCCATACGGTGGCAGAAGTCATAACGGCACGTGGGGTTTCTCTTTCGGTTTTTCAACAAAATCTGGAAAGAAAAATCAAACGTGAGATGCATGTAGGTGATTCTGTCTTTGTAAGTTGGTCTTCTCAACACTGCCATTTTTTTGAAAAGCCGCAATGATATGTCAGCGATGAAATACAGAAGTCGGAGCCAATTCCTCTTTCAATCGCTTGCTTCTTTTTGGCTCGTGATTTTAGTCCTTATTCCTTTGGTTTACGTTTTAGTCTTAAGTTTTTTAACCAAGGGCACGTATGGCGGTGTGGTCTGGGCTCCAAGTCTCACCTCCTACGGAAAACTTTTGGATCCCGAGTACGCAAGCCTCTTCTCCCTTGTTTTTCTGCGATCCTTTCTCTTAGCTGGGATTACCACAGTGCTTTGTTTGCTTGTGGGATATCCTTTTGCCCTCTTTCTCGTTTTTCGAGCGGGCCGCTGGAAGGCTCTCTTTTTTGTTCTTTTAGTGATTCCCTTTTGGACGAATTTTTTAATTCGTACCTATGCCTGGTTTGCGCTACTTTCCGATAACGGTTGGCTCATCACACTGGCACGATGGTTTTCACCCGATTTAGAAAGCTTAGGAATTTTATTTACACCGACGGCCGTCTACTTAGGGATGCTCTATAACTATCTTCCTTTTATGGCGATGACGCTCTATTTGAATCTTGAAAAAATTGATGGCCGTCTTTTAGAGGCGGCACATGATTTGGGTGCAGGTCGCTATATTACTTTTTTAAAAGTTCTCCTCCCTCTTTCTTATCCAGGAATTGTGGCTGGAAGTATTCTCGTTTTTATTCCAGCACTTGGAGAATTTGTGATTCCCGATATTCTGGGCGGGGGTCGTGAAGTCTACATCGGGAACCTACTGACTCAACAGTTCCTCACCTCGCGTAACTGGCCTCTCGGCTCTGCCGTGAGCGTGATTCTTCTCGTTCTCATTTTAGGGATAATGTGGGGACTTCAAAAATACCAGAAGTCTAAAAATGTGGAGCTGATCTTATGAAGAAGCTACCCGTAACTCTTGGAGTTTTTCTGGTCTATCTCTTTTTATTCTCACCCATGATTGTGCTGGTGATTCTCTCTTTTAACTCGGCAGAGCGCGGGGCTGCTTGGTTGTCATTTACTACGCATTGGTACGAAAAACTCTTTTCTAATGAAGATATATTAATGGCGTTTGCCACGTCGGTTCGCGTGGCTTTTTCGGCAGGTGCTTTAAGTCTTATATTTGGAACGAGTGTGGCGATTTCTTGGGCGAGGGGGCCAAAGTTCTTTCGCCAAGCTCTTGGCTTCTTTGTGTACCTTCCAATTATGTTACCAGATGTGGTGATTGGACTTTCACTCTTAAGTTTCTTTGTGCTTTTAAGTCTCCCATTAGGCGAGCTCACGGTCGTTTTGGCTCATACCGCATTTGGAACGGCCTACGTTTCAACTCTCGTACGTACTCGCCTACTTGCCATGGACCCTCTAGTGGAAGATGCGGCTCGCGATCTAGGGGCTTCTCAATCAAAAGTTTTTTTCCGCATATTGGTCCCACAGATGTGGACGACTTTGATTTCGGGCTTTTTGATGGTTTTTACCCTCAGTTTTGACGACTTCATCATCTCTTTTTTCACGGCAGGAGTGGGTGTTACGACGCTTCCCTTGAAAGTTTACTCCATGTTAAAGTTTGGCGTTACTCCGGAGATCAACGCACTTTGCGCTTTCATTTTATGTTTGAGTATCGTATTAGTCTTCTCATCATTTTTATTTCAAAACAGGAGGCTCCAAAAACATGAACAAATCTCAGAAGGTGCTCACGTCCCTACCTCTTAAGATGTTTTTTTGCCTCGCCTTAGCTGTTGGTTGTACAAAAAAAGAAGAGGCTGCAACTTCTGGAACTGTTGCCCCTGCTCAAGCGAAGGTTTTAAACCTCTATGCGATGTCTGACTACCTGCCTGCCAGTGTAATCGAAAAATTTGAGAAAAGATTTAACGCGAAAATCAACTACAATAATTTTTCAAATAACGAAGAGTTGCTCGCGAAACTTCAGTCTGGAGCCAAAGGTTATGATGTGATTATTCCATCGGACTATATGGTGACCGCCCTTATCGAAAACAAATTAGTTGAGCCCCTAGATCAGAGCAAAATTCCTAATTTAAAGAACTTAGGTTCTGATTTTAAGAATCTCGTCTATGATCCAAAGGGAGAATACTCAGTCCCCTACATGTGGGGCACCACCGGACTTGTTTACAACTCAAAGTTTGTAAAGAACCCCACTGAGTCGGTTGAGCTTCTCTTTAAGGCGGAATACGCAAATAAAATTGCTCTTCTTGAGGACAGCCGCGAAGCCATTGGAATCGCGATGAGAAAGCTTGGCTACTCTGGAAACTCGACAAGCAAGAAAGAGTTGTTAGAAGCTGAGAAAGTCATGAAACAACTCAAGTCTAAAGTGCGTCTCTTCACCAGTGATCCCAAGCAGCATCTTTACTCTGAGGACATTTGGATTGCGCAAGCTTACAGCGGTGATGCCAAGATCACAGCAAAGACAAAACCAGAATTGAAGTACTTTGTTCCAAAAGAAGGCTCCACACTTTGGATCGATAACATGGCCGTACCGGTAGGTGCTTCTCAGAAGGATTTAGCTTTTGAATTTATTAATTTCATCTTAGAGCCTACAATTGCTCAAGAGATGGCGGAGTCACTTCTTTTCAGTACCCCTAACTCAGCCGCCGACTCTTTGATCAAAGATGAAACGTTGAGAGCAAGTCAGATTAAAAAAGTAAAGCTCTCTAAAGTGGAACTTTTAAAAGATCTCGGGAATGACTCGGAAGCCTGGGATGATACTTGGACAAAAATTAAGTCCAATTGATCCCTCACTTTCTTATGAAGCAAAACCGCTGAGCTGTTCTGTTATCAGTTGATGAAAAAAATTCGCTAGTACTTAGATACTTTTGGTCACAAACGTGCCACGTTTGTGACCAATCCTTTATTTAAACAAGACATTTCGTGCCAATCTTTTTCAGTGTCTTCTCTGATTCTAATAAATTCAACAAGTTACAATTGCTAAACTCCTTTGATTTTGTACGTGGAGTCTTTTGCTTACTTTCTTTAAAACGCCTTCATAACAAACAAGTTCGAAAATGAGTTCGAACGTAAATTAGTTTATGGAGGTTTTATGAAGTCCCTATTTGGAATGTTGGCCGTAGTTGCCGCTTTGGTCTCAAATGAAGTCGTGCGAGCGAATCCTATGCAAAATGAAATTCAGTTACGTGTGAGCCGTTCTTGGCAGAGCGAAGGGTCTACTGCCACTCATTCCTTTGATCGCCCTACTTACGTAGAGCGTCTTCTCGTGAGTGCCGAAGGATATCGGAATTACACGACGATTGACGTTTATGCCGATAGCGATCGCGTAGCGGTTCTTGGTGTTCCAGGTCGTGATCCCGATTTTCCCATCGTCATTCGCAAAATGGTTTCCAATATCCATTTTCGATTCAACGGAAGTGCAAAAATCAATGATGCCCGCGCCTGGGTGGATGCTGGTGGTTATCAGCCTACTCCTGGTTTTGGATTGGATTATTATCGCTCTCCTCGACCCTTAAATACCAATGAACAAATTGCCGGTGCTGTACTTGCGGTTGTTGCTCAACTTCAAATCAACATCCCAGATGGTGATTTTAGAATGTATCTCTTGCCCTTACGAAGTGCAGCGATTCGTCTCTCGGCTTCTGCGGGTGCACGTTCGCCTCTTTCAAATCGTACACAGTCAAAAGCGTCCGTATTGAAGGCAGCGATCACGGCGGCAGAACCTTTCTTACAAAAATTAGAAGGTAACCCGATATACGTGAATGCGATCGAGCTTCTTCTCGAAGTGAAAGAGCGTATTGAATCGAACTACTAATTAGAAAACTAATTCACGAAGAATTTGTTTATGTCCCCCAATCGTGCGCTCGACTTTGGATGTGTCGAGCGCACGAGTCCCTAACTGGCACGATTATTGGTTACTACAGAATCGCGCCACGAAAATGTTTTTGAGGAGTTTTGTATGCGATTTGGTTTCGTCATAATTATTCTATTTTCAGTTCTGCCTAGTTTATCGACAGCTCAAACATCTGTGGTAGTAGGAAAGATCAACAACAAAGGTTATCGCGTTATAGACATAACGACAGCTTGTGCAAATCAGAGAATATGCAACATAAAAACAGAGCAGGGTTCTATAACAATAACCGGTTTTTTACAGACAGGTCGGACTGGTACTACTACAACTGGAGGTTTTTGGCGTTCTCCACTTGGTTGGGCCGGCACACCCTCTGATGTGTCAGTTCCATATTGCCCAACAGTCATCTCAGATATACCGATTATTGGAATTTTAATTCGATCTATAGGAGCACTTCCAACGACCTACAACTCAAATTTGTCTGTTTTAACAAATTATGTCGAAAATGCTTCGCCAGAGTTTTATTTCCCATCTCCGGTGAAACAATTTAAATTCGATTGTGGTCTGGTTAAAAGTGGCGTTTCTATTGTTTCAATCGCATTCGCTTCTAATAACCCAAAGTACTTATCTCATGCGCTTACGTCGTCGAGTACATCACTTTTTGCCGTTTATGAACAAGCTCTTGTCGATCTTAATCAACTCACAGGTTCTTTAAAGCGTTCAGATCGTCCTCATATGGATCGCTTGAAAAGTTCGATTCAGTCTGCAATGGATGCTTTTGTGATGCAGAATAATGTGCCAACGGTTCCTGTAACTCATCAAAATATTTTAGAATCAGCACGCATGACTGTCGCTATGGGTACAGTGATGGAAGAAATTTTTAATGAATATGACGATATAGAGAGTACACAACAAATCATAACGAATATTCGCGAACTAGTGAATCAATTGCGAGTGAGTTTTGGTTGGACAAATGGTTTGGTGGGTGCTCCATCAAAAGCAATGGCGGCAATTAGTGTGGTATTAGAAACTGTTCTTCGAGAGACTCTCATGGTTAAAGATGCAACAGACTCGAATGTGAATCGTGTCATCTATACTCAACTTCGCTTTAAGGCGATGGCGCTGAAAGCGGCAGTCAGAGGTCGTGCAGGCGGAGATGCTTCGGCATCTAAAGAAGTACAAGCGTTTGCTGCGGATTGGAATTCACAGGCGTGGCAGAACGAACTGCACACCTTAATTAATGCTGGTAAAGACACTGAAAACAACATTCAAACAAAAGTGAAGTTACTTTTAATGGCTGTAGCTTCGCTCAATGATCTCACGGGCGTACAGTTCGAAGAAGGCCTCCGCTACACACCTGAAACAAAACCTGTAACCCCTCTTGTCCCCGTAAAAAAACTATAAAGGACTATTTATGAAGATTTTTTCTCTACTTACATTTATTTTTTCAATGCTACCAATTTTTTCACAAGCACAACTAGGCAAAGTTGAGAGGATTGTTCACAGTCCAGAAGGCGAAATCGTTCTCGATGTTGTCAGTGCGTGTGAAGGAAAAAAACAATGCATAATTAATTTTGGTATTGGTGTGGTTAAAATTACTGGTAATGCTGTAGTGAAAGGAGACTTAACTTATTCGGCTCCTATTGGTTTGGCCGGGACGAGTTCCACCGCTGTTCGTCAAGCCGCTCTAGCAACTTGTGTGTGCGTGGAATCTACTTTACCAATCACGGCTGTATTGGTGCGATCTTACAGGCAAAGTCGCCCAGATACGTTTAGTGTAGATCTTAATACTTTTCCAGTAGTACATTGGAATGCGATTGGCCCTGCCAAGTTTGAATTTGAAAAACCGGTAACAAAGTTTGCATATGATTGTCAGGAGACGCTATCGAGGAATGGAAATCCATACCTTTCTATTGTTTCCCTCGCGTTTCTTGGTAGTCCCAAGAGTCTCGCGCTTGGGCTAAGTCATGCCGGTCAAGGCCTTTATACGATCTATCAGAACACGCTCAATCAACTCAACCAACTGACTGGTTCCTTAAGACGTTCCGACCGACCACACATGGATCGACTTAAGGCTTCTATCCAATCTGCGATGGATGCATTTGTTTTACAAAAGGAAGTCATCACGGTGCCTGTAACACACCAAAACGTTCAAGAGTCCGCCCGTATGGTTGTGGCCATGGGTACAGTGATGGAAGAAATTTTTAGTGAATATGATGATGTTGCTACGACTCAACTCATTATTGAAAATATTCGTGAACTTGTGAGCCAACTACGCATGAGCTATGGATGGACGAATGGACTTGCAGGAGCCCCTTCGAAAGCGATGTCGGCGATTGGTGTTGTACTGGAGACCACGCTGAGGGAGCTTCTTATCAATAAAGACGCATTGGATTCCAATATGAACCGCACGATTTATACACAACTTCGTTTTAAAGCGATGGCTTTGAAAGCAGCGGTAAAAGGTCGCGCTGGTGGAGATGCGTCAGTGGCTAAGGAAGTTCAGGCCTTTGCGAATGATTGGAACTCTCAAGCTTGGCAGAATGAGCTGTACTCTCTCATTAATGCTGGGAAAGACACTGAAAACAACGTCCAAACAAAAGTAAAATTACTTTTGATGGGAGTGGGTTCTTTAAATGACCTTACAGGCGTGCAGTTTGAGGAAGGCCTACGTTACACACCTGAAACCAAGTCTGCTCCCGAAAGCTCAAAACCTACAGCGAAGCCAGCAACTTCAATTGTCCCTGTGAAAAAACCATAAGGTATTTTAATTCATGAGCCTCAAATTGGCGCACCAGAAAAAAGAATTTCTCTACTGCCTCCACAAATATGGAGGCGTAGGTGCCAACTTGCTTTTTGGAGTGGAACTGCAAAAAGAAATGTCCGACTGGCTTTTGTTTAACATGAGTCAGGAAAATCAGTTTGGCAGACTCTCAATATCAGAAGAAAAGAAGTTTGAAATTTCGCTTCAAAGAAGACTCATCGAATGTCTGCAAGCGGTACAAGAATCCTTTTCTGGGTTTGGAGAAAAAGAGTGGAGTTTCGTAGGACAACTGATGGATCAGCAACTCGGCTCTAATCAGGTTCCGTTGGTATTGAAGGAATGGATCGTGAAACGAGCTCTCGAGTCCAACCAATGGGAATTAGTTCTCAAGTTTAAAGAGTTAAAATCGCTCGCCACATTTCAAGCACAACTTTATTTAAAACGTGACTGCGAGAGTCTTCGACAGGTCATGAATGCAAAGACCGATCCTAAGATTTTAGCGGCTGAAATTCTCAATTTGCGGATTACAGGTGACCAAGAACAAGCGGTTGAATTGATTGAAAGAAGTTATATTCTTCAAAACATCTCTCAGTTGTCTTCTTGGGATCGTGGTCAAATTCTTTTAATTTGCGGTTCCCCCTACTTTAATTTAGCTCATTATTCAAAAGCCCTTGCACTTTATCGACAAGCTTTTGAGATTTTCGATTTAGAAGAAGAAACAGCTTCCAGTGCGATTGCCGCTTTTAATCTCGCGGCGACTCACCATGTTTTAGATCAAGAAAAAGACGTACAATTTTGGCTCAAGATGGTGAATCAAAAACTCAAGACCTTTCAACTTCCCTGCCTTTCAAAAAGTCTTTCGCTTTTTGAAGCGCAAAGAGAAATCGTACAAAATCAGCCACTCCGTGCTTTAGCAAAAACAGAAGAAGTATTTACCTTCCAAAACTTAAGCGAAGTGCAAAAAGTGCTCGCTCGACAAGCTCAAGGTCAAGCGCACTTAGAGTTGGGACAAGTGTTTCAAGCGCAAATTTCCCTAGGTATGTCGCGCAGACATATTGCAGAGAAGGGTTTCACTCAATTTTCTCAAGCCCAGACTGCTTTAGAAATTTTTGAAGCCGGCTTTGGTTTACAAGGTATGGAATATGCGGGTAAAGAAAATGTTCAGGACCCAAGAGCAGATGCTCAGTCGTCACTTTACTTACTCGCCTGGAAATTACGACGAGTGGCTTTTCAGGCCCGTTCCATGGGCCAATTAAAAACCGATGTTTCAGATCTCGTCGCACGGGTCCCTATTGTTCTACAAAAAAGAATTGGTCTTAGTGAGTGGATGGATTTTGTCTCGTCTCCTCATGTGCCGGCAGACAAACTTTCTATTCTTGAAGTGCAAATGATTTCTGCGGTAGCACAGAAAAATTGGTCAGTGGTACACGCCATTCTTCAAAAAATGGAGTCTTTTCCTTCTTCACCATGGTCAGAATGTTTAAAGAGTTTAGGTCGTGGTTTTTATGCGTTCTCAATGGGAGATCGCGAAAAAATGATGAGATGTTTTAATGAGGCCTTAATGGTGGCTCAAGCTCAAGGGCTCATGCTTCTGGCGTGTCTTGCGCGTGGAGGACTCGTCTATCAAGACTCACATCACGAAGTGGAATGGCTTCACACAATGAACAAATGCTCTCCTTCCGTTAAAGAAGATTTATCCGCTTTTTTTACGCTTTGTTTTGGAGAAGATCTCACTTCGACTCATTGGATTTTAAAACGTTCAAAGCTTTCAAAAAATGAGCAGGAATATTCTGAAGGTTTACTTGTTGATGAAATGGATGGGGTCGTTCTTCTAAAAGGAACGAAGCTTGATATCAAAAGCCAATCCATTTTATTTTTAATCTTAAAACATTTAGTTGAGAGTGGGCTGAGTGGTCTTTCTAAAGAACAACTTATCCAATTGATATGGGGTCGGGAATACAGCCCTTTTCAAGATGATCCTATTATCTATAGCCACATTCGACGACTTCGTAAGTCGGTGATGATTGAATTACATATAGGAAAATATCGTGTGTCGCCTTTGCAAAAAGCAAAGATTCGAAATGCTTGGACAGATACCGAACCATTAACCAAAAGACAAAGAGATATACTTTCGCTTGTTTCTGGACCTCAGCGAATTCTTCGTCGTCAGGACGTAGTGAGAAATTTAGGTCTAAGCCCACGAACCGCGGTTCGTGAATTAACTTTGCTTGTAGAAATGCGTCTTCTCTCCCCTATCGGGGCTGGTCGTAGCGCCGGTTACGTTGTGAATAAAGGAGCTTAAAATGAAAATGCTTATGAGTTTTTTACTTTTCAGCGTCGCTCAACCCTTGCTGGCGAACGCTCCTTGTACTCTCGCGCGAGTCACCTCTGAGGAGGACGGAATAAAGTATTCCGGAACAGCCTTTGCGATTTCTGCAACGGAGTTAGTTGTTAATGAACACACTTTGCCGCTCCAGCCCACTCGTCTTGTTGTAGAAAAGGAAAAAGTTTCTCAGCTTTCTGCCCAAATTATGGCGCGTGATTTTCATACGGATTTGGCTCTTCTTGAAGTGCCAAACGCGAATTTTTCGGCCTGTTCTTTTGAAACCCTGACGCCTTTAAAACAGATGCAACTTGTTTCCATCATGGGTTGGGATTTTCAATCTAAAGGATTAACAACTATCGCGGGGCGATTCATGGATCTTGCCAGCGGGAAATTAATGGTGCCCGGCGTTCCCCGAGCCCAGGAAATTCAGAATGTTCAAGGAGTAGAATTACCCCTTCGTGGTTCATTGAGTGGTTCTGTCGTTCTTGCTGGAGATAAAGTCGTAGGAATGGTTTCTCAAAAATCCAAAGAAGGTACGGCTCTTTCTATTCCTGCTTCAACCATTCTTCGTTTTATTGAGAATGCACGTAAAGGTATGCCTACCCGTTCTTATAGCTATGATCGTGCGACCAACACTTTCCATTTTTCTGGTTTAACCATTTCGATGGCTGATCAAAAAGCTGTGACCCAAATCGCTGGTAATCCGCATAATGGTAAAGCGACAAAACCAGATGAGCTCATCGCAGGTAACCCTCATAATGGTCGCATACAGTGGCCAAAACCGTCTCAAGATATATATGGAAGTGGTAGTAGCACCGCAATTTCTTCAAGCGAGGAACAAAACGCTTATGTTATAGCGCGCGTGACAGATCTTGAAAAACTCATGAGTACCCAACTAGAACTTGGTCGCATCGTGAAAGCCAGTGGAGCTCGTCAAATCCTCATTCGCTCCGTAGAAGGCCTTTCGACTCCGAATATTCTTTCTTTGCTGAGAATCCTGGGGTCTTGTTCCAGCTGCGTGATAGATCAATTTTTGGTCATTTCTGAGGATAAACAAGACAAAACTCCTTCTCTTGAGTTACTTGTACCGGCCATATCGGAACTTCGTCTCTCCTTTGGTGACAAAGTCCAATTTACAAAAGAAATAAGTCTTTTAGATCGCCTAGCGCAGCTCACGGTTTTAATTCTTAAAGATGAACGCGTGTATCAGGCCGTAAATCCCAAACACCTGCAGGAGTTTCATAATGTCTGGAAGACCGTTTTAAATGAACTCACGTTTAAAATCCTCACTGAACAGCAGGATGAACAGATCTCGAAGATAATGCAGCGCATTCCCTAAGGTTCTGCTTCTCAACGGGGAGCATCACTGGCATAAGCTTGGCAACTAATCATGCCTTGTTTTTTAAAGGGGTTCTAAATGAAATCTGTTTTTAATTGTTCTTTGTTTCTCATGTTAGCGTTTGTGATGACAGCTTGTAACGGCGGTGGTGGCGGTAGTTCCACTCCTGATTATTTTGCAGCTCTCCGAAATAATCCAGATGCAAACAAAACTGCATTTTACAATTCTATGGCGCAGATGTGTAGCGAAGGTGAACCAGCGCGTCCTGGCTGTAACTTTAAATATGAC
This sequence comes from Bdellovibrionales bacterium, assembly GCA_050250255.1. Classification (GTDB taxonomy): domain Bacteria; phylum Bdellovibrionota; class Bdellovibrionia; order Bdellovibrionales; family DASUEL01; genus JBFWOZ01. Next base: position 39,798 of record JBFWOZ010000009.1, on the reverse strand, counting down.
GGATCAAAAATCTCTTTAGGTGAAGATCCTGCTTATACAACTTTGAATGGCTTTACATTCGTACGTTCGTCATTCACCGATAAGCGTTACCGTGTTGGCGAAACTGAAGAATGGGATCATTGTGCATATCGTGACATAGACGGCGTTTGCCAGGCTGGTTACGTGAGACGTGAATATGCTTACACAGAAACCTTCACGAATTATAATGTGTTTGTGAACACTCCAGACGGAAGACAATTCAACGTAAAGGACTGGGGTCTTGTGAGCGGAAGCTACTCACTCAACGGCTGGAGTTTCCAACATCGTTTGGCGGGATCGTTCACTGATGTGAACGATATTACTATTTTGAGCCCATCTGGCGTGAAGTATGCCTACGACGGTTCTGCTCTCAACGCAGCTCAAGCGGTTGGTAGCACTAATGGTAAAGACGTCATGGGCACGGTTGCTGAACAACGTGCCGATCAAGTAAAGGGTATCTCTGAAGTTCTTCAGGCAAAGTTCTCTTTAGATGCAGATGTCAGCGAACAAGCTGCTGCTTCACTCGTTGATTGGTCAGAGATCGGTTCTAAGCGCGCTCGTACGCATGCTGACATGGCTGCTTTTTCTAAGCGTGTTTATGGAATTGAATTAGGACGTATCGAAGACGTCGCTCTTCTTGCTCGTGATGGAAAAACAGAGCTTGCTTTGAAAGAGATGGATTCACTTGTTGGTGAAGCTGCTCAAAACTGGAGAACAAGTCCTGAGACCATGAGAGAAGTTCTAAACTTCTTTTACGGGAATCTTGCGAAGTAAAAATAGTAAACACAACTTACAAAAAAAGCCTGAGAAATTCTCAGGCTTTTTTTTTAGCTAGTGAGTCTGATCAAGCTTTTGTAACTGGTGACATAGAGCGATGCGTTAGAGCTCTGGTATCTAATTGTCACCGAAAAGAAAGCTTTAACTCACATTAAACAAGTAAACAAAAAAAGTGATATGGCACGTAGGTTGCTCTAGGGGCCTACGGAACTAAAAATAAATCCTATAAGGGGGAATGAAATGAAGTCCGGTTTTTCAAAAGTTTTAAGAGTCAGTTCGTTCGTTGCTCTAGCAATGCTCGCAGTCGCTTGTGAAGGCGGCGGTGGCGGAGGAAGTACACCTCCAAAAGTGGATCCATTCGATGCACTTCGTAACAATCCAGATGTGAATAAAAACGCATGGTTTAACTCTATGGCGCAAATCTGTAGCGAAGGTGAACCTCGTCCAGGTTGTAACTTCCGTTATGATGGTTCAAGAATCACTCTACAGGCAGATCCACACTATTCTAAGTTAGATGGTTTCACATTCTCGCGTGTTGCTTATACAGATTCAAAAACGGTTCAACGTTCTCGACAAGTTTGGGATTCCTGTGATTATGTTGATTGGGATGGTTACTGTGTAGGTGGCTACGATACAGAGTATTACACAGATGTAGAAACTTTCACAAACTACATGGTTTATGTGAACACTCCTGACAATCGTATTTATAATGTAAAAGATTGGGGTCTTAACTCTCGCTTTTATGCTGATAAATTGAATGGATGGTCGTTCGAACATCGTTCAAGTGGAGATATCAATGATATCGCAATCCTCAGCCCTACTGGCGTGAAGTACTCTTACGCAGGAAATGCTTTAAACGCCGCTCAAGTAGCAGGTGGAACAACAGGTAAAGACGTCATGGGTTCTATCGCTGAACAGCGTGCAGACCAAGTAAAAGGTATCTCTGAAGTTCTGCAAGCGAAGTTCTCTTTAGATGCAGATGTGAGCGAACAAGCGGCTGCTTCACTCGTTGATTGGTCAGAGATTGGTTCTAAGCGCGCTCGTACGCACGCCGATATGGCCGCGTTTTCTAAGCGTGTTTATGGAATTGAATTAGGACGTATTGAAGACGTAGCTCTCATGGCTCGTGATGGAAAGATGGAACTCGCTCTTAAAGAGATGGATTCCCTCGTTGGTGAAGCCGCTCAAAACTGGAGAACAAGTCCAGAGACGATGAGAGAAGTTTTAAACTTCTTTTATGGAAACGTAATGCAATAACGAAACACCAAGAGCCTCTTTTAGAGGCTCTTTTTTTGCCTAAAACAAAGAGGAAATATGAAAACACTTCTAAGAATAAGTTTAATGACGGCAACAGCTTTTGCAATGACCGCTTGTAATGGTGGTGGCGGAGGCTCAACGCCAGACTATTTTTCGACGATCCGTAATAGTCCCGATGTAAATAAAAATGCTTGGTATAACTCCATGGCACAAATCTGTAGCGAAGGTGAACCTCGTCCAGGTTGTAATTTTAAATATGATGGTTCAAAGGTTACAAAAGGCGAAGACCCTTTCATTGACCGGCTCAATGGTGGATTTTTAATTGAACGCGAACCTTACACAGCCACACGTTGGAATGAAAGCTGTGATTTCGATGGTTACTGTACAGACACCAGCGAAACCTATACAAACTATCGTTACTTCGTTCATATTCCTGGCGGTGGTCGTTATACAATGGCAGATTGGACTCGATACCAACAACAAAACTTCGCTAAAGAGTTGGGCGGCTGGATTTTTGCTGGGAGAACAACCGGCGTACATTTTGATGTGAGTGATGTAACTATCACAAGCCCATCTGGTATGAAGTACGGTTATGACGGTGTTGCGATCAATGCAGCTCGCACAGCCGGTGGTCAGCAAGGTCAAGACGTCATGGGTACAATTGCTGAGGTTCGTGCCGATCAAGTGAAAGGCATCTCTGAAGTCCTTCAAGCGAAGTTTTCTTTAGATGCAGATGTCAGTGAACAAGCGGCCGCTTCTTTAGTGGATTGGTCTGAAATTGGTTCTAAGCGCGCCCGTACGCACGCCGACATGGCTGCTTTTTCTAAGCGTGTTTATGGAATTGAGCTCGGTCGCATAGAAGATGTGGCTCTTCTTGCTCGTGACGGAAAAACAGAACTTGCTTTAAAAGAAATGGACTCCCTTGTTGGTGAGGCTGCTCAAAACTGGAGAACAAGTCCTGAGACCATGAGAGAAGTTCTAAACTACTTCTACGGCAATCTGGCCCAATAAAAAATTATTTAGCATTGCAAAATCTTCTGATCACAAGCGTATATTGCTTGTGATCAACCTTTACTCTTTCTTAGCTTTGTTCGCGCAGATGTGTACGTCACCTGTACACAGAACCGTACGGTGGACCGACGATTTTCCTTCTCATTAAGTAGTATCCAGTGGCATAGGTAGGGCAACTCATAGACCTTGTTTTAGGGGGTAATAAATGAAGTTTGTTTTTAATTGCACTTTAGTTTTCGTCTTGGCATTAATAATGTCAGCTTGTAACGGAGGAGGAGGCAGCGGTGGCGGTTCAGCTCCAAAAGTAGATCCATTTGATGTGCTTCGTAACAATCCCGATGTGAATAAAAATGCTTGGTTTAACTCTATGGCGCAGATCTGTAGCGAGGGTGAACCTCGACCGGGTTGTAACTTTAAATACGACGGTTCTAAAATCAACCTTCAAACAGATCCTCATTATTCTAAATTAAATGGTTTTTCTTTTAGTTTTAAAACCTTTCAGGACACAAGATTAAAGACTGAGATCCAAAATGAATGGGATCCTTGCGCGAGAGTTGTGCAAAGCGTTTGTGAGGGTGGTTTTGTGGAACGTGTTCATGAATACATCGAAACATTTACGAATTACGAACATTATGTGAAAACGCCAGATGGACGAGAAATTAATGTTAGAGATTGGCATCTTTCAAAAACGTTTTACGAGAATCAATTAGGTGGGTGGAATTTCGGATGGAGAACAACGCAGCCAGGAAATGTAAATACGCTTAATGATATGTTCATGCGTAGCCCTTCTGGCGTTGAATATGGTTATAATGGAACAGCACTAAACCTTGCTCGCGCTACGGGTGGACAACAAGGTCAAGATGTCATGGGCACAATTGCTGAACAACGTGCCGATCAAGTAAAGGGTATCTCTGAAGTTCTTCAGGCAAAGTTCTCTTTAGATGCAGATGTCAGCGAACAAGCTGCTGCTTCACTCGTTGATTGGTCAGAGATCGGTTCTAAGCGCGCTCGTACGCATGCTGACATGGCTGCTTTTTCTAAGCGTGTTTATGGAATTGAGCTCGGTCGTATTGAAGACGTAGCCCTCATGGCTCGTGATGGAAAGACGGAGCTTGCTTTGAAGGAGATGGATTCCCTTGTTGGTGAAGCTGCTCAAAACTGGAGAACAAGTCCAGAGACAATGAGAGAAGTTCTCGGCTTCTTTTACGGCAGCCTTATGAACTAATATTGTTTAAATATTAAACACTTTTGAAAGGTCTCTTCTAGAGGCCTTTTCTTTTTTTCAGACGTGCCTCAAATTTTGTCTACTCCCTCGACAGATCGAAAATACAATCACCAGATCGTACCTCGCTCCCCTTTTACAGTGTATGGTATGTTCCCCCTTTAATTGAGACTTTTTCGATGGAGTTTGAATGGCGAAGAATTCGACGAATAAATTTTTGACTCGTTTTCTTGCAGGAGTGTTTTTAATCCTTGCGTTGCCAAATTGGGTGTTTGCTGCTTCGGTCGCAATCCCCGTCAACCGCGCAAAGCGCCCCGCTAATGATCTTCAGTACCAAGGAAAAACGATTGATTCAGATCAAGCAGCAGAACTTTTAAAAAACAAAGTAGATCTTAGCCAACTCGATCCTGAGCCTAACAACCTTTGGCCAACAGACCCTAAGCGTGTCGCAATATCTTTTCCAGAAAAATCTGAGGTCGAGTACGATTCTAGTTTAGGTGCGGTGAAGGTCGGAGACCTTCTGAGCGTTTCGCGCATGACGGTCATCGATAGTCAGGGACGAAACTTCATCCTTTGGGTAAGCCCTCAGGGACATGGCGCTTTAGTGCGCAGTGCTCTCATGAGAAAAGTGGGCTACAACACAAGCGCAATTAAACACTACCCGCTTCTTAAGGTAAAATTAGAAAAGAATTTCTGTGGCACAACGAAAGAAGAATGTCGCCAACGGTTCATTAACAAACTTTCTGCAGATACACTCAGTGACGGTCTACGCTGGATTCCTGAGACCGATCGCAAAAATACTGAAAACTCAGAAGTTACTTTGCAAGATGTCATCTTGGAGCCTGCTGATCTCACCGTTCCGCAATTTCATTGGGGCGTTGCGCAGAAAAGTTTCGTAGGTAGCAAGCGCTCTACACGAGCTTTGATTACTCTCTTTGTTTTGGCGGATATGCCAGAAAACGTGAATATGTTTGGTTGGGAAATGGGTAAGGTCGTGAATAACCTTCTTGTCATGAACCAGGTATTCGCCAATGAATTTACAGATACGGATTACCAAGACATTCGTTGGGTCGCTCGAAAAATTGCAAAACTCACTCGCAAAGATTTTGAAGAAATCGTAACGGCTGGTGCCTATCCATCAGATATTGCCGCTCTTTTTCTTGAAAAACTTATTTCAAGACGTAACCATCTCATTCATTTAGCAGGACTTGGAGCAGAGTTTCCGCAAATGCCATTTGAAACACAAGTGAACGTCGGTAAAGTAGTGAATGGTAAAGCGACCCAAGAATTTTATCCTGGAATCAGCGTGCGTTTTACCTTTGGTGATGTAGAGTCGCCTATTCGTCTTGGTGAAATTGCGAAATTTATGAGACTTGAGGCTCAAGGTATTGGGCTTTCAAAAGTTCTCGAGGCGATTACAAAGAAATTTCCGGCGAAAACGATCGAAGACATCACGGCTGGTCGGGGTAAAGATATTGAAGAGTTCATTCAACGCTACATCGAAAATCCTGAAGCTCCAGGCAGTTTTCCGTTAGATACCTGGGGCGGGATGCTGGCGGGTGCAAGCATCCAAGCTGGTCGTTCCGTTTCTTCTGGAACTTATTATGGTGTGGATTCAAAGATTCAACTCGTCGACTCTTTAGCTGTCCAGGCGTCTCTTGGTTATTTTTTAACAAACACATCTCAAGAAAATGTTCTCCCTACCGCTTCAGCGAACGTATTTTATCGGCGGGACTTCGCTCACGTTCGAGCGCTTCCGAGTTTAGCTGCGGTGGAAAATGAACCGCGCGACGACATTCATGTTTTGAATTTTATGTTGGGGCTTGGCGATTTGATTAAAGCGGACTTAAAAGATGAAGAATACGAAAAGTCTTTTGATGCTTTCGCGAAAGCTATGAAAGTGGGAGAAACTTTCATAGTTACTGACTCTATCGGCGGTGGTGCCGGAGCCTCGGCTGCAATTCCCATCTCAGCTATTTTGGGTATCCCAGTCATGCTCGGACAAGAATTTGTAGCTCGTTATGGGGTATCTGGAAACCTCATTATGCTTCGAAAGACCTATATCACTCGTACGGCCGACGGTTTTCACATCTATCTTACAGACGCTGCTTCTGGTGCCGTAAGCCATGATTTTGGTCTTTCATTCTGGATTGATATTATAAACTTCGCAAGCAGTCCGAAAAAAGCAGTGGCTAAAACTCGTGCCTACATCATCGACTTTAAAGAAGGGGATGAAAAACCAACAGGAAAATTCGATTCTGAAGGTTACAAGCGAAATGTGAAAATTGGTTTAGCGTTAAGAGGTCTTATTCGCGGAAATAGCCCAGAACTTTTAGAGAGTAACTACCTTCCCTACCGATTAGGTCACGATTACTCTTCAAGGTCGAGTCGTTTCTCCTTTCTCTTTTTAAAGAAAGATACTCTCGATGAAGCACATACGGTTTCTTTAAAATTTCGTCCCTTAGATGGAGCACCTAAAAGCGAACAAGAAAACGTCACAGAAGAAAAATACGATGCGCATCTTTTCTCTGTCAGAAAAGTACGCCGAAGCGGTGTTAATTATTACTCTCTTCTCTCCGACATCGTGAATGCTGCGGCCCCAGGGTTTGGGCCAGGAGGAGTCGGTGGAAATAATCTTACATCTGTTGCAGGTAAAGCCAAGTGGTCGACGATTTCTACAGAAGCGGAAGTGACAGACGGTCAAAGTTTTCACCCCGTCACCATTAGCGAAAACTACTGGACCGGTTGGAACTTAAAGAAAAAAGACTTTTATAAAATTATTGATTCTATTGAAAGAAGTGTATCGGGCCTCAACCTTGGGCATCCTTTCATGAGAAAAGAAGTTTTTAACGAAGTAACGGATTTTCAGCTTTATGAAATCAAGTCTCAGTTAGTTGTTTATCCGTCGGGCTTGGAAAAAATTCGCAGAGAGTTTTTAAAGGCGGGTCAAAGAGGACAAGAGGCGCAAGTCGTGTCTCGGTTGATTGAAATCGGCGGTCGACATGCTTATGAAACGCAATGTAAGAACGCAAAGGTATTCACGTTAGCGAATCCAGCCTACAGAAGTTTTTTGGCGAGTATCAATGCTGAACAGCAGTACCCTTGCCTTCTCCCTTGGATGCAGAGACTCCTTGAGTTTAGGAATGCGCCTCCTGTGGAGAAAAAAGATATTATTAAGATCCAAAATCAAATCGTTGATCTTTTGCAAGGCCAGCTTCCACTCTACGAAGTGCTAAAAATTTTAGGTTATGAGAATTATTTCTTTCAGGTTCGAGTGAATGGTTTTAGAAAAAATGATGAGCGCATGAATTTAGAAGGCGGACAAGAGTACTTCTCTGATTCTTTAGGAACCTACAGCACGGAACTGGAACAAGGGATCTTTGGACAATTTGTCAAAAAATATAAAATTCTCGCTTACGAGTTATTTGGTCGTTATTTAGGCGATGGATTTTAAGGAGTAATTATGAAACATGTAAAAATCAAAATTCTCCTGGCCTCCCTAATTGTGATTCTAAGTGGAATCAGCATCGTAAATGCAAATGGACCTGACTCTCTGTGGTACTTCAATAATCAAGGTGCTTCTGTACCTGTGGATTTAGAAGATTTAAAAACCATTGAATTCCCGGCGGTGGTGGGCGAAGATCTTCGTTTACGAAATCTTCCGGCCACTCCAAAGAAGGAAATTATTGTTGCTGTTGTCGATACGGGTGTGCAAGTAGATCATCCAGAATTGGCTCCTTACATCGCCACTAAACCTACTGAGTGTGAGGCGTTAAAAGCTCATCTTGCTTGTTTAAAAGAGGCAAAATTAGATAAACCAAAGATCATCCAATGTGAAAAAACAACGGGTGTAGTTGACACTGATAAGAATGGTTACCCTCTTGATTGTAATGGATTTAATTTTACAGCAAAAGAAGGTGATGGAACTCGTGGTAGTTTTAACGTTCAAGATCAAGCGGGTCACGGCACTCACATCGCCGGGATTATTTCTGCATCTGGTGCCGGTGGTGTGACTAAAGGTCTTGCTACGGGATTTGTTAAGATTCTTCCTGTAAAAGTGATTGGTTCGGGTCAAACTCCCACGGGCCCCATGGGCACTCTTGAACAAACGAGTGATGGATTACCATTGGACTCGGAGCTTTCAAAGCAAAGAGGTTTTGTCACAGCTATTTCTCGTGGGATTGTTTACGCCATTCGATCTGGCGCAAAGGTCATTAACATCTCTATCGGCTGGCCTGCGATTATTGACCCTAACCAAAAAACAATTCGTGAGATCCTTGATTATGCTCAAAAAAATGGAGTGATGATTGTTTCCGCAGCTGGAAACGATTCGGCGAATCAGCCAATTCTTCCATGTGCTTACGCTCAAGTGATTTGCGTCGCTTCTTATGGACCTGATGGAGCTGTTAGCCATTTTTCAAATTTTGGTAGCCTCGCGGATATTGCGGCACCAGGTTTTAGTATTTTAAGCACTTACCCTACTACGATTAGACCTAAAAAATATTATATCCGCTACGGTTATGAATATAAAAACGGTACGAGTATGGCTGCTCCGTTTGTAGCAGGAGCTCTCGCAATGATGCTCTCTCAAGAGATTTCGCCGCAAGAGGCCTTCGCGCGACTTATTTTGGGTGCTCGTGAGCCAAGAGCTTCTCAGTTCCAAACATGGCAAAATAAAACTCTGTTGTCTGGTAATCTGGACATGGAAAAAAGTTTTCAACTAACACCACAAGCTCTCATTTATCCTGTGAAACAGGAAGATATTCGTCTCCTCTGGGATCGTAAAAATCCTTTCGTTATGGGTCAGGTTCTTTTAAAAAATCTATGGCTTGACGGAAAAAATATTTCTTTCCGCGCGTCACGAACGAGCGATGGTACGGAACTGCAGGTTTCAACAGAGAAAATTGATCTTTGGCCAAAGGGTGTTCAAAAAACAATTCTCTTCAGATACCCAGTAAATGAGTCACAAAGCGGCGAAGATCAATTAAAATTAGACGTGTTATCTGACGGGAAAGTGATCTCGACTTATAAACTTCAATTGCAAATCATGGTCCCAACTTTGGCTCTTTTACAGCCAGAACAAAAAGGTGTCAGCGTTTTCCAAATCCAAGGCGTGTCGCTTCAGGAAGGTGAAGAGTATCGTTCTATCGACGGATCAACAGATTTTCTTCTAGTAAAGAAATTAGAAAATAGAAAATGGTCTTATCGATTGCTCCGCCGAGATATGAACGTCTACCGTGTCGTGACGGAAGAAACTTTGGGCGTTGGCGAATCAGTTAAAGAGGGTGATTTTGAAAGCACTCTAATTAAGGTAGAGCAAAGAGATTTAAACCGAGATGGTATTGCGGATCTCGTGTTTTTCTTTACTGTAAGTAGTGGTGGAACCGATTCGTTTAACGGTACTGAAATTCATTACCGTGATCGTTTCTTAAAACCACTTGTCGCATTTGGCGATAAATCCTACGTTCTCTTGGATCAAAAGATTACGGCACTCCCCGATCAATATTCATGGGTTCTTCTTAAAGGTTTTGAACGTATTTTCTTTAAAGGTATGGGAGAAATTCCTCCTTTAGATATGCCTAGGCCTACGCCACGTGATCCAAACCCTGATAAGAAACGAACTTTTCATATTTATTATCTTGCTGAAGAAGGATTAAGAGTTATTCCAGATCCTAAGGACACACTAGCGCTTACAACCTTTGATGATCTGGTGTTGTATTTAAAAGGCAGTAGCTTTGAAAATTTTTATTATGTCACTCAAAAGATTACGGATTTAATTGAAGGTAAGAAAAACGAAGTCAAAATTGGTCTAAGTCAGTTCCGTCTATTAGAAGGTTTAACGGCTCCAGATTTATTTACTCAAAATCCATCCGTAAAGTCTTTTGCGGGCCCAGCTCTTCCTGGGCAGCAAAAAATCACTTTCATTCATACGCGTAACTCAGACATATTATCTGAAGATTTTGTGCTTAGCCCCATTAATAAGTTGGATTCTTTGCTTAAAATTATTGGTGCGAAGTATGAAACTCAGCAAAAAGAAGTGTTTGCTCTTTCACAGTACGATCTGGTTTACAAAAACCTAATCACCGGAAAAACCTACGCGCTAAGCGCGAACCGTTTTAGTTTTCTTCCTTCACTTCTCTATGAGGGATTCTTTTTTCCTCTCGAAGTGGATGGTAAACTTGCTGCCTATGCACCAAGCTATAACCTCAACGGTGCCGTTGAGGTTATAGTGGCTGGCGAAAATGGACTCGTGAAACCTGCGCAAAGTCGTATCTATGTTTCAAATGGATGTAAGGAGCAGAACTTCCGACGAGCAACAGATACGACACCCGCACAGGCCGTTTTTATTTGTAACGATAAAATCGTAGAATTAGATCTTCAATAATTAGTCTAAAGCTTCCGAGAGCACAGAGAGAATAAAGGCTTTGTGTTCTTGAGGAAGCGCCGTCATGCTTCGTACAAACGCACCAATCAAATTTAAAGTTTCTTGAGGCATCTGGTTTGTATATTGAATCAATGCCGCTTGGTCAGGCTTTAAATTATTATTAGAATCATTTCCTACGATGTAACCAAACTTAGGTTCACCATCGGCGTATGATTCAAAATAATTTCCTAGAAGCGTGACGTGAAAATAAGAAATGCGACCGTCGGTTTCAGTGATGTATACTTCTGAGTTATTCGCGCCAAAAAACCAACGAGGATCACCTCGTGAATCTTTTTTAAGTAAACTTGCATTGACTTCAGTGACTTCCATGGCCGAAATTTCGGCAACAAAATAGTCATAGATCGCTTTGCTGACATCATGAGAGTCTCCTTCGAAGGCGCATCCAATAATTTGTCCGTTAATATGGGCAACTCTCAAGTGAACAGTAAATGACTTCCCAGCAATATTTAAATGACCGTGAAAGGCACTGCCAATATCCATCCCTTCAGGAAGTCCGACATTAAGCAGACCAATTCCGGTAACAGAAATATTAAAAATACCTGCAATGCCGAGAGGTTTGTTTTCAGTATGAAAATGTACGTTATGGATAACGGTAGGTTTAATGCGGGGTGCGCGAGGAGTTTCTAGAGAAACCTCGGATTGAGTTTTCTCTCCTTGAGTGAAGCGCAATAAGATTTTTTTAAATTGTGAGAACAATAGAAAACTCCAAGAAGGTTTTATTGACCTTCGGCCTTCCACTCACGAAAGCCTTTCTTAAAGGCTTTTTTCATATCCTTTTGATAGATTTCGTAAATATTTGCATTTCCAGTAGGCGCCCCACACATTTGAATGCGCATCATTCCATCATTTTTATTTTCTTGTGAGAGGATAGTAATGCCTTTGAGATCTCTTGCCATAATCTCGAGAGTTTGTGGTTTTCCCTGTCCACATTGCCTGGAGCCATCATATTTAAAGATTCTAACGGTAGGTCCGTTTTTGTCAGAGCTTTCGACATCGGGGACGGCAATGGGTTGACCCAGAGTTGATGTTACAGGTGTCGCCACTGCTTTCGTATCCGCTGGAGGTGGTAAAGCTGTAGAGGAGGATACCTGGCCTGGCAGTTGAGTCATAGAAGGATTATGAGAGGGTGTTGCCCAAGGACTGTTCTTAGCGGCCGCCTCTGTTTTTTCGCTCGTGTCCTCAACGGCCGCTGCCGGAGGGTTAGGATCTACGATCGTCTTGCAGCGATTCATGCTGCAACCGTTTAAAAAAATGACTGATAAAAACAAAATAAAACTGAGACGAAGAGTCATGAACATCTCCTATAGAATGCGATAATTAGGGACTTGGTCATCCCGAGCCCAGTGTAATTTTAAACTGTGTAAATTACCTTCGTTAGAAATAAAATAGATATAGCCCGTGCCTGTATCAATTGTTGGAGAAGAACTGACACCCTGACCGGGCTGATAACTTTTTATAAGATTTCCATTTGTAGGATCTGCAATGACAAGAGATCCGTCGCTTTCACCATAGATCAGGTACTCTTTGTAAAGCATGGGTTGAGTTGAGATTCCATGAGATATTCCGCGCGACCAAATGATCTGACCTGTTGTTGTATTGATAGCTCGGAGGGTATTTTGACTTGTAGATTGGTAGAGGCGATTGCCTGCGATGGTGACAGGAAAGCTACTCCCCTCTTCGAGTCTCCATAAAACTTGTCCGTCTGCGCGGCTTAGAGCGTAAAGAGCGTTATCGTATCCTGAGACATAAATTGTATTGCCGATAATGACCGGAGTTGAGTCGATGTCTTTGAACCGCGGGTTTGTATTAATTTGTCTTTCCCAAGCGACACTTCCGTCTTTTATATGAACGGCGACCAAGTAGCCATCACTGAACCCAATATAAAGTGTGTTTTGTACGAGTACAGGACGTGATCCGCCACGGACAGAAAGCTCCGTAGAATTCGTGCGTGTGTACACCCATTTTTGTTTTCCCGTTTTTGCATCAAGAGCAAAGAGATGGTCGTTTCCGCTAAGAAAATAGACAACACCGTTTTCTACAAGAGGTGGAGAAAGGTTTTCCATACGTGTGGGTTGCGTCCAAATCAGTCGGCCAGTATAGGCATCTACACAATAAAATTGACCATCACTTCCGCCAAAATAAAGTTTGTCATCAAAAGCCTGAGCGCCAGAAGCCACTCCATTTTGAATATCGATTCGCCAAAGTTGTCGACCTGTTGTTTTATGGAAAGCGGCCAATCCATCTATGGCATTTCCCTGAAGAACCATATCATCCATGAGTACGGGATTCATTTGGTGAGCCCGACGGTATCCATTATAAGGTGTGTCGTAAGTGCTGCGAATCCACTGTTTGTCGAGTTTCAAAACGCGAGGTTTCGGTTGGAGCATACTGCAACCGATAAAAAGGAAGGCTGAAAGAAAAAGAGAGAAATATTTCATCTTGAGTAGCCTCCATGGACCATTGAGAAAAATTAGGACTTTGAATTTCTTTTTAATAGACGAAGATATTTTTTAGCAGATTCAGAAGAAGCACCTTCAGTGTATTCTTTTGTAATGCGTTCATAAACTTCGATTGCTTTTTCTGGCTGTTTCATCGCTTCGTAACAAAGGCCTGTTTGCAAAAGTGCGCCAGATTTAAAAATAGTGGCGGCACCAGAAGAATTCGCAAGGGCATTTAAAGGAGCGAGTGCTTCTGGACATTGGCCTGCACTGCTAAGGGCTTTTCCTAGTTGGTATTGATACATTCCGTAGAGAACATCACGAGAGTTGAGAGAAGGCGTCACTTTTTTAATTGCACCTACAGCCTCTGTGCTCTTGTTTTCTTCAAGATACGCTTGAGAAAGTTCAATGGCCGCAACAATCGCCGCTCGGCTTTTAGGATATTGGTTCATCACAGAATCTAATTGTTGAATAGAATCTTCGTTCAGTGTCTTTGCGGTGATGGTTGGCTGTTGGCCTAATGGTGCCGATAGTTCGGGTCGCAATTTTTTTCGTGCTGCAAAAAGAGCATCTTGAGCTTTTTGTTCCACCGATTCTTGATAAAAGATATAAACGCCTATTGCCACGGAACCCAAAAGTACAACCGCAATGCCTGCCATCACTGGACCGCGATATTTTGTGATAATGCGAATGAATTCATTCGCAAGGGTGAGGAAGGCATCAGGTTTTTTTACTTCCTGTTTATCCAATTTGCGTTCTTTATGGTCGTTCATTGAGACCTTCCTTTTACTTGTTTGGTTAAGCACTTAATTTCACTGGTTCATCGGTTTGTAGTCAAATTTTGACGCCCCATGAGAGATCGTGTATCTTTCATTCATGTCGAATTCAGAAGAACTCATTCGCCTTTCCAAACGCATGTCGGAGCTCGGCCTCTGTTCCCGACGCGAAGCCGACGACTTCATCCGGCTAGGGCAGGTCTTTGTGGATGGTCAGCGAATCTCCGAATTAGGCTATAAAGTGACCCGCTCTCAAAAAATCGAATTAGACTTCAAAGCTCAGATGGAAATGGAGTCAAGTGTCACCATTTTGCTCAATAAGCCCGTGGGTTTTGTCTCTGGACAGCCTGAAGATAACTATGAGCCTGCGGTAAAGCTGATCATCGATTCCAACCGAGATCCTGCGAGTCCTTCACGCCCTCTAAAAAAGTCTGATTTTGAAGGTTTGGCCCCTGCGGGTCGCTTGGACATCGACTCTCAAGGTCTTTTGATTTTCACTCAGGATGGCCGTGTTGCGAAACAGCTGGTGGGAGAAGACGGAAACCTTGAAAAAGAATATCTTGTTCGCGTTCGAGGTGAGGTTGCTGAGAAAGACCTTGAACTTTTAAGGTTTGGCCTGGAATTGGATGGCCAGCCTCTTCGACGCGCCCATATTGATCAACTCGACGTAGGGCTTTTGAGATTTGTTCTCAAAGAGGGTAAAAAACGTCAAATTCGACGTATGTGTGATCTCATTAATCTTCATGTGAGTCGGATTAAGCGTGTAAGAATTGGCCGCGTGAAGTTAGGTGCACTTCCCATTGGGTGTTGGAGATTTATGGACTCCGATGAGCATTTTTAATGCAAGAAAGTCGCTATAAAGGCCGCAGCCGAGGCGCGACCGAGGGTCGCGCGGAAAGCGTGCTGCCTGCACGCTGCACAAGTGGCCCGACCGAGCAACGAAGGATCCGGCCTTTATAGCGACTTTCTTTTGACCACCTGTAGATCGTCTGCAATCATTGAGTGATACAAGTTCAACATCACGATTAACAGACGAGGTCTACATGGCATTTCTCAATAGCTATGGCACAAAAACGACACTGAAGGTTGGCGCCAACAGTTATCAATACCACTCCTTAAAAAAATTGGCGGAAAACAAGAAGGTCAACCTCGATCGACTCCCCTTCTCGTTAAAAATTCTTGTCGAAAATCTTCTGCGTTTTGAAGACGGTATCGCCATCAAAAAAGAAGATGTAGATGCGGTTTTGCATTGGAATGCGAAAGAAGAGCCTGATCGTGAAATTCAATTCACTCCTGGTCGCGTTGTTCTCCAAGATTTCACGGGTGTGCCTGCAGTGGCGGATCTTGCCGCGATGAGAGGCGCGATTCAAAAATTGGGCGCAAAAGCTTCTCGAATTAATCCTCTACAGCCTGTTGCTCTTGTTATTGATCACTCGGTGCAAGTGGATGTTTATGGAAAAACTTCGGCTCTCAAAGAAAATACCAAACTTGAATTTGAACGAAATATGGAACGTTATTTGTTCCTCAAATGGGGACAAACAGCTTTCCAAAATTTTCAAGTTGTTCCTCCAGGAACAGGTATCGTACATCAGGTGAATTTAGAGTTTCTCGCATATCTTGCGATGACCGCCCAACGTGAAGATGGCGAATGGCTCTACCCGGATACACTTGTCGGAACTGATTCTCATACGACGATGATCAATGGTTTAGGTGTTTTAGGTTGGGGTGTCGGTGGTATTGAAGCCGAAGCCGTGATGTTAGGGCAACCGATCACGATGCTAATTCCGCAAGTTGTGGGATTTAAATTAACAGGTCAGTTAGCTCCCGGAGCTACGGCCACCGATCTTGTTCTAACCGTCACCCAGATGCTTCGTAAAAAAGGAGTCGTTGGTAAGTTCGTAGAGTTTTTTGGCCCAGGTTTGTCTGCGCTTTCTCTTGCGGATCGCGCCACAATTGCGAATATGGCTCCCGAATACGGAGCAACGGTGGGTCTTTTCCCTGTTGACGAACAAACTATTAACTATCTTCGTATGACAAACCGTCAGGACTACGCCGCTCGTGCAGAAGAATATTATAAGGCTCAAGGTCTCTGGTATTCCCCTTCTCAACCGCAGCCAGAATACACGGACACTTTAGAATTAGATCTTTCTCAGGTGGAATCTTCTCTTGCAGGTCCTGCTCGTCCGCAGGATCGAGTGGTGCTTGCTGCTGTTGGCGCTTCTCTTCGTCAGTCTGTCGCCACACGTTTTGAAAAAGATTTGGATGTAACTACTCCTGAAATTAAAAAGTGGATCATTGAAGGTGTGAACGCCAAAGATCCTTCTTCGAAGCTTGGTTCTTTAAACGTTCAAGTTTCTGTAAAAGATCCTTCGGGAGCGACCTACAATCTTGAGCACGGTTCGGTGGCCATCGCTGCGATCACTTCGTGCACTAATACCTCGAACCCTTCTGTGATGGTGGCCGCAGGCCTTCTCGCTAAGAAAGCCTGTGAAAAAGGTCTTACGGTAAAGCCATGGGTGAAGACAAGTTTGGCTCCGGGGTCCAAAGTCGTGACATCATATCTTATTGATTCGGGTTTAATGCCTTATTTGGAAAAAATAGGATTTCACGTTGTTGGTTATGGGTGCACAACCTGTATCGGAAACAGCGGTCCACTTCCTCAACACATCAGCGATGCGGTTGTAAAAGGAAATCTTTCCGTAGCCGGCGTTCTCTCTGGTAACCGTAATTTTGAAGGACGTATTAATCCTTTTGTACGAGCCAACTATTTAGCTTCTCCCCCACTTGTTGTGGCGTACGCACTTGCTGGAAACGCACAAATGGATTTAACAAAAGTCGCAATTGCCCAAGATAAAGATGGGAAAGATGTTTTCTTAAAAGATATTTGGCCATCCCATGAAGAGGTCAATGCCACGGTCAATAAATTTGTGACATCCACACAGTTTAAAGCAGGTTACACCGACGTGTTTGCCGGCGCTGAAGAGTGGCAAGCGATTCAAGGGGTTAGCGGTGAATTGTACCAGTGGGATAATAAATCTACTTATATCAAAGAACCGCCGTTCTTTGATAACATGTCTAAGATAGCCGCAGTTGTAAAAGACATCTCGGGAGCAAAAGTTCTTTGTATGTTTGGAGACTCGGTCACAACGGACCACATCAGTCCTGCCGGCTCTATTGCGAAAGACAGTCCTGCCGCGAAATATCTTATGGCTCATGGAGTGAAACCGGTCGACTTTAACTCTTACGGAGCACGCCGCGGAAATCACGAAGTGATGATTCGCGGGACGTTTGCCAACATTCGTCTTAAGAACTTGATGGTTCCAGGAATTGAAGGTGGTGTGACCACTCATAAACCAAGTAACAAACAGATGACGATTTACGATGCAGCCCAAGAGTATGAAAAAACTCACACGCCTCTCGTTATTTTGGCAGGAAAAGAATACGGAACTGGTTCTTCCCGTGACTGGGCGGCGAAAGGAACAAAGCTTCTTGGTGTTCGGGCGGTCATCGCGGAAAGCTTTGAACGTATTCACCGTTCGAATCTTGTAGGAATGGGAGTGCTCCCACTACAATTTTTGTCTGGAGAATCTCTCTACACGAATCGTTTAACAGGTGATGAAACTTTTGAGATCTTAGATCTAGCGACTATGAAGCCAGGACAGAAAGTGAACGTAACAGTCACGGCGAGAGATGGAACGATAAAAAACATCACGGTACAATCACGTATCGATACCGCCAATGAACTTGAATATTACAAAAATGGTGGCATCTTAAATTACGTATTAAGACAGATGACAGTTTAATTATTGAAGACTTTTGTTGAATTTGAGTTTGGGGTTTCCGCCTTCGCAGCCACGCCCTTTTCTAGCACAATTTCTCGCAAAGATGTCTTCATCTCGTTCGAAGTCATGATAAATACAGGCGCGCTCGAGGAACTTTTCGTTAATAAGTTCCTTCTTCCAAACTTTCATATCCGGGCCGCCGGTGAGGTCAGATACCATTTTCACACCTTCGCAGAGGTTGGTTGGAATTTTTTTAGTGGGCCAAATAGGAAGAGCAAGAAGCTTAAAGCATAAATCAGCCTTCATGCGTGTGTTAGCTTCTTTGTCGCCTGCTTCCCTTGCTTGAGCGATTTTTGAATTATAGTTCTCAAGGACTTTTCTCATACCGTCAGCAAAAGTATCACCAAAGGCATTAAGTGTATCTTGTGTCGAACTCTGTGCGGCGTTGGCATCTTTGATGACCGCTTGCGGACCACCGGCACCGCGGAGGTTATCTAGTTCTCGAAGAACATCGTAAGAACCTACGAGGACCGTTTCAAGATCGTCATCGAGAATGCCTGTTTGAATGATTTTGTTAATGTTCACCCGCATAAGACGTGTGACGGCGTCTTGGAATTCTGTTACGCCAAGATTGAGATTTGCAATGTTGGCGACACGTCCAATGGCATCGATATCACTCTGACAAACTGTACTGCCTGCGGAACTGTTTCGACGAATACAGGTTTCTGGAGGTACGTTGTTGGCTTCATCCATGGCCATTTTAATTTGTTTCAACTGATTAAGTGTAAGACCGTAGTATCTTTTATTGACGGAGTTACGTTGGTCGGGACTCATTTTTGTTTCCAGGTACACAATAATTTCATTGAGTGAAGAAGCAACAGAGCTGTCATCCACATCAATATCAAAAAATTCTTGAATAATAAGTAAAGGGTTTGATTGAAGATCCTGCTGCATTTCGCCTTTTGTAGATTCGGCAGCGAGTTTCATCCACTGACGAAACTGCTGTTCTAGCTGATCAATATTAGGATCATAAACGGTAGGTTTACCCCAGTCTTTTGGATCAAGGGCGTTGAACGAAGCCCAAGGGATAAGATTTCCATTTTGATCACGTGGAATATCGTTGCTGGCTCGGCCAAGAAGAATGTAGGGAGCGATACTAGGACTATAAATTTGATAAATGGGATTTACGATACTTCCGTACTGCATATTGAAGTAAGAGGCCGCATCAGTTTGTTGCAGAATATCGTCAATGGTATTGCGAATTTCAAACCACTTTTGTTCTTTGGTAGGTTTCGCAGCAAATAAAGGTTTATGCTGTTTCACCACTCCGAGGCCAAGCACGAGAGAGGTATTAACACGACTATCACGGTAAATCGTTAACGCTTGCTGCTTGGCCGCGGCCACGTTAGCTGGTTCTGAGGCGATGCGGACTCTCTCAAGCCACTTCACAACGGCAGGAAGCTCCTGATCTAAAACTTTTAAAGCTTCAAAAATCCCATTGTTATGTCGCTTATTTGAGAGAGCTGAGAGCATAAAGTTGGAAATTGTTTTTGCATCTCTGGCAGCACACCAGTGGCCAGAAAGTTGCTCCATCGTACATTGATAGGCGCGTGTTGCCGACCCCATTGCTACTTTAGAAATTTGTCTGTTAATTCTGGACTGTCGTACGATTTCCATAATTTGTCCAACCAGCTCGGCTCCCGCAGATAGCGGAAGTGATATGGAAGATGATACCGCAGAGGAAACAATGGTGGCTGCTGCGGCCGTGATGCCGCTCAGTACTTGTCTCTGTGCGCTCCAACAAAGTTGGTTGGCAGCGCCTTGGCCAAAAAGCGATTTGGTTGAGGAGACAAGGCTGTTGTAAGCTTCGTTTTGTAAACTCAATACACGATTTTTTTGATAGGTATTAACGTACTCTTGGGCGCGCGCCACTTCACTTTTTGCGCGGATGAGCTCTTGCTTGATGAGATACAAATCATCCGCTGTTGTCGTGTGATCTTCTTTGGCGGCGGCGAGTGCAAGAAGCATGGCTTTTTCTTGCTCACGAGAGGCCAAGAGATCCCGCTCTTCTTGAGAGACTTGTAAAATCGCGTTGAGATTGCCTTGAGCATTATTGAGAGCGGCCACAGCGTATGGAAGTGTGGAGCATTCAGGAGCATCTTTAATTGTTTCAAGTACTCTTACAATTGTGGTTCCATGCTGTTGTGTGGTTGTGCTGAACGCACCGTTATTAGAACATCCTTCTCCAAAGGCCTCGAGAAGTTCGTTGGCGACTTGCATTTCTACAGATTGAGTCTGCTGTGTGTGAGCCACGGACGAAATAGCAAAACAAAAAATCGCAAAAAAATACGATGTTTTTTTCAAAGCAAGCTCCTTTAAAAAAATCGATATACGAGAGAAATTTAGATGATCAGAGAGGTTTATGCAATGCAGGCAAGACACTCTGAAGAAGATCCCAGACGTGTCTAAAAGTTAATCACCTTTATTTAATGAACAGCTCCGCTTAAGCGAGAGAAGTTAGGAGCTTCTGGTAGATTCCATCGAAGCCACCGTTGCTCATGATAAGAATAACATCGCCAGATTGCGCATGTTTTTTGAGATAGCCTACAATCTCATTTACATTACTGAAGAGTTCCGTATTGACCTTGTTTTTCTTAAGATCGTTCACTAAATCTTCAGAAGAAAATCGATCATCCTCTTGGATATTAGATTGATTGAAAGGTTTAGCAAACAAACACGTCCAATCACCCGTAAAGGCTTCAACATAATCTTTTTGAAAAACTTTGCGTCGGCTTGTTGCGGATCGAGGCTCAAATACCGTGTAGATACGTCGTCCTGGAAAGCGATCCCGAATGGATTGAGCCGTCACTTTTACGGCTGTAGGATGATGTGCGAAGTCTTCAATGACTGTGATATCGCGTGGTTTCCCTATGATTTCTTGTCGTCTTTTGACTCCGCGAAATTGTGCGAAGGAATGTTTTAACTTTTCTAGATTCCACTCTAATTCATTTCCTAAAGCATAGACGGCTAGGGCATTTTTAATATTATGGGATCCAAACAGTTGAATTTGTAAATGATCTATTTTTTCACCTTTTAAATAAATATCAAAAGAGGCATATTGAGGCGAAAGCTCAATGCTTTTTGCCTGATAGTCCCCTCTCTTCATTCCATAAGTGACAACACGAGCTTTTGTTCCATGCTTTAAAACTTGCAAAACGCCATCATCATCGGCACACGCAACCAGTGTTCCGTGAGAAGGTAAAATATCGAGGAGCCCATCAAATGCTTTTTTTACGGCATCGAAATCTTTGTAGATATCCGCATGATCAAACTCTACGCTGGTGAGAATAGCGTGTCTCGGCTTGTAGAATAAAAATTTGGGAACTTTGGCAAAAAAAGCGGTGTCGTATTCATCCCCTTCAATAACAAAAGTATTCCCTTGGGGAATACGAAAAGACACAGGAAAATCGATAGGCTTCCCACCAATTAAAAACCCGGGTTTTAGCCCCTGTCCCTCAGCAATGAAGGAGGCCATAGCCGTTGTCGTAGTTTTTCCATGGGTTCCAGAAATCACAATGCTGTCGCGGCCTTCGATAATAAATTCGCCGATAGCATTGGGTAGATGAGTATAGGGAATCCCTGAAGCAAGGAGTGCCTGCACCTCTTCATTCTTTTGAGTCATAACGTTACCAACAATGACAAGATCGGGCTTGGAGGCCAGATTTTCCTTTTTGTAGCCCTCTACGATCTCAATTCCGATATCTTTTAGCTGAGTCGACATGGGGGGATAAACGTTTTGATCAGACCCTGTAACTTTATAACCTAAAGACTTTAATAGGCCTGCCAGGCCGCCCATAGCGGTTCCGCAAATTCCCATCATGTAGATATGACTTCCCTTTTTTGGCATTTCCATTCTTTAAGCGTAAAGGGAAGTGAGTTTTGTATCAAGTAATTGTGTCATGGCTGGCCTAAGGGATTTGACTTTTGCATTCATCCCATTGATTTTGGCATCATTCTTTTTAAGGAGTATTGAATGAAATTAGCTCTTGTTCTTTTGCTCAGTTCACTTGGTTTATTTGCCACTGCCCAAGCACAAAATAATTCGAATGTTATGGCCCGCGAAATCCTTCGAAAATTTTCCTGCTCTGGCCGAGTTAATAATATACCTGTTCTTGTTACAATTGCAGATGTCAGAGAGCCAGCAATGAGATCAGAAATCACAGTGTCGATTCGTGTGCAAGATGAGCAAGAAGTATTTTCTGGTTCAAGCCGTAAAAGTGACAGAGATCCTCAAGAAGATCGTGATTCTACTCCGAGAAACCAGGATGATTGGCAAGGATTCATCGCTTATTACAGCGCTAATCAAGAAAGATATGTTTCTTTAGCCTCTGTACGTGAACAAAGAAATGCAGTACGTCGAGCTTACAAAATCTATATTTCTTACGACGGTAGTCCTAATGAAATGCAATATACTGGCAACATTGAATGCGTGAAGGCTCTGTAAAATACTTTAGATAAGATGTTCGTAGAGCTGATTGTGAATTTGAGGACGTAGTTCAATAAATTTACGATTGGCTCGAGTCGGATGTACTCGGTTACTTAAAAGAATCACCATAAAATCTGCCTTAGGATCAAACCAGAATGAAGTCCCTGTAAAACCAGTATGCCCAAAAGAAGTCTCATGGAAATACTGACCGCAAGAAGCGGAGCCTGACGTCGGCATCATAAATCCTAAACCCCAGTCCCCTTCCTCTTTTGAAATAGCTCTGGAACAAAATAGGCGTGTAACTTTAGAATCAATGAGAGTTTTGCCTTGCCCATAAAAACTTTTTCGTAGGTGTTGGGCCCATATTTCTAAATCATCAAGCCCACCAAAGAGACCCGCATGGGATGCAACTCCACCGAGAGCCCAGGTGTTGTCGTCATGAACCTCTCCTTGAAGGATTTTTTTTCTCCAAGAGCAGTCTTCTGTGGGTGCATAGAGAGTTTTTTTATAAATAGGAACGTTGTTTTCGTGAAAATGGAGGTTTTGAAATCCCATTTCGGTAGCCCAATCACTCCATAAATCTAAAAGTGGCTTTTGAAGAACACGTTCCAGCCAGTGACCAAGAGTAAGTATACCTACGTCGGAATATACAGCCTGA
The DNA here is from genome assembly GCA_050250255.1 of Bdellovibrionales bacterium. Lineage (GTDB taxonomy): Bacteria > Bdellovibrionota > Bdellovibrionia > Bdellovibrionales > DASUEL01 > JBFWOZ01. The sequence continues at coordinate 16,928 of JBFWOZ010000009.1, read as the reverse complement.
GAAGTTTTTTCGTAGCTGGAAGCGTTGATGAGAATTTTAAGGTTTTCCCATCGTTCTGTTCTTGTTTTTTTAAGCGGAGTTTTTTTGTAGAAGGGTAGCCACGCATTTAAACCGGAAGTGTGTGTTAGTAGATTTTGAACTATTATGTTACGAAATTGAAACCAAGGAAGTACTTTTTGAACTGGTTCTTGCAACTGTTGAAGATCTATTCTTTTTTGAGTCAATGCCCGCATGAAAATAGACATCGTAAAAACAACTTTTGTGAGTGAAGCGAGGTCATAATAAGGAAACACTTCACCGACTTGAAGGTCCGCAACACACTTCCCTTTTTTATAGGCTCTTAGGACTAACCCTGGTGTGACGCCTTGAATTTGCGACTGGAGTTGTTTATGAAGTGCGTGCAGGTTAGGCATTTTGTTATCTTACAGCACAGATTAAGGACGCATCTAGACCAGTTTTCAATACCGAATTTGTATTAAAAGGAACAGGCCGACGTAGATCCCCATGGCCCGAACGAATACCTCTGAGAACTGGAATTTTTAACTGCGAAGCGAAGTCTTGAATGACGTGATTTACATAATTTTGACCGTCAGGCTCATTGCCACCAATAAAATCCCCTAAAACAACTGCTTTTGCGTTCTTAAACAGACCACTTTGTATCAAAGAAGAAAACATGCGGTCATTGCGGTACCCCCGCTCATTTACCTCTTCAAAAAAGAGAATGGAGTTCTTAGCATTAAGATTCCACGGAGTTCCTTGTGCGCCTTGAACGGTGAGAAGATTACCCCCACGAACAACACCGGTGATTTTCTTTTTCTTTTTTGCTGCAGCATTGAGAGGTTCAAGGTGAAGAAACGAAATTTCATCGATTCGGCCAAAAACAACATCGGCAATTTCATGCTGTTCCGTATTTATTCGTTGGCTGAAAGTTCCAAGCATAGGACCATGGATGGTTTTCCATCTCCATTTTTGATTTAAAAAAATATGTAAAGACGTGATGTCGCTTAAGCCAATGAAAAGTTTTTGAGTTTTAGGTTTTGCGAGCTTACTTAAAGCAGGTAAAATTCTTAAACTGCCGTAACCGCCCCGCAAACACCAAATCGCCTTTGAATCCCTCGCAAGAAGAGCTCGTTTTAAGTATTCAAAACGTTTTTTGTCAGATGTGGAAAAAAGTGGTTCGTCATCATCAAAAATAGATTCAGGAAGACGTGGAATAAGACCTAGTTGTTTCACCGACTCCATAGCACTCTCAAGTTCTTCTTGGCTGCAAGAAGATGCCGGCGCCACAAGGTCAACAATGTCTCCAGGAACGAGAGCGGACCAGGCTTTAGATTTTGAATTGCTTTTTGCCATGGAATTAGCCTTTATGTGCATCAAAAAGTTGAGTGGGATACTGATTATCGAAACAAGCGCTGCAGAATGTTTTTTTTGTCTGACTTCCACGGGAGGCTATTTTTAGGCCTTCAAGTGAAAGGTATCGTAATGTATCTGCTTCAACGAACTTTTCGATCGCTTCGACACTTCGTTTAGACGCAATCAATTCATCTCGCGTTGGTGTATCAACCCCATAGTAGCAAGGAGCCACTGTTGGAGGTGCGGCGATTCGTAAGTGCACTTCTTTTGCTCCCGCCTGTCGAATAAGGCCTACGATTTTTTTACTTGTAGTTCCCCGAACAAGAGAGTCATCAATCACCACTACTCTTTTATTTTTTAAAAGAGCCGTCTGGGGATTGAGTTTTACTTTAACGCCAAAATGGCGAATCGCATTTTTAGGTTCAATGAAAGTGCGACCAACGTAATGATTTCGAATAATTCCTAAATCAAAAGGAATGCCGCTTTCATTAGAGTACCCAATAGCAGCCGGAACACCACTGTCTGGCACAGGAATGACAATATCCGCATCTATGCCAGCCTCTTGAGCAAGAATTTGTCCACATTTTTTTCTTACTTCATAAACACTTTGTCCAAAAACAATGCTGTCAGGGCGTGCAAAATAAACGTATTCAAAAATACATGGGCTGATTTTTGCGGGTGACGCTTCGGCTTTTATGGAGCGTTGCCCCGATTTATCAATCCAGAATATTTCTCCGGGCTCAATTTCACGAATAAGAGTGGCTCCAATTAAATCAAAGGCACATGTTTCAGAAGAAAGAACGTAGCCGTCCCCTAATTTTCCTAAAACAAGCGGGCGAAAGCCTTGCGGATCTCTCATCGCAATCAATCGATCTTGCGTGAGAACTAAAAGGCTAAAAGCCCCAACAACACGATTATAAATTTTTTGAATTCCTTTGATGATATCGTCTTCAGAGGACTTCGCGAGCATGTGAAGAAAGCATTCAGTATCGTTACTACCTTGAAATATAGCGCCTTCTTGAATCAACTCATGACGAAGCTGAGCCGCATTTACAATATTGCCATTGTGGGCAATGGAAACTGGACCGTTTTTTAACTCTGCGGAAAGTGGCTGTGCATTAGCTAAAAGATTGCCGCCGTGAGTGGAATAGCGGTTATGTCCGATCGCGACCGAGCCATGGAGTTGGTCTAATTCAGATTCGGTAAAAACGTCAGCAACGTGCCCGAGTCCTTTATGAAAAAGGTGGTGTCCGTCATGAAGCGTGGTAATACCTGCGGACTCTTGACCTCGGTGCTGAAGCGCGTAGAGCCCTAAATAAGTCAGACGACTGGCTTCGGGAACACCCCAAACACCAAAAACTCCACATTCATCACGCCAACTCTTCAAAATATTTCTCCCAACCACTTTCGTATGCGTTTTGAATACTCTTACAGTCTGTATCAATAACAATGGCATCTTTCTCGCTGAGAATTTTAAATTTTTCTCTCACCGTATGACCAATTTTTTCAGCTTTTGCCTGAGTCACTTGTTTGAGCCAGGCGTTCTCATCAATTCCCTTTTCAAGTACAAAGATCACTTGATAGAGCACTTCCTCTTCCCAATCTTGAGTGTTAGATGTGGCTTCAAATCCCAAGTCTTTATTCACCATTTTGGCTAAGGTATAGGCGAGACCTAATTTTCCAACAACATGTGTGGCTTCAACGCCAGAAGATTGGGAAAGTTCTCGTACTTCATTTAGAAATGAAATCCAAGGCTGCACTTCCCATGAACGACCAGAGCCGCTCTCCACTTGGTGCCGAAGATCCGACCACAGTCCTGTCGTTTTTACCTGAGGAAGGCTTACGACATAAACGGAGGCACCTTCTGTCGCAAAGTTTTGTTTTGGGATGTGAATATCATCTTTGAGGCCAACAATTCCTACAGAGGGCGTGGAGGTAATATTCTGACCTTCCGTCTGATTATAAAAACTGACGTTCCCGCTGATAATGGGAATATTCAATGACTTACAAGCATCATTTAAACCATTTAAAGAATGAACAAATTCACCCATAATCTGCGGGTCTTCGGGGCTTCCGTAGTTTAAACAATCTGTTGCGGCAATAGGTTCAAAACCTAGCGAGGCTAGTTGAAGGCTTGGTTCAAAGACAGAGTCGAAACCACCCAAACGACTCTCTAATCTCATCATATGGGGACGGCCTCCGAGAACAATGCCTAGGCCTCGGCCGCTTGGTAGTCTGATGACTCCTACAGAAGAGCTGCAGTCTCTCACTGTTTGGGTGCCTACACGTTGATCGTATTGTTCCCAAACCCAGCGTCGTGACGTGCCTTGAGGACTTTGCAAAACTTCCATAAGGGCATCTGTCTTCAATGAATTACGTGCTGAAATCTGTGGTTTAAAATCATCTTTGATCTTCGAAGCAGGATCATGAAAAGGTCTTTGAAATTGAGGGGCATTTTCAACAAGTGCATGAGGATCAATTTTCGTGAGGAGTTCGCTTTTCCAATAAATCTTCATCTCACGTTCTTTGGTGACGTCCCCGATTTTTACTGCATCTAAGTTCCAGCGAGAAAAAATTTCGCGAATTTTTTCAAATTTTGAAGGCTCACAAACAAGAAGCATTCGTTCTTGGCTTTCTGAAACTAAAATTTCTTCTGGCGTAAGATCAGAATTCCGCAGCGGAACTAAATCTAAATGCATGGTGAACCCAACGTCACCTTTAGAAGCCATTTCAAAGCTGGAGCTGATAAGACCGGCGGCCCCCATGTCCTGAATACACACAACAAGGTCTTGGCCAATTACTTCTAAACAAGACTCAATCAGCAGTTTTTCAAAGAACGGATCGCCAATTTGAATATTAGGCCGCTTGTCCTGATCTTTTTTACTAAATGATTCACTCGCCATACGTGCACCGTGCACACCATCTTTTCCGGTTTTAGCTCCTACATAGACCACCCAATTCCCAGGACCCTTAGCTTGTGCCGAAACGATAGGATCATTTGGGCCAAAATAACCAACACACATGGCATTTACGAGAATGTTTTTATTGTAACTTGAATGAAACTCCGTTTGTCCTGTCACCATCGGAACACCCACGCAATTTCCGTATCCCGCAATTCCGCGTACAACTCCGTCTACGTAGTGAGACATTTTGGAAGCTTCACCAAAACAAAGGTAATTCGCAAGTGCAATGGGCCTTGCACCCATCGTTAGAATATCGCGAATGATTCCGCCAACGCCTGTCGCAGCGCCTTGATAGGGTTCAATAAAACTTGGGTGATTATGACTTTCAATTTTGAATGCGACCTTTTCGCCAAGACCTAAATCTACAACGCCGGCATTCTCTCCAAAACTTTGCATAACCCGTGAAGATTTTGAAAATAATTTTTTAAGGTAAATTTTAGAACTTTTGTAACTACAATGCTCGCTCCAGAGCGCACTAAAAAGTGCCCATTCAATTCCTTTGGGAGGCCTGCCAAGGAGTTCGCAAATTCGCTCGTATTCGTCCGAAGTTAGTTTATAAGTTTTTAATTGATGATGGAGTTGTTCAGAAGTCATAGAAAAAATCCCTGCCCTTCTTCACTACCCATCCAATCTGTCATAGCCCGTTCAGGATGAGGCATGAGTGCCGCAACATTTTTTTGTTGGTTTAAAACTCCGGCAATATTCTCAAGAGATCCATTAGGATTCTCTTCGTAGGTCCACCAAATTTGATCTTCATCGTAAAGTTTTTTAAGTGTTTCTGAATCGCAATAAAAACGACCTTGTCCGTGAGCAATTGGCAATTTTACTTTTGGAGCAGAGTTCTGGGCAAAATAAGGAGAGCGATTACGCGAAATAAGAGTGACCCAGCGATCAATAAATCGTTGGTTTTCGTTCTTCAATAAGGCACCTGGCAAAAGAGTGAGTTCACAGAGAATTTGAAATCCATTACAAATTCCTAAAACAGGTTTTCCAGAGTCAGCCGCTTTTTTGAGATCTAACATCGCAGGGCTTCTCGCGGCGAGAGCTCCCGCTCGTAAATAATCTCCGTAACTAAAACCACCTGGAATCATAAAAGCATCAAAGTCTTTAGGATTAAATCGATCGTTATGCCATAGCCACACGGGGGTTTTTCCCACATTCTCAACGGCTTTGAAAACATCACGATCGCAATTAGTTCCTGGAAATCTGAAAACTCCTACTTTTTTGGTAGTCATTCTGCTTCCACTTCCTCTAGTTCAAAAGTTTCAATCAAAGGATTCGCCAGAACTGTTTCCGCCATTTTTTTTGCGACTTCAAAAGCTTCCGTTTTATTTTTTTTATCAATATCTACGATGATATATCGACCAACGCGACAATCTTTCAGCAGCAATCCACTGCGAGAAAGTGTCTCCGCAACAGCACGGCCCTGAATATCTAAAACCTCGGGTCTCAGGAGAACGCGAACGCCTACTTTCATGACTAGCTCCTTGTTTGAGATTCACTGAGCTGTGTGAGCCTCCAATAAACCTCTTTATATGCATCTTCAATGTTACCTAAATCGCGACGAAAACGATCTTTATCAAACTTTTCATTTGTTTTAAGATCCCAAAGACGACATGTATCTGGAGTGACTTCATCCGCCAAAAGAATCTGTCCCGAAGAATCTCGCCCAAATTCCAATTTAAAATCAATTAATCGAAACTCTACTTGTTGAAAAAGTTTTGTGAGCTCTGCATTAATTAGTTGAGCCATTTTACGAAGATAAATGAGCTCTTCAGGCTTACAGCAATTGAGAATTTGAATATGATCTTCGTTCACGAGCGGATCACCAAGCAGATCACTTTTATAATAAAACTCTACGATAGGTTGAGGGAGTTCTTTACCTTCTGGCCATCCTAAGCGTTTCGCAAGACTGCCAGCAGCAACATTACGAATAACCACCTCTAACGGAATAATCTCAAGTTTTTTTGTGACCATTCCTGTTTCCCCCTGGTCCTCTACCCAATGGGAACTCACCCCGCGTGAATTCAGGTAGCGAAAAATGAGAGAGGTGATATCCCGATTTAATTTCCCCTTGTTTTCGAACTGACCTTTTTTCTCTCCGTTAAAGGCGGTCAGAGAATTTTTGAAGTCGTGTACAACAAGCTGACTGTTGCCGGGAACGGCGTACAAAATTTTAGCTTTGCCTTCGTACAGCTTCTGTCCGCTCATAAGTTCACCCGTTTTTGTTTTTGGTTAACTCTATTCTTAAGGCCCAAGGCTTGTTCAATATGTTTTAAGTCATTTTTTTTCAGGACTTTTTTAACATCCGTATCTTTTAATATTTCGCTCAAGAGTGTTTTGTTACTGTCTAAACCATGACTCACTCTTTGCAAAATCGCGTAAGCCTCTTCCCTGCGAAAACCTTTTTCGACAAGCGTAAGAAGTAGTCGCGCACTATAAATTTGGCCTTGCGTGAGTTGAAGGTTTTCAATCATGCGTTTTTTATTCACTTTTAAATTTTTAATAATACCTGCCATGCGGTCTACGGCGTAATCCGTAAGCGTCAACGAATCCCCTAGAATCACACGCTCGACAGAGGAGTGAGAGATATCTCTTTCATGCCATAACACAATATTCTCGAGAGCTGGTTGGACCATGGAGCGAACCAAACGCGCAAGTCCCGTGAGATTTTCTGATCCAATAGGATTTTTCTTGTGGGGCATGGCGCTTGAGCCCTTTTGCCCTTTCGTAAAACCCTCTTCCACTTCCCCCACCTCTGTGCGTTGGAGATGACGTAGTTCAACGGCTAATCTTTCAATTCCCGCCATTAAAAGTGCAAGAGAAGTCATCAGCTCTGCATGACGATCACGCGGTACCACTTGTGTAGCGACCGTTTCTTGCTGAAGTTTTAAAATCTCACCCGCTTTTTTCTCTACCGATTCTGGAGTGGTAGAATAAGTCCCTACCGGCCCAGAAAGTTTCACCACTAAACATTGTTCAACAGCTCTCATCACACGGATCTGATTGCGTTTTAATTCAGCAAGGTAACCTGACATTTTATAACCAAAGGTGGTGGGCTCCGCATGCATTCCATGAGTGCGCCCTACGCAAGGGGTATTCATATGACTACTCACGATTGCTGTGAGTTCTTTTTCTAGGCGCTTGATGGATTCAAATAAAACCTCAGAAGCGTCTTTGATGAGAAGACTCGTGGCCGTATCGAGCACATCGGAACTCGTAAGACCAAAGTGGAGATATTTCCCTTTTTCTCCGATATTTTCTGCAACGTTACTCACAAAAGCGATGACGTCATGTTTGGTCGTTTTTTCTAACTCATCGATACGCTTAATTTGAAACTTCGCTTTTTTCTTCATTTCTGGAAAAGCCTGACGTGGAATGATTCCAAGATCCGCCTGAACTTTGGCAACTGCGAGCTCAACGTCCAACAGACGTTGAAATTTATTTTCTGGACTCCATACGGAAGCCATTTCAGCTCGGGTGTATCTCGCTATCACGTTTTACCTCTGTTTTCTTTTTTAATTCAGTCTCTGCTCGAACGATGGTTTCTAAAAGCTTCTTTTGTAAATCGTATTGTTCATTTCGATGAAGGGTCGACGAGTCTTCAAAGCTTCCGTAGTACAAATTTTTAATTTGAGTTTTTTGGAAAGCGTTTGAGGACGTTTGGTAAACCGGCCACTTAGGGGCACCTAGCTCTTCAAGCGTATGTGTGTGTTCTGCCGGCATTCCCGTGATCGTTACCTGGAGAGCAGGCAGTCTCTCTTTCAATTGCTGTAAGATGAGTTCTCCCATTTCATGTAAGTACGATCTTTGAAAACGTCTCGCCGCTGCAACACGAATCCATGCAAAAAATTTCTTTCTGTTTTCGGATCTTTTCACTAAACACACATTGGCGTGAGTCCAAGGTAAATGCATATCTTTTACTAAGACGAAATAATCTGGGAGGACATCGCTCTCTGGACCATCAGGAAATTCTAATTCGTAGCGAAGCCAGCACCAGGAAGAAGCTAGCACACCTTTAGGATACAATTTCGTTTGGACTCGTTCCGAAAAGTTTTTGGTTTCTTCACTTGTCACCATCCAGACAAAATAGCGGCCTCGTACAACGCCTGACTGTTCACTCGCCACTTCAATGGCGTCCAATGAACGTCCCTGAAGGGATAAATCTTCGATTCTGGCCTTTGGAAAATATTTAATCTTTTTATCTTTCCCAAGATGTTGAGAAATTTGCGGGAGCTGTTGGCCCACTTTTCGAACATAGAAAGGGGCAAATAATGAGAGAGGCTTTTCGCTGATCAAACGATGACGGTCCATATTGTAATAGGAGGAAGCAATTTGGTGAGCAAAAAGGGCTGGCCATACTCCATCGGTATGACTTTTCTCTATAAATCTTTTCAATGCGTGTTGGTGACTAAGTTCAAGAGTATCAAAGTTTTTTAAATATTCTATGAGTTCAGGCTTTAAACCCGTGCGTGACGCCGTAAAATCAAACAAAGGCCCGCGAAATTCAAGTGGCCCTGAGGGAAGCCAAAAGGTATAGCCTGGAGGAATTTCTTTAACCTCTCCCATTAGGGACCAGTGAGCCCACTGTGTTTCATCAAGCGTTTCTTTCTTGAAAAGTCCAAATGGGCCTTCCCAATCTTCTGCATTCCATTTTCCAATTTTATCTGAAGTATCGAGATAGGCGACAGAGTGACCAAGACGAGCCAGTTGTTGAGCCAACCAGATTCCACGTCCATAAGCAGAAACAATCACTATGTCGGAGCGGTTTTCCATTTCCTTACACTTTCTCTCACTAAGCGATGCTCAGAGAGATGAACTAAGTTTTCTGTCTGCTCAATGGAAGAAAGAGTTTCTTCCTTTTTAAGAACCAATCTCTGAGAAATCGGCGTGCCCGCATCCATTTCGGCGATCACTTCATGTACCGTCACACCAATGACGTCCTTTTTTTCGTAGGCTTTTTCGATACTTTTTAAGCCAGGATAAAGAGGTAAGAGACTAGGGTGAACATTGAGCATTTTACCCTTCCATGTATTGACAAAATCTTGCGGCAGAAGTTTCATAAAACCAAGCAAAAAAATCTTATCAACTCGATGTCTAACAAGTTCTTGATGAAGCGACGGTCTATGATTTTCAGAAACGCTCATCCAATTGACTTTCTTATCTAAAACAAGAGTAGGGATTCCTGCGCGGCGCGCTTTAAGTAAGCCTGGCGCTTGAGCTTTAGAGCTTACAACGAGGGCAATATCGACATGATCCCTCATATCAAGAAGCGCGTGAAGGTTTGAACCTGTACCAGAAATAAAAATGGCCCACCGTTGTCTACCAAAGGACATCAGCGGTTCCCCTTTTTTTGACGACTTCTCCAATGACTTGCGCCTGAAAACCTAACTGAGAAGCCACTTTTATGGTTTTAGTGGCTGCCTTCTCCGGTACAAACGCGCAAAATCCAATTCCACAGTTGAGAGTGGTCAGCATTTTTTTCTTCGACATGCCTGATCGTTTTTGAACAACATGGAACATTTCTGGCCATTCCCAATCATTCAATTTTACTGCACAAGAGGCCGGAATCACTCGCGGGATATTCTCTACACCACTCCCAGTAATATGGGCGTAAGCGTGAACGAAATCTCGCGTTTTTTTCACAAAATCGACATACAGATGAGTGGGCTCTAATAGAGTTTTTCTCCATTTCTTCATGTCGCGTGCAAAAACTTTGCGGAGAAGCGAATAACCGTTGCTATGAAAACCACTGCTTTCAAGACCAATAATCACATGTCCTTCTTTGACATGTTGAGTTCCTAAAATTTTCTCCTCATCGACAAGTCCCACCGCAAAGCCTGCACAATCAAAATCTTTTTTTGAATAAACTCCTGGCATTTCCGCAGTTTCGCCGCCAATCAAAAGACAATGAGATTTCTCACAAGCTTGCTGAACAGAGGAAACAAATTGTTTGGCCTGCTTTAAGTTCAATTTTCCAGTGGCATAATAATCAAGGAAGAAAAGAGGGTCAGCTCCGCAAGTGATGAGGTCGTTCACGCACATGGCAACAAGATCTTGCCCGATCCCTTTCAGATCGTTGAACTCAGCTGCTATCTTTACTTTTGTACCGACGCCGTCAGTGGCGCTGACTAAAATGGGGCGACGTATTCCTTGTAAATTGGGTCGAAAAAGGGCCGCAAAACCACCAATTCCGCCAAGAACTTGTTTATTAGAACGCACATTTTTATTATTTTTTTTGATCCAATCGACAAACTGGTCACCGATGTGGATATCGACCCCAGATTTTTTGTAATCGATTTTTTGGGGATGCATGCCAATGAAATATCAAACCTCTCGATACAAAGCAATTGGAGTGTTATATTATTCGTACATGAGCAATGACACTACAGCGAAGATTTTAATCATTCGGTTTTCAAGCTTTGGCGACATTTTGCAAGGCTTGCCGGTCACCGACATCATTAAAACGGAGTGGCCCCAGGCGCAAATTCATTGGGTGACCCGCGAAGAGTATGCGCCGGTACTTCAGGAACATTCAAAAATCGATCAGATTTGGCCATTCTCACGGAATTTGGGTCTTTGGGGCCTCTTCCGTTTAGGAACGCAACTGCGCGCACAAAATTTTACTCACGTTTACGACGCTCATAATAATTTGAGATCTCTTCTCTTGCAGCCTCTATTACGTTGTAAGTGGAAATCCCCCTTGTATCTGGTTCGATCTAAGTTTCGAATTCGTCGACTCTTCTTGTTTCAGTTTCGAAAAAACTATTTTCCGAAACCATTTGTTGGTGCAAAAAGTTATGTAACACCACTTCAGAAGTGGGGCCTTTCGATCTCAAACCTCAAGCCCTCCTTTCAAGTCTCTCCGCAACTCTTAGAAAACACTCAAAAGAGTCATCAAATCCCTCATCATTCGATTGTTCTGGTGCCGAGCGCAGCTTGGCCTATGAAAACATGGCCCAAAGACTATTGGATAAGCCTCATCCAATCTCTTTTAAAAACGTCTCATCCTTTGGTACTTCTTGGAGGAAAAGGAGATGCTGTGTGTTTTGAACTTGCAGAGATGTTCTCAAATACTCGGCTCGTGAACCTTGCTGGTCGACTGACGCTAGAAGAAAGTTGCGCGGTGATTCAAAAGGCCAGACAGGTGATCTCCGCCGATACAGGTCTTATGCACGCGGCAGATCAAATGGGTGTTTCTACCCTTGCTCTTATTGGGCCTACAGCGTTTGGCCACCCCCTTTTTCCCAACTCATTACCCTTAGAAGTCGCACTTCCCTGTAAACCTTGTAGTAAAGATGGTCGAGGCACATGTATTCAGGCCGTATATCAAAAATGTCTACGTGACATCACACCAGAGCAAGTATTAAAGCACATTCCAACGTTTTCTTGATGTTCATTTTGAGGTGATTTTGTCGTACGTTCATTTACTGTTTCATTGGATTTTTTACCGCTGGGTCTTTTTCCCAATCACCCTTTTGTTTCTCTACGTGGTCGCGCCCTTTCACGATAAATTACAACGAGGACTTGATTTACGAAAAAAACAAAATGGGCTTTATCCATGGCAAACAATCACATTAAAGAACGCCTTATGGATTCATGTTTCTTCTGGAGAATTTGAATACGCTAAACCCCTTATAGCCTCTCTCAAATCTCATGCGCCAGAGTTGAAAATTGTGGTGAGTTTTTTCTCTCCGAGTGTAAAAAAAGTGCTAGCTAATGATCCACTAATCGATGGGTACTTTCCCCTTCCTTTTGATCATCCATTTTTTCTAGCCCCCCTGTTTCGACATCTAAAACCTCGAATGTTACTAGTCGCCCGCACCGATCTTTGGCCCGAACTTTTGCTTCAAGCAAAAAAGTATTCGGTAAAAACGATCCTTTTTTCAGCAACGCTTTCGGAAACTGCTCCAAAATTTAAAAATCCATTGAAGCGATCCTATGCCAAATGGCGTTTCCAACTTGTAGACGAAATTTATTGCGTCGACGATGAAGACAAAAAAACTTTTGAAAGCCTAGCTCTTCGCGACCGAACTCAAGTTTTTGGGGATACAAGGTATGATCAAGTATTACGCCGGTTAGCGCAGCCGAGAGCGCTTCGCTCTGAGCTTCACCCGCCAAAAAAATATGTCACATTTTTAGCTGGATCGACTTGGTTACCAGATGAGGAAGTGCTCAAAGAAACGCTTCAAAAACTTCAAGGACTCCCCATCCGTTTTATTATCGCGCCTCACGAACCTACTCCAGATCACCTCGCGCAACTTAAAAAGCTATTTCAAGATCTTTCTATCAAAACGCATCTTTACACCGAGGCCAAGTCGGATTGGTATCTAGAACCTTCGGTTTTAATTATCAATCAAGTGGGAATCCTTGCGGATCTGTATAGTTGGGCCCAACTCGCTCTCGTAGGTAATTCCTTTCTTCGAGATAAAATTCATAGCGTAATGGAACCGTTGGCTGCTGGGTGCATTACTTTCGTGGGACCAAAACATCGAAATAATCGTGAAGCTCTCATTTTTCAAAAGCTTTTAATTCAAAACATTTCACCAGCAGTCATTGTTGTCCAAAACAGTGAAGAATTAGCAAAAAATATTCAAACCCTAATTAAAGTGGATTTGGCGTCTGTTCAACATCACCTTAAAAACAAAGTTTTAGAAAAGACCGGCGCATCGGAAAAACTCGCACAAAAAATTCTGTTTAACACTTAGTCAGTCGCGACTTTTTTTTAAGCGATCTTCAATGTAGAACACCATTTATTCGCATATTGCGCATGGCGCCAACAGCTTGTACATACTTCTTAAGACCATCCTTAAACAAGAGGTACTAGTGGGACAACACTTCGTCATTTCGACTCTTTCTCTTTTTTTTACTCTTCAAATTCAGGCAGGAACTCTCGGTCGCTACGACGGTGTACGAAATCTTCCGGGCTTTATTACAAACGATAAAACGTCTCCCATCTATCAGGGCGTTTCCGTCCTTGCCTCGAGGGCTAAAAATAAAGTTGAAAGGCGCACACCATCCGCCCTACTTCATGAAACCTACATTGATCCTAAAACTCATCGCATTTTAGAGTCAGCAATTTTTGCTGATTTACAACACTCTCGTCGCGATGAAAATGCGGCTTTTGCTGTTTACTGCGAAAAAAATAAACCATTCATGGGTGATGCTTATTGCAACGACAGCCTAGATGTTTTTCGCTCAAAAAGAGATCAGCGGACACAAGATTTTCTAAAAGATTTTGATGCTGACGAATTAAGCGTCGCTCGAGTTTTCGCAGAAAAAGAACTTCGTCGCGCTCTTGAGCTCTCAAAATCACTACCTCCGTTAAAAACTTTAGAGGCTTTAAATAGTCCCCAGGCTCAGCAGTTCTATGAATCTCTCTTTAATGGTTTAGAAATTCTTTCGTCTCTCAGGAACAATGATAACACCTTTGCTCATTTAAGCGGTGTTTACGAAGCTGTTGATAATGCCCTTAATTATATTGTTATTAAAAGCCAGGTTGAAGCCTCAAACCTTCTTCTTACCGGAACGGCAGATCTTTCCGCTCGTGATCCTCAGAACTCTGGACTATGGAGAGCCCCGCAAGTTCCAATTCATAAATACGACACACTTAGGTACTCAGGAATGGCGCAACCGCAACTACCAGAAGAGCTTCTCAATTCCAAAGCCTCAGTGGACATAGAGTATAAAGGTGCAAAAAATAGCGGAACAACTCCGAAAATCGATGTGCTTTTTCAAGGCCGTACTTACAAACTTAAATTCCAAACCAAAATTCCCCACCCTTCTAAAGCCGGAAAAGCTTTACAAGCGCTGGATTACTACCGTCAGTCCGGCAATGAAATCCAAAGCGAAAATGTCGTCAATCAGCTCGCCGCTGCCATTGGTTTTTCAGTCGATCCCACATTCTACAAGCAGAAAGTACGTCTCTTCGTAAAGGATGGATTTAATGCTAATGAAATATCGACCGAAGAAGGTCGCAAAGTCTATGCCGCACGTTTTAATATCGCAAGAAACGCGATCATTAATGAGCTTATCCAAAAGGGTCCTAAGAGATCTGGTGGTTTGAGTAGTTGGGATTACGGCTCCGCTTTCTCCAACATTATGGAGATTCAAGATGGCCCAGAAAAGGGTCGTAAATACGTAGAAATGAACGAAGTCAGTCTCGAAGCTCGAAAAGACATGAGGCATGACTTTGATATTGGCGGTTTTTCTAAAGAAAATCTTGGTCATCATTTGCGTCGTGAGTTTCGTGGTCTCATGGTTTTTTACGCATGGATCAATGATGTTGACGCTAAATATGCCAATGCGGAACTCAAGCTTATTCCGAAGGAAGACGGTTCGGGTGGTTATCACTTGGCTCATGTTGCTTCAGATATGGGAGCTTCATTGGGAGATATAACGATTAAAAATCGTCCAAACCTATTTCCTTCAGAGCTCGTAGTTCCTAATAGGACTTCCACCGTGCCGCAATTTCGCGTCAACGTTCCTCATCTCACACTTAATTTAACTCACTATTCTAAGAGCAAACTTTGGGAAGCCGTAACAATTAATGATGTTCGTTGGGCGGCTCGTCTTATCTCTCAGCTCACCTATGATCAGATTTATCCGCTTTTTCTTCACTTGGATTATCCAGCACCTATCGCAGAGTTTTACACTCAACTTCTTCTTCGTCGCCGTGATCAGCTAGTACAAAGCACAGGTCTCCTCGGTACGACTGTGAAGGCCTACGGCACAGGTGAGAGTCGTACGATCCAACTTGAGAGTAAAATGACAGAGCCCGCAAAGTTTACGGTTTCTGGTTACGAAGATTGTTTCGATAAAGGAAAATACATCGCCAAAGAAGGAAAGTGCGATGCAAAATGGGCGCAAACCGGTTCTATCCATTCTCCTGAAGCGGGTACTACCGAAGAAGCTCTTCATAATGCTCTTTATTATGCGGGAATCCCTAAGCTCGCCGAGCCTTTTATTAAAAAGCTTCAGCGCATTGAACTGCCAACAAACCTTCTTTTAAGTGGTTTTCCTGCAGGGCAAGACTCTTTCATTCCAGCTCGTTACATTATTGAAAACCCATTTAACAAAGGAAAACTCCTCAACGACAAACCTTATTGGATCATTGATGTTTTCCGAACCGGTTTTGATGCACGAGTCACTCCAGATGTGATCACACGTCTGAGCGGAGAAGGATTTAATGCTGACGAAATCGTAGAGGTGGAACCAAAATCTCTTCAATTGAAGTGGAAGTTCAAATCTAGCAAAACATGGGAATTCATCCGTGTTCGCGCTGTTGCAGGACCTGAAGAATTTATTAAAGGGTTAGAAGAAGTCTATTTAGATCCTAAAAATTACTATCGATCCATTAAAGACTTGTCTGAAAAAATGGCAGCCAATATGCAACCGGGCGATGTCTTCATCTCTTCTTCTTACATTGGAGCCGGGGCCACCGGTGGAGCGAATTACCTTCCGACAGGCATTCCTCTTCTTAATCTGAGTTTAAAGGCAGGTCTCAACACGTTAACTTTCCACCGACTCACTTTAATCCGTGAAGAAGCACAAAATTATCTCGCAAATTGGTCCGACGTCACAAAAGAGGATTTAGGAGGCAGCGCTGCGATCAGGGCAAGTATATTAAGTCTTCTGAGCGCTAAAGCGCGCTTAACTGATCTTTCAGGAACCGATCAGCTCTACCGTTTCAATGTGAGTATACCCGAGCAGCGTGAAATGCTGATGAAGAACCTAAAGCGCGCAGCTCCTCAAGATAAGAAAGAAGAGGCTTTATCCAAAGAACTACTTCCTCTTGCCGTCAACGAAGTCGCCTATACTAACAATTCAAAATCTTATCAGTTCTCTGTTTTGGGTATTCCGTCCTTCCTAAGTTTTAGCAATGTCCAGACGATGGCTTTTGTAGATCCAGAAACAAAAGCAGTACGAGAGCGCTTCCTCTCCATTAAAAAGACAAATGGCCGTTCTGGGTTTTCCTTTTTTACTAGAAAGTACACGAAGGGTCATCAGACAACGAGTGAGGCCATCGCCGATAGCAACGGACAAATTCATGCGAGATTTATTGTTGATTACAATACTCTTTGGGCGACGAGCTCAGACTTCTTTAAGTTAAAAGAAAAACACTTTTCTTTTATGCCCACCATGCTGACAAAATTTAAAAACGAAGACACCAATTATGACATGGGATCTTTAGAGTTTGATTCGGAGATCTTTCTTTCGAATGCAGCCTTGAGTGAGATTCTTGGTAAAAATCTTAGCAAGAAAGATGTCTGTGACAGCATCGCAAAGCGCGTTACGACTCCAAGTAGCGAAAAATTAATGCCTCACATTTGTAACGAAGTTTTCTCTGGAGCAGATATTTGGGAGCGCCCTATAGAGCTCGCGAGAAATGATATCCCGGCTCAAATTGAATTACGGCGTATTCTCGCCATCGCGCATGAATATACGAATGCTTTTGTTGAGGCTCAAGAAGACTACGTTGCGAGAGCATCTACAACTTTGACTGACTCTGGTGCCAAGAGTGTAAAGAAGGCATTAAAATCCATCGTGAAGCTCTTAGGACTTCGTCCTCTTCGAAGTGATCTTCTTCGTCGTGACGTTCTTAAGATCGGA
>JBFWOZ010000008.1:0-88515 GCA_050250255.1 Bdellovibrionales bacterium | reverse complement strand
AGTAGCGGTTGGGGTTGTAGTTCACGACGAAGGTCTGTAAGAGCATTCAGAGATGTGCTGCTTTTTCCGAAAAGCTACTCAGTGAAGTGTAAAATCATCTCATTATTTTTTATCATTTTTGTGCAGGCGGCGCACGCTGCAGACGATGCCTTCAATTGTGTTCCTCTCGCTCCAGAAAGAGTGGTTCCTTTAGATGCACTCGCAGTGGTTAGTAACGCCCTAAAATCCATGAAAAAAGATACATGCAAAGTAGTTGATCTTGATCAATATATGCCACGGTTACCTGATCTGAAGATCACCAAAGCTTTATGTAAGCCAGAGAAGGTGTATCAAATCTGTGAAGTGACTAAGGCCTTTGCGAAACATCACACAACATCATCCTATGCTTTTGGTGCTCTTGCCCAGAAGACGGGTAGCATCTGCCCTGCTGGTCAGGGAATTTCAGATGATCAGCTCGTACGCCATCGAGAAAAAGCGTTTCAATACACGGCTCTGAAATTTAAACTCCTTACGCAAGATCCCGCTATGCAATTTCATTGCTGTGGTAACAATCAAAATTGTAAAGAACGTTGGTCAGCAACAAAACTACATCTTGTTGTTGGCCTGGGTGTGGAGAGTCAGCTGGCACAAATCCGTCAAAATACTATAGCCGAGATTGAACTTTCAACCGGAAGGATTGCAAATTGTTTTACGGCAGATTGTATTGATAAAGTACTGCTTCATGAGTTAGGGCATTCATGTCGTAGATGGCAGAAAGAATCTTCCGAACAAAAGTTGCGAACACCAAGTTTTGAGGAAACAGCTCGCGATCTTTCTGATTATATCGGAAAAGATGGAGCTGACTGCGTGACGAAAGGTCTTCATTCTTATTATAACGGAACGAGTGGTGATTTTCGTAAGAGAGTGAATCTTGATCGTTGGGCCGATGAAGCTTTTGCGGACATCGTCTTTGCTGGCGAATGGGGAACTGCCGGATTGGTATGGATCTGTGATGGTCAAGAAGATGAGACGCATGCAGACCCAAAAGCCTACATAGGGTGCTTCATTTATGACCCTAAATTCAAAAACAAGTTTTGTACTCAAGATGAATAAAGGTTTTATTTCGTATCTGCTGTAGTAGCTGATTCGCGAGTTGAGCTAGGTCATGCTTGCGCCTCAATGAATTTCTGTGATTTCTAGGAGTTTGGGTTTTCGTCGCATACTTTTATTAGGCTAAGCCTAATAAAAGTCCATTTGGGAGGAAGAATTTTTAAATAGCGGAAGACTATTCAATGCGTACTTGTATGCAATAATGTGTAGCGGCTTGTTAGAAAAATAAATATGAAAAGTGAAAAAATAATTTGACCTGTTTCTCGCAATTTATAAGAGCAGTTCGGCTGTGCATTTGTAAATTTCTCCAGTTTCGATTCATTTCTGGAAATGCATTCGTCATAAGCTGATTACTAACGTTTAAATATGTTTTAAAAAGTTCATTTTCTTATTTCGATTTTCATAAAAATTGCATTTAAAAAACATGTGTTATGGTCTGGTCACG
Organism: Bdellovibrionales bacterium; assembly: GCA_050250255.1. Taxonomy (GTDB): domain Bacteria; phylum Bdellovibrionota; class Bdellovibrionia; order Bdellovibrionales; family DASUEL01; genus JBFWOZ01. The sequence goes on along the minus strand of JBFWOZ010000008.1, from coordinate 86,981 downwards.
CTAACTCTTTCGTTAAAGGAGAAATTTATGACAAAACATCTACAAATTCACGAAAAAGCTCTCGAAGTTGCCGGTCGTTTTCGAAAAGCCGAAAGCGATTTGATCGATATTCTTCAGCAAGTCGATGAACATCGCGTGTACTTGAAACACCATTGTAAAAGTCTGTACGACTATGCGACAACAGTTTTGAAACTCAGTGAGAGCGTCGCTTCTAATTTCATCACCGTTGCCCGAAAATCAAAAGAAGTACCCGCACTAAAACAAGCGATTCAAGCAGGTAATCTTACGGTTTCCAAAGCAAGGAAGATTACCCCAATCCTTAACAAAGCTAATCAAGTCGAATGGCTCAAGATGGCCATTGAGCTCCCTAAAGCCAAGCTCGAACAGCAAGTCGCGAAAGCTTCTCCCAAAGAAGCGACTCCTGAGCGAATGAAATTTGTAAGTGAAGAAAGGCTCAGTCTACAAATGGGGATTTCTGAAAAACTTCAGCAAAAATTGAAACGCGCTCAAGAACTGGAGTCTCAGCGACAACAAAAACATGTGAGTCTTGAAGAGACTCTTGAAGCTTTGCTCAATCTCTATCTAGAGAAGAAGGATCCTGTACAAAAAGCTCAGAAATTACAGCATCGCGCGAATTTCTCTGTCCCGGGACACATACAATTGCGTGATCAAGGCCAGTGTACGCACCGAAACCAAAAAGGTGAGCGCTGCACTGAAAGAAAATGGTTACACACGCACCACGTGATTCCAAAGAGCAAGGGAGGCCAAGATACTTTTGAGAATCTCACGACTCTTTGTTCAGGTCATCACAGATTAACGCATACACATTAGAACTTTTCAAAACTTGGCCCGCTAGGGCTGAGCGCCCTGCCGAGGGTCCCCCAACGTAGGGGATGCGGCAGCGCGAATTTTTAAAAGTAAAGACCACGGATGGGCTACCCAACCTCAAACGGAAAAAGCCTAAAAAGTACGGACACACTTTTGGGACTTAGTGCGTCCCAAAAGTGTGTCCGTACTTTCGGAAAAGCTAAAGGTCAAACCAACTGTATATACGCGAAGGTGTTTGCAAACTCCCGCTCGGGTCGACGCGTTCGATTTTTTCTGGGAGTAAGGGCCAGCGATTGAGTGCTGTCATGAGGTCTCGGCAGGCAGAATGATTCATCACAGATTCTGCCCATTGAGATTTTGTTCGGTGTAATTCCTTGAGCCATGCGGTTAGAAATCGATGCCATTCTTCTTCGTTCACTTCGGGATAAAATTCTGCAATTGAGCCGGCAAGCTCTACGGGAGGATGGGAGAACACGTTCATGCCGAGTCCAATAACGATTCTTACTTCGCGACCCATTTTTACTGTTTCTACGAGAAGACCCGCTACTTTTTTGCCTTCTAAATACAAATCGTTCGGGGCTTTTAAACTCCAATGAAGTTTTGGCCACACGCGACTCGCGGCTTGATAGAGCGCAAGTCCCATGAGAGGACTCGCAATGGGTTGAGGATTTTTATCCATGCGAAAACACCATGACGATAAAAGAAAATGAGACGAAGGCTCGTTCGCGTCGGTCCAAGTGTTTGTGCCGCGTCCGCGGCCTCCGGTTTGGTGTGAGGTGAGATACAAAATAAACGGTTCATTAAGAGAATCATTTTTTGCTTGAGTGTTTGTGCTCTCGATACTCGCCCAATATTTTAAAGGGATGGATTGTTTCTCCGCCCACATGCGGGTGACCGTCGGTACAGAAAAACTCATACTAGTCCCATTCTACTTTCAGGCTGATGTCGGCTGTGGGACTCGAGTGAGTGAGTGCGCCCACGCTGATGTAATCGACCCCTAGTTCTGCGATTTCTCTGATGCGATCTAAATTCATATTCCCGCTGGCTTCACTTTCAATCGCTGTTGGAATCAGCGCCAGAGCTTCTTTCATTTGTGCGGACGACATATTGTCGAGCATGATACGCGAAACTTTAAGTGAGACAGCTTCTTTTACTTGTTCTAATGTGGTGGTTTCCACTTCGATGGGCTCTGCCGTTTTTTCGCGAATTAACTCTACGGCTTTTGTGATCCCACCCGCTGCTTGTATGTGGTTGTCTTTAATCATCACTGCGGAACTTAAGTTCATCCGGTGATTCATGCCTCCACCGTCGCGGACCGCTTGTTTTTGTAAAGAGCGGTAGCCAGGGAGAGTTTTGCGTGTGTCGAGAATTTTTGTTTTTGTATGCCTGATCTTATCAACGTAACAACGGGTGAGAGTGGCAATCCCCGAAAGATGACCTAAAAAATTAAGCGCAATTCTCTCGGCTTTTAAGAGAGGTGCGGCCTTTGCCTTGGTCACGCAGATGGTTTGCCCTTTGAGAACGAGCTGGGTGTCTTTAAATTCCCAGCGTATTACAGCTGCGGGATCAAAATGCAAAACTACTTTTTCAAAAAGTACTGTACCGGAAAGAATCAGATCTTCTTTTGCGACAAGCTTGGCTCGCACATCTCGATCTTGCAGATTTAAATTGTCGGTTGTGAGATCGCCGGTGGGTGAATCTTCGTTCACGGCCTCAGCAATTAAAATATTGATATCCATGGGGAACTCTTTATAGCTTTGTTTCGTCCATCAAGCGGCTGATTTCTTTTTTAATCAGCTGTTGAGCAATGTCAGGCACTAGCTTCCAAACAATTTTCTCGATGATTTCTTTACTTTGAGAGCGAATGATCAGTTCGATCTGTTCTTCAGACAGCTGGGGCATGGAAGCCATGAAAGGATCTTGAGTCACAGGTGCTTTCGCCTGAGAAGCTGCTTTCTCCACTTTTAATTTCTGCAAATCCTTTTCGTTCATTGCCACGCTCGCGAGAAGCTCGGTATGAGAAAGTTGATCTTCTGGAGTGTGGCTTTGATTGAGCGACTCTTCTGGCTCCTGCTTGCGGATTTCTTTCCCCAATTTTTTAAGAGATCGATGCGTAAACCCATCCACATCGAGTGGCGGTGAACTGTGCTTTTCGGTTTGTAGCGCGGGAGCTTCAGCAGACATCGGTACAGAAAGGTCATCTGATAAATTCACCGTACCTCCTAAAACACTGTTGCGATCAAATTCTTTAAATTGATCCATGTCTTCAAAGCTATCCATATTCCAATTGCGAGGAGTTGTGGGCGGCGCGGGTGGTGGTTTTATAGAACCTGTAGAGGAAGCCATTTGAGTCGCGGCTGTTGCCTCTGGTGGGAGTTCTCGATGTTGAGGAGCCGACGCTTTTTTTGATCCCTCTTCGCCAGATTCGGGAAACACAAGAAACTTTGCAAGATCTTGAGAGCCTGTTTTTTTTACGAAAGTTTTTACAATATTTCTTAAGGCATCGGCATCGAATGGTTTTTCAAGTTGGTGGTTGGCTCCACATTCAGTAAATTTGGTATCATCCAAATCCATGAATCCACTCCACATCAACACGACGGGGATGGCGTTCGTTTCTTTATCCGCTTTCAAAAGTTGGCAAACTTCGTAACCATTTTTTTTCTGTAAGAGAACGTCGACGAAAATAATGTCGGGCTGAAATTGTTTTGCCACTTGAAGCACGTCAATGCCGAGCTGGACCGTTTTGAGATCCACCCCAAAATCCTGCAATGAAATTTGCATGACTTTTTTGATTGTCGGGCTCTCGTCTGCCAACAAGACGCGTAATGCCATGCTCTCAGTTAACGACGATTAAAAAGGCGAGTCAACCTCCTCCTCGACGCCTCGGATAAAGAAGAAGGAAATTATGCGAAACCTTAGGAAATTTCTCAGATACGGCCTAAACTAAAAATTCGTGATAAACCTCATAGATCGTTACATCTCTAAGCTATTTTTGACGTATTTTATCAGCGGACTGATCGTCTTTCTAACTCTTAGAATCACTGCCGATGCGACTTCTCTTGCGGTTCAATACGACGTTCCAATGGGCACCCTCTTTAGCTATTACATCTATTCACTTCCCAACTTTCTCTACGAAATGATTCCCGTTGGATGCCTGGTTGCTTGCATTTTTACACTCGGAACGATGAGCCGTTCTAACGAGCTTACGGCACTTTTTAGTACCGGTATGAGCCTTGCGAGGATCAGCACTCCCATTCTATCCCTCGTCGCCATTATCTCTGCTATTTCTTTTTTCGCGGGTGATTGGCTGATCCCGGTCTTTTCTCAAAAGAAATCCTATGTTGAGTATGTTGAAATTAAGAAACAGCCAGGGCGATACTCGACGGTAAAGACGAATAAAATTTGGTATCGAAGCGGGAATATTCTCTTTAACATCAAGACGCTCAATCCAGAAACCAAAGTTGCTCAGAACGCGACTTTTTATTATTTTGATCAAAACTGGGAGCTCATTCAGCTCGTGAATGCTGAAAAAGTTCACATCCGTGAAGGTCACAACTGGGAGTTAGAGAACGGGACCGTGACGGTCTTTGTAGAGGAGTCCAGCTTTCCTCTCACCAAATCCTTTAAACTGAAAAGCATCACTATTGAAGAAGACATGGGTGATCTACAGTCGACCGTCAGTACCTCTGAAACCCTAAGGGTAGGAGAGCTTTCTAAGTTCATCAAAAAGAACAAGGAAGCAGGTTTGGACACCGTGCGCTATGAAGTGGATCTACAAGCGAAGTTTAGCTTTGCTCTTGCCGGGTTTGTGATGTGTTTTTTAAGTATCCCTTTTAGCGTGGGCAAAGCCCGTTCGGGAAGCTGGGCAAGAGGGGTGGGAATCTGTTTAGGCCTCGCTTTTCTCTATTGGGCTCTCTACAGTTCGGGTCTGACTTTGGGTCGACATGGAGCCCTTCATCCCATTTTTGCGGCTTGGGCTCCTAATGTTTTAATGTCTCTTGCAGCTCTTGTTCTTCTCTTGCGTCTTAAACGCTAACTGGCTTTTCAACAGCCCGTTCTTCCGGTAGAACCAAACACCAATGGCCATTTTAGAACTTGTGCATTTTCCAAATCCTATTCTGTCTAAAAAGGCAGAGACGGTGAAGACCGTTACGCCGGAGCTTTTAGTTCTGGCGCAAGACATGATTGAAACCATGTATGATGCCCCAGGTGTAGGATTAGCGGCGAATCAAATTGGTCGGCCAGAACGTTTGGCGGTGATCGATACGAGATCGCGCGACAAAAAAGGCGAAGTGATCGAGAACGAGCTTTCGGAATCAGAAAAAAAATTAACCTTCCCCCTCATTCTCTTTAACCTGGAAATATTAAAAACGAGTGGGCAAGCCAACTCGGAAGAGGGTTGTTTGAGTGTCCCGGGTTACATTGATCTTGTGAAACGTCATGAGTTTGTAACCGCGCGAGCCATGAACGAAAAAGGGGAGACGGTCGAGATCGAAGCTGATGGGCTTCTCGCGATTTGTCTACAGCATGAATGTGATCATCTTGATGGGAATCTTTTTATAGATCGTCTGTCGCCCATTCGTAGAAACATGCTGAAACAAAAGATCAAAAAACATGGATATCCAAAATATCCCAAGGGTCGTGACCCTTCGAAATCGGTGCGCACATGAGCCGATTTAAAACCGTTTTTTTAGGGACACCGGATTTTGCGGTTCCTTGCCTCGAGAAGCTTTTAACGGACGAACACTTTGATGTCGTAGGGGTCGTCACTCAACCAGATCGACCGGCGGGTCGACAGATGAAGTTGAAAGCAAGTCCCGTGAAGGAGCTCGCGCTTCGTCACCAAATTCCTGTTTTGACACCTGAAAAAGTCAAAGAGGCCGACGCCTTAAAACAGATTGCCGATTGGCAAGCCGAAGTTGCTGTGGTGGTGGCTTACGGACAGATATTACCGCAAAGTTTTTTAGATCTCTTTCCGGGTAAAGCAGTGAATGTTCATGCGAGTCTCCTCCCGCGATGGAGAGGAGCCGCTCCGATTCAACGTTCGCTCATGGAGGGAGATCAAGAAACGGGTGTCGCTCTTCAGGTGATCGTACCGAAGCTTGATGCGGGCGCCGTAATCGGTGTGAGAAAGTTTGCGCTCGACGACAAAATTCGTGCGGATACTCTTTACGAAAAATTAAAACTTCTTGGGCCTGAACTTTTAGAAGTAGAACTTGCGGACTACCTCCGAGGACACTTAGCTCCTCACGATCAAGACGAATCTCAAATCACCATCGCCCCTAAAATTAAAAAAGAAGAAGGACTTATTGATTGGTCAAAGCCCGCTTTGCAAATTTGTAACGAATTCCGCGGGCTTTATCTCTGGCCGGGAAGCTGGACTCTTCGCGATGGAAAAATTTTAAAAATCAAATCATGTAGAGTGAAGAAAACTTCTTCTCAAGCGAAGCCGGGCCAACTGCTTGAAGTTGGAAAAACTTTCTTTATCGTCGCTTGTGGACAAAACGCATTGGAAATCGACATGGTGCAACCCGAAAGTAAAGCCGCGATGCCCGTGAGTGAGTACTTAAAGGGTCACACACTTAAAGTAGGAGAATCTCTATGAGCCAACCTATTCACGTTTCTCCCAGCATATTGTCAGCGGATTTTTCAAAATTGGGTGAAGAGATAGATCTTGTGACAAAAGCAGGGGCCGATTGGATTCACGTGGATGTGATGGATGGACATTTTGTTCCGAACATTACGATTGGACCCTCGGTGGTGAAAAGCTTAAGGCCGCTGACGAAAAACGTGATGGATGTACACCTGATGATTAAACATCCTGATCAGTACATTCCAGAATTTGCGAAAGCAGGCAGCGACATTCTCACCGTGCATATTGAAGTGCTGACAGATCCGCGAAAAACTTTCTCACTCATTCGATCTCACAATGTGAAGGTGGGACTCACTTTGCGTCCGTCGACAGCGATAGATCGCATTCTGCCTTATTTGAAAGATGTGGATATGATTTTGATCATGACGGTAGAGCCTGGGTTTAGCGGGCAAAGTTTTATGGAAGATCAGATCGATAAAATCAGTATCGTGAGACGTGAGCTCGATCGTTTGAATTCTTCTGCACATATTCAAGTTGATGGAGGAGTGAATGAAGTGACAGCTCCTCTCTGTCGAAAAGCGGGTGCAAATGTGTTTGTTGCCGGAAATTATATTTTTAAAAATGACTATCAGAAAAGCATTCATTTTCTGAAATCCTTGTCGTAAGGGGAACTCCATGAAATTAATTTTAGATGGTGAACAGCTGAATATGAAGGATGTATGGGCCGTGGCTCAAAACCGCAAGTCTTCAGTACAGCTGGCTCCCGAGTCAAAAAAGAAGATGGAACACTCGCGTACATATATCGAAAAACAGATGGATGAAGGTCTCACGGTCTACGGTGTAAATACGGGCTTTGGTTATCTCAGCCAAACAAAGATTGATAAAAAAGATATCGTACAATTACAAAAAAATCTGATTCGCTCTCATTCGGTGGGCATTGGCGATCCTTTTACCGAAGAGGAAACTCGCTCGATTATGCTTTTACGTGCCAACGCACTGGCGCGAGGACATAGTGGGATCCGAACTCTCGTTGTAGAAAAAATCTTGGAGTTTTTAAATGAAGACGTGATTCCCGTCATTCCGCAAAAAGGAAGTGTCGGTGCGAGCGGAGATTTAGCTCCGCTCTCTCATTTAGCATTAGCTCTCATCGGCGAAGGCCAAGTTTGGATCGATGGGAAACCGGGTGAGACAGCGCCCTACTTACAGAAAAAAAATATTCAGCCGCTGGAGCTGCAGGCAAAAGAAGGGCTTTCTCTTATTAACGGATGCCAGGTGATGACGGGAGTTGGTCTTCTCAACGCCTACCGTGCACAACGTATCTGCGCTCTTGCGGATCTAGCGGGAGCTATGACTCTCGAAGCTCTTCATGGGAGTCGCACTCCTTTTGATCCACAGATTACGGCCTCGCGTCCTCATCCGGGAGAAGCCAAAACCGCGCGCAATCTTTTAAAGTTTTTAAGCCCCGAATCAGAAATCGCTCGCGGACATGCGGATTGTGACAAAGTCCAAGATGCTTATTCTCTTCGCTGTATGCCAGCGGTTCATGGGGCAGTGAAAGACACTTTGAAATTCGTGCTTGAGAAATTAGAAATTGAGGCGAATTCCTCTACAGATAATCCTCTCGTATTTTCAGAGTCAGAAAAAATCGTATCCTGCGGCAACTTTCACGGAATGCCGATCGCTTTTTCTCTCGACTATCTCGCGATTTCCTTAACGGCCCTCTCGAGCATTTCGGAGCGACGAATTGAAAAACTCATCAATCCGGCGCTCAGCGGTCTGCCCGCATTTTTAACAAAAAACGGCGGGCTTAATAGCGGTTACATGATTGTGCACGTGGCGGCGGCTTCACTCGTGAGTGAAAACAAAGTTCTCAGTCATCCCGCGAGTGTGGATAGCATTCCGACGAGTGCGGACAAAGAAGATCACGTCAGTATGGGAACGATCGCAGCACGAAAGCTCACTCAGATTTTGAAAAATACAAAAACTGTTGTGGCGATGGAGTTGATGGCGGCCTGCCAAGGGCTTGATTTTTCAAGACCTCAAAAATCCACAAAGATGATTGAGGCGGTCTATGCACTCATTCGTAAAAAAGTTCCGTATGCGGAGAATGATCGTAACTTTTCTCTCGATATCAAAGAAGTTTTAGAACTCATTGAGAATGATGAATTGTACCAACTTCTCATCAAAGAACATCCAGATATTGAAATATTGTAAAGTCGTAACCTATTAAGAGGTAGAGCTATGTCACACACGGTAAAAGCCCCCACGGGTACAAAGATGTCATGCAAAGGTTGGTTACAAGAAGCCGCGTACCGCATGATTCAAAATAATCTTGATCCTCAAGTGGCAGAGCGACCTGAGGATTTAGTCGTTTATGGTGGAATTGGAAAAGCCGCACGCAACTGGCCCTGTTTTGAAAAGATTCTAGAGGCTCTCACGACATTAGAGAATGATGAAACACTTCTTGTGCAATCTGGAAAGCCGATTGGAATTTTAAAAACTCACCCCGATGCCCCGCGAGTCTTAATTGCGAACTCAAATCTCGTCCCTCATTGGGCGACCTGGGAACACTTTCATGAGCTCGATAAAAAAGGTCTCATGATGTATGGGCAAATGACGGCGGGTTCTTGGATTTACATCGGAACTCAAGGGATCATCCAAGGAACTTATGAAACTTTCGTAGAAGCTGGCCGAAAACATTTTGGTTCGGATCTTAAGGGGAGAGTCATTGTCACCGCTGGCCTCGGTGGGATGGGCGGAGCACAACCTCTTGCGGGTGTGTTTGCCGGTGCCGTTGTACTTGCGGTGGAAGTAGATCCCGCAAAAATTCAAAAGAGACTGGAAACAAAGTACGTAGATGAAGTTGCCGACAATTTAGACGATGCTTTAAGACGCGTTTCTGAGTATCGCAGGCAGGGACGTGCCCGTTCGATTGCACTTAAGGGAAATATGGCAACGGTCATTCACCAATTGCGCACACGAAAATTTATTCCCGACTTGTTAACAGATCAAACTTCTGCTCATGATCCTCTTAATGGCTACATTCCCGAAGATTTGACTCTTCAGGAGGCTGCTGAACTTCGAGTAGGTAATCCTAAAGAGTATGTTCGTCGCTCTACAATGAGCATGAAAAAACACGTTGAAGGAATGCTTGAACTACAAAAAATGGGAGCGATCACTTTCGATTATGGAAATAATATTCGTGCGGAAGCGCTTAAGGCGGGTTGCAAGAATGCTTTTGATATTCCGGGGTTTGTTCCCGAGTACATACGCCCGCTTTTTTGCCGGGGCAGTGGGCCTTTTCGTTGGGTGGCTCTCTCCGGCGATCCCGCTGACATTCAAGTGACCGACGATGCTTTACGTGAGCTCTTTCCAGATAAAAAACCTCTTTTGAAATGGCTTGATATGGCCGAACAGAGAATTCAATTTCAAGGTCTCCCGGCACGTATTTGTTGGCTGGAATATGGAGAGCGCGCAAAGGCCGGATTAAAATTTAACGAACTCGTTGCGCAAGGAAAACTCAAAGCTCCGATCGTGATTGGTCGTGATCATCTCGATTGCGGAAGTGTGGCCTCACCAAATCGCGAGACAGAAGCGATGAAAGATGGTTCCGATGCGGTTTCGGATTGGGCGATTCTTAATGCTCTTGTGAATACAGCTTGCGGCGCCACGTGGGTGAGTTTTCATCACGGCGGTGGTGTTGGTATGGGTTACAGTCAACATGCAGGTCAGGTGATTGTGGCCGATGGAACTCCAGAAGCGGCGGCACGACTCAAGCGTGTATTAACGGCCGATCCTGCGATGGGACTCTTTCGTCATATTGACGCGGGTTACACCGAGGCCATGCAAGTGGGACAAGAGCGTGGTGTCCACTCTCTCTGGCTGGAGAAATGATGGCCACGGTCTTTGAACACATCGAAAAGCTCTACACGTTTGAAGGCTTTCAGAAAAAAGAAGGTCGTTGTGTAGAAGAAAAAGATTTTTTCATCATCAAAAAAGCTTCGTTGGTTTCGGAGCGTGGTCAAATTGTATGGATAGGGCCTTCCCAAGGCTTGCCTTCGACTTACAAAAAATCAAAACGAATTTCTTTAAAAGGAAAAAAAGTTTTCCCCGCCTTCGTAGAATGCCACACACATCTTGTGTTTGCGGGCGAGAGAGCGGATGAATATGAACTTCGCCAGCAGGGAATGACTTATGGTCAAATTGCTGAAGCCGGCGGGGGAATTAAAAAAACCGTTCTCTCCACGAGAAAAGCTTCAGTTAACCTTTTAAAGGTTCTTGCGGAAAAACGTTTGCAGAAATTTTTAGCTCAAGGGGTAACGACGGTTGAAGCGAAGTCAGGATATGGTCTTGATTTTAAAAATGAAAAAAAGATTCTTTCAATTCATCAAGAGTTAAATAAAAATAAAAAATCGCCACGGGTGATTTCGACCTATTTAGGTCCTCATTCCCGTCCTCCCGAAAAAGTCTCGTTAGAAGAATATTTGCAGACTATCATCGATAAAGACCTAGAGGCGATTTACCGTTCCAAGCTCTCTTGTCGCGCCGATATTTTTGTCGAAAAAGGTTTTTTTGAAAAAGATTTGGCTCAAAAATACATTCGACGTGCAAAAGAAATTGGCTTTGACGTTGTGGTGCACGCAGAACAGCTTAGCCACTCTGGCGGAACACGTTTAGGGATTGAAGCGAAAGCACGTTCTGTGGATCACTTAGTACATATCCAAGAAGATGAAATTCGGGATCTCGCAAAGTGCCAAACAACGGCGGTCCTTCTTCCCGCTTCTGATTTTTATTTAAAAATAAATTACCCTCCAGCGCGCAAAATGATTGATCAGGGGGTTCGCGTTGCGGTGGCGACGGACTACAATCCGGGAAGTTCGCCCACTCAAGATTTATCTTTTACGGGCTTACTGGCTCGTCAAGAAATGAAGATGTCTCTAGCCGAAGTTTTTTGTGCCTATACGATGGGAGCCGCATGGGCCCTTGGACTTGAGAAAGTGCTGGGCAGTTTAACCGTAGGAAAAAGAGCAGATTTTTTCGTGACCGAGGCTGCTCCATCAGACTTTTTTTATCACGTAGGTGAAATGCCTGTTCAAAATGTTTATTTTGAAGGTCAGAGAATTTATTCTGCTAATTGATTAAAGTTTCGTAGTGCCATGTGGAAGATGTTTTTGAAGCACTTCTTTAAACGCTTCCACATCTTTTCTCATCGAAGAACCTTCTCGAGTCACTAACGTCACGATCCGTCCAGTCTTTTTATTCGAAAAATCTTTAAACTTCACAAGCCCTTTGAGCCTTGAATCTTCGATTGCTGCTGAAGTAGGGATTACAGTGTAACCTGTGCCGGTGGCCACGATCTGCAAAAGCGTCATAAGACTTGTCGCTTGAAAATCCGCACTACTTTTTCCGCGCATTTTTGAGCAGGCCTGTAAGACTTGATCGCTTAAGCAATGGCCATCGCTGAGTAGCACCATATCTGTTTCGGTGAGTTTATTAGGTGTAAGATCTTTGATGTTGCCCACGGGATGACCCACAGGGTAGGCGAGAAGAAAGGGTTCGAAATAGAGGTGAGTGAGTTCAAAGCCCGCCTCATCAAAAGTAGGAGAGGCGATCACCATATCGAGACTGCCTTTTTTAAGATCCTTCAGAAGGGTGTCGGTGTAGCCCTCATGAATTCTTAATTCTAATTGGGGATAGGCCTTTTTGAGGGGCGAAAGATAGTAAGGAGTGAGATAAGGGCTAATCGTTACGATTCCTCCAAGACGAAGTTGGCCCGTGAGTGGGGAGGTTTTTGCGTGAGCGACTTCCGCCATTTTTTGAGCTTCTCGTAGAACGTTTTTCGCTTGCTCTACGATTTTCTGACCCGACTCCGTAATCAGCACTTTTCGTTTTGTGCGTTCAAAGAAATCGACTCCGAGAAGAGTTTCGCATTTTTTAATCTGAGTACTGAGGGCAGGTTGGCTCACATTACATTGTTTTGCTGCCTGACCGAAGTGAGACGTTTCGGCGACGGCTACGATATATTGAAGATCGCGAATGGTAAGCCATGAAATGTCCACTGAATCTCCTCAGTATTAATAGTTAAAAACTATTAATAACATAATTATAATAGATTTTACTTATATGTCAAACACCACGAAAATAGAGAAAGAAAAGGAGACTTATATGTCGAGATTATTAGGTATTGGAGAAAGATTCCCTTCGTTTTCACTGCAGGCGGTGATGTCGTTAGAAAAGGGGAAAGAGTTTCAAACGATTGACCAGAGAGCATTAGAGGGAAAATGGAATGTGATTTTCTTTTGGCCACTGGATTTTACATTTGTGTGTCCAACGGAAATTGCAGAATTTAATAAAGAATTTAAAAACTTCAAAGAGCGAGGAGCTCAACTGTTTGGTGCCAGCGCAGATAGCCATTTTGTACACTTAGCGTGGCGAAATGATCATGCCGATTTAAAAAATCTACAGTTCCCTATGCTTGCCGATTACAAAAAAGAATTGAGCCGAGCTTTGGGCGTTCTTCATCCAACAGATGAGGTGCCTCTTCGAGCCACTTACATCGTAGATCCAGATGGGATTGTACGATGGGTGAGTGTGAACGATCTAAATGTAGGTCGTAACGTGAAGGAAGTGATCAGAACCCTAGATGCTCTTCAGACCGACGAACTTTGTCCATGTAACTGGGAAAAAGGACAGAAAACTTTAGGTTAAGTGAAGACTCTGAAAGGAGTGCTCTATGTCAGAAGTTTTATTAGCTAAAATTGAAAGTATTTTTGAAGGTCGCGAGAGCACAATTGCTCGCGATCTGAAATTGAATTTGCAACGTCTTCTTCAAGAAAGCCAACTCCCAAAAGAAGAGGCTCTACTCGTGACTCTTGCAACGGCTCAATCTGTTGGTGCGACTGCTTTAAGAGATGCAGCACGCGCTGAGCTTGAGACGAGCCAGATCTCAACGGAGCAAATTCAAGAAGCAGTAGAAAGTGCTGCTATTATGGCGATGCTCAACACTTATTATCGTTTCAAACACATGGTGGGAAAAGAAGAGGATTATCGACAGGCAGGGTTAAGAATGACGGCCTTGGCTCGTCCTCAACTTGGGAAAGAACGTTTTGAAATGTTGGCCCTCGCTGTATCGGTTTTGAATGGATGTGAGATGTGTATTAAATCTCACGAGAAAGTTTTAAGAGATGCAGGCTTAAGTGCAGATAAAATTCACGATATCGCGCGCTTGAGCGCGGTCGTAAAAGGTATTTCGGCTCTGTAGTTTTGAAGGGTCTGTTGAGGAAGTATTAGATGCGAGGCATGTAAGCTAAAATCGCGCGGAGACGTACTTCACTGTACGTTGGAGCGAGATTTTGGTGATTGTAACGACGCAGCTAATGCTTCCTCAGCAGACCCGCTATTTTTCGGCGACGAGGCCGGCGATCATGTCCATCGTCGATTGGCTTGTCCAATCGTTGAACCCATAACTGGTGACGGCGATTCGACCTTGGCGATCGATAAGGAAATTGGCTGGTAAAGTATCAATGTTGAAAAGCTTGGCCGCCTTTTTTTCGTAATCAAAATGGGTTTCAAAAGGCAAAGATTCATTGGACCAAAAGTTTTTAATGAATTCGTCGGCTTCGCCTTTGTTATCTAGGTTTACCGGTACGATGACAAAACCCTTATCCTCAAACTGCTCGGCTAACTGTCTAAAGGTCGGTAATTCGACAAGGCAAGGTTCGCACCAATGAGCCCAAAAGGTCAGCAATACCACTTTGCCTTTGTACTGAGAAAGCTTTGAGATGCTCCCATCCTTCGTGGTAAACTCAACTTCAGGGGCAGGTGCTCTCTGATCCATGGTCGCTTGGTCCATGGGGTCTTGGATCAACTCTTGTTCACTTGAGAATTGGCTTTTCCAATACCCAATGCTGGCTAAGAAGACTGTGCAAAGCATAAGAAAGACTTTGGCGAGGAGAGGTATTTGAAAACCACGTTTTTTAGGCTGTTTGTGGCTGCCAAACTCGTTCAGATCCCCGTAGTCAGAGACCGGTGCATCGTTAGGAGCTCCACGGGAGCCAGAGGATGAAGATGAATCGTCAGATTTGTTCGTCACATAAAAAGCTTAACGGGAAAACAAATTCAGGTCAAATCGTCGTGGAATACGTGATGTTGATGATCGTGGCCATCGCGATTGCCTCGCTCATGATGCGAGGCTGTGTCAGCCGGCAACAGGACCAGGCCGGTATGATGATTCAATTATGGGATAAAATGCTTCTCGTCATCGGCGAAGACACAGCCGACGAACTAAAATAATTTTTCGAAATAGATATACTCGCGTTTTGCGAGTTCTTTGTTTAAACGTCTTTGCATTTTTTCACGAAGATCGCTGGCGAGTTCCCTCATCAGTTCACTATCTTCCGCGGCATACGCTTTATAAGGAAGATGTACGGGTTCCATGAAAATGATTTTCCATTTTGCGGGCAGTGGAATGACATTCAGAGGTAGTGGCAACACCACTCCATGGAGAAACTTTGAGAACTTCAACTGCCGAAGATTGATGTGGGTTTCCTCTGCACCAATGATCAGCGTGGGAATAATGGGGGCCTTCGTGTTGAGAGCCATACGAATAAAGCCGCGTTTAAACTCTTGAAGGCGATATCTTTTTTGAGTGGGCTTAAAGTTTCCGTGCTCTCCTTCCGGAAAGAGCACCACCATGTTGTTCTTTTTTAAAAGTTGATTTCCGTTTTCGGTGGTTGCTTCCACAAATCCCATTTTCTGAGCGGGGAGAGAAGTTTTTTCGTTCATGAACCAGAGGTGATGAGTGAGAACTCGAGGGATTCGGCCCGTGGCTTTGTAGATCTCATGCCCGAGCACCACTGCATCAAACCCCGAGTAGCCCGAATGGTTGGGAGTGATGAGGCAGCGACCCGTTTTTGGAAGATGCTCGAGGCCCTCGACCTCTAAGCGAAAATACTTACGAACGATCTCCATGAGCAGGTAAGGCATGACTCGATACAGCAGGACGTCTCGAGAGAGGTTCTTAAGATCAAAAAGGGGAGCTGATTTTTTCCCGAAAAAGTTTATCATGACATCTTGGTAATAACTGAATTACGCCTCATTGAGCAGTCCTAAATTAGCGAGGGGTCATTAAACATGAATCAAAAATATATTCTCTCCATAGATCAAGGCACGACAGGCACCACGGTCTCCTTATTTGATCGATCAGGCCAGCGAGTTTGCGAAGCCAATGAAGATTTCAAACAGATCTTTCCAAAGCCAGGCTGGGTCGAGCATGATCCCGAAGATATTTGGAATTCTGTTCGCTCAACCATCAAGCTTGCGCTTCAAAAAATTCAAGCAAAGCCCGAGGATGTTGCCGCGATTGGGATCACGAACCAACGAGAAACGGTGATGGTGTGGGATCGCGCCACCGGGAAACCCATCTACAATGCGATCGTCTGGCAATGTCGAAGAACTTCTGATTTCTGTGAGAAATTAAAAAAGAAAAAACTCGAGAAAGTGATCAAAGAGAAAACGGGACTCGTGATCGATCCTTATTTTTCAGCGAGCAAAATTCGTTGGATTTTGGATCACGTGTCGGGAAGCATGAAACGTGCAAAATCTGGTGAATTAGCCTGTGGAACCGTGGATACCTTTCTTCTCTGGAGACTCACCGGAGGGAAAAGTCATGCGACCGATGTGAGTAATGCTTCACGCACGCAACTTATGAACATCAAAACAGGGAAATGGGACGCGGAACTTTTAAAGATTTTTGGAGTGCCTGAAGAGCTTTTGCCAGAGATTCGTCCTTCGAGTGGTGTGTTTGGAGTTACGAAAGGGATGAGCGAGCTTGTCGATCGCACTCCTATTGCGGGAATTGCGGGAGATCAGCAAGCCGCACTCTTTGGGCAAAATTGTTTTAAAGTGGGCGAAGCAAAATGCACTTACGGAACGGGAAGTTTTCTTCTCGTGAATTCCGGCACAAAGTGTTTAAAAGCGAAGTCAGGGGCTTTGACAACGATCGCGTGGCAACTCAGTGAAAAATCCCCGATTGTTTACGCTCTTGAGGGCAGCGCCTTTGTTTCGGGAGCGGCGGTTCAGTGGCTCCGCGATGGTTTAGAGTTCATTCAGTCGAGCCAAGATATTGAAGGACTCGCAAAGTTGGTTCAAGATTCTGACGGTGTGGAGTTTGTTCCGGCACTCACGGGTTTGGGCGCTCCTCATTGGGATCCCGAAGCACGAGGTCTCATCTGCGGACTTACGCGTGGAACAACGAAGGCGCACCTGGCGCGCGCAACTCTGGAAGGCATTGCTCTTCAAAACAGTGATCTCTTGATGGCAATGAGTAAGGATTTAGGAAAAAAGATTTCTTCACTTCGTGTAGATGGTGGAGCGAGTGCCAATAATTTATTAATGCAAATTCAATCGGATTATTTAAATCTTACCCTCGTTCGTCCCGAAATGGTAGAGACGACTTCGGCCGGTGCTGCCTATCTCGCAGGACTTGGCGTCGGCATTTGGAAAAATCTTACGGAGATCACCAAAGTTTGGAAGATCGATCGCAATTTTAAACCTGCTATGACGACAAAAGATCGCACGCTACGTCTTGCTCGCTGGAAAAAGGCGATTGAGCGTACCATGATGAAGTAGTAGGTATCTCAACAAAGTGACATTCCTGGTCACTTGTTAAGAGGCATCCTTAAACCTATTCTTTACGAGATGGTCCCGTAATTGCTCTCCTAAAGGAATCTAAGGAGAGCTTATGAAACTTACTGTATTTGGATTATTAGTCACTTTTTTATTCACCCAAGGTGCCCATGCACAAAGTCGCTTTGCAGATGCGAAAATTGGCGTAGGATCGTTAGAAAAGACAAACGTTGTCTCTGACGGTCAAACAACCACAGCTGCATTTGCCTTGCCCGAAGCAATCTCGATTGAGCGTAGTGCAGATACAAAAGGTCTGCTGCCTAAAGTTGTAAGCCAATGTGAATCTATAGGTGCGCAGAAAATTGTAGAACAAGCAAAAGCCTACGGCGTAATTGTTGATATGAATACTTTCAGAATCTCGGGATATAGCAAAAATATATTATCTGAATATGTTTGGTTTTCAGCAGATGTCATCGGTGGCAGTGAACAAAGTAGACCTGATGTTTTTCCGCAAGGTCAAAAGCCTGTACTGCAAAAGGTGACTCAAAAATCTGTTGGTTACGACTGCTTCTAATTTCATTTTAAAATAAAGAAGGGAATGGTTGACGAGACCATTCCCTAAGAGAAAAACAAGGGGAAAACTCATTGGTTCAAATGAGCTCAGGGGAATCGAACTTAATTATTTTTTGTCGTCCTCACCTTCTTAGCGTGAGCTGTAACGACGCCATTTACTTTTTTATGAAGTTCTGCAACCGCTGGAGCATCCACACTTGCCGCTGTTTTGACTGGGTCTTTTGCCTGCGCTGAAAATCCTGCGATCATAACGGCAAAAGCGAGTAGTGTTGTTGCAGCTGCGTGTTCCATGAAAACCTCCTAGTGGTTTTACGTGTTGTTAAAACCAATATCTCACGAGGAGTTAAAAACCTGATGAAAACAAAATTAATTGTTTTTAATTGTTCACGTTAAAGGTTGGAGATTTATCGTTGAGGGGCTCTAGTTCCCTGATAGGGGCGGAGGGGGTGGTGGTGGCGGAGAACTCTCAAGATGTGGCTCAGAGGGTGGTGTCGGAGGTGGTATCTTAGGAGCGAAGGGGTCATCCATTTTATTAATCGTGTCGATGGATGGATAAATAAAAGAAAGCACCTGAGCACTCACTTTCTGAGCATATTCATTTTTTGAAATGGCTGGCCAAAAAATATAGACCGCACAGAAGAGAGAAACCACATAAAGTAATACGGCTAATTTAATCAAGAGGCCTCACAATAAGATAAAATAAGTCTCACAGAATGATCATCTCTTCTTCCCGTGAGACTTGCAAGAGGTTCTAGGCATTTCCGATGGCTTCGACGCTCTTAAGGCCTCGATATCGTTGTTCACGTTCTTGAATAATGCCTTCAAGTCCAAGCACTTTTGAGAGAACTTCATGCACGTCTTCGACAAAGTGAACGGTGAGCTGTTTGCGAACTTCTTCGGGAACTTCCGAATAATCGGGTGCATTACGCTTTGGTAAAAACAAGGTCTTGCAACCTGCACGGTGAGCGGCCAACACTTTTTCTTTAATTCCACCTACGGGAAGAACACTTCCACGCAACGTAATTTCCCCAGTCATTGCCACCTGTGGATCAACCGACTTATTTAAAAGAAGCGAAGTCACTGCTGTTAAGAGTGTTACGCCCGCGGAAGGTCCATCTTTTGGAATCGCTCCTGACGGAACGTGAACGTGAATGTCGTGTTTATCGTAAAAGTAATTCGAAGTGAACTTACTGAGCTCTGATCGAATATAACTTGACGCGATCTGTGCCGACTCTTTCATCACATCACCGAGTTGCCCGGTCAGGCGAAGTTGTCCTGTCCCTGGCATAACACTCGCTTCGATAGAAAGAATATCTCCACCAAAAGGTGTCCAAGCAAGACCGGTCACAATTCCTGGTCGAACCACTTTGTCTGTCACTTCCGGATGAAACTTAATGAGTCCCAAAATATCTGGCATAAGAGCTTCGCTCACCACGACCTTTTCACCATTCTTAGAAACAATTTGTTCTGCAGCATAACGACAGACCGAAGCGATGGTTCTCTGAAGTTCACGCACGCCAGCTTCACGAGTGTAGTGAACCGCAATGTGAGTTAACAGCTCATCAGGTATCTCTAACTGCTCGGGTTTCAACCCATGCTCTTGGAGTTGTTTCGGAACAAGATACTTTTTTGCGATATGAAGCTTTTCGGCATAGGTGTAGCTTGAAAGATGAATAATCTCCAAGCGATCTCTTAACGCATGTGGGATCGTATCGATCATGTTCGCTGTTGCGATAAAAAACGTATTTGAAAGATCAAAGGGCACATCCAAATAGTGATCGTAAAAGTTTTTATTTTGTTCGGGATCAAGAAGCTCTAACATTGCGCTCGCTGGGTCACCAGTATAGCTTGCACCTAATTTATCAATTTCATCGAGCATCATAAGTGGGTTATTAACACCTACGCGCTTGAGACTCTGAACGATTCGTCCAGGCATCGCACCAACGTAAGTGCGTCTGTGACCACGAATTTCTGATTCATCGCGAACGCCACCAAGACTTGTTCTCACAAATTCACGGCCGAGAGCTTTGGCGATACTTTGTCCAAGACTTGTTTTACCAACTCCCGGAGGTCCTACGAGACATAAAATCGGTCCTTTAAGATCGTTCTTGAGTTTCGCAACGGCCAAATATTGAATGATACGATTTTTTACTTTTTCAAGACCATAGTGATCGTTATCGAGAATTTCTCGAGCTTTCACTAAATCGATCGGCTCAGACTTTTCGGTATGCCAAGGCATACCGGCCAGCCACTCGAGATAGTTTCGAATCACGTGGTACTCGGCAGAAGCCGGTGGAATATGTTCGAGACGTTCGAGTTCTTTGTCGGCGACTTTTTGTACTTCTTCGGGGAGCTTCGCCTTTTTAATTTTTTCGACGAGTTCATCTTTTACGGCGCCTTCGCTTTCCCCCAATTCTTCTTGGATGGCGCGCATCTGTTCGCGAAGAAGTCCATCCCGCTGAGCGCGAGAAAGACGTTCCGTCATTTTCTCACGAATGTCTTTTTGTACTTCAAGGACTTCACGCTCTTTTTGCATAAGGGCAAGAAGCTTTTCCATGCGCTCTTCGACGTTTTTGGTTTCGAGCAGCTCTTGCTTTGTTTCAAGAGACACGTTGAGATAGGTCGCACATAAAAATGTAAGCTGTGAGGGATTTTCGAGTTTGTCGATGAGTCTTAAAATGGCTTCGTCCACTTGTGGAAGAAGCGCTAAAATATCTTTCGCCGCATCTTTAAGACTATGGAAGAGAGCCACTCGGCGAACAGAGTCGGCGCGTAGATCATCCGGTAACATATCTCCCTCAGCGGTGATAAAATCACCGTCGGTGAAATAATTTTGAATCGTAAAACGTTCGATACCAGTGATCAGAATTTGGTAACCCCGCTCCTCGGATCCGTTCACGCTCTCAAGACGACAGAGGGTTCCTGTTTTGTACAGGTCAGTGGCTTGAGGCTCGTTTTGTGACGAGTTCTGTTGAGTTACGACGACAATAAGTCCGTCCTGCGACTGTGCGTATTGCACGGCTGCCGCAGAACGAGCCCGACCAACCACAAGGGGAACCGTGGTGCCGGGCATTGTAACTGTGTTTCGAATAGGAAGAACGGGATAAATTTTTTGTGTTTCCATGTAGGGAATCTGTGGTCCCTACAAGTTCTGTCAAGTCGGTAACTTTTTAATTGTCTGGAAATAGCCCTGCACAAGCATTTCCATGATTTCATTGCAGCTCAGAATTTCATCTATGAGTCCAACGCCTTGCCCCGCACTCCAAACCGTTTTCCACGTTGGTTTTAAAGCCGCTTGTTCAAGCTGCTTCGCACCCATTAAATGAATTAATGCCTGCATGTATTTTTTTGTTTTGGAATTTTTTTGGAGAAAATCAATCACCCACGGAAGCTCCGTTCCGACTTTATCAATGTAGGGAGTTCTGATGACGCTTGCTGGAACTCCCGATACACGCATGGTCATGACAATATCTTCAGGTGTGGATTTCAAAATAGCATCTTTATAAGCTTGGTCCACTTGTGCTTCTTTGGACGCAATAAAGCGAGTCCCAATACTCACTGCGCCAGCACCAAGTGCCAACATTGCGGCCATGGTTTGACCGTCGGAAACTCCGCCAGCAGCAATCACGGGGATTTCTAAATTTTTTGCAAGCCAAGGAATAAGAACAATCGGCGAAATGGGACCGGCATGTCCACCAGCGCCACTTCCCACCGCAATCACTCCGTCACCGCCGAGATCTTGTACTTTTTTAGCGTGATCAAGATTCGTGACGTCACAAATCACCTTCGCACCATTTTTATGGGCCTCTTTGATGACTTCTTTAGGACTTCCAAGGGAGGTGATGAAGAGGTCGACTCCGGCATCAAGGGCGTGCTTAAGATCTTCGCCTTGGCGAGTGTTGCTCTTATTCACAATAACGTTTACGCCAATAGGCTTTTTCGTGCGTGCCTTCATCTCTTTGAGGGCTGTGCGGTATTCCTCAATGGGTCGATAGTTCAGCGCCGGGAAGGCACCGATACCACCCGCTTCGGAGACCGCGACGACCATCTCCACATTAGAGACAAGGAACATAGGAGCTCCAATAATAGGGAGCTGACACTTCATCATTTTAGTAAAGCTTGTAGGAATTTCTCTCATCACTCAATATTCTCCCTGAATGGGTTTTCTCATGGCAAGGTATAAACCTTAACGAGGCTTAATAATGTCTTCCCAGCATATCAAATTTCAGGTCACCAAAGACCATGTCGGCAAACGTCTCGACCATTATCTTGCTGAAGTTTTGCCCGCCAAAATGGGGGTCGACCTTTCCCGTTCCAAAATTCGTCAGTTAATTATTGCCGGAGGAGTTTATCTCAACAAGCAACGCGTTCGCATTGCTTCAAAAGAATTACGAATAGGTGCCATCGTAGAAACGCGGGTTGATTTAAAGAAGCTTCAGTCCACATCACCCGCGAGAAACAAAATTTTTGAACTCACTGAAGAAGGTATCCTTTACGAAGACAGCGAAATCATCGTCGTCAATAAACCATCAGGATTACCAACACAACCAACACTTGATGAGGCTCGCGATCACTTGTTTGCATCT
Source organism: Bdellovibrionales bacterium (assembly GCA_050250255.1). Classification (GTDB taxonomy): domain Bacteria; phylum Bdellovibrionota; class Bdellovibrionia; order Bdellovibrionales; family DASUEL01; genus JBFWOZ01. The sequence continues at coordinate 64,775 of JBFWOZ010000008.1, read as the reverse complement.
GTAAAACGATTTCTTGCCAAACGTGATGGTCATGAAAGCTATGTAGGGCTTCATCATCGCCTCGATTATGAAACTTCTGGCATTGTGCTTTTCACAAAAAAACAGTCGGCCAATAAATGGGTGTCAGATCTTTTTCGTGATCGCGAAATTCAAAAAACTTATCATGCTTTGACCGTTCTTGGTGGCGACAAAACCGAATGGGAAGTAGAGAATCACTTAGCTCGCGCCAAAAAAGGAACAGGAAAAGTGCAGCACATGATTGAAGTCACGTCGGGTGGAGACTACGCTCATACGCTGTTTCAAATTCTCACCAGTACTGCGAAATATCATTTGGTAGAAGCCCAGCCACAGACAGGTCGTACACACCAAATCCGTGTTCACTTACAGCAGTCAGGTCTCCCGATTGTGGGCGATGTTTTGTACGGCGGCCCTAAGAGCGAACGAGTCATGCTCCATGCCTTCCAATTGGAATTTCACCACCCAACGCTCAAGCAAAATCTCGCCATCGAGTGTCCTCCGCCTGAGGACTTTCAAAAATTATTTGAAGAAGGTTGAGGCCTACAGAGCTCAGGTATGAAGCTCCGAGTTTCGAAATTCCAAAAACCGTTTTAGGTTTTATTTACTTTTAAGCTGAACTTTATATTTGCAATATCCACGAATGCCGCAGCCTACTGAAGTGCAACTGGGATTCAAGGATTAGAACCTCCTACTGATAATAGGAGGAAGATATGAACAAACAAACCATTGTTTATATCGTAAAACGTCAAAGAAAACTTAAGGCTTGGGTTCATGGTACGTATGTTATTTTATCTTGGCTGAAACTTCTTTGGTGGATCTGGACTTTGTTCCGTTAGTTTAAGACCGAAATTGTGGGTGGCTTTTTAAGCATAAACAAGGATGGTGCTTCAAGGCTGCGGCGCCTTTATTATAACAAACGGCGGTGCTCGACAAGAATACACTTGTTGGAGATCACGATGAGGCCGGCTTTGCGGGCCTTCTCTTCGGCTTCGGGATGAGTGATACCGAGTTGGAGCCAAAGAACTTTGGCTTTTGTCTTCAAGACTTCGTCGACCACTCCAGGGATCGCATCGCTCGCACGAAACACATTCACAATTTCAAAAGGCTCGGTCACATCGGCTAAGCTTTCAAAGCAAGGACGATTCAAAATGGATTTGATCCCACCGGGGCGTACGCCACAGATGTTGTAACCGGCATGAATCATATATTCGGTGACGTCGTAGCTGGGCCGATCCGCTTGCGGACTAAGTCCCACCACGGCGATATTTTTATATTGAGTTAAGACCTTTTTGATTTCTGAATCTGGTGGGTTCATGAAAACCTCTCTTAAGGATTGGCTGGTGGCCCAACTGGCGGCGTCTGTTGTGTCTCAAGCGGTGTTGGGAATTGGCTCGATGGAGCTACGGCATTATGCTTCGACAACCAAATTTGGTAAGTGAAGAAAAGGATCGCAACAAACAAAATAAAAAGAGCGATGAGTTTTTTCGTAATGACTGATTTTTGCGGTCCCGCGTAGGGATTTTTTTGTGGATCCATAGAGGCAACCTAGATCTTCGTATAGCCCCTGTCAACCTACAAGCTTCCAAGAAGCTTTGCTGTCGTGCCTTGTGTTACATTAGGGGAATGAAACAGTTCATTACTTTGCTTTTATTTTTTGGATTTGTGACAAAGGCTCACGCAGAAAAAATTCTTGTGATCGGGGACTCCATAAGTTGTACAGCCTTTGGAGCGGAACTTGTAGATGCGCTGACGAAAAAAAATCATGAAGTCACTCTTCTATGTGCAATCTCAAGCAAGGCAGAGCACTGGGTGAAAGGTCAAAAACCTTCAGGTCAAATTTGCCACACACGAAGTGTGGAGAAAAAAACATTTATACCCTGCGAACCAAAAGGTCAGATGCCAATTTTTACGGCTTTGCTAGAGAAACACAAAGACTCAAAAGTCATCGTGGCATTGGGCACAAATTCGCTGCAAGGAACTCAAGCTGATTCTTATTATCGTCAGATGGCAGAAGCCCTGAAAAACAACGACTGCGAATGGATTAGCCCCCCGCACTTAAATCCTATGGAAGCAAAAGGCTTTTCTCCGGCCCTTCTTACAAAAATGGAAAAAAATCTTGATCCGTTTTACGCCTCTCTTGAGGCGTCGGTCAGCCCTTTTTGTAAATTAATTGATAGTCGACCGATGACTCGTCCCGGAACGATGGGGAATAAAACAAAAGATGGAATGCATGCAAACGAAGTCGGTGCAGCTCACTGGGTGAAAGAAATCTTAAAACAAACTCATCCGATTCGTACACAGCCTGCGCTGAGCAAACCAGCGAACAAATAAATTATTTATTTAAAAATATTCTTAAAGCCCTTGGAGACTTCTTCTTGAAGTTTCTTTTTACCTTGATCCACTTGCTGGTTAAATTCGGATTCGGCTTTTTTTCGTAGAAGGTTGGCGGCTTTGCGAGTTTCGTATTGGGCCGTTTTGGTGAGCATGGTTTTGATGGTTTGCTCCGCGATGTTGAGCTCAGGATTCGTCACCGTTCCTGTAAAGCGTACGGGGACAACCATGCGACCACTTTCGTCAGAGTTCGCTTCAAGGATACTACCTTTGACTGGAGGGTTACTGAGATAAACATCTCCTCTTAGCTCCATGCTTTTGTCTGTCTTGATCCATGCTTGAGCCTGAAGTTCGTTTTTTTCAGGCGTAACGACATTAAAAGGTTTGAGGTTGAGCATAGACTTGGTGAATTCAAAACTTGTCGAGATATTGCCCGCAACACCCTTCGAATTAATTTTGGTTTGATCACCAACTCCGGGAAACTCATGCAATTTTTTGTTGATGATTTCGTCAAACTTTAAGGTGCTCAAAAACCCTTGAGAGACCTTCATGCTTCCGCGAATCACAGTATCGTTCAGAAACTTTTTATGAGTGGGGTGGAGGAGGCTAATATCCATGGCTCCGCTTGACACTCCCGAGACGAGGCCTTTCCAGTTTGGAAAAAACCAATCTGTCGCACGTGCGAGATCCATATTGCCCCAGATCACATCCACGAGTGTAGTTGGAGCAATATTAGTAAGTGAAGTTCTCAATTTGATGACAGAAACCGTGGCATCAAAAAGATTTTTAATATCAAATTTGGCGTTCAATTGACCCTTATCAATTTTTCCCTGCCAAGTAAGACCTGAGATCAATAAGTCATTGTAGGTGAGCTTGCCAACTTTGAGATCGGTTTGGAGTTTGAGGGTTTTGAGAATAGGCCATTGAGGAAAAATCGACTCAGGAGCTGGCGCGGGAGCAGGCTCAGAGCCAGTAGCTCCTACCGGTGCTGGTGGTGATTGATAATTAAATTCTGGTAAATTCGCGGAGACTCTTCCATTGAGGGCTAGTGGTGAAAGAGTAATGCCCTCTTTAAATAAATACTGTCCCGAAAGATTGAGTCGTGCTTGTGTTACACCACTCAGTTTCCATTTTTTAAGCATCGGAAAAATTTGTGCAAGATTGGTTAAATTTAAGCCTGCGGTTTCTATATTGAGATTCATAAGGGGATTGAGTGGATCGCTGACGGTTCCCTTGATATCGATGGGGCCCGCACTCGAATAAAAAGTGGCTTTTGAAATGTTCACAGTTTTTGCACTCTGACTCGTCACGAGACTGAGGCGAAAAGGTTGGCCTAAGGCTTTGACGAACATATCTTGCACGAGCAGGCTAGCGTGGGTGAGATCGGCCTGCGCATCTACCTGCGACGATTTTAAGTCATGACCCTGTAGAATCACGGTGGCTTTTGCGTTGATAACGGAGAGGCCATTAATCGTTTTCGTTTTGTCTTCCGAACTCCATTTGGCGTTCACTTTAAGATTCTCAAGTACGATGGGATTGACGTTTACGAGAAGAGTGTCTGGTTTTTGAAAGTCTCCTTTGATCGAGGCATCGATTTGAACGGAGCCAACGAGCGGCGCTTGAAGCAATGGAAAATTCTTTTCAAGCCCTGCCATATTTGTTTTTGGAATGTGAATGTCGATTTCCGAACTCTGCTCTGGTGAGAGAGCTAATAGACCGCTTCCTGATGCTTGAAGTTGTGCCAGGCGTGCTTTTAATTTTTTAACCTGAATTCCATTTTGATCATTTCCTAAATCAAAATCGGCGTTGAAAGCCACATTCCGTTCTTTTTTAAATAAATTTTTATAGGTGAGCGAAGCTTCGGTGAGATCTAAAAAGCCGACGGCCGTTTTTAAATCGAGCTGCTTTTGATAAACGAAAGAGGTAGATGCAGTGCTTTTTAAAATCCCCTCATACGAGAAACCTTCTTTTTTTAAAGAAAAATCTCCCATCACGTCTTTCACGTTAACGGCTCCGCTGACCGCTAAATTTTCTGCGGCATTCACCTTAATGTTGGCAAGAATGGAGCCGCGCCAAATTCCAGGAAGTGATAAATTTTTGATACTCGCAAGATCGGGGGCGGAGAATTTCGCATCCCAACTGTGATGCATATTGTTTAAATTCACTTGTCCTGCGATCTGGGTGCTAATGCCCACAAAGCGAAGGCCGGCGTTTTTAAAATCAAGCTTCATGGTTTCAAAGTTCGGGTGAATTTCAGAATAAAAGTCGAGAGGAAGTGTGATGAGAAACGGAGTGAAGGTGTTTTGCTCAGCTAAAACTTTTAAATTCCAGGGTGAACGTAAGTTTGGCATTTCAAGCGTAATATAAAGCTGATTCAGAGATAAAAGTTTGGTGTCAGGAATTGTAGGGTTCACTCCTTGCTGAGTGACGTGAAATTCTCCACCTTGTAAGTCGAATACGACATTGGCATCAAAGTTTTCTGGAAACGATATGGAGGTGCTGGTGACTGTAGGGGGTACGGCTGTTGTCGCCGATGCGTTCGCTGTCGGCGCTGGCGGTAAACGTATTTGAATCACGGGTTTTAAGAGGAGAATTTGTGTTTTTATATGATGACGAGGCAAATGAGTAAGCAATGAAAATAGATCGACTCTCACCTCGGCTTGTTCGGCAATCATTTTTTTTGTTTGATCGGGTGCTGCAGCTTCCACTTGTCCCATGGAAATTGCGATCGGAGGAAGCAAACGAACTTTGGCCGAGCCGACTTTTAATTGAAGATTCGTTTTTTGTGCGAGATCCTTTTCAACGAAGTCTTTGATATAACCTTCAGCAAAAAACTGGGAAAACACGAAGGCGACTCCAAAGGTGAGCACACCTAAAATAAGCCAGGCCATCAAGAAACGTTTTCCCCAATAAATCATAGAGATAGTTTAGCAGTGGTGACATATGAGTGCGAGTCCATAGGACTCCCGACTATTCGACTTAGGTCGAGCTAGTTCGTGCGCATTTGCTCATCGCTGCGATTGATGGCGAGAGGCGCTCTCATGCGGCCGCCAAAGAGAGCGAGGCCCACGAAAGTAATAATGAACGGAGAGATCTGTACGAGCTGATTCGGCACGTTCCAACCACCGACAGTTGTGCCTTGTAAACGAATTTGGATGGCATCGGTGAAAGCAAAAAAGAAACAGGCAGCCAGAGTGGGAAAGGGTTTCCATCCGCCGAGAATGAGAGCGGCAAGCGCAATAAATCCTCGACCTGCTGACATATTTCGGATGAATCCGCTTCCCTGACAAAGACTTAAGTAAACTCCGCCGAGGCCTACGAGTGCCGAGCCTAAAGTCACCGCACCCAAGCGAACCATGCGGTAAGAGACCCCTTGGTTTGCGAGAGTTTGTGGATTTTCTCCGGCAGCGTGAATGCGTAAACCCACGAAAGTTTCTCGAAACAAATACCAGACTCCAAGTACGAGAACTCCGCAGAGAATCACGAATAAAGTGATAGAGGAAAAGCGAAGTTCCAGCGGAAGTGCCGGAGTTGAGCCGGAAACTTGAAAGAGCGCTTTCATCATGAGCGGTAAAAGGCCTACGGCAAAAAGATTAAAAGCGGCACCCACAACGATTTGATCGCCGCGTCCCCAAATGCAAATCGAACTAAAAAGTAAACCGACGATGAGTCCGGCGATCACTCCAGAAGTCAGACCCATCATGAGAGATTCAGAAAGGGTGGTCATCGCGGCAGCGGCAAAAGCCGAGAATAAAAGCGTTGCTTCAAGAGCGATGTTGGCAACTCCCGCTCGCTCAGAAAGAAGCCCGCCAAGAGCGGCAAATGCGAGAGGAATACCAAGTCTTAGAGTTGAAAGCAGAATTTCTTCAAGCATTCTTTTTTCCTTTGGTGAGTTCGCGCACTTTTGCCACCAGACCGTTTTCGCTCGCGATAAAGAGAATGATCAAAGCTTGAATCACCAGCGCAAAATCGCGGCTGATGTATTCGGTATCAATATCTAAATCGAGTGAGCCTTTGTGAAGTGCACCGAAGAGAAAAGCCGATGCGATAATTCCTACGGGATGGTGACGACCGAGAAGTGCCACGGCAATTCCGGTAAAGCCTGCACCTGCTGCAAACCCTTCTTTGAGTTTTCCAGAGTAACTAAACACCTCCGAAATACCTGCAAGACCTGCGAAGGCTCCCGAGATCGCCATTGCGAGGAGAATTTGTTTTTTCACGTCAACACCTGCGTGGAGCGCAAGTCCCGGTGAATCGCCAGTGAGACGACTGCGAAAACCTAAGATGGTGTAGTGATTTACGAGCGAGAAAAAAACAATAAGGATAAGCGCAAAAACAAAACTCCAGTTGAGGGGACTCTGTCCACCGAGCCAAGGAATCGTAGAGATCAAAAAGTTTTCGGTGAATGGCAACGTTTCAGGATTTTGTGACGTAGGATTTTTATAGAGATGGTTCACCACGTAGCCGGTGATCCCCGCGGCAACAATATTAAGTAGAATAGTGGCGAGAACTTCGTGAGCTCCACGATAGGCTTTGAGCCAACCGGCAAGGGCACCCCAGAGTCCTCCAGCAAAAGAAGCCACGATGAGGACCAATAACCACGAAAGTGGAGACGGGATTTCTGGCAAACTCAATGTTAAAACTGTAGCCGCCATCGCACCCATCACCATTTGGCCTTCGGCTCCAATGTTAAAAAGACCTGTGCGAAGCGCCCAGCTGACGGCAAATCCTGTGAACATGAGAGGTGTGGCGTAGTAAAAAGTGTAACCAATGTTGGTCCATGAACCAAAGGCACCTGCCGTCATGACATTTAAAACATGCAGGGGATTTTCGCCGATGAAAAAAGAAATCACGAGGCTCACGATCAGACCTAAAATTGCGCAAGTCAGTGAGAAGAGAAAACCACGCACGTTCATTGTCCACCAGCCATGTATTTTCCGAGAAGAAAACGATCAAATTGAGCACGCGGAAGTTCGGCAGTGATTCCGCCGGAATAAAAAACATAAATACGATCCGAAAGATCCATCAATTCATCAAGATCGCTACTGACGAGAAGAACGCCCGTACCTTCATTTCGTTTTTGGAGAATAAGCTGATGAATTTTCTCCATCGCACCTAAATCGACACCGCGAGTGGGCTGATGGCAGATCAAGAGGGGTGGCTGTTTTCCAAAAACTTCGCGAGCAAACACAAGCTTTTGCTGATTTCCACCGCTGAGTTCTCCGCCTGCCTGTTCTAGGCTACGTGCACGTACGTCAAGTGATTGAGCCCAAGGAGTTACGGTGCTCCGGATTTTCTTTTCACTCATCACACCATATTTTGAAAAATGCTCTTCGATTCCCACGACAAGGTTATGATAACAGCTCGCCTGGCTCCAAAGCGCGTTGAGCAAACGATCTTCGGGAACAAACCCGATGTTGCCATGAGGATGCACATGTCCTGATTCGACTTTGTGATGCAAAACCTCTAGATTTCCACGAAAAGGATGGAGGCCGATAATGCTATTGATAAATTCCTTTTGTCCCGAACCTTCAACGCCAGCAATTCCTACAACTTCTCCTGCATGTAAATACAGGGAAACATTTTTGAGTCTACGACCTTCGAGATCACAGACTTGTTCTGCTTTAAGTCGAAGGCCAGTTTGACAAGCGGTTCGTTCAGAAGTTTTAGGTGCGAGATTTCGACCGATCATCATGTGAACAAGTTTTTCTTGATTCACTTCGCTGATTTTCCCGGTGCCTGTGACAACTCCACCTTTTAAAACTGTGTAGTCATCGGCGAGGGGTAGAAGCTCATGGATTTTATGACTAATGATCACGATCGTTCGACCCGATTTTTTAAGATCTTTCATCACTTGATAAAGATCTTCGGATTCTTGGGGAGTCAGCACAGCCGTCGGTTCATCTAAAATTAAAAAGTCGGCTCGACGGTAGAGGACCTTGAGTATTTCCACTCGCTGTCTCTCGCCGATACTGAGTTCCTCAATAGTTTTATGCCATGGCACACGAAGTGATTCGCTAGGGAGAAGCTTTTCAATTTCTTCGATGGCTTTTTTGCGATCTATTCTACCAAAACCACTTAAAGGTTCAAAACCAAGCACAATGTTATCGATCGCGGTGGAAGTAGGGAGAAGACTAAAGTGCTGGTGAACCATCCCAATTCCGGAATGAATGGCTTCTACAGGTGAGGCCCACTTCACCGGCTGACCTTTGTAGAGAATTTCTCCATGAGTCGGCTTGTACAAACCAAAAATCAATTTCATGAGAGTGGATTTTCCGGCCCCGTTTTCACCGATGATGGCGTGAATGGATCCAGCTTGAACCTTGAAATTTACGTCCTGAACCGCTTTATGTGGTCCAAACTCTTTTGTGAGTTGACGTGTTTCAAGGATAATCGACATTTTTTATTTCGTTCTGCTCGTGATGTAATGATCAGGAACAATGATTTTTCCGGCGATGATATCTGCCTTTACTTTATCAACAGCCGCTTTGTGAGGAGCGACAAGCTTTTCGTTGTTGGAATCCACCGCGTAATCAATTCCTTGATCGGCAAGACCAAAATGTCGGGTACCCACTTGAAATGTGTTTTTCACTTTAGCGGCAATGGCTTCGTAAACGGCAACGTCGACTCTTTTGAGCATGCTCGTCAAGATACGACCAGGTTTAATGCCATTTTGATTGCTATCACAACCGATTGCGAAAAATTTCTTTTCTTCCGCAGCATCAAACACGCCTAAGTTGCTGGCGCCAGCGCCTGCATAAATCACATCGGCTTTTCGACCAAATTGACCAATCGCCAATTCTTTTCCACGAGTGGGGTTCGCCCAAGCGTCGGAAGTTACACCTACGAAGTTTGAAACCACTTTGATTTTAGGATTGGCGAGTTTTGCGCCAGACTCGTAACCAAGTAAAAATCGACGAATCATCGCGATGTCCATACCACCAACAAATCCGATCGTACCCGTTTTGCTAGTGAGGCCCGCTAAATAACCAACGAGAAAACTTCCCTCGTGCTCTTTGAACATCATACTAAGCACGTTCGGTGCATCCACAACCGCATCAACAAGAGCGAATTGAGTTTTTGGAAATTGCGGAGCGACCTTCGCAACCGCATCTTTCTGTGCGAAACCGATGGCCACGATCAAGTCGAAACCACGTTCGCCGAAAGTTCGCATTGCAGGTTCATAGGCACTGTCGTCAGGGCTCTCGATATCTTTGAGTTCGATATCAAATTCTTTTTTTGCTTTAAGGGCACCTTCCCAGGCAGCAGTGTTGAAAGACTTGTCGTCTTTTCCACCTTTATCGAGAATCAATGCGACTCGAATTTTATTTCCAGAAGATTGGTTTGGAGTCGTGTTATCGCCAGATTTTTTTGTGCAACCAAAGCTCAAAGCAAGAATAAAAGTACAAGCAAGTAAACGAATCATGATGGCCTCCGCATATCAAAAGAGACCACTAAAACTGCCTTATTTCAAGTTTTTATCATTCGAGAGTAGCAGGAATCAGTTCGGGATCGCGAGGTTCTTTCACCCACTCTACTTGTTGCTTGGCATTGACCTGAAGTCGTACGGCATTTTCGATATGTGTCGGCGGTCCAACGAGAGGGGAGCCGAAGTTACTGTAGACTTCTTCCTCAGTGGTAATGTGTACAAGTTTCCCTTGTTTAGCTTCATACAGCGCCCAGAGAAGAGTCAGGGGACGCTGCGCTTGGTGTAGGTAAGAGCTTATAGTTGGCTGAGTCCAATAAAAAAGTTGAATGAAGTGTCTTTGACCTGGGATGGGATCGCTGTAACGAAAAGAAGCCAATTTAAATTCTGGCTCGGTAAAAGGGAGAGTCAGTGTTTGGGTCTGACCTTTATGCGTGTAAAGGAGTTGATTTTTCTTCATTTCAATTTTTGAAACGCCATCGGTTAATTCATACTTGCTCGGAGGAGTTTTAGGCTCCTTGCTGCGACGTCTTCTCCTGCGTGCATCGGCATCATCAATAAAAATAAAAGTGCTGATCAGTAAAACGACAAGCAGAGATTTCATTTAAGGCTCCTGGACAAAGCTTGTGAGCTGACACTGTGAGGTGGAATTCTTTTTTAAATCGTAAGTGAGTGGCGGCATTTGGGTGGAATCCAAAATTTGGGTTACCGCTTTGATTTTGCTTTTGAGTTTTCGGTTAGCTCCCCATACCCACTGTTTTTCAAAATTTGTCGTCTCAAGATGTGCTTTTAGAGCTAACACATAGACTTGTTTGAGTTGTGCGAGTTGCTCGGGGTTTACGAGAGCTGTGGGACACAGCGCTTTTTGCAGTGAGGGATTTCCGACAGAGAGCTTATAAAAGCTACGCACCCACGATTTTTTTTTGTTTTGTTGAGGGAATTGTTCAAAGAGTCCCCCTCGCCAAACCTCAAAGGCGTTGGCTTTCGCGATCACTTTTTCGATAGGAGAAGCATCTTTCAGACGACGATCGGAGCTACAGTACTCAATCGATTTTTTATCAAAATCCTGACAGAACTTCGAACGATCAATCATGATTCGTGCGAGGGCTTGGTAAGCGCCCTTTTGTGGTTCCTTGCAGGAATTCCCTGCGAGCCAAAGCGTACGTGCCATCGCATCGACGGATTTTAAATCCTGAGCTGATACTCGATAATTTTCAAGACTCCAAGAACCTGAGGTCGCAGCTTTTTTCTTCCAAAGGTTTTGATACAAAATCGAAAATCCCTCATGGCCGTTATAGGGAGCGGCCATGAGGGAATCTTTGTTGAGAACCTGAAGGTAAGCCGTCAAATTCGCTTTTAAAAATCCAAAACGTTTTCGAAACTCTTCAGGGCTTGCTGACGGAAGCTCTAGTTCGAGCGCATGAAGAATCGCTTGGTCGATGTTTGAGATTTTTTCGGCCTCGCTGATGCCTGCAATCATGTAGGGTTCAAGCTTTTGAAACTGAAAAGCGCTATCGATTTCAAGATTGTTTTGCTTGGGTGGATCTCTCTTAAACCAGTGTTTCAGTAAAAGTTCGTAACGGATGGCCGAAATAATGCGGAAGTTTTGCCACTCGGTTTGATATTTCGCATATTCTTCGTCTCCCATGAGGCAAAGACCCATGCTTTTGTTCCATTGATTCTCTACAAATTGGGTCCAAGGATCGAACGTGGGGACTACCGTTTCTTGGGCAAAAACAGGGGAATAAAATGAGATTAAGAGCGCGAGAAAAATCACCTTCATCATAACGTTTTTCCTTGATGCATCACCTAACTTAGCGGCTGAAATAAAAGCTTAAGGGTCGGCTCCACGAGAGTCCATTAAGATTCGCTGAGTCAGACAGAATTTGATCTTGTTTCGAACCCTTAGCTAGACTATGTACAGGACGTGCCGATTTGGAATAGAGAAATTTTTAGACCTTGGCAGCTGGGCACTTTTCAATTTGTCGGAGGTTCTGTTGCGGGCGTGGGAACCTGCATTGTTTTGCCTGAACTGGACCTCGTTTTTGATGTCGCCCAAGGCCTTCCTCCCGCCGTCAACTGCTCCCGCTTTTTCATCACTCATGGACATATGGATCACGCAGCGGGAATTCCTTATCTGATTTCCCAAAAAGCTATGAATAATCACCGGGCACCCACGTTTTACATGCCCGAGTATATGGTCGAGCCACTCCACTACATCATGAAAACATGGATGGAGCTTGAGAATCATGAATACAATTATCGATTCGTGGCTGTGAAACCAGAGGAAAAGATTGAAATCAACGCTCAATACTCCGTCGTTCCATTCCCTACGGTTCATCGAATTCATTCCCAGGGCTATACTCTCTTTCGAGAGACCAAAAAGTTAAAACCAGAATTTCTTCAGCTTTCGCCTCGTGAGATCGTGGATTTGAAGGCGCAGGGGCAGAGCATACAGAATCATCTCCATGAACCTCTTGTGAGTTTTACAGGGGACACTCAAATTGAGTTTCTAGATCGTGCGGATTGGGTCAAACGTTCTCAGATTCTTTTTCTCGAAGTCACCTACATAGATGAGAGAAAACCTGTGGAAAAAGCGCGGGAGTGGGGTCATTTGCATTTGGACGAGCTTCTAACGCGATTAAAGGATTTAGAGTGTCGTCATATCGGGATCATGCACCTTTCAAGGCGCTATACGGCGGCTCAGGCCCGAAACGTTATTTTTGATCGTATCCCGAAAGAGTATCATGAGAGGATTTTTATTGTTCCTCCGTTCGGACTCGGGTAGTCTCCTTCAAACCCCTAAATTTAGGATAGGCTCTGTATGTCAAAAATTCGAAATATCTGTATTATCGCTCACGTGGATCATGGCAAAACAACGCTCGTCGACGGACTGCTGAGCCAGGCTGGAACCTTTCAACAACATCAAACTGTTGGTGAGAGAATGATGGACTCCATGGATCTTGAACGTGAACGTGGAATCACGATCATGGCGAAAAATACTTCTATTCGCCTCGGCGATACGAAAGTGAACATCGTGGATACTCCGGGACACGCCGATTTCGGTGGTGAAGTAGAACGTATTCTCGGAATGGTCGATGGCGCAGTTCTTCTTGTTGATGCCGCCGAAGGTCCTTTGCCGCAAACGCGCTTCGTGCTTCAAAAAGCGCTCGCGTACAATCACAAAATTATTCTTTTCATCAACAAAGTGGATCGTCCTGAATGCAAGGATGGAACTCGCGTTCAAGAAGTGGTCAACCAAACCTTTGATCTTTTCGTAGAACTCGGAGCTTCCGACGAGCAAGCAGAATTCCCCATCATCTACGCTTGCGGTCGTGATGGCTGGTGTACAACCAATTTTGATGAAGTGCCGGATTTGATCAGTGGAGCAAAAAAAGGGTCTTTGCAGCCGCTCTTTAAGATGCTCTTAGAGTATATGCCTCCTCCAAAAATTGTAGAGAATCAAGATTTCCAAATGTTGGTTTCTAATCTCTCTTACTCTGATTACGTGGGTCGTTTAGCGATTGGCCGTGTGAACTCTGGAGAAATTCAGAAAAATCAAAAGGCTTGGCGCCGTGGAGTTGACGACGCTGGCAATCCTAAAACGGACAGCTTTAACGTGACCAAAGTTTTTACCTACGACGGTCTTAAACAAGTTGAAGTAGAAAAATTAGAAGCAGGAGACATCGGCGTTCTTGCGGGCGTGGAAGGTTTTGAAATTGGCGACACGGTGGTCGGTTCAGAAGCCACTCCAACTGTAAAACGCATCTTGGTTGAAAAACCAACTCTTGCAATGATTTTCTCGGTCAATACATCTCCTTTCTCGGGTCGAGAAGGGGAGGCTGTGCAGTCTCGAAAATTACGCGATCGCCTCTTAAAAGAAGTTCGTCATAACGTGGCTCTCAGATTTGAACCAACAGAATTGCCAGATCAGTTCCGTGTACTCGGTCGAGGCGAATTGCAGTTTGCGATTCTGATCGAACAAATGCGACGTGAAGGTATGGAGTTCATGGTGGGTAAACCCATCGTTCTTTATAAAGATGGCGGCGCTGAAGGTCGTTTAGAACCTCTGGAGCGAGCGGTTCTTGATCTTCCAGAGCTTCATGCGGGCGAAGTCACGCAGATGTTCCAAGGCCGAAAAGGGATCATGACCAAATATGAAACCCGTTCGGAGCCAGGAGCTATTGGTGGTCGCGTTCGTTTGGAATTTGATATTCCAACACGTGGGCTACTCGGGATTCGTTCAAAATACCTCACTGCAACTCGTGGTGCGGGACTTTTTAGCTCTCAATTTTTAGATTACGTTCCTCATAAAGGAGATATTCCTAACAGAACTTCCGGTGCGATTATTTCGGACCGTGAAGGGGAAACGATGGAATACGCTCTTCTTGGTTTAGAAGATCGAGGCATTTTCTTTTTTGGACCAGGCGTTCCTGTTTACGAAGGAATGATCGTGGGTGAATCGAATAAAGAAAACGAGCTGAACGTGAACGTTTGCCGTGAGAAAAAACTCACGAACGTTCGTGCATCAGGTGCGGAGATTCTTGTGACTCTTGCGGGTACTAAAAACATGTCTCTTGAAGATTGTATCGATTGGATTGAAGAAGACGAATGGATTGAAGTAACTCCTGAGAGCATCCGTATTCGTAAAAAGGTTCTTGCTCAAAACTTACGTGGCGTACGTAGATCTGAACGTATTTCGTAATGATCAGTGAGCGTCGTGCCGTCGGCGAATTGATTTTCGCTGGCGCCATCTGGGGTTTTGGTTTTATTGCCACCGTTTTTGCTCTAAGGGACATGGGTCCGCTGACCATGGCGGTGGTTCGGTTTGTAGTTGCGATTGTTGCGACTCTGCCATTTTTCTTTCTCATTCCGTCACTTAAAAATACCAATCATCGTAAAATTTTAACTTTGTCTTTTTGGCCGGGCATGATGCTCGGTCTTCTCATGGTTTTACAAACCTGGGGATTGCAATACACAACCGCTACGAAGAGCAGTTTCATTACGACTCTTTATATCGTGTTTGTTCCGTTGATGGAGCGTTTTTTCTACCGTCGAAAAATTATTTTTAGTCATTACGTGTACGTGCTGATTGCGCTTGTAGGTACGGCGCTCATTTGTAATTTCCACGCTGGGGATTGGAACTTAGGAGATTTGCTCACGCTCGGATGTTCTCTGGGTGCGACTATGCATATCCTCTTCGTGGGACAAGTTTCCAACCGTATTGATTCTTCGGTGGCCTTTAATACTTATCAAAGTTTTTGGGCGATGTGGCTTCCGGCTGTTTTGCTTTTTGTTTTTCCAGAAGAGTGGCGATGGCCGTGGTCCAATGTCGGTCTTTTTGGACTCGCGTGGCTGATTTTTGGAAGTACAATTCTTGCGTTTATGCTTCAGATTCGTGCGCAAAAAGTTTTATCTTCGTCACTTGCGAGCCTCCTGTTTCTTCTCGAATCTCCTTTCGCAGCTCTCTTTGCGTTTGCGATTCTAGGTGACCGCTTAAGCCTTACTCAGTGGGGCGGGGCGCTTCTCATTATCGCTTCGGCTTATGGCGTAGTGCGCACCGAAACTTCTGTTGTAAAGACCTAGGGCGAAGGTCGATCTAGACTTGGTGAGGCCCTTAAAAAATCCGAAGAATTCTTAAGTGACGGGCGCTTTTGGATCCATCGATGATGCTTTCGAAGCTGCTGTTGAAATCCAAAAAAAAGCTTTGCTCAGAATAATCTGGATACGCCCTTACGATTAAGAATTTCAATGCACGTCGGATCGGTGATTGCGGTGAATCTCAATCACGGTATGGATTACTTTGGAAACTCCGTGAACTTAGCTTCTAAATTACAAGCTTTTGCCGATGCTCATGAGGTTGCGGTCTCTGAGAATGTTTACCAACACTTGACTGCTTCAAGCGCAATTTCTTCTCTGAAGATGACTTCGAAAGAATGGAAGATCGAGGGGCACAAGGGCTTGCCTGTGTATGTGTTCATGTGTGTAACACTCAGCAGCCCGTTTGTTTCCAAGGCGAGCTAACTTAATTCGAAATTGTCATAGAATAGACATTCTTAATCAGGCTTGTTCCCCACTCCACATCGGCACATACATTTGCTTTAGAAATAAAAGCAGTTTGTGCAAGAAAAAAACTAGGATAAAGCTTATGGGCATTTGTAGATAGTCGTACGACTTCTATAGTCCCATTCGCATTCTTAATTTCAATGTCAGAAGAACCGATGTCTTCAGTGGTAATTCGGCTTACCTTACCGCACACTTTGGCGGTCCCGCTTTGGGCGTGGGCATTTGAAATCAATCCTAAAAATGCGATGAAAGTGACAATAATTGTGCTCTTCATAAATAGCCTCCTCTTAAATACGATTTGAACCAATGTCTAATGGACTCTGAATCATCTATTGCAAATTTCAGACTCCAATAAATTATTAGTTTGCCAACCCGAGAGCAATATTTGTCATGAAATGCTGTGGGATTGCAGTTAGTAGGCGAGCAGGTATGAAAGTTTCAGAAGCAAGCTAGCTATCCACGATAAACATACTTGGGTCGTTATCTAATCATTGATTCACTAAAAATATTTGTTGGCTTCTATTTACCTGTTGTGCGACAGGTTCCTATGGAATTTCGTGGTATTGCGGTCGTTGCTTGCTCAGGTATGTAGTTGGTAGCTATTTGCACTGCTGATTGATTTTGTAGTTTAGTCTATCGATAGTATCTGCAATATTTATAATGCCTTCATTAGAAGACTTCAAATCAATTTGCTTACCTTCTTTTGCAGCTTCAAGCGCAATATTTAATTCATTTTTGCTAATCGCTTGAAGATTGGTGGATAGAATAACTGCATGCTCTCGCATGCTGTCGCAATTGTCAGAAAAACTATCAGCAGAAGCCATGGTGCTAAAAGACAAAACCAGCATTCCAATAAGCGAAAGTTTCATTTGATTCTCCTGTTTTGATAAGTAGTAGACGTAAGTGCAAGAGACAGACCTGAGAAAAGACAACTGCTTGTTAGTTTATTTGAATTTGAGGGATATTTCACCCGGCAGAGCTCATCAGAAGTAACAAAAAAAGTATAACGTTTAGCCATTATTTGTCACGAAATGCTCCCTGAAATGCTGTTGCTGTGATCAGCGCTTTCGGCTAGGAATATTTCAGCAACAACTACTCATTGTTCCATTGAGCTTTAAACTGCTCAGTAAATATTTGGCCAAGCTTCTTGGTATTTTTACGTATTTTGTCTGGATAATATCTGGCATCAGTTCTTAGTAA
This sequence comes from Bdellovibrionales bacterium, assembly GCA_050250255.1. Taxonomy (GTDB): domain Bacteria; phylum Bdellovibrionota; class Bdellovibrionia; order Bdellovibrionales; family DASUEL01; genus JBFWOZ01. The sequence goes on along the minus strand of JBFWOZ010000008.1, from coordinate 47,734 downwards.
GCGTTTAGAGTTCACAGCAATCAATTCGGCCTTTGCACGATAACAAGTGCTAATATGGTCTGGAAACTTTTCTTCGATGATATTGATTAAGTCCGCTTTTATCTCGCAGGCATCTTTCAGGAACTGAAGGACGACATATTCATGATCACAAGTGGTTCCTAATCCGGGTTCACTTGCCGAAATTGTTCCTAAAAGCTTTCCAGCTTTTTCTTCAGGTTTGGCTTGATACCGTATAGCCACTTTGCACTGCTGAGGATCAGCTTGGTACGAGCTAATGCTGTAGCCTTCTCGTTTGAAAGAAGTTGTGCAGCCCGCTAGAAAAAAACAACAGAGGAAGAGGTTTCTCATAAAATTATCCTTTAGCCATAGTCTATGGTTGTCGAATCAAAGCTGTCAATAAACGTAATTTTAGCAGCGATCATTCGTCATGAAAGACAGAGACTTGTTGAAATTACCTGTCGCGCGACAGGCTTGCGGCCGTGTAGTTCAAATATATCTAATCAAATAAATATGAAGAAAACATTGACACATTTTCTTAAATCTTAAAGTTGAATACTTGTCACGTACATGAAAAAATATTTTCGATTTTTGAATTTATAAAATCAATTTGACCGAGAGCATTTATGAAAGTTTAAATGCATTTTAAAAACCATTCTTCGCTCTTCATAAATGTGCTCAGAAAAATCTATGTTATGGTCATGCAACTTTTAGCGAAAAGGAGATAAGCATGACGAAGTATATGGAAATTCATCAAAAAGCTTTGGCTGTAGCGGGGCGATTCAAAAAGGCGGAATCAGATGTGATTGAAGTTCTCCAGCAAATCGATGATGGCCGGGTGTATTTAAAATTCGAATGCAAAAGTCTCTATGACTATACGGTGAATGTGTTGAAGTTGAGTGAAAGTACGGCTTACAATTTTATCACCGTAGCGAGAAAAGCCAAGGAAGTGCCTGAGCTGAAGCGAGCGATTCAATCAGGTACGCTCAGCGTTTCGAAGGCAAGAAAGATCACGCCGGTTTTGACTCCTACGAATCAGGAGGAGTGGCTCAAGATGGCCATTGAGCTGCCGCAGAAAAAACTTGAACAGCAAGTTGCTACAATTTGCCCTCAAGAGTCGACTCCTGAGCGGGTGAAGTTTGTAAGTGAAGAAAGACTCAACCTGCAAATGGGCATTTCTAAAGAGCTTCATCAAAAACTCAAACGAGCCCAAGAGTTGGAATCTCAACGCCAACAAAAACATGCGAGTCTTGAAGATACGCTTGAAGCTTTGCTCAATATCTACTTAGAGCAAAAAGATCCAGTGAGAAAAGCCGAGAAATTACAGCATCGGGCCAATTTCCCTGTCGCGCGACAGGTGATTTTGAGAGATCGCGGTCAGTGCACTCACCGCGACTCAATGGGACAAAGGTGCGAGGAGCGGAGGTGGCTCGACACCCATCACATTATTCCTCGTAATAAAGGTGGAAATGATGCTTTAGAGAATCTTACGACGCTTTGTTCGGGGCACCATCGGCTGACGCATACGCATTGATTATGCGTTTTAGGTTCATTCAAGGTTGCTTTAGCATAATGAATTACTTAAGAAGTTCTATTTTAGTAGTTTCTTGTTTTGTGATATTTTCTTTAGCTTCTGGTACATAACTTTTAATGGTTTTATAAGTTATTTTCATTTTCTTTCCGGCATATTTATTTGAATGCGATTCGATTTCATTACAATTGAGTGCTTGCCCCTGCATCATGCCACACCAAAAACTCACGTTTTTGCCAGCTTTATCTATAAGAACAATATGGTTGTAATCGCCCCACTCAATTTTAGAGAATGTACCAACAAATACTTTATCAACTTCGGATTGTGCTACCAAGCATGTAAACATCAGCCAAGTTAATATCTTCATATTATGAGGCTGTTATTTCTCTACAGACATGTCAACTTACCAAATATTTTATTTGCAACTTCTCAGGTACGCGACGATGATAAGTCCATGATGGATTACCTACTTTATTTTATCGACGTAATGTTGCATCTTGATGTTCACCTCGTAAAACTCACGCTTTATTTTGGCCTGTGGACCTACCTCATTTTATTCCTAATTATATTTGCAGAAACGGGCCTGGTCGTTACACCCTTTCTCCCTGGAGATTCGCTGCTATTCGCAGTAGGTGCTGTGATCACGCTCGAGGGAAGTGAGTTAAGCCTTCCCCTCATGTTTGTGCTCCTCGTAGTTGCTGGTGTCCTTGGCAATACGGTGAATTATGCTATTGGAAAATGGCTTGGTCCCAAAGTGTTTGAAAGAAAATCTACTTGGCTTTTAAATAAGCAACATCTTCTTAAAACTCAAAAATTCTATGACAAGCACGGAGCCCTCACGATTATCGTCACTCGCTTCATGCCAATCGTTCGTACCTTTTCGCCTTTCGTGGCGGGAGTGGCGCGCATGAACTACACGAGATTCCTCGTGTACAACATTATTGGTGCCGTGTTGTGGGTCGGGATTTTTCTTGTCGCGGGATACATGTTTGGAAATATTCCTGAAGTGAAAAGAAATTTCCACATCGTGATCTTCGGAATCATTATCGTGTCGATGCTACCTATGGTTTTTACGTGGTTGAAAGCTCGTGCGGAGCAAAAGAAACTAAAGACCTCTTAAGAAATAAACTAAATTTTGCAAAACGTTTTGGGGGATTTCGTGTCCTCCACGAAATGTTTCCAGATGCCCATCCCAACCGCTTTCCGTCAAAGCTTTTACAAGATCCTGTGCACCTTCATAACTTAAAATAGGATCGTTAGTGCCGTGAGACGCAAAAAACTTCATTCCTTTTTTTGCGGCCATTTTTGACTTCCAGTTTTTTGCATCCAGTAGAGCGCCGGATAAAATGACTAAAGCCTTCGGCGTCTCTTTCATCATCAAAGTGATTTCGGTTGCGAGCATAGCCCCTTGGCTGAAACCCCCTAAGATCAAAGGTGCATTACTCAGTTTTCGGCTATCTAAAAAAGTAGAGGCGAGTTGGAATGCCTCATCCAGTCCCTTAGGTCTTCGTGCTGACATATCTCTATGTCGTCCAGTGCGTACAGCCTCATCAAACTCAGCAATGTTGATATTAAACCAAGCTTTCCCAAAAAAGCCCGGCCCGATAGGGACATCAAGTGAACCGTTAGGGAAATACCAATTGTATTCTCCCTTTGGATCAATGACTCCGGCGAGGGGAGCCAGATCGTTCATGTCGGCTCCGTATCCATGGAAGAAAACGATGTTGGCTTTTGGTTGGTGAGAATGAATGTATTCAACACACTCTAAGTCAGACACGCAAGTTATTCGAAATCCACGATGCCAGTAGTGATGTTGTAAATGGCAGAAGAGACTTTCACTTCTCCTTGATTCACGCGACTACGAATAATCGCAGAACGCTTGAGAAGATCGTGACCCACGCCCTTTGCGTTCTCAAAGGATTCTCGGTAAAGATCGTGTGAGGCTGTATCACGCGACAAGCGTGCTACCCGAGGGCGAATGTCTGAAAGGAGCTGATCTAGATCCGCAGAACCCGCAGTTTTCCCTGGAGGAGTTTTCATGGCGGCGTCAACTGCTCCACATTTTGTATGGCCCATCACCAAAATATTATTTGTTCCTAAATGTTCAACCGCATATTCGATACTTGCGACAACCGAAGAGTCGAGGGCTTCGCCGGCGACACGGATCACGAACACTTCACCAAGTGATTGATCAAACACAAGTTCCGGAGGCACGCGTGAATCTGAGCAAGAAAGAACAATCGTATGAGGGTGTTGTCCTTTATAAAGACGCTCGCGATCTTTTCCGGTCTTGCCATCTTTTCGAAAATAAGATTTTAAATAACGAATATTTCCGTTCTTCAGCCATTTTGTTGCTTTTGCCGCTGAAACAGAAGCGGGTCGAGTATGGTGTTCCGCTGCGGACGCTTGTGCTTTCACCGCAGGTAATTCTGTAGCAGGCGTTGCGGTTTCAACCGCGACGACTTCTTCCGTCGCATGGGTATGAGTCGTGACTTCTTCTGTGGGCGGTGGAATCAATCGCTCATCTAATTGTTCAGCCGCAGTCGGCATGACGTGCTCGACCTGATTTCGCGCATGTCTTTTTCTTTTTAATGAACAGCCTGAGACAGCCATGGATAATAATAAAATTACGATTAAAACATTTTTTGAAAACATATTTCCCTCTTCCCTTTATCTTCCCTCTTACAAAGATGAATCACGAGAAAAAAACGGTCAACGAGAACTGCTGAGATTTAAGTCTAGGTTTTACGAAGCTTGCTGGACGTAAGAATGGATTTTCGGCGCCGATTACCCACTTTTGTCCACTGAGCATCTAAGATGGATGAAAGACAAAAAACAAATGAGAAAAGGGGGACACGCCCATGCCTAAAGTCGTGCAGTTGATGTTGATTTGCAGTTTGTTGGGAACCGTCGGTTGTGCAAAAACGGACGAAAGTAACAGTGAAGTCAGCGGACAGCGAGGGGAGCTCGTAAAAGATCTACCGCCAGCTGATCCTGGCAAACTTCCAGAGGATATGCCTAAAGATTCGCTTCCTCAGGCAGTAGGATTTTATGCCAGCGGAAGTTTAATCAATTCTTATAATCTTCCGCTGGACGGATTTGGATTTATCAAAGTATTTCGTACTCGTGATCGCGGTTACGTGACCGATTTGCTGTATTGGGTACTTACGGAGGCTGCCGCCGAATTAAAAGAAGGATATCCTGACTCTGAACGTGTGCAAATCGGGGACACGTCAGACTCTAATGGGGGGCAATTAAGTCGACATGCTAGCCATCAAAATGGACTCGATGCAGACTTGGCTTACTATAGAGTAAATCGTCGAGAAATGAATCCAGAAGGCTTTGGCGGGTTTGATGAAGTGTTTGTAAAAACTGGAAAAATAACTCCCAATTTCGATGTGGTCAGAAACTATCACTTCATAGACGCTCTTGTGGCCACCGGTCAGGTGGGACGAATCTTCACAGATTCTGTGATTAAAGAAGCTTTGTGTCGGTACGCCGCTCAACTTCCAAAAGGTGCTATGGCATCACGTTCGACAGAAACTCTTCGACGATTACGCCCAATTACCAATCATCAAGATCACATGCATGTGCGCGTAAAGTGTCCAAGTACTAGCCCGAACTGTCAAACACAGGAAGAACCGCCAGCGGGATCTGGTTGTCCTGCGAAAGGTCAAAGTTTAATTAATTCTTACAATTTCCACGAAGAAGAATAATATGGTTCTTCTATGGACAAGAAGAAAGAAAGCTTAGGGCTTAATACTCGGTTACAACATCCACCAAAGGTGAATCTCCAAAAGGGGAATGAACCTTTGGTGGCTCCGATTTACCAAAGCGTAAAATACAGTTTTGAATCCTACGAATCGCTCGTTGCTAATCAAATGACGGGCTTTTTTTATTCCCGGATTTCAAATCCTACGGTGAGACAATTAGAAAAACAATTAGCAGAGCTTCAAGGGCGGGACGATGCAATTTGCGTCAGCACCGGAGTGGCTTCGATTTCCCTTCCGTTGATCGCCCTTTTGAAAAAAGATGATCACGTCATTCTCTTTACCGAGTCCTATATGCCGACTCGCTATTTGATTCGCGATTTGCTAGCAAAATATGGTGTGACCCATACTTTGCTATCGGTTCGGGAGGCTTACCATCTTGAAAAGCACATTCAAAAAGGGAAAACGCGACTCGTTATTTTTGAGACGCCCACCAATCCCAGTCTTTCTGTCTTTAATTTAAAAGCGCTGACGGCGACAGCTCGAGCGCAGGGTGTGCTCACCTTACTCGATAATACGTTGGCGGGTTTTCATCAACATGGCCAGTATGATGTGGATATCTACATTCATAGCCTGACCAAGTATGCATCGGGACATGGCGATGTGATGGGTGGTGCAATCATCACTAGCGAAAAGCTTTTACAGCTCATTAAACCGATTGTTTGGAATGTGGGGGCAACCCTTGATCCGCATGCGGCTTATTTGCTTCTTCGCGGAATGAAGACCTACCACCTTCGGTATGAACGTCAGTGCGAAAACGCTTTTAAGGTGGCGAGCTTTTTAGAAAAACATTCCATGATTAAAAAGGTTTCTTACCCGGGCTTGGCGTCTCACCCTCACCATGCGCTTGTGCGCGAACAGATGAAGGAGTTTGGAACGATCGTAACAGCTGAATTACAATCTGCAGAAAAACTCCCGAGTTTTATTAATAGACTTAAACAATTTGTTTTAGCGGGAAGCCTTGGTTCTACCGAATCGTTGATTGCTCCAGCAAAACGATTCTTTGGAGTGGATCTTAACGAAGAGCAACTAAAACAAGCTCAGCTCTTTGATGGCACCTTTCGTCTGTCCATTGGAATTGAAGATTCCGAAGATCTGATTCGGGATTTGGATCAAGCTCTTAGCTAACACCATTTGTGATTGTTTTACTGCCAAAGTGCTGCCTTTAGCTGTTACTTAAGTGAGAAGTTTTTCGAGTACTAAAAACTCTAGTGGCTTTTTTGGGAGACCAAATCGAGGATCATTCGTAGGGAATGGTTCAGTCTTTCCTGTTTTGTGGTATCCGTGACGGACGTACCAGTCGATCAATTCTTTTCGTTCCGAAATCACGGTCATAAAAACAGATTTGAGTTTAAATTCACGAGCCTTTTCCTCTGCGGCTTTTAGTAGGATTTTTCCGAGACCCTGATTCTGAATCTTAGGATCTACGGTGAGCATCCCGAGGTAGAGCGAAGAACCTTTTTCTTCTAAATGGACACAGGCCACGATTTCGTGTTGGGAGTTTCGTAAGAGAAGAAGATAGGAGTTGGTCTTTTGTGCGAGCTCTTTCAATCGCTCTTCATCGATCCGTATTCCATCGAGAAGATCGGCTTCCGTGGTCCAACCTTTTCTTGAAGAATCTCCGCGGTAGGCGCTATTAACGAGACGATTGAGCTCTGCGGAATCACTGATTTTAGCAAGGTCAATTTGAAATTCCATTAAGCTGTTCCAAGTTTGCGAATGCGTTTTGCATCTCCCACAATCCAGATGAGATCGTCAGGTTCAAATTGAATATTGGAGTCAGGATTTAAAATTCTTTGCCCTTTGCGTTCGATCCCTACGACTAAACCCTGGGTTGCTTCGCGAAGGCCCGATTCACGAATGGATTTGGCAATATAAGGGGAGCTCCTTGGTAAAATAACTTTATGAAGAGAATAATCTGAAACTTCTATCTCGTCTGAGGCAGAGAAAACAGGTGGTGTGACGAGCTGTTTGAATTTATCCAGCTGCTCGTCGTTGCCAATCACCGCGACACGATCATGAGGAAACAGTTGAACATCACGCCCAGGAGCGGTGATCCTTTCTTGCCCTCGTTGAATCAGTGCGATTGTGACGCCATAATTCTCACGCACCGAAAGTTCAGCTAATGTTTTGCCAATGCATGCGAGATTGGGGGTGATATGAAAATGGGCAATGTGTGCATCCCAGGGAGCAAGAACGGGAGAGCTTTGTGCATCCTGCTCTTCGCGGGACCTCAGGTTTGCAAGAAATTTATTTTCAAGAAGGTGATAAACTTTTTGAAGACGGTGACGAAACAAAATCATTCCTGCTGAGATGGCCAGAAGTGGTGTGACCACTGCCCAAGATGAAGAAGAAAATTGAATCAGTAAAAAAGTCACAAGCAAGATCGCAATATAAATTCGTGAAAGTTCGAGAACAATGATCTGCCCACGATATTTTTTTTGTTTCCATAAAACTTCAAAAGATTTGCGGTGAGACTTTGCAACCGCTAGCGCCCAGAGGAAAGGGGCGGCAAAAAGTAGAGCGGTCATCACCGTGAGAACTGAGGCATGAAAAAGTCTCGAGATTTGGGCGATGAAAAATGGATGTAGAAAGTTAATGGAGAGCAAGAAAATCGCGATGACGATGACAGAGTTTCCGATAACTCTCCAGGTGTAGGATCTGAGAAGAAGCTTCCAGTCGTCCGCAGCAGAAATTGTTTGGGCACCCACAGAGTAACTTTCTAGTTGCTCTTTCCAAGTGGGAGGCATTTTTTTCGACACCCACTGGAAAGTTGGTTCAGAAAAACGAACCATGTAGGGCGTCGTAAAGGTTGTGATCGCAGAAACCGCGACCGTGATGGGGTAAAGAAAATCACTCGTAACTCCGAGAGTAAGTCCAAGGCTTGCAATGATAAAAGAGAATTCTCCTATTTGAGCGAGACTCATACCAGTCTGAATTGAAGGTTTAAGAGATTGCCCAGCAACTAGAGAGCCGGTAACAACGCTTACGACTTTGCCTGCGAGTAGCACGAGAGTGATGACTAAAACGGGATTCCAATGATGAATGATCATTTTGGGTTCAATGAGCATTCCTACCGATACGAAAAAGACGGCTCCAAAAAAATTCTTAATAGATTCTGTAGAACGAAGAATTTTTTCGGCCTCGGTCGTCTCGGCTAAAATAGATCCCATAATAAATGCTCCGAGGGCGGGAGAAAAACCTGCACCCGAAGCCACCATGACCATCATAAGACATAAACCTAAGGAAACAATCATGAGTGTTTCTTCGCTCATCAGAGATTTCACTTTTTTGAGGAAAGTTGGGATGAGAAAAATTCCTGCAAGAAACCATAGAATTAAAAAGAAGCCGAGCTGAATGACCGAGCTCACCATTTCGAGACCTTCAACCTGTCGGCCGATGCTAATCGTTGTTAGCGCAACCAGAAGAACAACGGCGACGAGATCTTCAATAACAAGAACGCCGAAAACGTTTTGGGTGAACTTTTGATTTTTGACACCTAGTTCATCAAAGGCACGAATAATGATAGTCGTTGAAGCGATAGAAAGAATACCGGCAAGAAAAAAACTATCCGTATTGCTCCAACCCAAAAGTTTTCCACAGAAGAACCCTAGAAGAAGCATCGAAGTGATTTCAATCAAGGCAGTGATGAGAGCTGATCCACCGACGCGAAAAAGTTTTTTAAAGCTAAACTCAAGGCCTAGGCCAAAGAGCAAAAAGATCACGCCAATTTCTGCCCAAATTTTAATGTTTTCGATATCTGTGATGGTGGGAAAAAGGGAAGTAGCTGGTCCCACAAGGACACCCGCTAGGATGTAGCCAAGAACAAGGGGTTGCTTCATTTTTCGAAATAAAAGAGTCACCACCCCCGCGGCAAAGAGGATGAGTGCAAGATCTTTAATTAAAACCGGTAAATGAGCCATAATCTATTTAAATTTCAGCTACATAGAGTGTCAATCATAACACCTGCAATGACGCAGAAGTTGTGATCTTGCCAGTGGGACCTCAGAAAGGACATGATGTGGTCATGAAAAAAATAATTTTATTTATGTATTCTTTTTATTTTGCAATATCGGTCCAAGCGGCCTCTTCAGCTCAGAGAAGTGCAGAAGCATTTTCTTCAGAAGCGACAGAGCGGGAGGTCGTGGCTCAGTTGAAGGAAGGTTTTCATTTTAATGAAAAGGCTCCTCACCGAATCCATATTAACGAAAACGAAACGCGCGAAGTTCTTTCCTTTTCGGCACGCGAGATTCGCTACGAACTGCCCGAAATGTGGTCTGTAGCAAGCAGCACGTTTTATATTTGTGATGATGCGAACACTTTTTGTGAGGCTCACGAAGCGAGTTGGAATGCGGGCTTTGTGCCTACAACACCAGGCTCTACGACAGCCCCGAAAAAGGTATCGACCCATAAAAATCGCGGTCGGGTAAATCACCATGGTTTTATTGAAGATGATTTGCCTCAGGCACTAGAGACAGCCAAGAAGCGTAAAAAACTTGTGATCATTGATTTCTCTGCACGTTGGTGTCCGGGCTGTGTAAGGCTCGAAAAAGAAGTTTTCGAATCTGAGCGCTTTAAAAAACTAGGCCGTGACTATGTAAAAGTAAAAATTGATATGGATCGTTTTGAAAACATTGTGATCGCCGATAAGTTTCATGTGAAAGCGATCCCCACCCTTTTGGTCTTGAATGCAGATCAACAAGAAATCAATCGCGTCGTTGATTACCAACCCCTATCGCGAATCGAAAGTTTTTTTGCCGATATCAAGAAAGATTCAACACCGATTCAGGTTCTTAAAGAGGAGCTTGAGAAAGCTGAAAAAACTGACGAATCAAAATTGCTTCTTTTGGGACAACGACTCGTTGTGGCCAATCAGTTTCATGAGGCATTAAAAGTTTTTGATCGTTTATCGGCGAAGCCATTAGAGTATTGGACGGCGAAGCCATTAGAGTATTGGACGGCGAAAGTCGAATCTGTAGCTGTTGACTATAAAAACGATAAGTCTCTTCAGTCGCGTTACATAAAAACTTTAAAAGAGGCGATAGCCGTTGATCCAAAGAGTTTTCGTTCTTTGGATTGGAGAACAAGACTCGTCGGTGAGCTCAGCGATAAAAAAGAAAAAGAAGTGGTCGCCGCTGAAGGTGTTGCGTTCGCGGATGAGCTCCTTGCAAGCCCAGAAAAAAGAAAAACGGTGCTCGCTGGGGACATCGTTGGAGAATTTACGGGATACGAAACTTTGCTGATCGCCATGCTTCGTGCGGATTTAATAGATTCTGCAGGCATGGATGCGAAAGAGGCTTGGAAGAAAGCGGCCGATGTGGGGCGCTCTTTAAAAATCACCGCTCGTCAGAGTGGGCCGGCGGTTCGTTATCTTTTCATTCTCACTTCTGCACAGCTATTTGAAGAAGCCAACAAACTCGCAATGGACCTCTTAAGGCGTAACCCGAATGACGGAGATGTTCAGCGTCGTCGCCTCCGAGTCTTGGTTGAGCTTAAGAAATTTGGAGAGGCCATACCTCTCGGAAAGAAAGCGATTAAAAATTCTTACGAACGAAATGAATTTTGGGTGGCCGAGCTCTTGGCAAAAGCCTATATAGGCGCGAGCAAAAAAGAAGAGGCGAAGTTACTTCTGGATCAGTATCTCGCCCGCACGGATGTGAATTGGCCCAACATGAAAGAGACTCGTGCTAAGCTTGAGGAACTTCGTAAGAAGTTGTAGAGCTAACAATGAAGGAAGACAGGAAGCGATCGTCTTAGGCTTGTAAACTTTCTAGACAGCTCCGGCTTTCTCTATCTGTGAAGGATTTATATGTGTCAGTCATTTTGACACATGTTGTGTCAAAACCTGTGGCGAGTTTTCTGAACTTTCAGTAGATTCCACCCATGGAAGTCAGCGTAAAGAGTAAAAAATTAAAATCTTCTGAAGCCTTGTCTTTTCGTCGGCTTTTGCAAGAAGAGCTCGTGAGCCGATGCCGTTCTAACCCCAATTATTCGTTGAGAGCCTTTGCGCGATCATTAAACATTGAACCTTCTGCTTTATCACAAATATTAAGTAGCAAGCGGCCTTTGACAGAAAAAATGAAGTTGCGTTTAGGAAGTGTACTTGGCCTCTCTGTTCATGAACTCAATAAAATTCCAAATAACGAAATAACCAAAGGCAGTATCGTTCCATTTCAGCACCAAACTTTGGATGCCTTTTCTGTGATCTCCGATTGGTATCACTACGCAATTTTAGAATTAACTTATCTTAAAAGTTTCGAACCCAATGCCCAATGGGTTAGTCGACGTTTAGGGATCACGAAGACCGAAGCGAAGATCGCAGTAGAGCGTCTCATGAGATTGGATTTGCTACAAGAAATGCCCGATGGAACGTGGAAGGACATTTCTGAAAATGGAAATCTCTCTCATCTTACGAACGATATGACTTCAAGCGCTGCACGAAAATACCAATGTCAACTTCTTGAAATTTCCAAAAAGGCAGTTCAGGAAGTTCCGTTATTGCAACGAAATCATACTTCAGCCACTTTCGCTTTTAAATCTCAAGATATGGAGCGAGCCAAAAAAAGAATTACCGAATTTCGAAGAAGTTTTGCTCAAGAATTTTACAATAAAGAAGAGTCAGATGAAGTCTACCAAATTCAAATTAGTTTTTTCCCATTAACGAATACAAGTAAAAAGGAGCCCCTATGAAACAATTTACTAAAAAAATGGAAACGCATTTATTTTCCGTATTGCTGTGTTTAACAGTTGCGAGCCCCGCAGCGTTTGCAACCAAAGAAGGCGGAGGTGGGATTTCCGTTGTCTGCCGTGATGCAGGTGGAAGTATTGTGTCGGCTAAGCTTTTAGACCTTGCAGAGGCTAGAGAACCTGTCTATCTCGATTACCCAGAAGGTATGGAGTTCAATAATCTAAAACCAACTTGGGAGGAAATTTTAGCTGAGGGACTCAAAAGAATCCAACCCACCGATAGAGACTATCTTGAGTACAAAGGAGTCTATCAAGAAATTTTGGCTGAGATTGCCCATATCAAACTTAATACACGAACATTTAAATCACCGTCAGCAGGCCCTGCAAAAACAAATGACTTTAATCCTCGTATCGGATTAAAGAGAGGTTGTGAATTTGAACAATTCGCAAATTTTCAAACTAACGGTTTAGTGATGGTAGATGGTGAGATTAGAGGAGTTTTAACACAACTTGATTTTGCAGGATTTTACTTTCATGAGGCGGCTTATAGAATAGCAAAAAAACGGAACGCTTCCATTGAAAATTCCGATTTGGTTAGAGAAATCACGTCTTTGTTGTTCACTTCGAGTCCTCAAGATCTCAATAAACTTAAGACGAAATTCTATGAAGAGCTTTTGAGTTTAAAATCTAATTTATGGCCTAACTATCAAGTTTTCCCGCTTACGCAGGCGGTTTCGTCCCTGGATATCAGTGCAGAATTTAAAATTCTAAGTGCTCTTAGTTCTGCCGAATGTACACTTGGTGTTTATCTTATGAAACTACCCAACTCCGTGCAGCGTGATGCGATTACGTCATCCACGAATCGATTTGTAAAGAGTGGCCAACTGACAGACCCTGTCCATGTGCAGTCGGTAAGGTATCCGAACGAACTCCTCAATGGAGGTGAGATATTTACCAACATTTGGTGTCGTGATGTTTATTCAGTCACAGTGACCATCTATGCGAGACAATATGGGCGTCTAGTTGGGACAAAAACCTTCGAGCCACGTCTCGATTACGATTACAGGTTGAATCCAAAATTTGGATTCAATAACTATATCTTTCGCTTACAGTAACCAACGCCAGGGTTGTAATATCGGTTGGATATCAAATGAAACAAGATGACTTCAAAGACCAGGGTAAAACGCTCTGGTCTTTTTTTTATCGCCTTATGAGATGGGTTCTAACTAATCGCGTTCCAAATCTAGACCTTCGGTCAATTGTTTTACGTAAAACCTACGTATATCGTTTGTAGATACGTAAGTAGTACATAACCATTAACCGCCGAGGTCCTTATGATCATAGAGCATTTAAATCCCCGCCTAAACGAACAGACTCCTAAGGAAATGAAAGTCTACGAATTCATCGTGGATTACACCGAGCAAAATGGCTTTTCTCCAACCTACGAGGAAATCAGGGAAAAGTTTGATTACAAATCGATCTCGTCAGTTCAACAGTTCGTCCAACAGCTAGTGAAGAAGGGTTTTTTAAAAGCTCAAGTCGGCACAAATAAAAAACGCACTTTGGTTCCAGCCAGTTATCAAGAGAGCGAAGTGGTTTCGGTACCTCTCGAAGGTTTGGTGGCGGCAGGGCGCCTCACAGAAGCCGTACAAAATCGTGAATACGTGGACATTCCGCGAGGCCTTATTACAGCGAACACGGATTACTTTGCGCTTCGAGTGAAGGGTGATTCTATGATCGATGATTGCATCATGGATGGAGATCTCGTGATCATTAAGCGCCAGCATACAGCGATGAATGGGCAAACGGTGGTAGCTCTCGTAGGTGACGAAGCGACGATCAAACGATTTTATAGAACAAAGGAGAGGGTGGAGCTTCACCCTGCCAACCCCAATTATCAAGTCATTGAAGTTGAGCAAGATGCCGAGTTTAAAATCTTGGGAGTTCTAGCGAGCCTGATCCGTCGTTTGGAGTAGGCTAAGGTGCGGGAGCCACCTTCTTATCATTAATAGGAATCAGTCTTCCGATCTTCCCATCGTCAGTTGAGAAATAGAGGAGACCATCGGGACCTGCGCGGATGTTGCGAAAGCGCAGGTTTAACGCCTTGAGAAGTTCTTCTTGATGAATGACCTTCTTGTTTTGAATTTCTAAACGTCGGATATGCTGTGAGCTTAAGTTGGCTAAAAAAAGATTTCCTTTCCAGTTTAAAAACTTTGTTCCGTTATAAACCGCGATTGCCGAAGGAGAAATCGATGGAACCCAATACGCCACCGGTTGTTCCATACCCTCTTTAGAAGTCGTTCCTATTTTAGGACCATAATATTCACGGCCGTATGTAATAACCGGCCAACCGTAGTTTGCGCCGGGGCGAACAATGTTGATTTCGTCGCCGCCGCGTGGGCCCATTTCGGCGAGCCAGAGAGTTTCTTTTTGTGCGTCCCAAGCAAGGCCTTGGGGATTACGATGACCGTAACTCCAAACCTCTGGTTTGGCGTTTTTCGTTTGTAAAAAGAAGTTGTCTTTAGGAATGGAGCCATCTTCGTTAAAACGAAGTACTTTCCCCATATGGTAAGAGAGATCTTGAGATTGATTTCGTTCGTTGCGATCACCCACGCTCACGAAAATGTGTCCTTGGCCATCGAATTCGAGCCGAGAACCAAAATGAATCTCGTTGTTATTTGGTTTGTGGGCCGAAAACATTTTTTTAAAATCTCGAAGCTGATCTCCGACCAAAATCCCAATACCCCAAGCGGTGGTGGCACCATCATTTACAGGCTCTGAGTAGGTGAGATAAATTTTGTTTTTGCTAGAAGGATGTACGCGTACGTCGAGAAGACCACCTTGGCCATTCACCCAAGCTGGAGGTGCACCTTTGAGATCGGTGACAGCCTTCTGGGAGATATTCAAAAGTCGGAGGGCGCCGCTACGCTCGCTAAAAATCATCTGATTTTCAGAAATAAAGTCGAAGCCCCAAACAACATCTTTTTGTTGGGTGAGAATCTCGACCTGAAATTTTTCCTTTTCGGAAACATAGGTTGTGGTTTTTTGACCCTGTGCAAGAGCTATGAATGCTAAAGAGAGGAGTAACCATTTCATTTTCAATCTCCTTTTGTGGGGCATAAATCACTATAATAAGTACCACATTGACCCAAACTTTTTCCTAAGTGCTACCAAATTCAATTTGTTGGTCATATGCAATTTGTTTGCAAGCCTAGAGTAGGCAAACTCTTTGCAAATTTCATTGAGAAACTCACTGAAGGAGGAAATTATGTTGAAAAAAATTTTGTTAACAGTAGCGCTTGTTTTCGGAGGCCCTATGGCCTTTGCGGATTCGGCAGCTGAGGATATGGCAGAAGATCTTGTTGAGGCGGCTCAGGATCTAGATTTTGCAGACTATCAAGATCATTTGCAAGGTCGTGCTCTTGAACGTTATGGAACGGAAGAAATGATGAGAGCCATTCATGCCAAGGCCGTCAAATTTAAAAAGTTTGATGCCGAAGAAAAGTTGGTCGCGGCAGATGGTGTTCAGCGCCATTATGATGTTGAAGTGTATGGCGAAAAGCCTCGTCAACAGGTTGATTCAAGCCTTATTGCCACTGTGGGTGTACAATGCAGAGTTATCGTTGATTATAACCCAGGATTTTGCCCAGGGCTATGGGATGGCTGGGATTATAGAGGCCGAAATGGTTACTGGTGGAACGGATATTATTGTCATCCCGGTTACTACACTGAACGCGAAATGTGTTCAATTACGGACGTCAATTAATCATGAGGTCATTTTAGAATTTATAATGTAATCCGGCGCCGAGTGTTTTTCCTGTAAAGAAAAACCCGGCGCTCCAGGCCCAAGAACGTGCGTACATCAAAGATGTGGTCCATTCGGCCGCTTCCTCTTGCCGCAGTCTTACTTCTACGTCGCTAAAAACATATTTTGTCCATTGAAAGGATTTTTCCAAATCCACTCGGAGTTTTCCTTTATGGTCGATCAAAATCTGTGTTTCAATGAGCATTGGTAAGAGATAACCCGCGCCTAGCATCCCACGCTGTTCATGATGCCTGCTTGTACCACCTGCGATAACATTAAAGTATTGTCCAAACCACCGACGGTAGAGAAGATCCCCTTCCGTTTCCCAATGATCATCTTTTCGAGCTTCAATGCGGGCCTCAAAATTATGCCATGTTTGTGACAATCGTAATTTTGCTTCCCCCAAATTTGTAGCGGCTTTTGCGGAACCATCAAAATAAACATGGTCATGCAGATGCGGATCGTGTTTTTGGTGATGAGTGATCTCAGCTTTCGGTTTGAAAGAAGAGTACTGAATCACTCGGGCCATACCGGTTTTCATATGATACAGATTGTGGCAATGAAGCATCCACTCGCCTGGTTCGTTGGCCAAAAATTCGATCGTTCTTTTTCCATGAGGAGGAACGTCGACAGTGTGTTTGAGTGGCGAATAATCGTCATATTGATTAAGCACTCGAAAAAAATGTCCATGAAGATGCATCGGGTGATGCATCATTGTTTCGTTTTCAAAAGTGAATCGTACGACATCACCTTCGTTAATCGCGATAGTACGATCTTCATGAATGGCTTTCCCGTTGATGTGCCAAACGTATCGCTCCATGTCGCCACCTAAAACGAGTTTCACGTCGTAGCGAGGGATTTTCGCGGGAAAGAGAGTTTTTTCTTGGGCTCTTATCTCGTCGACAGTGAGTTGCTCTACCACGGTCGGGGAAGCGTTGTGGTTCCCATGATGATTTCCGTGATGCTCGTGAGAGTTCTCCGGTTTTGCGGTGTGATCTGCGTGTGCATCGTGCTCCATGCTAGCGTAAAGATCGGGTGGTGCTATAGCCGGGGCGGCGACTTTCTCGCCATACCCAATCCACCCGGAGGCTAAGCCACTCACATCTTGCGCGGTCGCACGTAATTCAAAATTTTTATTTTGAGGAACTTCGAATAACACATCAAGAGTCTCGGCCATTCCCATCAATGCCTGTTTAACGGTCTTTGGCTCAATATCGATACCGTCGGCGGAAATCACTTTCATCGGAAGATTTCCTAAAGACACATAAAAGTAAGTCGATGCTGCCGCATTGATAATGCGAAGTCGAATTTTTTCACCGGCCTTCGCATCGACAAGTTGCAACTCTCGTTTTCCATTGATCAAAAAAGCATCATAACCCACGTCGGAGAGATCCATTCCGCCCATACGGGTCCATTCATTACCAAGAAAAGTTCCGAATTTTCCGGCTTGAAGGGCGCCCGCCCACGAACGAACAGTTCCCTTTTTATAAGCATAGTACTCTCCATCTTTTCGCAGGTTACGAATGATATTATCGGCATTCTCATCGGACCAATCGCTTAAGACGGCCACAACTTCTTTATCGGCTCGAATCGTTTTATTTTTGGGATGAATAATAAAGGCACCATAAACGCCTTTTTGTTCCTGCACCATTGTGTGTGAGTGGTACCAGTAGGTTCCATGCTGACGAATTTTAAAACGAAAGGTGTGTGACTGGCCGGGATGAATGGGGGGCGTGTTGACGTAGGCTACGCCATCCATTTCTGGAGGGAGAAGGATTCCATGCCAATGGAGAGAAACTTCTTCGTTATCAAGACCGTTTTTCACAACGATCTCAGCCTCATCCCCTTCGGTGAACTCAAGAGTGGGTGCGGGAATGGAGTGATTCACCATAAGTGAAAAATCCACAGTCTTGTGGCCACTTAAATTCACAGGCTGTCTAGTGATCTGAAGTTCGTAACGAACGGTTTTGGCGCTCGCTAGCGAACTGAATAAAGAAAGAAGAAGAATAATAAAATAACTCATAGGAGCGATTCTCCTAATTATAAAAATTTAAGAAAGGGTACTGGAATACACCAGATGCCTTGAAACCAGGCTTCTTTTCTGCGGATTTCGTCGATGTAATTCCAAGCTGGAACAAAAATATAATCAGGTGGTTTTGTTCTTAAAGCTTCGGGAAATACAATTGGCGTATGAGTACCTGGCATCAGTCTGCCACTTCGAAAAGGTGAAGAGTCCACCATGAATTCTAAATAATTCATCTGGCAAGCATTCACCCACATTGTCGCACGGCCGGCGGCTCCGTAACCCCAAATACGGTGACGTGTGCTCAAGGCACCCAAAACTTCTTTTGTGACTTTGATCTGTCGTAAAACATCGTGTGCAAAACGTTTCCAAGTTTCAAAGCGATTAAGCCCGGTGGCTTCTTCATATTTCATGAGTTCGGCGACACTCGTGCGTGGAGTCTCGGAAGGGTTCACTGCAGCCACGAGCCGGAGAGTCCCTGCGTGCATCGGAAGTCTTTCCACGTGTACCGTATGAAACCCATGACGACGAAGTAAGATGTCGAGAGTCTTCAAGCTGAAGTAATTTAAATGCTCATGGTACATGGAATCCCACTGCAATTTTTCCAGCAGGTCTCCCGCGTACATAATTTCTAAACAGAGATGTCCGTCTGGTTTTAAAACTTTTTTTGCAGCTTTTAAAATATGCTCGGGCTCATCGTTGTGAGGAAAACAGTTGCTGCCCGTAACAACATCAAAAGCGCCATATTCATCTTTCAGCTGATCTGCAGAAGCGGGATTAAAGAAGCCTGTTTTGACTTTGAGGCCCTTCTCTCTCGCCACTTCTGTGATATTTTCGGAGATGTCGATACCCACCGCTTTTACGCCAATGGCTTCAAGAGGCTTGAGCAAAATTCCATCGTTACATCCAAATTCCAAAACAGAATTGGCTTTCAACTCTGCTTTGAGCCACTTGGCGTAGTCGGTAAAATGTTGAACGAGATAAGGAACCGTGCTGGAGGAAAAACAGTAGTTTGTAAAAAGAGTTTCAGCTGGCACGACGTAAAAGGTCTGAACCAAGCCACAGGAATGACAGAAGTGAATAGGGAGCGGATGCATTTTTTCAAGCTCTTTGGCTTCTGTCGTGGGAGGTAGAAAGCCTCCAGCGAGAGGTTGCGGACCTAAGTCTAAAAACATTTCGGATTTTGCATCGCCACAAGATCGACATGTGGTTCTCATGGAGACTCCTTGGTTGGAACCTTGAGAGCTTTACGTACAGGGTATTTTAAATAATTCATAAAGACTTTTGGGGTGTAAGTGAAAGTCGAAACTCCATCACCTTCTTGACGGAAGGTGAGAATGTAAGGCACCTCGGAAAAATCGGAGGTCCACTGAGAAAGTTGATAAATCTCTTCGAGAAGAACCGCAAACCCACGTTCCTTCAATTGAAGTTTTTTGGCCATATCAACTCGAACGGCACGAAACCCATTGGTGTAATCTTTGATTTTATGTCGAAACAAAATTGAAGAAATAATATTACCCACTTTGGAAACAGCAACACGATAAAGAGGTACACCCTGCATTCCACCGCCGCGAACGTATCGTGAACCTTTGATCATCACGTGTCCTGCGAGCATTTTAGGTACGAAGGCATGGAGATACTTAGGATCTTGAGTAAGATCCGCATCCATAAACAGTACGTAATCAATGCCTTTTTCGCTGGCCGTTTTATAAGCGGTAGAAATCGCGCCACCGTAACCTTTGTTCACTTCGTGATTCACAACGACTAAGCGTGGAACATCTCTGATAGATTGAAGAATCTCGAGAGTTTTGTCTTTACTGCCGTCGTTGATCGTAAGAATGAAGCTTTCGTGGGAAATGGTGTTCAATTCTTCGTTGATTCGTCGAACAGAGCGCTCCGCACATTCGGCTTCATTAAACATGGGAAGAGCGACGGCAAATTTCAAAAAATGACCTTTCGACGACGGGAACTGCACTGTTTTATTCTGAATGAGAATTAGGCGATTTTCCACATCTTTGCAAGCTTGAGCTGTACTTCCATGCGAGGAGAAAGGAAGGAAGTTTCATAGGGATAACGCAAGGTATTACGCATGGTCTTCTCGCAAGAACGACCATAAAAGTTGGTTATAGGGAGAATTAAGAAATGAAAGTCATGTCCATCATGGGCACGCGTCCTGAAATGATCAAGATGTGGTCCACAATGAAGCTTCTTGAAGAGTCGAACTTTGAACATATTTTTGTGCATACCGGGCAAAATTATACAAAAGAACTGAAGGACTTTTTCTTTCGCGATTTAAAACTGCGTGAACCCGATCATTATTTGGGAATTGATGTGACATCTTACGGTAAAGAAGTGGCTGATGTCGTGAGAAAATCCGATGAACTTTTTGAGAAGGTAAAGCCCGATGCTCTATTGATCCTTGGAGATACTTTTAGCGGACTTTCGGTTTTGCCGGCGGCCAATCGTGGGATTAAGATTTTCCACCTTGAAGCAGGTCTTCGTGCGTTCGATAAGAGAATGCCTGAGCAGAGAAATCGCGTTCTGATTGATCATATGTCGGATATTCTTCTCCCATACTATCCGTATCACCGAGAAAATTTGGTTCGCGAGAACATCCACCCTTCCAAAATTATTTGTACCGGGAATCCCGTTTTTGAAGTCATGGAAGCCTTCGAAAACGAAATTGATAAAAGTGAAATACTTAAATATTTCGATGTGAAGCCCGGTGAATATTTCAGCGTGACGATTCACCGTAGAGAAAATGTCGACAACCCAGAAGAATTACAGAAAATTCTCAATGGTCTTGGCGCGCTCTACGAGAAGTACGGCAAAAAAGTGATTTATCTCATGCATCCACGAACTCAGAGCAAAATTCATCAAGTGCAAGTCCCTAAAGGAATCACAATTCACGCGCCACTTGGTTTTTACGACTTCAATTGTTTGAACAAACATGCCTTTTGCCTCATCGGAGATTCGGGCTCAACGCCTGAAGAAGGCATTTATTTTAAAAAACCAGTGGTGAGTGTACGTAAAACAACAGAACGATACGAAACTCTTGAGGCGGGAGCGCACATCGTGGCGGGTACTGACCCACGTTCCCTCGTTGAATCGGTAGAAACCATCACGCGACAAACTTGGTGTGCGAGATTTGACCTCTGTAAGGACTTTAAGCCGTCGAATGTGATTGTGAATGCCGTGAGATCTAACATCACAAATTTTTTCTAAGGATTTGAGTTTTGAAGATATTGATTTTTGGTGCGAGCGGCATGCTCGGGCACACATTGTTTCATGATCTTGGCCGTGACTTTGAGGTCTACGGCACAGTTCGTTCTGCGAGCCAAGATCCAAAGCTTATCGGCGGTATCAGCATTGAGGGATTAAAGCCTGAGCAGCTCGAAAAAGTGGATCAGACGATTTTGAAACTTCGACCGGACGTAGTGATGAATTGCATTAGCCTGATTCGTCGTAGTGAGCAGACCCACAAAGACCAATTCATCGAAGCGAATTCGCTCTGGCCTCACAAGCTTTCGGATTTGTGTTTGAAACATAAAACTCGTTTGATTCATTTTAGTTCTGACGGTGTATTTTCGGGCAATCGCAACGATCGTAAAGAAGATGATATTCCTGATGGACGTGATCTCAATGGGTTAACGAAGTTGTTGGGTGAAGTGGAGGGGGACCATGCCTTGAACCTCCGACTTTCTATTATCGGCCACGAGCTGGGAACTTCTCACCATCTTCTCGAATGGTTTTTAAAACAAGAAGAGAGCTGCACGGGCTTTCGCCAAGTGCTATACAGCGGGCTTCCGACAATCATTGTCTCGGAAATCTTAAGACATCACATTCTGAAGAGCCATCTTATGGGTATTTATCATCTTTCGAGTTTTGAAATTTCAAAATATGATCTCTTAAAAAAAGTGGCTCATGTTTATGGTAAAAAAATTGAAATCATTCCCAACGACGTAGCAAAACTCAATCGCGGTTTGAACTCGGAAAAGTTTCAAGCACAGACAGGGTATAAGCCGGAGTCGTGGGATGTGATGATTCAAAAAATGCACGAGTACTATATCAATTCTTCACTTTATAAGAAGTAGAGGGTGTATGGATTTATTTTCTAACAAAACAATCGTTATCACCGGAGGCACAGGGTCTCTCGGGAAAGTGTTAACCCGTCGGATTTTATCAGGCGAATGCGGAACACCGAAAAAACTCATTATTTTTTCTCGCGATGAAGCAAAGCAACACTTCATGCGTCTTGAGTATCTTCAAAAGAAAAATCCCACAGAAGAAGTGATCTATCACAACTTCAGTAAAACTTTAGAATTTCGTATTGGCGATGTTCGCGACTACGCATCGGTCGTGAACGTGTTAAGAACAGCCGATATCGTGGTGAACGCGGCAGCTCTCAAACAAGTACCGTCTTGCGAATATTTTCCTTTTGAGGCCTTTAGTACGAACGTTATCGGTGCTGAAAACATCGTGCGCGGGGTTCGCGAACATAATTTTCCTGTGGAAGTGGTCGTAGGGGTCTCTACGGATAAAGCTTGTAAGCCCGTGAACGTGATGGGAATGAGCAAGGCGATGCAAGAGCGTATTTTTATCGCAGCTAACGTCACCTTTCCGAAAACTCGTTTTGTCTGCGTGAGATACGGAAATGTTCTTGCCAGTCGCGGCTCGGTCATCCCGCTCTTTCATGAACAAATTAAAAACGGCGGTCCTGTCACTGTCACGACCGAGCAAATGACGAGATTTTTACTCCCGCTTGATCGCGCGGTCGATACGGTTTTAAGTGCCATTGAGCGTGCAAAGCCGGGAGAGACTTTCGTTCCAAAAGTGCCAGCAACAAGCATGATGACGCTTGCAAAAGCGCTCATCGAAGATCGTAAAATCAGTGTTGAGGTGACGGGCATTCGCCCAGGAGAAAAGACTCACGAAATTATGGTTTCTGACGAAGAAGCCAACCGTACCTATCTCTCAAAAGATCACTACGCCATTCAGCCAATGCTGCCGGAGCTTGTAAAAGAGAATAAAACTGCGGTTCTGGATGGTGAATACAGCTCAAAAGATGATCTGATGGATCAGCCAACACTTTATAAATACCTATTCGATAATAAGCTTTTGATGAATCAACAATCGGGCGATAGTGGCGAATTTTTACGTTGATCGCTGATAAAGCGTGAGCATCTCGCCGCCGTAAAAGGGGAGAGAGCGTTTACGGATAAAGCTTGGGCACACGTTGTAGGCGGGTGTTAAGAGCTTATGAAACTCAGGTCCAAACGTTGCGAACATATTGTAGACGTATTCGATCGGAAGTTTTTTCCAGTGATTTTGAAAATGGACTTCTGTACAGCCATGCTGCTTCATGATGCGCTGAAGGCTTTCGTGACTAAAGAGATGGATATGCTCTACCGGTTGGTAAGGTGGCCAGTATTTTCCAAACGTTTTCGCAAGCCATGATTCGCTGTTAGGTGTTTGGATTAAAAGTAGGCCATTAGGCTTCAAAAATTCCACAGATTTTTTTATGAGTGTTCCTGGATCGGTGACGTGTTCGATCACGCCCGAGAGAACCACCACATCAAAAGATCCTGATTCAAGATCCACATCAAAGATAGATGAGTTAAAGACTTTACCTGACACTTGGTCTTGTGCAATCTTTGCGGCTTCTGTCTGAAGTTCAATGCCTGTGACTTGGGCACCCGCTTTTTCCAATTCGATGAGAAGTTCACCAGTGAAACAGCCAATATCGAGCACTCGTTTATTTTTCAAGCTCTCTTGAGAGTTTTGAGAAAACCACTCATTCAATAAAGAAATATATTGTTGAAAAGGAGCCGTGCGACCGGCCTTATTTTTATGAGCGATGTTGTAGTTTCCAGATTGAAACTGTTTGGCATAGTGTTCGTTGATGGCTTGAGAGGTCGGGTAGGGAAGAGTCGTTACATGGAGACACTCGTCGCAGCGGAAATACTCATAACCTTGATAGTTGAAGATTTTTTTATGAGTTTTTTGACAAACTGTGCAGACGTTTGAATGATTTAATTCCATATTTTTTACCGCTTCAGGTTATAGTAATGGTTTAGCAGGAAAGTGGGTGAATGCAAAATGAATCGTTCACGTTTGACTCTGGTAGTGGGGATTCTCGTTCTTGCGCACGTGGCCTTATCGGTCTTCTTGCAGCTGCCAGAATTTAACACCAAAGCCCTTCTCTTTTACGCGCTTCTTCTAATTCCACTTTTTGAAATACGTCGTGTGTATGTGACGGGCTACACTCATTACCCTAAACGTTCAGAGATTTTCTATTTTGCGTTGATCGTCCTTCTATGGGCTTTTGCGGGTTACGGCTATGGCCTTTTGAAAAAATATAAATTCCCCGACGAAGAGCTCCGCAGGCAAGATACAAAGAACATTTTCTTATTTCTTCTTACGATCACTTTTTTAGAAATCCCACAAATATTTGAACGATTCTCGCAACTACTTCAATACCAACACCCGGACCAGTGGGATTTTAATAACATTTTGAATTGGAAGTATGCGCGTCACCTTGGCCTAAAGGTATTTGCCGACTATTGGTATCCTTACGGAGTTGTGAGTGGTGCTCTCGATGAACCAACACATCAGGGTGTCGTCTTCACTTGGCTTCATGGAATGATGGGGCTTAGCTATCTTACGTGGGCCATCCCCCGCATTTAATGGGGATAATCAAATCAATAAGAGAGTAGCTGGCGAGAAGATAATAGTTAGCCCCACCACGAAGAGCTCTGGTTTCGGAAAGCGTTTGCGAAACCTGATTGGTCGTTTCTTGAATCACGTGTCCTGTTTTTTGAAAAATGTCGGTTTTTTTCTCTTGAGTCACCTCAGACTTTTTCAGAACACTTCCCATAAGGGTGTTTACGATTCAGGAACACTTTTAATGATGGGTAGGGTTCATTCTATTGACAGCTATAAAGTAGACCACCTAGCCTGTGAATTCATTAAGGGGGACGTATGAAGCTTAAAATTCTATTTTTCTCGTTCATTTCTTTTTACTTTACCTTGGCTCAGTCTGCTCCGAGAACCATTCATTTCGAAGGTCAATCGAACTTCTCAAGGTTAAAAATTGTTTTTCAGTTTAAAGGCTCTTTAAGCTTGGAGCGGGCGCAAGCCGATGAACTGGTTTATCAGGGAATTGTGGATGTCCTTGAAAAAGGTCCAGAGAAAAGTGAGGAGTATGCACAGACACTGAAAATAACTTGGGAGCGTAAAAGTAATAAATGGAAAATGCGAGCCTTAGCGTATTTAGACCGGAAGACGGCTCATGTTTTTCATTTTGAAATACCTCAGTTTCCCACGCAACCCTCTGTTTACGAGGGGGCCTCTGGGCTTTACCGCTGTTTTCCGACGGACCTTGGATGTCAGTGGTCATTGGCCTTTGAAGGTGTGGCTCAGGGGAAAATTACGCCATAAGGAGAGAAGTTCTTCGACAAGCTTTTCCTTTTTACAGACTGTTCGCTATTAAAGAACACAATGTTCGCTCGTCAGTAGCTTGTGCGGACTATTTGTACTAAGTAGTCCGTAATGATTTTAGCGCATACAAGTTACAGAAATTATTTAAAAGCCGTCCTGGCAGAACGGATCACTAAAAACCGTTCCTACTCTCTGCGCGCTTTTGCCAAACACTTGGGCGTTTCGCCAGCCACCCTCTCCGAAGTTCTTTCTGCAAAGAAAAATCTATCTTCTGAGTTAAGCATACATGTCGCGAACAAGCTGGGATTGGATGAGACGAACACGGCTTATTTTTACCTTCTAGTGCAACTGGAGGGTGCTAAGAGTTTCGAACTCAAGGAACGTCTTATTGAGCAGCTCAATCATTTTAGCCCTAAGACAGATGTGAAAGATTTAAGTCTTGAACATTTTAAAATCATCTCGGATTGGTATCACTATTGTATTTTGATGATGACAGAGCTTCGCGGTTTTGATTTCAACGTCAATGCGATTTCTAAAAGGCTCAAGCTCAGTAAATTTGAAGTTCAGGCTGCGATCAATCGACTTATACAATTGGAACTCCTGGAGCAAGATGAAAAAAATCCTAAAATTTTCAGGCGCGTTCAAGGTGATTTGATCATCCAATCCAACTCAAAAGATACAGCGATTCGAAAGTACCATCGTCAGCTTCTAGAGCTAGCGATGGATAGTATTGAAACGCAAACACCTCAAGAAAAGTTAATTGGAACAGAAATGCTCACGATTTCTCAAGATCAACTTCAAGAGGCGTCGCAAATTATGGAATCCTTTTTTAAGAAAATGGTAGCGCTCTCCAAACGTTCAAAAAATAAAAAAAATGTCTACTGTGCATCCGTACAGGTTTTTAATCTTACAAAAGAAAGGGAATAAAATGAAACTCTCGAAAAAGAAAAACATGGTCTTTGCTCTAATCCTTCTCGTAGGCAGCGTTGGCTGGACACAAGAAGAAAGTGAGTTTATCACAGAGGAAGAATACATCGTGCGTATGCAGGGTGGTCGCGGAGGTGTCATAGATATTCAAAAACCATTTCAAGAAGGAAGTCGTGGTGGAGAATGTTTAGATCTTGGTTGTACCAATATCAACTATGTGGCACGTGGAACGACACAGAGGTCTGGGTCGTTGAGGGGAGCCATTCAGATCGAGATGTGTGAGGTTCAGTATGAATCTGATTTTTGTGGACCTGGACGCTATGCAGGTTCCTTTTCTGTAGATCAGAAAGCGAGGAGGCATGGAGAGGTATTTCGCCTCACTTCCGGTGAATATGCTGTGCATTGGTTTGCGACACGTAGTTGTAATCGGTTTTTTGTTAAGCAAGTGTCGGAGAATGGAAAAATTGTGCGACGAATGGTCTCTCGACCGTCTGAAAGAAATTGCAAAGGTTGGGGGCGTGGAAAAAGCGACTCAGGTGTCTTTTGGCTAGTACGTGAATAGAAGTGGAAGGATCTTTTAAAGATCTTTATTGTATTCAATCACATTCGATGTTTTTGTCTCGCCTTGCCAGGAATAAGTTCTGCCGTTGGGTTGAAAGCCCATCTTCTTCCAAAAGCCTGAGACATCATGGTCGTCGGAAACTCCTAGGCGAATCGTTTTGGTTTGAAAAGAGCGTTTGACATAGTCTGACACCAAACCAAAACATTTTCCTCCTAAGCCTTGTCCAAAGAGATGTTCCCCAATGAGGAGAAGGCCTAAATAGGTAAAACCTTTTTCTGGGTGATTGGCATAGAGGTCCACCACGCCGATAGGCTTTTCATTGTATTCGATGATTAAAAACTCTTTGAAATACGTTTCGCTTCTCTTTTTTGGGCCACTTGAAATAGCTTCTTTCGCTATTTTCAGCGTAGGAAGGCAACCGTCCACTTTTAAAGAGTATTCCGGAGACGTTTCTAAAATTTTAAAAACCTCTTCTGCATCTTGCTCAGAGCAAAGTCTTAATTTTAAATGTTCAGGAATTGGCTTTTCCGGTTTTCCATTGTGTGGGCCTATGGGGAACTTCTCGGCCTCATTCCAATACCAATTTTTTCTTTGACCTTCTTTATTTCGAAGAGGGTGCAGTGGGTAAATGAGTTCCTCATCAGGAAATTGTCTATTCTCACCAATTCCCATAAATGTAATAGGCTCTGCGCTGTCGTTAATCAAACAATGGGAGATTCCACTTCCTGGAAGAAACGCGAGCCCTTCGCCAGACGACATCTCTTTCACTTCTCCGTTAAGCCACACCTTCGCTTTTCCTTCGAGTACAAAAGCAAACTCTTCCTCGTGAGTATGGGCATGGGGATAACAGCTGCGCCTTCCTGGGGATATGACATCAAGTCCAATACCCAAAGTTTTTAATCCCAGGACATCTGTAAGTCGTGTACTTGTCGCAAATGTTTCGTTATCTCCTGGGTAGTGAAAAGGTGGAGTGGGGGCGAGATCAGGGACATAAGCCGCAAAAGTAGGAACTTCTTTTTTGATCATAGAAGAATCAAAAGGACCGGGGAGCCCGTTATGTGGTCCCAATTTTTGCGGAGGATAATCGTCCCACCAAATCTCACTCTTTTCTTTCATCTCTGGATTCAAGGGATAAGAACAAAGATTTTCTTTTTTTGTTCTTTCACCAACAACCAAGAGGCGTACATCTTTTTGTGAATTGTTGATAAAGGTGTGCGCAATACCAGTGCCGGCTGGAAAGCCAAGGGCCCAACCAGGTTTCATTTCATAAATGAAACCATTGATCCATGCATGTATTTCACCTTCAATTACGTACACAAATTCTTCTTCGTGACTTTCGGCATGAGGATAAGAGAGGCGATATCCCGGCGATAGGGTGACATGATGAACACCGATGCGGTTTAGCCCAAATAGCGGGCTCAGCGAAGCTTGGCTGAATAGGATCAAATCCTTCTCACGATCGGCATAGATCTTTTCGATCTTCTTATAATGAAGGGGAGATGTGAGATGACTCATGCTGATGAGAAATCGCAAGTTCCTGGGGGTGTCAAGGTACGGACACACTTTTGGGACTACAAGCGTTAGTATTTCCTTAAAATTCTAGGTTTAAAGGTGGTTCTCTTTAATCCATGTTTTGTGGCTTCGTAGTCGTCTGGAGACTCGGCTTGATTAAGCCATTCATTTAGACCTTCTTGCGGAACCATGCGTGCAATAGATCCTATAGGACTTGATAATCCAAAGCGGTCGCTGTTTAAGCTCGAGTATTTATAGTGCTCTACATGTGTGGTTAAATTTGCGGTTACAGGATTTCTATAAATATATTTTAAAACTCGTTGATAAGACTCTGGCGTAACGATGAGGGAAGGTTTGGTGGGGCCACCAAAAACATGATTAATTCTACCCGCATAGAAATTGATTTTCCGACTTACGGATTTTTGCAGTTCACATAGAACTTTCCCTAAATCACAATTGGGATATGTAGTGAGTAATAAGTGATAATGATTGTCCATCAGCACAAAAGCATGAATCAGTACCTTGTATTTGACTGAGATGTAATTAAGTTCGGTAATAAATATTTCCCAAACCTTTTCTTTTGGTAGGTAGAACCATTCTTTGTTATTGGACCTTGCGCTCACGTGGTAGGGAAATTCATGAGTATATATAAGCTTTTTTCTTGGCATCCAAGTTGGATAGGCAAGCGCCATGCCGATTTGAAATGCGTTTTATGCGGTTAGTCCCAAAAGTGTGTCCGTACCTATAGAACGCTTGTCAAAGCCAAGGAGTTTAAGTAATTTCCTTTTTAGGAGCTGAAGTTTCATGCGTGTTTTACTTATTTCGTTCATTATATTTTCTGCAGTATTAGACGCCTGTTATGCGGAGGATATCTTTCAAGGACTAGCGGTTTTCGCAGGAATTGAAGCTCAAAAAGTGTGCGCTGACCATTCTTGTACAGTGACTACTTCTGACTCCCAAAGCACAAGTGAGCATGATACGCACACAACCTGTCACCAATGCCCCACATGTCACGTTTTTATTGCAATGAGACCCTTTGTTTCTCAAGCTACTTTAGTTGAAAATATTAAGTATTTCCCTTATGTTTTTTCAGTATCTCATCCTTACGCTAAAACTTTAAAGCGTCCTCCAAAAGCCTAATCTCATTTAGGTATCTTTTTTAAAATCTTTAATCATCAGTTCAGCTTTTTTGCTGACTAAAAAACTTTGGAGAAAGTATGCGCATATTATTTTTTATTGTGGCGATTACGCTATTTGTTTCTGGCTGTTCCACGACTTCGAAACGAAAAAACTGTCAGGCGAAAACACCAGAAAACTCAACGTGTCAACGCGATCCTGCCTTTGATAGATGGAATACAGGTAGGTTTGGAGATTAAGATTTAGAATCTATTTATTTTCATTTTAAAAATTATTTTCTTCTAGAGGAGTATATTGGTGAAAACCATATTTTTATTCTTATTTTTTTCATTAAAACTATCGGCCGATACGAATTGTCAGACAATGCGAAACTATAAAGACTTTTATCGTTGCAGTATTGTGAAACATCCAGGGTTTCAAGTGGCTAAATTAAAGACATTGGAAGGCGATGCGATTTTCGAAAGATCAACCCAGCTTAAGAACCCTGAAATTGAACTTAAAGATACCTCGGGAAGTAAATTAGGTGAAAAGATTGGAACGACGGAGATTGCTCTGTCTGTTCCGCTTTCTCAGGTTTGGACGAAAGGTTCCGAGAGGGCGGTCGGTAAAGCGGAGCAAAGAATTTTAGAAATCGAATCTAAAGAAGCTCTTATGAGCATTAAAAAGGAAGTTTTAAAAGATATTTATCGCTTGAGACAGATCGAAGAGGAGTCTCATCTCAGCGATGATGCCGTAAGTTCTTTTGAAAAAGTGGTGAGACAGTTGAAGGACCGTCGTGCTCGAGGCCCGGAGCAAGAAATCACCCTCAATCTTGTAGAGCTTGCTCTGGGAGATTACGAGCTTAAAAAGAATCATCTTGCGATTGAGAAGTCGGAAATTCTTTCGAGAGTGAAGGCGATTTGGGGACCTCAGGAAGAAATGAAAAAAGAATACCTTCCACCTTTGAAGGATCAGTGGCCGAGTCTTGATGAAGGTCATATCGGTACGGGTTTTGGTGTGCAAAAGCTTATCGCCGAAAGCGAAAAAGCAGATGCTGAACAGCGAGTTGTGAACTGGGCTTCTCTCCCGGAGTTAAATGTAGGCCCTATCGCTGAACGTACGATCGAGGGCCCAAATCAGCATTGGGAATACGGAGTTCTTGTTTCGATGAGCCTTCCCCTCTTCTCACTCAATAGCGGTTCCAGGAAATTAGCAGAAACCAAAGCGGCCCAAGCAAGATACATGTCAGATTATGCTCAAAAAAAATCTCTCGTGGAGAAAAGTATCCTCATTCAGAAATATAAAACGGCCGTAGAATCGTTGAGGAAATCTTCAAGTCGCAAGGAACTCACAAGAAAGCATGAAAAAATTGATAGTCTCTTTCGACAAGGTTTGGCGGCAGGTGGGATTGTGATCGAGGCCCACCGTCAAATCACTGAATTCACAGAGTCTCAGCACGAACATGAGATGCTGGCTTTAGATTCGTATGTCGAAATTATGTCTCTGGCCGGAAAAGATGTTGAAGGGATTTTGTAATGGAAGTTTTAAGAAGTATTTTATTATTTACTTTTTTGTCTTGCTCTGTCGCTTTTGCGGAAGACGAACATACGCATGAACACGGTCATTCAGAAAAGCACGAGGAAGCCCATGCTGATGAACATGGGGATAAGCACGAAGAGAGTTCTCCCATTGTAGGTGCTGAGAAGGGCATTACCAGTTTCAATGCCGAAGGGTTTACGCTCTCGTCTGAAGCGACAGCGAGCTTTGCGATTCAGACATTGGATGTGAAAGGAGCGCACCTTACACTTCCGAAGGACGCTCTTGTCACAGTAAAAGACACCGTCTCTATTTTTCGATTGAGAGAAAATCGCTATAAAAGAATCTCGGTAAAAATTCTGAAAAAAAATGGGAGCAGCGCACTTGTCGAAAGCCCATCCTTAAAATCTTCAGACAAAGTGATCACTCGCGGTGCCGCCTTCTTGAGAGTTGCAGAAATAGCTGCTGAAGGTGGCGTTTCTCATGGACATTCACATTAAGAAAAGAGTAAGAAATGAATACCATTATTCGATTTTCAGTAAATCACCGAGGATTAGTCCTTTTTTTGACTCTGCTTATGGTGATTGTGGGCATCATCAGTTTTCAACAACTTCCTATAGATGCCGTACCAGATATTACAAACAATCAAGTTCAGGTGAACACCACAATTGAGGGACTTGCTCCCGAAGAGATTGAACGAACGATCACATTTCCAGTGGAGTCTTCTATGAGAGGGATTGGAGGAGTTCAGCAGGTGAGATCTATTACACGATTTGGACTCTCGCAAGTGACGGTTGTGTTTCGTGACGATATTGATATTTATCGAGCGAGACAGCTGGTGTCTGAACGCCTGCAATCAGTGATCAATGATCTACCTCAAAATGCTGAGGCTAACTTAGGACCAATCTCCTCAGGCCTTGGAGAAATTTATCAATATGTGGTGGACTTCAAGAAACCAAAAGAAGGCAATGGTCGGCTAGAGCAACTTATGGAGGTGAAAGCCCTGCAGGATTGGTTTATTAAGCCAAGACTTCTTACTGTAGAAGGAATCGCCGAAGTGAATACGAGTGGAGGGTATGAAAAACAATTCCACGTTCAACCAGATCCTAAAAAGATGGCTTCATTCCGTGTTCATTTTGGAGAAATCATTGAAGCCTTAAGACGGGTCAATAAAAATGTTGGCGGAGGGTACATTGAGCAGACCGCAGAACAATTTTTAGTTCAAGGGGTTGGAATTTTAAAGTCCGTCCAAGATATCGAAAAAGTTCCTGTTAAAACTTTAGATAACTTTCGTGTACTTACGATTGGAGACATCGCAAGAGTGACACTTGGGAAAGATTTAAGGACAGGAGCCGCGACTTATAATGGTCGCGAAGTGGTATTAGGTACCGCGATGATGTTATTAGGTGAAAATAGTCGTTCGGTAGCTCTTCGTGTAGATGAAAAAATAAAAGAAATCAGTGCCTCCTTGCCGGAGCAGTTTAAGCTAAAGACCGTTTACGATAGATCCCAGCTTGTGAATGCCACCCTTGCGACAGTAGAGCATAATCTTCTTATGGGCGCAGGACTTGTAATTTTGATTTTGTTTCTCCTCATTGGAAATGCTCGCGCAGCAGTGATCACGGCCGTAACGATTCCGCTCTCTCTTCTGTTTACATTTTTAGTTATGAAACCTTTAGGTATGTCAGGGAATCTCATGAGTTTAGGAGCTCTGGATTTCGGGATCATCGTTGATGGAACTGTTATTGTGATCGATAACTGTGTTCGTTTGATTCAGACCAGAACGGAAAGTCTAAGGAGAAAGCTCACCCGTCATGAAGTCAAAGAAGCTGTGATCGAAGCCTCCATCGAAATTCGAAAGGCTGCAGGTTTTGGACAGTTGATTATTGTGGTGGTGTTTCTACCGGTGTTTGCGTTGACGGGTATTGAAGGCAAGATGTTTATCCCCATGGCTTCCACGTTCACAATTGCCATTGTGGGTGCTTTGCTTCTTTCATTCACATTCATTCCTGCCCTTGCAAGTCTTTTGCTTTCTGGAAATTCTAAAGATCAAGAGCCTTTCTTGATGAAACTTGCAGAAAAGACTTATAAACCTCTCTTGGTTTCCGCATTTAAAAGACAAAAAGCTGTTTTGTCTTTTGGAGTCGTCGCAGTGTTTGTAGGAGCGGGTCTTTTGATGACAAGAGGCTCTGAGTTTCTCCCTCAGCTCGGTGAAGGATCTTTTGCTTTCCACATGATTCGCCCTGTGAATATTAGCTTAACTCAATCTATCGAGTTTCAGGAAAGAGCCGATAAAATTCTTAAAGAGTTTCCCGAAGTGGAACATGTCTTTTCACGAATTGGCACGAGCGAAGTCGCGACTGATCCTATGGGAGTGAATGTGTCGGATGCTTACATTATGCTCAAACCACGAAGTGAATGGCCAAGTCAGGGAATATTTAAGAAAAGTTATGAAGAGCTTGTAGTAGAAATCATTGCGAAGCTTGAAAAATATTTGCCGGGCCAAAACTATCTAGCCTCCCAACCCATTCAAATGCGCTTTAATGAATTACTGGAAGGTACCAGAGCTGACGTTGCAGTGAAAATTTTTGGTCCCGATTTAAAAATCATTACAGATTTAGGTGCAAAAATTCAGTCGGTAGTTTCGCAGGTGCCTGGAGCAGGTGATGTGGAAGTGGATATGGCGGGGACCTCTCCGGTTTTAAGGATTGAACCTAAAACGGCTCAGTTGTCTTCTTTTGGAGCTAACCTTACAGATATATTGGAATCTGTGTCGGTTGCACTTGGTGGAGAAGAGGCGGGGTTTATTTATGAAGGAGACCGAAAGTTTCCCGTTGTTGTACGTCTTAGTGAAGAACATAGACAAGATTTAGATACGATCAAGTCGTTGCCTGTCGGTTTGGCGGCTAATGCAACGGCTGAACTTTCTCAGGTGGCGAATTTAAAATTTCAAGAGACTTATGGTTCGGTGACTCGTGAAAATTCATCTCGTCGTTCGGCGGTGCTCATTAATCTTCGCGGAAGAGACACGGAATCCTTCGTAGGTGAAGCACGTAAAAAAGTAGAGGAAGAGGTCAGGTTTCCAGATGGATATTTTGTTGAGTGGGGTGGCAACTTCAAAAATCTCCAGCAAGCCAAACAGAGACTTCTGATCTTAACACCTGTTGCTCTCGCCCTCGTGCTGATGATGATTTATGCGGCATTTGGAAGCATCTCGCAGACACTTCTCATTTTTAGTTGTGTACCACTGGCGCTTGTAGGGGGAATCGTAAATCTCATTCTTGTGGGCTTGCCGTTTAGCATATCTGCGGGAATTGGATTCATTGCTCTATCAGGGATTGCCGTATTGAATGGAGTGGTATTGATGAATTACTTTAATCAACTACGTTTGACAGAAAAATTGTCAGGAGTAGAGCTTGTGAAAAAAGCAGCGTTGATTCGGTTGCGTCCTGTTTTGATGACAGCGCTTGTGGCGATCTTTGGATTTTTACCGATGATGATTTCCTCAGGAGTGGGAGCTGAAGTGCAAAGGCCACTTGCGACGGTGGTGATCGGCGGAATTATCTCTTCAACGTTGCTCACGCTTGTGATCTTGCCGGTGCTCTATCTTATGTTCGAAAAGTATATGAATAGAGAGTCAGCTCAGGCATAGAGTGCTTCAAAGTCTGGATAAGAAGATTTTTTTGAATGGGCTTTATGAGATATTCATTGAAGCCTGAAGCGTAACATTTCTTCCTTCCCTATAGGCAAATAGGGTGTGAGCGGGGCTTTCTTGAACGTATCATAATGTCTTTTCCCTTTTTGAAGGAGTGCGTTTTGGCCCTCAAACTTTTTGTGTTGTCATTTCGGCTTGGAGACTCTTCAATAAGCAAACCGGGGGAATTATGCATCCTTTTCAAGTCATCATATTATTTGTTTTTTTATTCACAGGAGTTTTTGCCAAGGCCGATGTGACCTTAGATTTTCACAAGTGGTTACTTGCGATCGAGCAACCAAAATATCAAAATATTGACCCAGAAAAAGCAAAAGAGTTTGTTGCAAAAGGTGCCGATATCCATGCGCTTGGGCCAACGGGTGGGAACGCTGTGAGCGTGGCGATTGAAAGTTGGGCCTACGCCTCCACGGATCCTGTAAAGGCCCCTAAGATTTTTGAGATTGTGAAATATCTTGTCGATTTAGGGGGTGATGTGAGTCCAGCGGATTACCGTGGTCTTTCTCCTCTCTATGTAGTTCTCCGCTATGGCGCGAATATCCCATCGGCAAAGCCTATGTTCGAGTTACTTCTCAGTAAAAATCCTGACCTTAATGTCTTGTCGAAAGAAATTGGAAACTACGCGGGCTGGGGATTGATCCATCTTCTCGCAACAGGAAATCGAGAAGCTGATTTATTTCGACTGTTAGATTTAGGTCTTAAGCAAACAACCATCACGGGATTTGGGATGCACTTTGCTCATAGAGCCGCTACAAAACTTCCTGAAGTGGGGCAGGAGCTGTTTTTAAAAAGGCTCATGGATCGACTATCTCTTGCAGAGCAAAAACGTTTTGCTGGTCTTCCAATGAAAAACGGCGTAACCCCTCTTCATGAAGCCGCACAGAAAAAGAACATCGCTGCTGTAAAGTATTTAGTAGAAACTTTTAGCGTCAATGTGAACGCAAGATCGGATGCGGGAGATACCGCTCTTAGTCTTGCGCGCGAAAATCAAGATCAGCCAACCATTGATTATCTTCTGCGGCGTGGAGCAAGGGACATCGTTCTCTCTACAGAAAACCGATGTCATGCGCAGAACGTGGGTCCGCTGAATTTTGAACGTTTAACTAAGCTCATTCATGATTGTGGTGTGGAGTCCGTTGATGAGCTTTTGCCACTTCTGCCAATCAATTTTATTTCTAACTATACTCTGGCTTATGCCACTCAAGCCGCCATTGATGCTTCACCGGATTATCCTCAGACAATCATTTACGGCCGTGATGGAAAATTGATGATCACTTTTAACGGTCACAAAACTCAAAAAGGTTTTAACAATTTAGAACTCATGCAGTTTCGTGATGAAACGAAGACTTTTGAATTTCGCGATATTCATTTTGCCAACGACGGGAAAGTTACGGTTTCCAATGCGAATCCGCCAAAATGTTTAGGCTGCCATGGAACGTCCCCAAGGCCCTTATGGGATAATTGGGTGTTTTGGCCTGGGAAATTTCAAGGAGAAATGGAAAGCCAGTTTCCTGCTGAGAAACCGTATTATCAACGTTATTTAAAAAACAAACATAAAGGTCGGTACCAGCATCTCCCTGCTTTTGATACTCAGCCAGTGACAGGACTTTTTGGTAAACAGGCGTTCATATTTGGACAAAATATAAAAATGGATTTTTTCACAGAGAATCTTATGACCGAAAGTATTACGAGAAAACTTTCGACTAATGTGACGCTCAGACCTTTTCGATATGCAGCTTTAGCGGCCCTCTCTTGCTCGGAAATGTCGATAGAAGAATTTATTCCAGAAGAGAGACGTTCTCGATTTCTTCTCCCGTATCAGTACCTCATGGCAGATACGATCAAAAAGTCGTCAGAGGAATTGGCGAATCGTATGCAGTTACTTGAAGCTTTCACACCGGGAGCACCTCAAGGACGTTACGTTTTACAAGGGAAATTTGGAATAACGAATTATTACGATCAGGCAGGTCGTAACTTTGATATTCAAAGAACAGTTCAACTTCGTTATGTGGTCGAAAACAATATGGTGGATATGTCTGATTGGTTCACGCCATTTAATTTTAATAAGCCAAGCTATGTTCCCAATTTCTCAAACCGTGGACTTGAGAATTACGTCTGGACGGAACTCTTGGATCCACAAATGGATGCATCTTTGTATAAAAAGTTTTTGGATGCTCGCAAGCCATTGCTAGGCATGGGAGCTCCGCCGAATCTCTTTTATAAATCTGCAAATCAGAAAAATGTATGTGAAGAGTTGAAGGCTAAAAGTCTAGCGTCTCTTCTCTGAATGCGTTAACGCATTGCTCATCTCGCGCCTGCAATGTAATAGGCGGAGCCACTGTATCTTCAAAAGCTTCAGTACCTCTAGCCGTTGGCAGTGGGGGGGGCATCGGCTTAAGCCTTTTTAACAAATTCTGATTTGAGATTCATGGCGCCAAAGCCATCTATCTTACAGGCAATGTCGTGTCCGTCGTTACCGTCAACAAGGCGAATGTTTTTCACCTTTGTTCCCACTTTAACAACTTGTGAACTCCCTTTGATCTTTAAATCTTTGATCACGGTCACGGCGTCGCCATCCTGTAAGATATTGCCATGGGCATCTTTAAACACGCGCACGGTTGATAGATCCGAGGTGGGTGGCACTTCCGCTTCTGGATTCCATTCATGGGCGCAGGAAGGGCAAACCCAAACATTGCCATCGTGATAGGTATTTTCTGAATTACATTTCGGGCAGGTCGGATCTTTCATTACTTACGTACTCCTATTGGACTTTTTTGACTAATTTTGGAAGCCGCTTCTTATAATACATCTATTAATAAAGGTCTAACAGAGCTGCCAACGGGTCTAGTTTTTTTTATTCTTTAACCGAGCCGCGAGATCCCATCGTCCCCTCTACTGTTGCTAAGGAGGGCAGACACATGAAAAATCTTTTTTCTCTACTTTTTATTTCTTTATGCGCTTCATCAGGACTTGCCGCTGAATATTTAATTCGCGTGAACCCTCACTCTTTCAGGTCTTCTGCCGCGAATGTGGAATCTGTGGTTAAGCGAACTCAGTCGACGGTTCTAAAAAAATATGAAATTGTGCCTGGCCTTATGCGTGTGAACGTTTCTGAAAAGGACGCGCAAAAAACCTTGGAGGCTCTCAAAAAGGAATTAGGTGCTGACTACGTCGTACCCAATTATGTACGTCGGGTGAATATGGGTTCGCCGAAGCCTCCTAAACCAAAAGATGTGCCGGCAATTCCTGCTTTTGTTCCGCAGCCCACCACGTGGAAAACGGACCCCAAAGAAAGTTTGAATTACGGTACGAGTGACTACCAAAGTGGTACGCGACTTGTGTGGAAGAATTATCAAGCCATTGGTCATCCCGATACAATCATTGCGGTTCTTGATACGGGAATCGATTACACTCATCCTGATCTTGTCGCTAATCTTTGGCGTAATCCAGGTGAGACAGGGGTCGACTCACAAAATCGCCCAAAAGAAACCAACGGTGTGGATGATGACGAGAACGGTTACATCGATGACGTCGTTGGATATGATTTTGCCGGAAAAAAATCTAAACCTTATGACGACCATAATCACGGAACACACGTAGCGGGAATTGCCGCTGCCGTTGGTGGGAACGGTGTGGGAATTGCCGGACATTGTCCTCGATGCTCCATCATGGGATTAAAATTTATGGGAGCCAATGGTTCGGGCACGGATGCGGATGCGATTGAAGCCATCGAGTACGCGGTAAAAATGAAAGCCACTGTGATCAATAGCTCCTGGGGGAGCGATGAGTACAACCCAGCGCTCGAAGACGCTTTCAAAGCGGCCTCTCAAGCTGGAGTTCTCAACGTTGTGGCTGCCGGAAATGATGGAAAAAATTTGGATCTAGAGGGCAAAGCTTATCCAGCAGAATTTAAAGTTCCAGGTCTTATTACAGTGGCTGCGCTCTATGAAACGAGTAGTTCTGGGATGACCCCTTGGTCTAATTATGGAAGAAATTCGGTTCACGTTTCTATGGGAGGAGCAGATGTCTATAGCACGACTCCGGGAAACACTTATCAGTCCATGAGTGGAACAAGCATGGCTTCTCCCGGAGTTGCGGGATGCGTGGGATTAATCAAAAGTCATTATCCTCATTTGAGTTTTGATGAATTAACTTCGGTAATGAGCCGACATATCACCTCTGATCAGCGAAGCATGTCCCGTACCATTTGGGGTGGGCGATTAGACATGCCGGAGATTTTCGAGGAATTATCAAAGAAGTAACGTCTATTTGAGTGTGGGGTCGAGTTTCTGTCTAGGCATGATTCATTTTTTGCGGACGAGAGTAACCGACTCTGTGCTGGCATCAAAGTAAAGTTCCGCGTAGCCGCTCTTGAGTTGTTTAAGAATTTGTTCGGTCTTAGTTTCTAATGAAACTTCACTATGGCCATAATCTGTGCCCTCACGCTGAATAAATTCGTGAACAACACCAAGAAGTGCCTCAGGGCTTAACGCATCGATGGGAACTTTAATAGGGGCTTCTTGCGGTTCTTTTGAATGGCTGTTGTATTCAGTCATGCGAGTAAAGTAACAGTTCCTTTTTTGTACTGCAATAAAACAAAAACTATGACTCTAATCCTTTGAGCGTTAAAAAGGCTGCGAATGCCCCTAAGCCTTGGGCCAAAAAGAATCCCCAGATGTCAGTAGGGGCAATACCACAAAATGTATTGGTCCAAGCTCGAGCAAAAGTCACGGCGGGGTTTGCAAAGGAGGTTGATGAAGTAAACCAATAGGCTGACGTGATGTAGGCTGCAATTGTGAGTGGCGCCCATTCCACTCGTTTTCGTCCTGCAAGTCCAATCACCATGATGAGACCGAATGTAGCCACGAACTCTGAAGCCATAAGATGAAAACCAGAACGACTTTTTTGAGAAACTTGTAGGAGAGGGAGACCAAACATGAGGTGTGCCACAAATATACCCGTTAAAGCTCCTAGAAGTTGTGCCAAACAATAAAGGAGAGCTTCATGCTTTTCAATTCTGCGCCAAAAAAATTCGACCAGTGTAACCGCTGGATTAAAATGTGCTCCCGAAATAGGGCCTACACATTGAATAAGAACAAAAAGACCTGCGCCCGTTGCTATTGCATTTGCAAGCAGAGCGATGGCCGCATTCCCTTGAGATAAATTTTCGCCCATGATTCCTGAGCCTGCAACGATGGCAAGCAAAAAAGCTGTTCCTAAAAATTCCGCAATATATTTTTTCATTAAGATTTTCCGCCATTCAAATCTTTAGCAAAAGCTTCGATCTTTTTTTGAATCCCATCCCGCGCTTCACGGAAAAGTTTCAGTTGTTCTTCTTCAGACAAATCTTTTCGAGCAGGGTCTTGAAAAGGCCAATGGAGTTTTTTCGCCGTCTTGGATATGACGATGGGGCAGACTTCTTCTGCACAAAGAGTGATGATGTAGTTTAAATCGGAAGTAAATAGAGTAGGCAACTGTTCGTAAGTTTTTGAAGTATGCTTTGTGATATCGAGCCCGATTTCTTGCATGGCTTTAATGGCAATGGGATTGACTTTGGTGGGTTGCGAACCTGCGCTTTGAATTTCTGCCGATGTCCCGAATGTTTTTCTTGCGAGTCCTTCGGCTAATTGGCTACGAGCGGAGTTCGCGACACACATAAATAGTATCTTCATTAGAGTCTCCTATTGTATTAATCGTATAGCTACGATATACGTACTAAATATGGCACTGGCAAGAGTAGAAGAGTTTCCCGATAAAGAAATTACATTGGCAGATTTTGCGAAGGCATTAAGTCACCCGGCTCGCATTGTGATCTTAAGAGCGTTAGCTGAAAAACAAGAATGTATTTGTGGAGATTTAGTGATTGATCTCCCGCTAGCTCAATCCACAGTCAGTCAGCATTTAAAAGCACTCAAGGCTTCGGGTTTGATTATCGGCGAGGTCGATGGTCCCCGCTCAAAGTATTGTATTAATAAAAAGAATTTTAACCGAATGATATCCTTAATGAATTCCTTCACCCAACAGATCTCATTACAAATCAAAGATATTAAATGCTAAGCCAAATGCCCTTCGTTACGGGGTGATGGCAATTTTCAAAACTCCATCACGCTGGTTGGCAAATAAATCATAAGCTTTTTCGATCTCGTCCAACTTAAATCGGTGTGTCACTAGGGGCTTAAGATCCACGGCTCCTGATGCCACTACGTTAAGGAGTCGGCGCATTCTTTCTTTTCCACCGGGACAAAGTGTAGTGACGATTTTGTGATCTCCGAGTCCAGCTGCAAACGCATCTAAAGGTAGAGTGAGTTTTCCAGAGTAGACACCAAGGCTCGAAAGACTTCCTCCTGGACGTAATACTCTTAAACAGGCTTCAAACGTCGACTGAGTTCCCAATGCTTCAATTGCGACATCAACACCGCGGCCGTGTGTTGCGTCCATAATCACCGAAACCGGATCATGGGTTTTAAAATTGATCGTTTTTGTTGCGCCAAAGCTTTTAGAAATATGGAGTCGGCTTTCAATGCTGTCGACAACAAAGATCTCACTGGCGCCTTTAAGCTTTGCACCAGCAGTTGCACAGAGCCCTATTGGGCCTTGTGCAAAAACGGCTACACTATCACCAATTCTGATTTGTCCACTTTCTGCACCACTAAACCCTGTGCTCATAATATCTGGACACATCAAAACTTGTTCGTCCGTCAATGTGCTTGGAACTGGAGTGAGAT
The DNA here is from genome assembly GCA_050250255.1 of Bdellovibrionales bacterium. Classification (GTDB taxonomy): domain Bacteria; phylum Bdellovibrionota; class Bdellovibrionia; order Bdellovibrionales; family DASUEL01; genus JBFWOZ01. Next base: position 6,391 of record JBFWOZ010000008.1, on the reverse strand, counting down.
TTGCCATTGCGTTTGGTACGAGCACGTATTCTGCCTGGCAACCGTCGATGGAATTGCCGAATTTCCAACCACCCATGGCATGACCGCCGCACTGTGAGTGATGACTATCTAAACAGGGAGCGCACTGTCCGCAAGGGGTGATAGCGCCGACAATGACTCTGTCGCCGATATTGTAGCCTGTTACAGCTTGGCCGAAGGCGGCAATGGTGCCAACGGGTTCATGACCAATTGTTAATCCAGCCTTCACCGGATATTCACCTTTAAGAATATGCACATCTGTTCCACAGATTGTGGTCGTTGTGATCTTTAGTAGAGCATCTGTCGGGCCGACTTCTGGAATCGGTTTTTCTTGGAGTTCGATTTTTCCTGGTCTTACAAAGACGGCTGCTTTCATTTTTTTCATATTAACCTCTCGCTTTAGTTTTTTTGTGAATAATTTCGTACCATTCTTTTGTTAGCTTCTCTCGATCTTCCGGGTGAGCGATCAAGATAAGCGCTTTTGCTCGTTCACCCAATGTTTTGCCATAGAGATCCGCAATTCCATATTCTGTCACGACATGGTGGACATGTGATCTCGTAGTAACAACTCCCGCACCACTTCTTAATGAAGAAACAATTCTTGAATCACCATGCTTGGTACGAGATGTGATTGCGATAATGGCTTTACCGCCAGGCGCGAGAGCTGCGCCTCTCATGAAATCCATCTGTCCGCCGACGCCTGAAATAATAGAGTGCCCGACAGAATCTGCACAGATCTGGCCCGTGAGATCAATTTCAACCGCAGAATTAATAGCCACTACTTTCGGATTTCGCGAAATAATATTTGGGTTATTAACGTAATCCATTCCTAATTGCAGAACAGAGGGGTTATCGTTAATGAAGTCATAGACTGCTTGTGAGCCAATAATAAATCCTGAAACGGTTTTCCCGGGATGCACAAGTTTTCTGGAGTTATCGACGTTTCCTCCTTGGATAAGAGTTAAAACACCATCCGACCACATCTCACTATGAATCCCTAAATGTTTATGAGTTTTAAGAGCATTCAACACGGCATCAGGCACCGAACCAATGCCAACCTGCAGACAAGCACCATCTTCGACAAGTGTAGAGACAAGAGAACCAATTTTCATTTCAGCCTCAGTCAACGTGTGAGGGGTTGCTTGAAATAGAGGTTCGTTCACTTCAATAGAATCATCAATTTCGCTGATATGGATAAACCCGTCACCATGTGTGCGAGGCATTTGGCTATTGAGTTGTGCAATCACTCTTTTTGAGGATTGGAATGCGGCGAGAGCGACATCAACACTCGTACCTAGTGAGCAGAATCCATTTTTGTCGGGTGGAGAGAGGTGCAAAATTGCAACATCTGGCGCACGCGCTCCGCTTAAAAAAAGTTGTGGAATTTCCGAGAGGAAGCACGGTAGATAGTCATTGGTTTCGTAGTCAAGGTGGTCTCGCATATTAGCGCCAACAAAGAGATTGGTCACTTGGAAGCTTTTCCTCAGTTTGGGATCTGCGTATTTTGGTGATCCATGCGTATGTAGATGCATTAGCTCAACATTTTGTAGACGGTCGGCTTCACTGACGAGGATATCCAGGATGGCGTTAGGAGTTGCGCTCCCTCCATGAACAAATACACGATCACCTGAATTTATTTGAGAAGTTATTTTTTTTACATTGTTCATTGAATCCTCAAGGGGAGCCGACCGGTGAGGAACATATAGTGTAAGGCAATCCATACGAGCACTAGTGACGAGAGTTTGATAACAAGTTCTCTGATAGCTCCATTAATAAACGCAATGATGAAGATTCCAAACCAAAGAGACAGAGCTTTAAAAAATACTTTCATAAGTATTCCGACTAATGCCCTGTCAACGCATGGTAATGCTTTTTAACATGTGCAATAATTTGGCGATCTGTTAAGTTGTCGGAGACTTCAACCGTGGCATTTTTAATTTTTCCCGAGCTTTCAATTTGATTTTGTAGCCCAAACTTAGCTGCTGATGGTCCAAAAATATACAGCTTGTTTGCGTCTTGAACAGCCTCAAGGATTTTATCAAAGTACTCTTTTAATTCCTGCTTTCTTTTGTTCTCTTCATTATGTCCATCAGCTCCACCGTTATAGACATAAGGTAGTGCCTTTCGAGAGCCTCCAGTTGCCTTATGATGTCGTTTCAAAGAAGATTTTAATTTCTTAACATCTATATTTTTACCATCGATTAATACGATTACTGCCTTTGATTGGTCTAGCCAAACTCCAGCATTTTTCTTTTTAGATTTTAGTTTCACAACACACTCCTTAGCTTCATTTATTTCGTTTGATTATTCCTCAAGTAAACTTCTGAGCATCCAGGCGGTTTTCTCGTGGAGCTGAATACGTTGAGTGAGCAGATCCGCTGTTGCTTCATCTTGAGCTTTCTCAGCTATCGGGAAAACACTACGAGCTGTTCTTACGAGCGTTTCATTTCCTTCTACTAAAAGACGAATCATCTCTTTGGCGTTAGGGATATCCACCGTTTCTTTTATCTTGGTTAATTGCTGAAAAGTTTTGTAAGTGCCAGGTGCAGGATGACCTAAAGATCGGATTCGCTCAGCAATAACATCAACAGCCAGCGCTAGTTCTGTATAGTGTGTTTCAAACATAAGATGCAGAGTTTGAAACATAGGTCCCGTTACGTTCCAATGAAAATAATGTGTTTTTAAATAAAGAGTATAAGAATCAGCGAGTAAGCATGAAAGACCATCGGCTACTTTTTTACGATCTTCCGCCGGTATTCCGATATCAATAATTAGGCCTTTCATGAGTTCCTCCTTAAGGAAATAGGTTGTTAAGAAAATCGAGCTTTGCCCGCGCCGACTTCGGCACCATTAAGTTCAATTCGATAGCTGATGGGAAATGATTTTGAAAGCATCGCGCTGACGCCACAATATTTTGACTGAGAAAGATAGACGGCTTCAACCAGGCTTGCGGGTTCAATATTTCCGGTTACGATGAAAGAGAGGAGTGCTTGTGAAAAAACGGCGGGTTGCTTTCCTTCGGTCGGTAATATGTCGACTTCCACTTCGATTTCAAAAGTTTGGGGAAGTTGCTTGTTCTTATGTAGAAGAGAGATAACGTCCATGGCCGTACAGCCACCCATACCCAAAGCTACAAGCTCTTTAGGGGAGGGACCCATGTTTTTACCAAATGGTGCCTTAGCATCCATAGTAATTCTATGCCCATCAACTACTCCTTCAAACACCATTTGATCTTTCCACTTCAACTTTGCTTTCATGTGAGACCAACAAAGCAAAAGAGAGACCTAGGCTCTAATCTGATTTAAATGCTTTCAAAGCCATGAATGAGACAAGTTGGCAATGCGTCAATGAGCCAAAGTGGCAAGGAAGGATGTTTTTAGGTGTTTTAAAACACTCTGGGCTTGGTCCTAAGCCTGCAAGTTGATAGCAATTATATGAGAGAATTGATAGACGATAGGAACTACTTCGGAGGCATTATCGGCACACAAGGATCAGAAGGTCTTTCAGGTCAGGATTTCGTACACCTTAAGTCGGCGATTGATGAGGCTGCAATTGTGGCGATCACAGATAAGCGTGGAATTATCACCTACGCGAATAAGAAGTTTTGCGCCATTTCGCAATATCCATTGAGCGAGCTGATTGGGAAAACTCATAAAATCATCAACTCCGGATTCCATCCTAAGGAATTTTTTATCGAGATGTGGAAAACGATTTCTTCAGGAAAAGTTTGGGAAGGTGAAATTAAGAACAGGGCGAAAGATGGTTCATACTATTGGGTTCATACATCCATCGTGCCTTTTTTAGGTGCAGATGGCACACCTGAGCAATACGCAGCTGTCAGATATGAAATTACTGAGCGAAAATTAGCTGAAGATCAGCTGAAGGTTTATGCGCAAAAACTCGAAGTGAGCAATAAGGAGCTACAAGATTTTGCTTCTGTTGCAGCCCACGATTTGCAAGAGCCTCTGAGAAAGATTCAATCTTTTTCAGACCGCTTAAAAACGAAAACGCAAGAGAAATTATCGGAAGATGAAATTGACTATCTGACGCGAATTCAAAACTCCGCAAGTCGGATGCAAACTCTTATTGACGACTTACTGAGCTACTCACGCGTTACGACAAAGGCTCAACCTTTTGTAAATGTAGATTTAAATCAGGTCATGGAACAGGTGGCTTCTACGTTAGAGGTTCGTCTTGAGCAAACCCGTGGAAAAATGGAATGGAAGAATCTTGCAACTGTTCAAGCCGATGCCACCCAGATGCATCAATTATTTCAAAATCTTGTGGGCAATGCTTTGAAATTTCATCAGCCTAATATTCCCCCAGTTGTAAAAATTGAGACAAAGATTGTTGAGAGTTCGGTATTGGGGGGTAGTAGTGCATGTCAAATTACCGTTGAAGACAATGGGATCGGTTTTGATGAAAAATACCTTGATCGTATTTTTACAATATTTCAGCGGCTTCATGGGAAACAAGAATACCAGGGAACGGGCATTGGCTTAGCCGTTTGCCGAAAGATTGTTGATAGACATCGAGGACATTTAACAGCTACATCTGCGCCTGGTAAGGGCGCTAAATTTATTATTGTATTACCCGTAAAACAAATGTTGGAGAGAGCTTTATGAAAATAACAAGTCAAGTGCCTATCCTTATTGCTGATGATGATCAAGAAGACCGTCAAATGATTAAAGAGGCTTTGCAGGAAAGTCGTGTGGTAAATGAACTTTTTTTTGTTAACGATGGTGAAGACCTTATGGATTATCTTCTTCACGAGGGGAAATTTGCCGATAAGAAGAGGTACCCACGACCAGGATTAATCTTATTAGACCTTAATATGCCTAAAAAAGACGGACGTGAAGCCTTAAAAGAAATAAAAAATCATCCTAGCTTGAGGCAAATACCAGTCGTCGTGCTGACAACTTCAAAAGCTGAAGAAGACATTTATAAAACTTATAATCTCGGAGTGAATTCTTTTGTTTCAAAACCTGTCACATTCAGCGCTCTTGTTCAAGTCATGAAGGACTTAGGAAGATATTGGTTAGAAATTGTTGAACTTCCCCAAGAAGTTGATAGGCCCAAGTTGTGAGTGAAAATGAATTACGAATCCTCCTCATTGACGACGATGAAGATGATTTCGTTAATATCAGAGACTTATTGAGAGAGATCAAAGGCGTTAAATATCATCTTACGTGGAAGTCCACGTATCAAACAGGTTTGGATGAATTAGCTCAGGCAAAGTTTGATGCTTGTTTACTTGATTTCCGACTGGGCGGGCATACGGGCCTTGAACTTTTGCAGGAAGCCCAGCGGCTCGGAAAATCGTGTCCTATCATAGTTCTTACTGGGCATGGAGACTTTGAGCTTGACGTACAAGCGATGCAAATGGGCGCAGCCGACTATTTAGTGAAAGGGCAAATCACTTCATTACTTTTAGAGCGTGCTATCAGATATTCGATAAAACACGCCCAAGATTTGGCTCAAATTCTCCAGCAAGATAGATTGGCTTCTCTTGGGCTACTTGCGTCGAGTCTGGCCCACGAGATTGGGACTCCTCTTGGAGTCATTAGTGGTCGAGCAGAGTTGTTGGCTAAAAAGTATCATGATCATGGCAGTATAACGGCGGACATGGGACTTATTATTTCTCAAATAGAGCGGATTGCAAAATTAGTGAATTCGTTACTACACCTTGCTCGTGGGAACCAATCTGACTTCGTAACATCAGTAAATCTCAATGATACCGTTCAAGATGTTTTGAATCTTATAAGTCATGAATTGGAAAGAAAAAATATTAAATTAGATTCAAATATTAACGAGTCTTTTTTTGTGAGGGCTGAGGCGGGTCCTTTGGGACAAGTGGTGCTCAACCTTCTCGTCAATTCCATGCATGCTATTGAGGACGCAAAAAAGACCGGCAAAAAAGACGAACATAAAATTTCCATTCAAGTTCAAAATCAAAGCGACCGAGTTGAGCTCGCTATACAGGATACTGGTTGCGGAATTGCTGAAAAGAATTTGTCTCAGTTATTTAAACCATTCTTTACAACCAAAGATATTGGGCAAGGAACGGGATTAGGTTTAGCGACCTCTTTAAAGATCGCACAATCGTGGGGTGGTTCAATCCAAGTGTCGAGTCAGGAAGGCCGCGGAGCAAAATTCACAGTGAGCCTTTTAAAGGCCAACTAAGAGCGAGTCATTCACAACGGAACTCTGCTTATTTTTTATTTTCTCTGTGGAAGAACAACGTCAAATTTTTCTGTGTTGTCTCCTACCTTTACTCGCACTTCCATTTCTATAGGCGTCCGGGTCCTGCTGAGTTCTGAAACATATTCTCCGTGAGAAAGTTTTTTTAATTTTAACGTACGTTTTCGGTTTT
>JBFWOZ010000007.1:0-93837 GCA_050250255.1 Bdellovibrionales bacterium | reverse complement strand
GTGGCATCAGCAATGTGAGTTACTTTCGAAAAGGAAGTGTTTCTTTATTTCTAAATTCTCGTAAGAAAGATATCTTCTCTTTTGATACGGGCCCTGCCAATATGCTGATCGATCTCTTGGCTCAAAAACTCTCTAACGGGAAAAAGAAACGCGATGAAAACGGCGCATGGGCCGCGAGCGGCATTATTCAATATTCTCTGATTGAAGATTGGCTCACTCATTCTTATTTAAAAAAGGCGCCGCCTAAAAGTTGTGGCCGTGAAGAGTTTGGAGAAGTGTTTCTTGATTTGATCGAGAGACAACTCAAAAAATATTCCGAAGCTGATCAAATGGCGACTATAACAGAGTTTACTGCTCTCAGCATTGCGCAAGCCTATAGAAAATTTTTACCGTCCCTACCTCCCTTCGCAATCTTTGCCGGAGGAGGCGCTAACAACTCACATCTCATGTTTCGCATCCGCTACAATTTGCCAGAGGTGAAAATTGTGAGTTCAGAGGAGTTAGGTTGGCCGACGAGCAGTATCGAAGGCGCGGCCTTTGGCTTATTGGCCGCCTGTCGCATGTGGAATATCTCCGCACATTTGCCGTCCACCACAGGCGCCTCTCGCTCTTCCCTCCTCGGAAAAATCATCGAACTCTAAAAGGTGCCAGTGTCATTTTTCTGGCTACACCGCGGCCACTTGGTGAAGCGGTGTAGCCAGAAAAATGACACTGGCACCTTTTAACAAGTACCCTTTAACAATAAATAGCAGCTTGGAGTGTCGTTCCCGACGGAACTTTGGAGTGGCTCAAAATCACTGAGTCTTCAATGATGGCGTTAGGTCCAATCATGACATCATTTCCTATAACTACAGAGCCCACTAACTTCACAGAGGGATCAATATCACAATTCTCACCAATTAAAACCTGACCTGGTATTGTTCGAGAAGAAATGTCGTTCGTTGGTTCCCAAATCGACTTTCGTTCGTTGATACCTATCATACGAGACTCGATAAGTTCTTTGAGAAAACTGCTTTTTCCCTCGGCTAATATTTGCATCGCTTGTTGGGTCGACTTGAGAAAATTCTCTCTATCTCCCGTTTCAAACCATTGTAAGGGAGAAGTAAATCCCAAAACCTTTTCGCCGTCGGCTATCGCCGGTAAAATGGCATCTTGAAAAATATTGGATTCACCATCGGGTAAATATTCAAAGATTCTTTCATCAAAGATTTGAATGCCAGAAAAATGAAAACCCTTAAGATTTTTATTGGTTGGCTTCTTCGTGATTTCACAAACTTCAAATTCGTTATTTGTCCAAATGCCATTAAACTCTGTGCCCACACGTGCATCGGGCACCAACAGAACGGTCGAGAGTGGTTCATGCTTTCTATGATACTCCATCATTTCTACTAAGAAATCTGAGCGATGAGGCAGAATCACGTTATCCGCATTCAAGACAATAAAAGGTCCGTCATCGATGAGAGAGGTTTCGGCATATTTAATACCTCCACCGCTCCCAAGAATTTTCTCTTCTTCATAGGAAATTTCGACACGTCGTTTTGGACCAGCGATTTCTATAGCGAGTGCTTCAATTTGTTCTGGTAGATGATGGCAGTTGACAACCACTCTGTCGGGCTTAAGGGCCTCAAGCAATTGGGCGGCATAAAACAAAAGAGGAATATTTAAAAATTCCACGGCGGGTTTGGGGATTTTTTTTGTCACAGGTTCAAGACGGCGTCCGTAGCCTGCGGCCAAAATCATGGCATTCATGGTGCTTCGAAATCCTTTTCCATAAGTCCGTAACCCTCTAAAATATCAGAGAAGGCCTGGTATTTAGGAAATTGAGCTAAACTCTTCTTCACACGCTGTAGTGTTGGGCGAATATATTTTAAATAACGCTTATCTTGTCGAGTGTTCCAAAAGCTAGAAAAGCTTCCGCACGCCTTAAAACATCGTTGAATACTTTGAATTTCATAAATTTCATTGAACTGGTTACGTTCAAGATCTTTAAAGCCCGCCTCACGTCTTTGATTAAAGTAGTATTGAAGTAGGTGTTCACTGCTTTCGTCATTTAAATTCACGTAAGAATCTTTCAAAAGGCTGACGAGGTCGTAGTGGATGGGACCCATACGCGCATCTTGGAAGTCGATCACTCGCATCTTATCAAATTTCAACATCAGATTTCTTGAGTGATAATCACGATGACAAATGAATTTGGGCTGGTTATGCAATGTCTCACAAATGTGGAGAAAGATTTTATCTAATTCTTTTATTTCTTCTGGCTTCAACTGAATCGCACTCATTCCCTCAATAAGGTGTGTACGACCATAGTTCATTTCCCACAAAAGCTTCTCTACATCAAAAGAGATTTGGAAAGCTGTGCATTCATGTTTATCTTGTGTTGCGCGGTAATGAATTTTAACAAGTTCATCGATCGCTTTTTCGTAAAGCGGAAGAGCGTGCTTTTGATCTTGGGCCTCCCAAAATCTTCTTTCTAGCGTCAAATCACCCAAGTCCTCTAAAAGAACTAAACCTTGTTCAGGAGCTTTACCAATCACTTTTGGGACATGAATATCACTTCGAGCAAAATGGTTTAATACACTTAAAAAAGGATATTTCGAATTGTCTTCGAAGGGCTCCCAGACCATGAGAACCCATGAATGTTCAACGCCAGCCACACGGAAATAACGCCTATTGGAGGCATCACCCGCAAGTTGGATGATGTTTAAATCATTTTCGTTAACAGCTTTGGTTATAAAAGGGAGGAAGCTTTCCGCCCCTGGAGCCACTCGACCTGTCTGAGATTTAACAGCACTTTGCATATAACAAAATGCTGTCAGATCTATACTTAAAAAGCAAGCTTAGTGGAAATACGTGCTATTCGCAGAAGGGTTCAAACGTACTTGTGGAGTATTCATTAATGCAAGGAGGCCTTTTCGGGTTTGTCCTTCGTTCATCAAGACCTCCAGTGACTTCTGTGCGCCAATAATGAATTTAGGAGTGTCTTCTTCACAGGCTTCATTAAGATATTTTTCAATGAGTTCCTGTTGAGACTCTGAAAGATCAGAAATAATAGTTACAAAAATTGTGATTCGACCCAAATCCTTAATGCACTCAACAGAATTTAAAGGGTCTAAGGCAAACCATGGTACAAGCCCGGTTGAACCTTGATCTCGAAAAATATCCACAGCCACTTTTTGAACCGACTCAGGCTCCATAGCTTGTACAAATACAACGCCACCACGCCATAGATTTTCCGTACCCATGATGCGCTCACGTTGTCTTTTCACCTGAGATAAGTAAATGACGTTTTCTTCGTCCGTCACGCCATCAACGTAGCGATACCACGGCTCAAAATCAGGCTCTGATTTATCTCCAGAGATGTTTTTAACGACGCAACCTCGAACGAATCGCTCAAGAACATCGAGATCACGGTTATTCACAGTAATGCCATCAGAAATGACGACAGCGCCTTTAAAAACACGATCAATCACGATTGGAAGAAGGATATCTCTGCCACAATAGATACGATTGGAAGTTGAGTTTCTTTGTGCAGTTTGAAACTGTTCATTTTTAATATCTGTGAGCTGATATTGTGCCGCCAGCTCTACAAAGTGAAAATTACAACCGATTTCTTTTCTCAACTTGTGGGAAATCTTCACCAACAACGTGTGTACTGTCATTTCGTCCCCTTGGATGCGATCCAAAATTTGTCCCTACGAATCCCTAACGAAGGGGCAACCTCGCATGATTCATCCGGTACGGGTACGTTTTTTTTCAAACCAGCTTTTTGACTGAAATTTATTTATTTGTGAGAAAAAAAGGGTCGTTTTATGAAAAAAAAACCCACATTTACAAGATGTAAACGTGGGTTTTCAATAAGAAATGCTCAATTTTTACAAAAAGTAGCTTAGGCTTTCAAAAGACGGCGCTTATCGAGGCCGTATTTTTCTACCTTCATGATCAAACCAGCGCGGCTGATTCCAAGTTCTTTCGCCAATTTGGATTTGTTCCAACCTGTACGACGAAGTCCTTCTTTAATCATCTCTCTTTCAAGTTCATCGAGAGCGTCTTTCAATTTGCCATGAATACGGGCGCCCTGAACGCGACCCTTTTGAGCGTCTTCCATCACACGGCCAGATAACATATCACCGGTGATTTTCACTTCGTCTCCAGCAAGTACAACAAGTCTTTCGATTTCGTTTTGGAGTTCACGAATGTTTCCGGCCCAAGAGTAGTCATAAAGCTTTTCAAGTGCTTGCTTCGTAATGATTTTCTTAGGCTTTCCAGACGCCTTTGTTGCGCGATCAAGAAAGTAATCGATGAGTAGAGGAATGTCCTCTTTACGATCTCTCAAAGGCGGAACGGTGATGTTAATAACATTCAAACGATAGTATAAATCTTCTCGGAACGAGCCCTGCTCAACCATGGATTTCAAATCACGGTTTGTCGCTGCGATAATACGTACGTCTACTCTTCTCGAGTCTACAGAGCCTACAGGAATAAAAGTCCCTTCCTGAAGAACACGAAGGAGCTTCACTTGCATTGTAGGAGAGGTATCCCCGATTTCATCAAGGAAAAATGTCCCCTTGTCTGCCAATTCAAAAAGACCTTTTTTATCGCGAACCGCACCCGTAAATGAACCTTTAACGTGTCCAAAAAGTTCTGACTCGAGGAGGTTATCGTTAAAAGCAGAACAGTTTTGAATGACAAAAGCCTTATCTTTACGAAGAGAATTGTAGTGAATCGACTTCGCAATCAATTCCTTACCTGTACCGTTTTCTCCCTGAACAAGAACCGTGCTTTCTGCTTGTTTGATTTTATCCATCAGAGAGTACAACTGCTGCATGGGTTTTGATTTACCAATCATGCTGTCATACTTATAACGGCTACCAAGCTCTTTATTGAGTTCGCTAATACGCTCTTCGCGTTTAGAGATTTCAAGGTGTAGAGTCACGATTTCTTCTGCTACAAGGTCTACGAGCTGACAAAAGTGTGAACGCTCTTTTTCGTCAAGATGCTTAATGAGGCTGATCGAACGATCGATCATTTCACGCGCAAAACCAAAAGTCGCGAGCCTTTCTCGAGTTTCCGTGAGAGTTCCCTCTTGAATAGGATCTTTATAAAATCCCATAGCGACAACGGTTCCAACAAAGTCGTTCTCAATGATGATTGGGAATACACCCACGTCATGACCTGCAAGATCCCATCTTTTGAGAGCATAGCGATTACCGCTCACTTTCAAATCATTGACTGCGTTATTTACAATTTCAGCCAAAGACTCTAACGATGCATCCTTTGACATAAGCTGCTCAATCGCAGGGTTTACCATTTTTGTTTTTTCTTTATTCAAACCACGTAAGCGGCCGCGGTCATCAGTGAAAACGACATCGATATTCCACCAAGTATTTAAAATCTGCTTGAGTTTTCTAATGACGTGTAAATGCTCAAACTCGTCCCAATTAATCATAGTGCGCACCCCTTCTAAATAGTTGTGTCTAACAACTTATCGTCAATAATTTGTACAACTTAAGAGTTGAGCAAGCGTGCCCGTCGACTTTTTGTCCAGGACTGCGTTATCCATAACAAGCACTTCTCATTTTGAAACAATCAAAACGGCTAGTTACAGTTAGGGCATTTCTCGAGCGTCCATTTACCAGGCCCATAACGGGTTACATCCGTCCACGCGGGCTGTGGACTATCACCGCAATGTCCACCTAAGATATCGATAATGTAGACATCGTCTGCGCCCTCTGACGGCAGTCCAGGACCTCGATAGTAACTAATGGCATCAGGAGAGAGGTCGTTGACGATACCCCTCTTCCAATTGAGGCCCCAGCGTTTGTCACCGGTCGCTCGTAAACGTCTGATCACTTCGTAAAGATAGTTGTTATTGCCACCCTTATCTTGGCAGGAGGTCTGAAGTAAGTGAAGATTCTGTCCTACTTCTTTAATCATTTTTTCGCCAACGACCTCTGGTAGAGGCGCCTTTTCACCCGTTGGTATGGTTGGAAGCACTCCAGGATGCAAGTCTTTCCATTCACCTGTCATTTGGATGCCATAAACCACGTACTGCCAAGCAATGGCAGGCGCTTTCCCCTCAAGGAGGCGATTAAGATAGATCTCCATAATCCAAGTACCGATGCCTTCGAAATCAGGTTTGCCATCTTTATATAGACCAATTTCACGTTTAAAAACTCCATCACGCTTTAGCTCTGTAATATAAAATCTGTGAAGATCTTCAAGCTTTGCTTCCACATCATGACGATCAAATTTTTTAATAATAGTGAGGCTTGGTGGTCGCTCAGGCGTTTTTCCAGGATTCGCCCTTTTCCACTCATCTCCCGCCGCATTTTGTATCGCAGCCTTAGTTTTTTCCCAGGCGAGTTCGCAATCCACACCTGTTAGAAATTCGTTTAAATAGACATCTAAAATCCAGGCCGCAATTCCCTCAAAATCGGGTTTACCGTTTTTATACAAACCGATTTCTGGCCTATTGACTCCGTCACGTTTTAATTCCTCGATATAAAATCGGTGGAGACGTTCCAGCTTATCTGTCAAATCTTTGCGGTCAATGTGTCCACTGCTAAAGTTGGTCTTCATAGGTGTTGAGGCGTTGGAGCCACCTTCCAATTTTGATTTTATTTCTCCGCAGGCGACCATTAAAGAAAGTGTGCCCATAAAAAGGATCGTAAGAATCTTCATCTTTAGCTCCCCAAAAAGTTAAACCAACAAGAAGACCTTTTCCAAAGTTCGTGCCCCTTTTTTAGAGAAGGCAAAATTCTGAATCCGAACAATTTTAAGAGGTTATGGTGGCCAAAAAGGAGCCTATTTTGGGCAGCGCTTGAGAATGCTCGACAGGCGTCTAAGAAAGTTTCAGATCCATTTAAAACGTTTACAACAAGCAGCTTATCTTCTGTCGACTGTCTCATAAGCAAGCTAAACAAGAGCTAAAATAAAAGGCTCCTTGAACGGTGCTGGCGCAACGGCTAGCACTTTTTAACGCAAGGTTTGGAGTTGGTAGAATTGGAAGTACTGACCTTTTTTGGTGAGTAAGTCTTGATGAGCGCCTTGCTCTACGATTTCGCCGTTTTTAAGAACTACGATGCGATCAGCTTTTGAAACCGTCGCCAAACGATGGGCGATCACAAACGCGGTACGGCCCGACATCAAATGATCTAAGCCTTTTTGCACTTCCACCTCACTGGTCGAATCGAGAGCGCTGGTCGCTTCATCTAAAATCAAAATCGGGGCGTCTTTATAAAATGCTCGTGCAATACTCACTCGCTGTTTTTCGCCACCAGACAGTTTAGAGCCGCGTTCCCCCACATCCGTTTGAAAACCATTGGTCATATTACGAATAAAGTCATGGGCGTTGGCAGACTGAGAAACACTTTCGACAACTTTTTCGACATGAGAGGTTTCTTTTGAAAAGCGCTCAAAATCTCCCGACTGAATATTTCGAGCGATGGTGTCTTTAAAGAGAAATACGTCCTGAGTAACCAATGCAATGTTTTTTCTTAATTCATGGAGATTGATATCACCAATGAGTACGCCACCAATAAAAATTTGGCCTGTCACAGGTTCAAAAAATCTCTCTAGCAGGTTCACAAGAGTGGACTTACCGCTCCCGCTTTCTCCAACCAAGGCCACGACTTCACCTCTTTGAATCGTGATATTGATATTTTTTAAAATTGGTCGCTGATCGTAGGAGAAAGAAACGTTTCGAAATTCGATCTGCTTCCAGTCTTTTGGAAATGGAAGATTTTTTTCTGACCTGGGGACTTCGTTGGGATCATCAAGAATTTCAAAAAGTCGAGCCGTGGCCGCAAAGGTTTGCTGAAGGCGAATGTAGGCATCCTGCAGTTTTTTAATGGGCGGTTGGAAAAGAGCGGCAGCTCCTACAAATGCCAAGAAAGTTCCTGTGCTCGATTTCCCCCCAATGATTTGATCGGCCATGTACATACAGATCGCGGCAAAAACCCAAGCCCCTACAACCTCCGAAATAGGACCCGCGATTTCTTCACGGACAATGATTTTGCGGCGATGGCTCAAGTAATCCGTGAGAACAACATCTAGACGACGACGTAGCTCCGACTCAAGGCTAAAAGACTGAATCACCCGCACACCGTCTAAAGTTTCTTTTAAAACCGAGGTGACGTCTTCCATCGTCGACTGCTGCATATGACTGTATTTACGAATGCTCTTAGAAAGCTGCTTGAGGGTAACGGCAATTAGCGGTGCTACGAGCAAGATACAAAGAGTCAGTTTCCAGTCGAGATAAAACATTCCAACGAGAAGTCCAATAGCCGTAATTGGTTCACGTACAATATCGGCAAAAATATTAAGACCCCATTGCACAATCACCATGTCGTTGAGAATACGGCTCAGGAGTCCCCCGGAGCCCGCTTCGTACTTTCCATGAAAAGAGAGGTTGAGGTGCATAAATTTTTCTTGGAGTGCCAAACGAACGTTCGCAATGATTCTTTCGCCGGTAATTTTAAGAAAATAGAGATGAAAAAAGCGAGCGGCTCCGTGAACGAGATAAATTGCAGGAAACGCGAGCGGAATAATATATTTTAATTCCACGTTCTTTTTTTCTAAAACTTCGTCAAAAAAGAATTTCACAAATGGTAAGAGTCCTACGGTCGTAGCACTCATCAGAAAACCAAAAAACAAAATCAATACGAGGTTCCATTTGTGTGGCCTAACAAAAGGCCACAGCTTTTTCATCTCAGACAAGACTGACCCCTTTGGATTTATTTTTTGTGGCTGGTTTACGGTTTTGTGGTTCTAAACCAAAAATAGGTTTTAAAAAACGACCGGTGTGGCTGTTTTCTTGATTTGCTAAGTCTTGTGGCGTGCCCGCAAAAATGATCTTTCCGCCCTTTTCTCCACCCTCAGGTCCTAAATCAATCACGTAGTCACAAGCTTTTACGACGTCAAGATTGTGTTCGATGACGATCACGGTTCCACCTGCATCAATCAGGCGGTTAAGAATCGACATGAGAAGTTCTACTTCGCGAAAGTGAAGACCCGTTGTAGGTTCATCCAAAATATAGAGAGTTTCTCGCTGCTCGGACTCGCTGAGTTCACGAGCAATCTTTAAACGCTGAGACTCTCCACCGCTCAAATTTGAAGTCGGTTGTCCAAGACGAAGATAATCAAGCCCCACCTCTTTGAGAATGTGAAGGCGCTGACGAATCGACGGATGAGGAACAAAAAATCCCATGGATTCCGTGACCGTCATATTGAGAATCTCGTCGATATTTTTACCTTTATAGCGAATGTCGAGAATCTCTTTGGTAAAGCGTTTGCCATCACAGGCATCACAGATAAGTTTCACGTCATCCATGAAAAGCATATCGACGGTTTCGTAACCCTCGCCACGACAGACGGGACAGCGACCACCATCCACATTTAAGCTAAAGTGACCGGCGGTGAAGTTTTTAACCTTGGCATCTTCTGTTGAAGCCATCAATTCACGGATTTCCGTATAGGCTTTAAGATATGTGAGCGGATTACTTCTCGCACTTCGACTGATCGGTCTTTGATCGATGTAGACCACATTTTTTAAATGCTCATCACCGTGAAGGGATTTGAAGGGTTGCGCTTCTTCAAATTCAATCGAAAGCACGCGTGCAATGGCCGGGAAAAGTGTTTGGCTAATGAGAGTGGATTTGCCCGAGCCACTGACCCCTGTGATCGCCGTTAATCGACGTAGAGGGATTTTCACATCCACGTTTTTAAGATTGTGTCCCTTTGCACCTTTGAGTTCCAAAGCGTAACGAAATTGCTCGAGGTCCACAGGTCGTGTCACCGGAGGCGGCACCCATTGTTTCGGCGTCAAATAAGGAACCGTAACAGATTTTGTGGAGCGCATGAACTCTTCACGGGTTCCCGCAAAGATGGCTTCTCCACCAAGATGTCCTGAGCCTGGGCCCATTTCAATGACGTGAGAGCTATTTTTAATCACCTCGGCATCATGTTCGACAACAACCAAAGTATTTCCTAAATCACGAAGTTTTTTAAGAATACCGATAAGGCGATCGTTATCGCGCGGATGCAAACCCACTGTAGGTTCATCGAGCACGTACAAAGTTTGTGACAACATCATCCCGAGTTGATTGGCCAACTGAATACGTTGGTATTCTCCACCGGAGAGCGTTCGCGTAGGTCGATCAATCGTGAGATACTCGACTCCCACTTCTGCCAAAAATTGTAGACGCGAAATCAATTGCAATAAAATTTCTTGCGAGATTTTCTTCTGAGTTTTTGTGAGCTCAATTTCTTGCAAGAGAATCAGGAGCTTTTCGATCGTCATCTGCGACAGTTTTGTAATCGACTTTCCCTTTATCAAAATCGATTCGGCTTCAGGTCGAAGTCGCGTGCCACCACAAGTGGGACAAGTGACTGGACTCTTGTAGCGCGAAAGAAAAACGCGCACGTGCATTTTGTATTTTTTGGTTTCGAGATATTCAAAGAGGCCCTTAACACCAAAAAAATCTTTGGTGCCCTCCCAAATCGCCTTCTGATGTTTTGTGGGCAAATCTTCCCAAGGTACCGAAGTTTCGATCTTCGCTTTTTTGCAAAATGCGAGAAGCTCTTTTTTATCTTGGCTCGCGCTCGGCATGGTAAACGGCTGGAGCGCGCCCTGAGAAATACTTCTTGTGGGATCGGGAATGACTTTGTTTACATCAATCTCTAACGTGTTTCCAAAACCATTACAGGTACGACAAGCACCCACAGGATTACTGAAATTAAATAAGGTGGAAGTGATCTGAGGCACCACGTAACCACAGTTTGTACAGGCGTTTTCCTCGGACACACGGAGTTTCCCACCTTCCACAGTGATCACTTCGGCTTTTCCACCTGTCATTCCTTTATTGAGATTCATACCCGTGGCGTAAGCTTGAGAAATAGAATCAGCAACACGGCCGCGGTCGTCGGTGTTAAAACTCATACGATCGACGACAACAAAAAAATCATCCGCCGGCAGCTTCGATTTTGTATCGATCTCTTCCACTTTACCTTTGTGATAAATACGTAAAAAACCTTCTTTGAGAAGAATATCTAAAAGCTTCGTGCCCTTAGCCACTCGTACTTCTTTGAGGATAGGAGCCAGCACATATCCTCTTTGACCTTCAAAAAGAGAGAGCGTTTTGTCGGTACTGTCTGTTACCGAACTGCGCTCGATAGGAATTTTGCAATTCGGGCAGTAAGGTTCGCCGATTTTTTCGTAAAGCAAACGCAGATAATCGAGCATCTCCGTATGCGTGCCCACAGTAGAGCGCGAAGTTTTCACGTAGTTTTTCTGTTCAATCGCGATGGCTGGGGGGATATTCTCAACACCTTCAATATCTGGCTTTGGCGCTTTATTGAGAAACTGTCTCGCGTAGTTAGAAAGACTCTCGATATAGCGGCGCTGCCCTTCTGCGTAGAGAGTTTCAAAAGCGAGAGAACTTTTTCCGGAACCGCTTGGACCACATACAACAGTAAAGGACCCTAGAGGAATTTTCACATCTAGGTTTTTGAGATTGTTCTGCTTCACCCCCCAAAGGTGAATGTCTTTCATTCCGCTAAATCCTCTTTCAAAAAGTTCTCTTCATTGGACTTACTTTCTTCGGTTGAACTTTTTGGTTCTGTGCCTTCTAGGAATGGCTGTCTGACCACGTGTTTCGAAGAAGCCGAAGCGAGATGTCCCGTCTCATTGTCGATATTTACAAATACAATATCTGAGGGGACAGGGAAATTGATTTCGGGAAGTTTTTTATGAGCCACCTTCATATACTCGAGCCAGATCGGTAACGCAGCGGATGCACCGGTTTCGCCACGTCCCAAAGTGCGTTCTTTATCTGAACCCACCCATACGCCCGTCACGATTTGAGGGGTATAACCGACATACCAAGCATCAAAGTAACCGTTCGTGGTTCCCGTTTTCCCCGCCGACACGCGCCCGAGCCCCTTGGCTCTTTGAGCCGTCCCTTCTTCCACTACGCCTCGCAAGAGGCTTGTCATCAGGTAAGCTGTTTGGGGAGAAAGGAGTTGCTCGGGATCTTGAAAGAGAAGCGAGTGTTTGGCCGGCTCGCTGCCCTCTGCAACCGGTTGCGCTTGAGAGGCGATTTGCTTCTGCCTTCGCTCTTCAAACTCCGTGTCGATTTGTTGGATTTGTTCTTGAAAGCGCAAATCCAAAGATACTTTTTCTAGAAGAACTTTACCACTCTGATCTTCCACTTTTTTAATAAATTGAGGGTGGGTGCGTTTTCCCATTCGTGCAAAGTGAGAAAAAACTTTCGTTAATTCATAAAGCGTCACACCGCTAGACCCTAAGCCCAAACTCAAATCCATATTCATAGGGCTAAAGACCCCTAAGCGCTTAGCGTAGTTAGCCGCCTCCGCCACCGTGACTTTTTCCAAAATTTTGATCGTTGGGATATTGAGAGATTTAATGAGCGCATTTCGAAAGAGAATATCACCCGTGAATTTTTCGGAATAATTAGAAGGTTTCCACTTCTTTACATCAGTCTGTGCACTGTTATTCAAATCTTGCTTGTCGTCTAGCTGCCCCTCCTCTTCGAAAACCATCGGTGCATCAACGATCGTTGAAGCCGGATTGTATCCTTTATCGAGAGCCGCTGTGTAAACGATGGGCTTAAACGATGAGCCCGTTTGTCGAACCGCTTGCAGAGCACGGTTGAATTCGTTGCGTTCAAAATCATAACCACCCACCATCGCAAGAATATCAGAACTCTCAAGATCAAAAGAAATGAGCGAAGATTCGACCGTAGGGCTTTGCTCTAAAGTGACTTCGGCAAATTGAGTCAAATCCGGAAGATCTTTTGGCTGATACTGTTTGTTCTTCTTTTTCTCTTTTTGAAGAATTTCTTGAATGCGAGACGATTGGAACTTCTCAGCCAGAATTTTGATATCAATCACATCGCCTGCCTTAAGCGCCGCCGAAGGTTTTGTGAGTTCTTCAAATCTCGCCATAACATTGGGATTCGGCTTACGGGCCCACTTGATAGTTTCCAGATCAATGAGTCCTGTGCTTTCTGCAAAACGCACAGTCACCACGCCCCAGACATCATCCACTTTCGTGACGATCCCCTGCGTGATGTCGCCTGCGTGAATGTACTCCGGGAGGTTTGGTTGGCCAGGTTTTTTATTGAGGTTGAGTGGCTCTTTCACTGGAAGAGCGATTCCCTCTGGAGATATTGTTCGTGCGGGCAAGTACTGATCGATCAAAGCATCGCGTGTTTCCACGAGAAATTTTGCGACCTCTTGAGAATCCGTAAGATTTTTTGTGACTCCACGAAATCCTTGGCGCTTATCCAGCTCTCTTAAACCATCTTGCACGCTCTTTTGTGCCGCCATTTGTTTTTCAAGATCAAGACTCGTGTAGATTTTTAAACCTTCGTCCAAAACCGGAACTTCTCCGAGAGTTTGTACGAGATATTGACGTACGGTTTCGATAAAAAATGGAGCTTTATCGCGAAGATCTTCACGTGTGTAAACCACGACCGGCTCTTGCATGGAACTTTTTGCCTCGGCTTCCGTGATGAAGCCTTCTTCGGCCATACGACCAAGAACGTAACGTTGTCGCTCTTTCGCACGAAGTGGGTTGTGAATCGGCGTGTAGCGACTTGGCGCTTGAGGAAGACCCGCTAGAATCGCCATCTCTGCCACCGTTAGATCTTTTAAGGCTTTTCGAAAGTAGGTCTCCGCAGCAGCAGCCACACCGTAAGCCCCTTGACCGAGGTAAATCTGGTTCAAGTAAAGATGAAGAATTTCTTCTTTCTTTAAGTGCGCTTCCATACGGTAAGCCAGCATGATCTCTTTGACCTTACGAGTATAAGTACGCTCGGGAGTGAGAAGTAAAGACTTTGCCACCTGTTGAGTGATGGTCGAACCACCCTGTACTGTGCGACCCGCACGAAGATTTGCGAGGAACGCACGAAAGATTGCCACAAAATTCACGCCCTGATGTTGGAAGAACGAAGCATCTTCCGCCGCGATGAAAGCCTTTATGAGTTTTTCCGGAATTTGATCTGGAGGCGTGATGATTCTTCTCTCACGAAAAAACTCACCAATTTTTTCGCCTTTAGCGGAGTACACATGCGAAACTAACAAAGGTTTGTAATCATTCATGGTGATGAGGCTTGGAAGTGTCGCGGAGACGATGAGAAGAGTCGCCCCTACAATAAGTAGCCCCGCAAAAAAGCCGATCAAACCAATCGTAACAAGTCGTTTGAGTTTCATAGAAGAATGCTCCATCGCCGAAGAAATAATGAAGCTACTAGTGTAGCGCCGGGAACGGGAATGGAGCAAGAAAGATTGGACGGCTCATCTCAGGAGATGAGCCCGTCTTTCGTCGAGGATGTTAATGCGATGTATTACCGTGTGCCTGTGCGAGAGCTGTTGGAAGATGAAGGATTCTGGGTCCTCGAATAAGCCTGGCTGGCTGAGCGACAAAACTCATTATACTGCTCTTGATCAGCCTTACGCTTGGCCTTCTTCGCCGTAGTACAGCAAGTGTTATAAGAAGATTCGTAGAGGCCCCGAAGATTACTTAAACCCTCTTTGGCTTTCTTGAAATCTTCAGCCTCAGTTTTACTGACCCCAGATAATTCAGGAATCATACTTAAGTTGCTTTGAGCCTGCTGTAACTTCCCTTGTGATTGGTAAATTTGCTGGTTGAGCATAGACTGTTCTTTTTGAGCCTGCTCTAAACTAGATGTTCTAGCTTGAACGGATAATTGCTGTGCAATCGTGTAGTCCTCGGCATCCTGAATGTAGTTAAACATGGCGCGTTCGTAATCGGTTGCGGCCGTTCTATCCAAAGTTTTTGCAAGATTGGTGAGACGATCTTTTAAAAGAGTCGCTTTTGTATCAAAATCTTTCTTTTGATTTTCTATTACTTGCAGCATGGCCTTTTCACCCTCCTCGAGGGCTTTGACCTGGTTTTGTGTGTCGAAAAGGCAAAGGTCTCTGAAGATGGCTTCTTTACGCTTCACACGCGATTTTGCTGTGCCACGTTTACCACTATAAGCTGCGAGCTCACCGATACCACCGTCTACACGAACCCCTGATGAACTGTCTGTCAGTGTTTTTTGGCGATCTAGCTCCGCCTTGGCTGCATCGGCACGTGCCTTCATTGCGCAAGCATCATTGATTTTAGCAATCTCTGAAGAATTTCTTATTTTAAGTTCCACAATCTTCACTTCGATATTGCGCTTTTCCGACTCAATGCCCTTGAGCTCTTCATCGAGCTTTTCCGTCGCATCAAGAAATGTTTTAAAGCGCTGGTCATCTCTTTCGCGAAGGTCATAGAGTTTATCCTGAGACTTTCTAAAATCCTTTTTTGCATTAAGTTCTTTCTGCGCAAGCTCTCTGATAGCTTTCTCTTGGTCACCCTGACTTTTGATCATTTCCTTGCTAAGTTCATTGGCCTTGTCTGTTTCCTTCTCAATTTCTTTTTCAAATTTGTCTCTGAGCTTTTGTAAATCTTCTTTGTTTTGAGAGAGCGCAATAGTTTTACAGTCTGGAGAAAGTGCCTGAAAATTTACTTGGCCTTGCTGTGAAGAGCTCTGGAGCCTGTTAATTTCCTGAGAACACTGAGTAATAAGGTTCGCGCAAGATTGAATCGAGCTAGTTCCGCTAACGGAACAGCTCTGTGCTTTTCCTTGATACTCCTCAAATTTTTTCGCGATATTCTCACAAGATTTATTAGTGCTGGCACCACTACATGCCTCTTGAGCTCTCTCACATTGGTCGGCAGTGAAAGAATATCCACTGTTTTTTTGGCCACAAATCAGAGCAATCGTACAATTGTTTGTTGTCACGTTATTAGGGTCTACACGAGAGCCTGAGCGTCCGTTTCCTACCTCACTTGGTGAGTTTTCATCCGTAGGCACCATAATCACCGTAGGCAACACTCCTGTGGGAAGAGAGCGAGAGTTCGAGGCAGGAGCTCTACGTCTCATTTGCTCTTGGCAAGCTAGATAGCTTGCGGGATCAGAATCGTCACAAGGGTCCACAGTCTCGGTTTGTCGACGATTCGGCTCAATGGGAATTCCGTATTCATCCACATCTGGATCTTGCGCGAATATTGTAAATGTAAAACCAACGACTAACAGAAACAGGCTCACGCTGATTTTCAACATAGGTTTACCCCCAAGGACACAGGTCCACAATCTCATATCGAAACATTCCGCTAAAAACTTAAGGGAAAAATGAAGAAAAAAACGGCCTTCGGCTAGAAGCTATCCCACTAAAAAATAAAGGGACTCTGAACCCAGAATCCCCTTTGCAATCTCCCCACCCGCATCCCGTAAGTCTGGGGCACGAAGCCTCCTTTTTCGTAGAAAGGAGGTACCGATGAAAACTAACAACGTTAGTAATTATCGGCCTAGGAAACGAAAACTAAAGATTCAACGAAAAGATCTCGTGGAGATTTTGAAGTTGTTACTTTGGTTTTTGATGTACTTAATTCGGGCTTAAGGTTTTTTAAAATCTTTGTGGGAGTCCATACGCTCATGAGGAGCGGACTTACAGGATGCACTCGAGGAGTAAGCCTTCCAATCTCCGTGCAGGTTTCAAAGCGAAGCTTTGAAAACGCGCGGAACCAGGCGTAAGTGCCTTCAATTTTTATGCAGATTTCAACGGCTCGGACTGAAGAAAACCGGAGGCGTACTTCTGTACGCTGAGGATTTTTGGAAGGAGAACCGTTGAAAGATGCGTGAAAATTGGAGGCACGGCAGAAAACAAAAAAAAGGCTCCATGTTGGGCGTAAAAACATCTGAATTTCAACCCGTGCTTTTCAATGCGGTAGACCATTTAGCAACTTTAGGCTTCTCAATACGAGTTGAGCTTGCTCACCATTGCCAGGGACAGTCCCCTTTATGATGCTTGTTAGGTTGAAAATTACTATGTTTAAGCTCGCGCCACACAGAAACCTTCTACATGAAGAATACAAAAATTTATCCTCTGGGTCAACGAGACTAAGCGCATGTTTCATGTCAATCGAGAAATCTTGAAAGGATTCAATGAATTCCAGTAGATAAAAAATTAATCCTTGATCTAGTTCATTTTGAGACACATTTTTCCGATGAGAGAACACGACACTAGCAATCTTCGTTCCAACGGAAAGGGAAAAAATGTCGATACAAGAACTTGATTTTTACTTTCCTTTTATCGTTTTTGCTTACGGAATTTTGATGACGCTCGTTCTGAATTCTCCTCTCGTGTCGAAAGCGGAGCACCTCTTTCCCGAAGCTATTCTGCAGCAATTTAAAGCCAATCGTATCCTAGGCTTTATTTGTTTATTTGTAGGTGGCTTCTGGGCTCTCCAAAACCTTATTTTTAGCTAGACTGCGTCTCGAGACAGCTATAGGCTCACTCCCCGAAAGCAGGGGTTTTCCATGTCTGATCGACAAGATCTTTTTAGCTATGCGGCCTCTGCAGACGTGTCTCCAGACGCTGCTTCAAAAGCAGAGACCGAAAGCAGCGAACCCCACGTTTATTCCATTAGCGAACTCAACCGTTTAGTAAAAAACACGATTGAGAGTGAGTTTCCCCTTATTTGGATTCGCGGAGAAATTTCGAATTTTAAACCTCACAGCTCTGGCCACTTTTATTTTAGTTTGAAAGACGCCACATCTCAGATCAGTGCGGTGATGTTTAAAGGACACAACTCACGACTCAAATTTCGTCCTGAAGATGGAATGGAAGTGATGATCCGTGGACGCCTCACCGTCTACGAACCACGCGGCTCTTACCAAGTTTTTTGTGAACTGATGGAGCCTGTTGGAGCAGGTGCACTTCAAAAAGCTTTTGAGCAGCTCAAGAAAAAACTAGAATCCGAAGGTCTCTTTGACGTAAAGAAAAAAAGACCGCTCCCCGCATTTCCCAAGCGAGTGGCTCTCGTGACCTCCCCAACAGGAGCGGCGATCCGCGATATGCTCAATGTTCTCACCAGACGCTGTAAAAATTTAGACATCACTTTGATCGCTACTGCAGTTCAAGGTGAAGCCGCGCCGATGGAAATTGTGAAAGCCATAGAACTTGCTAACTCCGTACTCCCCGCTTACGACGTGATGATCGTTGGCCGCGGCGGCGGTTCGATCGAAGATCTTTGGGCTTTCAACACCGAGCCGGTCGCACGCGCCATTCATGCTTCCAAAATCCCGACTGTTTCTGCCGTTGGACATGAAATTGATTTTACGATTGCCGACTTTGTGGCAGACCTTCGAGCCCCCACTCCAAGTGCGGCCGCAGAACTTGTCGTAAAAAATATGAGTGATGTTTTAGATCAGCTCAAAGTTTTTCAACAGCGCCTCCAGCATCTTTGTCTTTCTTCGATTCAAAGACGCCTTGAAAGATTACAACTGACATCACGTAGACTCATTGACCCTAAAAGAAAACTCCAAGACATGGCCATCCGCTGTGACGAATTGATCGACCGCTTAAAAAACCAGTGGCGCTACATTCTCGAGAGAAAACAGTCTCAGCTGGGCCGATCCATGTCGCTCTTGGATTCTCTAAGTCCCCTGAAAGTGATCGATCGCGGTTACGCCATCGTAAGTCTTCAGGGAAAAATTGTTAAAAGCCATAAAGAAACAAAAGCAAATGATTCACTGACCATTCGCCTCTCTGATGGCGAAGTCACCGCAACCGTATCTAACAGCGTTGCGAAAAAGGAGACCCCATGACTTTTGAGATCAAACTCAAACGCATTGAAGAAATCGTAAAAAACATGGAAGGTGGCGACATCTCCCTTGATCAATCCCTCCAACTTTTCGAAGAGGGAGTGAAGCTCTCTCGCGAATGCCAAAGCGAGTTGACAGCTGCCGAACAAAAAATTCAACAACTTGTAAAAGTCGGTGCTGACGGCACGCCTACGACAAAGGAATTCCGTGCTGAATAAAGCTTGGGATCAATCGTGGGTTGAAGCTTTCAAAAATTTTGGAGCTGAGCATACGCCGTTGATTCAAAAGAAAACTCAAGAAGAGCTTGATCACTTGATCAAATCCGAGCTCCCAGGCTTAAAGAAGCTCAAGTATGCCATGGAGTATTCTTCGGCAAGAGAAGGAAAACGGTTCCGACCGCTTCTATCTCTCCTCACCGCTCAAGCCCTACATAAAAACTTTGATGAAGTATTTTCTTTTGCCGTCGCGGTCGAATTTGTCCACAGCTATTCCCTCATTCACGATGATATGCCCGCTATGGACAATTCGGACGTGCGACGAGGCCAACCTACGAATCACAAAGTTTTCGGAGAAGATTTTGCCCTACTTGCAGGTGACGCCCTTCTTACAGAAGCTTTCCACCTACTTTCTATGCGCTACATTTCTCAACCAACGCTGGCACTTAGCCTTATACAAGAACTCGCACAGTCTTCAGGAATACAAGGGATGGTCGGAGGACAAGCCTTGGATCTTTTTGCTTCCAAGACGGATGTGAGCTACCCCATTTTAGAAACACTTCATATTATGAAAACGGGCGCTCTCATTCGTTGCGCGATCAAAGGCAGCAGCATGATTTGCGACGCTAGTAAAGAAAAGGCCGAGGCACTCAAACAATTTGGGGAATATGTTGGTTATGCCTTTCAAGTGGCCGACGACCTTGACGACTATGAAATTTCTAAACCTGAAACGACCAACATCGTCCATCTTCTTGGCGTGAGTGAAACCTGCGATCGTTTAAAAGATCTCACAGAGAAATCGATTCAGGCTTTAGTAGGTTTTGATTCATTTGCCGATGCACTTCGGGGTGCCGCTCTCTATAACTGGCAGAGAATTCAAAAATGAGTGGCAGAAAATGAGTAACGACGAAAAAAAACGTATTGACGTTCTCCTTGTTGAGTTAGGCCTTGTAAAATCTCGTACACTCTCGAGAAAGCTCATAGAATCTGGCGCAGTAAGATTGAAAAATAAAATATTTAAAGAAGCTAACGAGAAAGTCGCCGTTACACCAGATATCAAAAACGAAATTTCAATTTCAAAATCGAACCTCACTCAATACGTCTCGCGTGGAGGCATTAAACTCGAAGCCGCGCTTGAGAAGACGAAATTTAGTCCCGCCGATCTGGCGGTGCTCGATGTGGGCATTTCCACCGGAGGATTCACCGATTGCCTTTTACAAAAGGGTGCAAAACATATTGTTGGGGTCGATGTAGGACATGGGCAATTGCACGACAGCCTAAAAAATCATCCGAGACTAGAAGCGTTTGAAGGAATCAATGCACGAAATTTTCAATTAGATCGCACTTTTGATTTGGCAGTCATTGATGTGTCTTTTATTTCTCTCACCCAAGTTCTCGAGAGCACGGTGAGGCACGTTAAAAGTGGCGGACATATTCTCGCTCTCGTAAAACCTCAATTTGAGTTAAATCCAAAGAGTTTAAATCCTGCTGGAGTGGTGAAAGATCCTGCAATGTATGCCGAGGTCGAGCAGAAAGTGCGCGAAAAATCCGAAAGCCTTGAACTCAAAATCTTGTCTTATTTTCCCTGCGAAATCACGGGTGGAGATGGCAACCAAGAGTTCTTCATCTTCTTAAAAAAGAATTAATCGTCGAGTTCGTCGTGTTCCGTTTGGTCCATAATGAATTCTTTGTACTCTTCAATATAGGAAAGATCGCGAGGATCTTGAATGCGATCGATGTACAGAACTCCATCAAGATGATCAAACTCATGTTGAAGAACCGTCGCTAAAAAACCTTCGGCTTCGAGCTCTTGCTTTTCGCCTTTCTCATCAAGATAAGTGACTTTCACTTTTCTTGGTCGATGAACAAGCCCACGCAAATCTGGAACCGAGAGACAACCCTCCCAAAATGATTGCTCTTTTTTATCCACAACCGTGAGTACGGGATTGATAAAAACCGTAAGTCCCTGCGCTCCAAAATCCTGGTAACGAGGGTTATCGTCGCCAAATTCAATCACCGAAAGCTGAAGAGACTCGCCCACTTGAGGCGCAGCAATACCAACGCCATCAGCGTCGTGCATCGTTTCTATCATATCTTTGATGAGAGTTTGAATGGCGGGAGAGAGAATCTCCTTTTTTTTGAGTTCTCGAGCTTTTTGCCTTAGAACGGGATGACCCATGCGCAATATATTTCTCACTGCCATAGACTAAATGTAAAACAAAAGTGCTTTTAAGTCGAGTCCAATAGGATTATGATGGGCGCTATGAAAAAACTGACTTCTCTCCTTCTACTTTTATTGATTTTTACATCCTTCGCCTGCAGTAAAGCTCAAAAAAGAAACGGAACAACCGGCCCCTCTTACCCCTCAAATGTTCCCGAAGAAGAAAGTCCTACCGCTCCTGTTTTTCAGCCAGGCCAAGTCCCTAAAATTGGCTTTATTTTAGGCCCGGGCGGAATGAAGTCCTTCGCACACGTGGGCGTCTTAAGAGAATTTGAAAAACAAAATATTCCGGTACATGCCATCGTCGGTTTGGAGTGGGGATCTTTAATCGCCGCCGCTTATTCGCAAAAAGGAAAAGCCAACGATCTTGAATGGCAACTTACAAAACTTAAGAAAAATAACTTACCGGCAAAGGGTTTTTTAGGTGGCGACTTAGCACCGACTTCGATTCGACAAATCACTCCGTTTTTTGATCAGGCCTTTGCGAGTTCACAAATTCAAAACGCGACGATTAAATTCGGTTGTCCTAGCATGCTGTTAAAAAACGGTAAGACACGCATATGGACCAATGGGACTTACAAATCAGCTCTTGAAAAGTGCATGTCCTTCCCGCCTTACTTCACATCCACTCAAGGTTGGATGGCAGCCGCATTTCATGTGGAAGAAGCCGCTCAGTGGTTAAGAGATCAGGGCGCAGAAGTTGTGATTTTTGTGAACGTACTCGCACGTGGCACAGTTTTAAAAGAAGAACGCGTAAAGAACGAAGACCAAGTACAAACACTCTGGTGGGAAGGAGTTCGTCAACTAAACTCCCCACCTCGCGGAGTAAACTGGGTGATCGGCGTTCACACACGCAACTTTGATATTCTTGATTACGATGCAAAAGAATCCTTTGTGATATTTGGCCAAGAGTTCGGCGCCGCTGCGGCAAAGAAAATGGCCACGGAGTTTAGACTATGAGACAGCCAAGTTTTGATATGAAAATCTTTAAAGATCGTCGCCACTCTCTCGCCTCTAAAGCCGAGGGTGCTGCCATCATTATGGCCGCTCACCCCGACATGATTCGTAATCACGACGTTCATCACCCTTATCGACAGGATAGTCATTTTCTTTATCTGACTGGGTTTGAAGAACCAGAATCTGTTCTCGTTTTTCGCCCGAAGAAAGATCCAGAGTATGTTCTCTTCGTAAGAAACAAAGATCCTCTTCGTGAAACATGGGATGGATTTCGTTACGGCCCTGAAGGCGCCATGAAAAGTTTTGGTGCTGATAAATCCTACACCTACGATGAAATCGAAACAGAACTTCCTAAACTACTAGCCGATGTAGATCGAGTTTATTACCGCCTCTTTCTTAACAATGACTTTGATAAAAAATTTCGTAGTGCCATCGAAACAACTCGCGCGAGCCAAGGCCGCAGCGGCTCTGGAATTTTACCGATTTGGGATGTCACCGAGCTTCTTGGCGAAATGCGTTTAAAGAAAACTGCTGTCGAAGCAGAGTGGATGAGAAAAGCCTGTCGTATTTCTGCCGAAGGACACATTGCCGGAATGAAATACTGCAAACCCGGAGTCAACGAGCGCCAAGTACAAGCGGTGATTGAACATGAATTCCGCATGCTCGGTTCTCCACGTAACGGTTATGGATCCATCGTGGCTTCCGGTGCGTCTGCCACCACCCTTCACTATGTGTTCAACGATCAAGAATGTAAGTCTGGAGATCTTCTCCTTGTCGATATGGGTGCCGAGTACAACTACTACACCGGCGACATCACTCGTACTTATCCGGTGAATGGAAAATTCACGCCCGTGCAAAAAGATTTTTATGACCGAGTGCTCACTGTACAAAAACATTTGGTATCAATGATTCGTCCAGGTGTCGTTTTCAAAACTCTACAGGACACAACGATCGAAATGCTCACGGAACACATGCTTGAACTTGGCCTTCTTAAAGGAACCGTTCAGCAAAATATTGAGCAACTCAATTACAAAAAATATTATCCACACGGTGTCTCTCATTGGCTCGGCATGGATGTGCACGATGCCGGTCTTTACAAAAAAGACGGGCCTTCACGACCTCTTGAAAGCGGAATGGTCTTCACGGTGGAGCCCGGACTTTACGTACCCGTCGATGACATGACGGCGCCAGCCCACTTACGCGGTCTCGGCGTTCGTATCGAAGACAACATTCTTGTCACCGATACCGGCCATGAGAACATGACCTCGACTTGTCCAAAGGAAGTAAAAGATCTCGAAGCGATTATTGATAGCGCGAAGTAATTGTCTAAACTCATAGCGGAAGAAATGTCTTCCGCTACTTAAATCTACATAACAGAACTAAGGGCGTTCTAAGATCGTGACGACCTGGTCACCCTTTGGACAAGCTTCATTATCTTTTGAAACTGAGTCCAAATTGGTGATTGTCATCATAACGTTTGATGTAGGTCAGAGCAAGACCCTCTATCTGACGACGAGAACTCCAGGTACAGAAGAAAAATCATTGTCTAAGGTGACAAGAG
Organism: Bdellovibrionales bacterium; assembly: GCA_050250255.1. Lineage (GTDB taxonomy): Bacteria > Bdellovibrionota > Bdellovibrionia > Bdellovibrionales > DASUEL01 > JBFWOZ01. Next base: position 70,197 of record JBFWOZ010000007.1, on the reverse strand, counting down.
GACATGAAAGAAGCCGCGAATGAGCGAGCACTACGCTATCGGCCATTGCGAGTTTATATTCGAGTGATAAGTCGCCGGCAAGTAAAGCCACGTCTCGCGTTAGATCCACTACGGTGTGCTGGCTTAAATGCGAGACGCACTCAAGTGCGATATCTTCTGATACTTTTGTTTTAATTTTTTTATAAAGTTCAAAAAGGATGAGACTCGGAACATAGAGAGTTTCTTTTTTTATAAGTTTTTCGCACTCTTTATACTTTTCCCCTTCTAAGAAAATCTCGAGCCAAACGGAACTGTCGACAACCATATCAAAACTTCCGGTCTTTCTTTTCACGTAACGTCTTTTTGTCAGAAGCAGAAAGATAATCTTTCACTTTATCACGAAGCGACGTCACCGTTGGGACAGGAACGATATAGGCAATACCACCCTTTGCGATCACATCTACTTCCATGCCAGGACGAATATTAAGGGTTTGCCTAACCTGCTCAGGGATCACGACTTGGTATTTAGGGGAAACTTTCACGCTCATAATTCATAGTTTAACATATTATTGATCGATGTCAATACCGTTTAACCAGATATTCTATTCAAAAAGAGCGCGCTTGATCAAGCGCAAGTCGGAGTAGCGTTTTTTAGAAATGAGATTGAGACTTAAGCGGGTCCAATCTTTAGCTAAGGCGAAACATAGTTTTGGTTTCTCAGAAGGTTTTGTGTATTTCCAGGAAATCTTTTTTCGATTTCTCTGGAAATAGTAAATGGAATAGAGCGGATTTTTTTGGCAAGTTTTTCCTACGTAGTGAAGCACATGCCATTGCTCTTGAAGCTGGATAGGGAAATTCATTTTTTGAATTCTGAGGGACCAATCGACGTCGTCCCAGTAGGTTCCCAAACTCTCATCCATCCCTTTTGTTTTTTCAAACACCTCGCGATGCACGAGAAAGCTTGAACCCGGAATGTAGGGCGACCATTTTGCGTCAGGATTTTCAAAATCTTCTTTGGTTTTACAGTGCACGAGCTTTCCGCTCGTTGGTTCAAAGAGACCACCTATAGAATCAATTTGATTGAGAGATCTACGAAAAACTTGGGGGATCACCGCCATTGGCTTTAAAGGAAGTTTCGGTACACTCAGTAGCTCACAATCATTTGTCAGAAAAATCACCCACTCAGAAGTGGCCGCATAAAGACCCTCATTCACTCCGCCGGAATAACCTTTATTTTCAGGAAGAACCAAATGTGTGAATTGTGAAGTTTCCTGAAACTCTTTTTTTAAAAGCTCCACATGCTTGGAAAGACTGCCATTGTGTACGAGCAAAACTGGGAGATTCCATTGCAAAGCCGACCTCACCGCTCGCGCAGTGTGTAATGGATGGTTATAGCTTAAGACCACGACAGAAAGCTTTTGCATGAGACACACTTAATAGAACTCATCTCACGAATAGGCAAGACCCGATTCTTCGCTCTTTTCTAGAAATTGAGGCGCGACGACGAAAAATAGTGGTGCTATTTTGAGGAGAAGTAACGAAAAGTTCTAGGAAAGAGCGAAGAACCCTTTGGGCGATTTCTAATGGTTTCAATCTCTTCATTACTCGTCGTCGGCATAGGACCGCTATGCCTCCTCCTCGCGCCTCGATATTGAAACCATTAGAAATCGTCGGGCCTTGCCTATTCGTGAGATGAGTTCTATATTCACCCCCTATGGCAATAGAGTTCACGAAACCCTCCCTTTCTTCCAAAGAGATGGAATATATTAAGACCTGCCTCGAATCTGGCCAGATTAAAGGAAATGGGTCCTTTACGCGTAAATGTGAACAGTGGATCGAGTCGCAAACGAAAGCAAAAAAAGCTCTTCTTGTTCACTCCTGTACCGCAGCTCTTGAAATGTCGGCTCTACTTTGTGAATTAGAACCGGGCGATGAGGTGATCATGCCTTCCTTCACTTTCGTTTCGACGGCTAACGCCGTAGTCCTTCGTGGGGCAACACCGGTATTTGTCGACATCAGGCCCGATATCTTGAATATCGACGAGAATCTCATCGAAGCGCATATCACTCCCAAAACAAAAGCGATTTTTATTGTTCATTACGCAGGCGTTGCTTGCGAGATGGATAAAATTCTTGCGATCGCCAAAAAACATCATCTTTACGTAGTGGAAGATGCCGCGCAGGCCGTGCTCTCTCGCTACAAAGGGAAAGCTCTTGGTACTCTTGGCGATTTTGGTACTTTCAGTTTTCATGAAACAAAAAATCTCGTCTCTGGAGAAGGTGGCGCTCTTGTCGTAAATGACGAGAGTTACCTGCTACGTTCCGAGATCATTCGCGAAAAAGGAACGAACCGTACAAGCTTTCTTCGAAGAGAGACCGCTTTCTACACTTGGATGGACGTAGGCTCTTCTTACATCTGTAGCGATTTGTTAGCAGCCTTGCTACTTGCGCAATTTGAAAGATCTCAAGAGATTCAAAAAGGGCGCATGTTAGTGTGGGATGAATACTACAAAGCTCTCAAACCTCTCGAAGAAAAGGGAGATTTCAAACTCCCAACGATTCCCCAAGAGTGCGAACACAACGCTCACATTTTTTACATGATCGCACCCACACATAAAATTCGTGAATCCATTATTGAGCAACTTAAGAAAAAAGAAATCACAGCCGCTTTCCACTACATCCCACTTCACTCGTCACCTGCAGGAGAACGCTTTGGTCGTACCAATGGCGCACTTCCAGTTACGGATGATCTTAGTGAACGCGTGGTACGACTGCCACTCTGGTCAGGGCTTGAAGGTGTGGAAAAAGTTGTGGAAATCGTGAAAGGAATTTGAACATGTCAGAAACAATGAAGGGCAAAAAAGCCTTGATCGTCGGTGTTGCGAATGAACGTAGTCTCGCCTGGGCGGTCGCCCAACAACTTCATGCGGCTGGCTGTGAATTAGGGTTTACATATTTAGATGAGCGCCTTGAAAAACGCGTCCGCCCTCTTGCAGAAAGCTTAGGTTCCACTTTAATCGAACCTTGCGATGTCGCAAAAGACGAAGACATCGCAAAACTTTTTGAAACCACAAAGAAAAAATGGGGCACACTGGACGCGGTCATTCACTCGGTGGCTTTTGCCAACCGAGAAGAACTCGATGGCCGCTTTGTAAACACAAGTCGTGAAGGCTTTCGGCTCGCACTTGATGTGAGTGCATTTTCTCTCATTCCTTTTGCGAAACATGCCGAACCTCTTATGCCAAATGGTGGAACTATTTTAACAATGACCTATTTGGGAGCCCAAAAGGTTGTCCCAAATTACAACGTCATGGGAGTTGCGAAAGCAGCACTTGAAGCCAGCGTGAGATATCTAGCTTACGATCTTGGACCACAGAAGATTTGTGTGAACGCGATTTCCGCAGGACCCGTGAAAACATTGGCTGCTGCTGGCGTTCGTAATTTCCGTGAAATGCTCTCGTCGGCTGCAGAAAAAACTCCGCTTAAAGAAAATATCTCTGCCGATGACGTTGGTCACTTAGGTGCCTTCCTCTGCGGACCAGGTGGACGACACATCACCGGCACAACGATGTTTGTGGATAGCGGCGCTCATATTTTGTAATTAGAGTTCTGCGAACCTGTCTTAAAATAGGTTCTTGAACATCATCATGACTCGCCAATTTCTTAATTTTTATTCGACTGGAACAAAGTCGCCAGTTGGTGCCTCTGACTTTTCTTTGGGTGGACCTGCGTAAGTCGCTTTATCTTGTGCGAATTCTATCGACATCGTTTTCTTTTCTTTTGGTGTATTCACAGTGTAGGTCCAAATATCTAAGCCATTCACGGTTTCAGCTCGACCTGGAAAACCCACTAAATCTAAGATTTGTGCCTTGGTCATGCCTACTCTTACTTTCGAAAACTTCTCACCGCTTGTACCCAAAGGATCACCCACATAGCTGACGAAATCCTGTTTCAACCTTACTTCACGCACCAAGGTGCCCGCATCAGTGATAAATCGGTAATACCAAACATACTCATCATTTTTAAAATTGGATTCTTGAGGTGAGCCTGCGATATCTAAAACATCATCTTTGTACATTCCCACTTTTACTTTTTCAAATCTCTTAAACGGAGTTGTTGAACAAGCTAGGTTTAAAAAAAGAAAAATAAATAAGAGATATTTCATTCTCGGCTCACTTCTTCATTCGGATACGTTTACTATTTTTATCATTCTTAGCGTCGTTTGCGATTCGCTCAGCCTCTTTGAGCTTTTCTTGCTCTTCTTCTGTCGGCTCCTCTGGCTCTATAACTGGAGCTTTTTCTCCAAATTTTTTCAGCGCTTTAGATTTTACGCGAGATAGTTTTCCGTCAATCCCGCCTTCGCCCTCAAAAGCATCGAGAGTTTTCACTTTAAAACGTGAATACTTTCTTTCAATTTTTTGTCCTTGATCGGGATGGTTAAAGCGAACGTGCTCTTTTTCATCATCAAATTCTTTGTAAAGAGCAATGAGCTCCTTATGTTCCCTCGTGATTTCCTCTAATGCGGCTTTGAGCTCTGGAGCACCTTCGTGCATAAGATTTTTATGACTGATTAATTCTGCGATCTTCTTTTCTTTCTCTCGAATCTTGTCGACACTCGCTTTTAAACTCACCTCATGAGCGTCCCACTCGCGAGCAAAAACGCCCTGAATAAGGAAGAAGCAAAAAATAAAAACACAAATTTTTGTCATGTTTGCTCCGGCGTTGAAGAGGGAAGTGGCTTTTGAGTCCACGTGATTTGCACATCTAGAAATCTTAATTTTTTAACGATCTGACTTGCTTTCATAGGATTCAAACCAGAAAACGAGAGAGTTCCATTTTCGATTTTTTTCTCAAGGGTCGCTTGGCTCCAACCCAATTTTTTATCAAGAAGTGCATTGAGCACAGACTGCCGCACTTCTTTGGAATCAATACCGGCAACTTTTAAATCGTAATAGAGAAATCCATCGGCGGCGTTGGAACTGATGTCATTACCAAAATCCGCGATCTCCTCAATGTTGGGTTCTGCCGGCGCGTCCATTGCCGTGGCCGTTGTCGCAGGCCTGACTTGAGCGTGAGAACCAGTTTTTGTCTCCTCCTCGAATGGAGCTGACACAGGTGATTCGAGAGGCTCAATAGCTGGCGTGAGAGGTTCTATCCCTGGTTCGTCAGCAAGCCATTCGTTCATGCCACCCGCTCGCTCACGATCTTCTCCCGACGATCGGGCCTCTTCGTGAGAAGGATTACCACTGACAAGAACACTGAACTCATTTTTTTTAGGCTTGGGAGCAGAGCTTACATCTGCAGGAGCATCCGCCGGAGCGTCTGCATCGAGAAAATTAATTTCACCGCAACTGGGACAGGTTTCCATACCAAAATCACCATCCAGTTGCGCACTACATTTGAGACAGTTTGCCAAACGCCTCTCCCTTAAGTACTAATCATTCAGTTGATCAGCATCGGCTCCGTGACATTTTTTATACTTCTTCCCGCTGCCACAAGGACACGGATCATTACGGCCGACCCGCTCTGCGCGACGTGCAGGCTCTGAAGATTTCTTCGACTCATTGAATGTCGATTCGGATTCATGTGTGAACGTCAATTTTTGTCTCGCGGGCTTTGGAGCCAAACTCTTAAGCGCCTCTTCAGGCTCTTCAACCGCGCTATCTGTCAAGGGCTGCGTGACGATTTGAATTTTCAAAAACATCTCTACGGCCTGAGCTTTGATTAAATGATCCACTTCCGCAAAAGCATTAAATGCTTCTTTTTTGTATTCGATGAGAGGATCTTTTTGTGCATAAGCACGAAGATTAATTCCCTCTTTCAAATGGTCCATTCTCAACAGATGTTCTTTCCATAACGTATCGATCGTCTGCAAAAGAATACGCTTTTGAACTTCTGTTACTAGATGGGCCAAAGTTGTTTTTTGCCGCTCATATTCTCTTTTTACGAGCTGACTCACAGCTTGTGTCAGCTTGTCAGAATTGAGATTTGTTGGAGCAAGATCTCCTTCAAATTTTAGCGAAGCTCCGAATTGTCTTTGGAGTGCGGTATTTAACCCTTCTAAATCCCAGGAATGAGCCTTCACACCCTCCGGAGCAAAAGTATCCATGATGTGAGAAGCCACATCACCCATCATCTCGGAAACGATTTCTTCAAGCTTTTCGCCCTCTAGAACTTCACGGCGTAAAGTGTAGATCGCGTTTCGCTGCTTATTCATCACATCGTCATATTCAAGAAGATGTTTACGAATATCGAAGTTGTGACCCTCTACTTTTCTTTGTGCGCCTTCAATAGCACGGTTCACCATCGGTGCTTCGATAGGTTCATCGTCTGGCATATTCAGCATGGTCATTAGTTTTTGAATACGCTCACCGCTAAAAATGCGCATGAGATTGTCTTCAAGAGAAAGGTAAAACTTAGAAGCTCCCGGATCTCCCTGACGACCCGCTCGACCTCGAAGCTGATTATCAATACGACGAGATTCGTGACGTTCGGTTCCCATAATGTAGAGGCCGCCGGCCTCAATCACTTCACGTTTTTCTTGCTCCGTGGTTTCTTTCCACTTAGCGACTTCTTTTTTGAAATCTTCAGACTCTTCATCTTTGTGAAGTTTCTTCGCGAGCCCTTCTGGGTTACCGCCCAAAAGAATATCGGTTCCACGACCTGCCATGTTGGTAGCGATCGTGACTGCCCCTTTTCGTCCCGCCTGCGCAATGATCTCGGCTTCACGCTCGTGATGTTTGGCATTGAGTACATTGTGAGTCACATTTTGCTTTTTAAGATAGGTGCTGAGTTTTTCCGACTTTTCGATACTCACGGTACCAACAAGAACTGGCTGACCCGCCTGGTGTCGTTCTTTGATATCTGTCGCGAGGGCCTTAAACTTTCCTTCTTCCGTCTTGTAAACAACATCGTTCATGTCTTTACGCGAAACCGCCCTGTTGGTTGGAATCACGATGACATCAAGATTATAAATCTTCTTAAATTCCACTGCTTCGGTGTCGGCTGTTCCCGTCATGCCCGACAGTTTTTTGTACATACGGAAATAATTTTGGAATGTGATTGTCGCGAGCGTTTGGTTTTCGCTACGAACTTCTACACCCTCTTTTGCTTCGATCGCTTGGTGAAGCCCATCGCTCCAACGACGACCTGGCATAAGTCGGCCTGTAAAATCATCGACGATAACCACTTCGCCATCTTTCACCATGTACTCCACGTCACGACGATAGAGATGATGAGCTTTTAAGCCTTGATAGATATGATGAAGAATTTCGATGTGCGCAGGTTCGTAAAGATTGTCGATAGAAAGTAATTCTTCGACTTTCGTTGCACCCTCTTCGGTAAGCGAAGCGGTTTTGGATTTTTCTTCCATCTCAAAGTGTTTTCCACGAAGAAGGCTCGGGATCACTTTGTTCACGGTATAATATTTGTCAGTGGAGTCTTCCGAAGGACCTGAAATAATAAGAGGCGTACGTGCTTCATCCACTAAAATAGAGTCACACTCATCCACGATGGCGTAGTTGAAGCCTCTTTGCACGTAAGACGAAAGCTCAAACTTCATGTTGTCGCGAAGGTAATCGAAACCAAATTCGTTATTTGTTCCGTAAGTGATGTCGCTTCCGTATGATTCTTTTCTTTGGCGATCATTGAGTTCGTGAACAATAATGCCTGTCTTCATTCCAAGAAAACTATAAAGGCGACCCATCCACTCGGAGTCACGTTTTGCAAGATAATCGTTCACCGTTACAACGTGAACACCTTTTCCCTCAAGGGCATTTGTGTACACTGGCAAAGTGGCGACGAGAGTTTTTCCTTCTCCTGTTTTCATCTCTGCAATTTTACCTTGATGAAGTACAAGTCCACCAATCAACTGCACATCGTAATGTCTCATTCCTAAAACGCGGCGAGAACCTTCGCGAACCGTTGCAAACGCTTCAGGTAAAATGGAGTCGAGCGCTTCTCCGCGCGACAAACGCTCGCGAAACTTTGCCGTCTGCGACTGTAATTCCGCATCCGTAAAATTTTTGAGCTTGGACTCAAAGGAGTTGATCTGAACCACAGTGGGTTGCAGACGTTTCATATCCCGATCGTGCTTGGTGCCTACTACAGCAGCCATGAGACTTTTAAACATAGAAATGTAGCTTATCGCTTCCTACATCGAGTGTCTATTTCGCAGTCGTGCTTAAGAGGGGAAATGGATCTGACGAATGGCCTCATACACGGCTACGGTGACCGCATTTGCGAGATTCAAACTTCTTACGGGGCCATATTGAGGAATTGTGAGCGCACGCTCATTATGCTGCGCAACAATATCAGCCGATAATCCTTCAGTTTCCTTACCAAATACGAGCCAATCACCTTCCTGGAACTGAGCTTGGAAGAGGCTTTTCTTGGCCTTAGCCGTAAAAAGAAAAATGCGGCTCGAATCTGGAACCTGTTTGAGCCACTCTTCCCAACTTGCATGGTGATACCAGCTCAAATGTTGCCAATAATCGAGGCCTGCGCGCTTTAAATTGGTATCGGTGATCTCAAAGCCGAGTTTCCCTATCAAATGAAGATCGCAAGTCGCAGCAACGCAGGTGCGACCAATATTCCCGGTATTATTAGGAATTTCTGGTTCAACAAGAACAACATGAAACTTGGAAGAACTCATTCCAGATATCGAAACACTTCTTGTCCGAGAGAAGTGAGCGCGAGTCTTCGACCTTTGTCTACGATAAGCCCCTTGTTCATTAACTCTCGATAAAGGTCGAGGTTAATAGGGACAATATCGCGACCTGTGGAGCGACCTAGCTTTTGAACATAAGTTCGCTGATTCACAGTCAAAGTTTTTACCATCGGTTCACGAGCGGTGATGGAACCTTGCCAGTCTCCATTTTCAATTTTTTGTGCGGATCGTGGAAGTTTAATAGGATTCATCACATACGAACAGCTATGGATTTTTTCTCCATTCACTTCCACTTCTACAGAGGCTCTAAAGAAAAGACTTTTTTCAGGAGTTTTTAAAGAATAACCATGAAATTCATCAAGAAGTTTCCAAAGAGTTTCAGGAGCTTCAATAGAAACGAGTTGGCCGCGAATCGTATCTTCACCCTCTAATAGAAGAACAGGATAACCTGCATCCAAACGATAAGCTGTGGCTTTTAAAACGGCATCTTCTTTTTTGCTAATAAATGGAGCAATACGCTCAAAGTGAACCATCCCCTCATAAAATGAACCATAGACGAATAAAGTGCTCGAAAGGACAGCCGACTCCGTAGAATTCGTATTTACATCCATTTCATTCCCCCCAGAATTTTTTAGACGGTCGATGCTTGTATCAAAAATAAGGGGGTCGCGCAACACGAGGACTCATAAAATAATTTATTGGGAAGCAATGCAGTAACAGAAAAAAGATGGCGGTCTTTGTTAGCATTTGATAGCTTCCTCACACTTCGGAGAGAAAAAATGGCAAAAGATTTTGAAGAAGATTTTATTCCATACGCTGAATATGAGTGGATTACTGTGAATGACAGTGTCTTAACTATTGGAATCACAGAAGAAGGCTTAGACGAACTGAGCGAAATCACTTCTGCAGAATTACCAACAGAAAACACGGTTGTTGATGCCGATGAGGTTTGTGGTGAGCTTGATACCCGCGACGGACCTCTTCATCTCTACGTTCCCGTCAGAGGCAACGTGATCGAAGTGAATGCTTCCGTCATTGAAAATCCCGAACTCATCTCTGAAGATCCTATGGGTGATGGCTGGCTCATTCGTGTTGAAGCCGAAAGCCCACAAGAACTCGCGGACTTCCTCGAAACCGCTAACAAAAAAGCGGCTCGTACAGACGACGAAGAGGATGAAGACGACGATGACGACGACGATCTTGATCTCGACGAGGATGATGAAGATTACGCGGACGAAGACGACGATTAGTTTCGTATTTTAATACGTCCTCTTCAGTTTCGCCCACTTGCATATTTGTTTAAACTATGAATATATCCTTTAGACATTTTTTGTTTAAAGGAGACTGCTTGAAATTCATCTTATCTATTTTTGTCACTTTGTTTTTTTCGACTGCTGCCTTAGCACTTCCTCAGGTTGAAGTGAGTGAAGCTGACCTCATTACAAAGATGAAGCTTCTCACAACGATGGAACAAGCACAGCGCCAGCAATATTATATCGAGGCACTTAAAGCTTTAGGCTACAGCTACACCCCTCACGCTTTCAAGCTTGGATACGCTTCAGGTCTCAATTTAGTTTTTGAAAAGAAGGGGTCCTCCCCAACCCCTAAAACAGTTCTTATCGGCGCTCATTATGACCGTTACTATTCTGGTGCCGACGACAACACATCAGGAAGCATTGGTGCCCTGATCATTGCGACCTCATTGGCAAAGACGAACTTTAAAAACACGATTCAAGTCGTTTTTTTTGATCATGAAGAAAGCGGGTTGGTCGGTTCTTCTATTTTCGTAAGAGAAGTTTTGAAGCCACCTTTTGCCGGCGCTTTCACTATGGATATGATTGGTTATGATTCTAATGATGATGGTGGCATGGAAGTTCAAGTTTGTGCTGAGAGTGGGGAAGCAAGTCATGCTCTCGCAAAACTCATGATCAATACAATCCAAACGCAAAACCTTTTTCTGAAGCCAGTCATTCAATGTAATCGTCGCTCAGATCAAGGCAGCTTTTGGAGAGCCGGTCTACCCGCTGTGAACGCTCAAGAAAAGTTTTTCACTGGAGACAGCACGCCCTGCTACCATCAAGCCTGTGACACCTGGGATACGATTAACTACAAGTATCTCGCCAACATGATTCGTCTCGTTGGCTACTCTGCAATGCAGATTTTAGAGCCAGTACCTTAGCCATATAGGCGGCCAATACGCGGTTTGACAGAAAAGAATTGGGGATGATCGAGTAACTGCATGGAAAAACAAATTCTCTTCCCCATGATTTTCTATGTGTTCTACATCTGGTGTTTAGCTCTGTTGAATTTTCGTACGCGTCTTGGCGCGATCAAATCAAAAAAAATGCCTATGCAGTTTTTTAAATCCTACCAGGGTGATGCTTCCGAACGTGTTGTCGTCGTTGGTCGACATTACGATCACCAGTTTGAATTGCCGACCGTGTTTCTTATTCTTTGTGTTGCCCACTTTGCAATGAAGAATGTGGATCAAATCACTTTGATTCTCGCATGGCTTTTTGTTGCGAGTCGCTTAGGACACTCCTTTGAACATCTTGGAAAAAATCGCATCATGAAACGCGTACGTTGGTTTGCAACTGGTTGGCTCATGATATTAGGGCTTGCCGGCCAACTTTTCTATTTCGCTCTCAACTAACCTTTATTGGCTTCACCCTTTGCGAGCGGCTGGCTGTTACTGTTCGTGAGATCTTTAAATTCTTTGCCATTGAAATGATAAACTTTTGGCTCTTGATCCATGTAAGTGGCAAGATTCACGGGACGCCCCCAAATCGCTTGAATATTTTTGAGCGTCGCCTCCATGTAATCGGGTTGCATATCGACACCCTCATAGAGATGCCTTAATAACAACTCACCACGGTTTTCAAAATTTCCATCAATCACTTCAATGATCGGCTGGCCCCAATTGGTTAATTGAAACAGAAGTTGTCTTTTGATCTGTTTGAAATCTTTCGTGTCGATTTCGTAGCGCTGAGTTTTTTTATTAAATTTGTAAACGAATAATTTATTTTGAACGCAAAACTCTTCGGTCATAAACGTATCGATAAAAGTGACGTCATTGTAATCTCGTCGAACTTCATAAATTTTTTGACGACCAAGTCCTAATTTTTTATTCCAATTTCTTCGCTCACCATAGTTGTCACACTCGTTCCACTCTTTACCAAATTGGCCTTTGTTCCAGCGCTCTTCGATATCACGGAATAATTCAATGCCCACTTTGTAGGGATTAAATCTGGACGGTGTCATTGAAACCGTTCCACTGTGATGATCGGCATAATCAATGACTTCTGAATCCGATAAAATATTTTGGGTCATCATCGTGCTATGCCAGTAAGAGGCCCAGCCCTCGTTCATGATTTTGGTCATACCCTGGGGAGCAAAATAATAAGCTTCTTCGCGAATGATCGCGAGAATGTCCTGCTGCCAAGTTTTAAGAGGCGCGTGCTGAATCAAATAATTCAGGACATCACGCTCAGGGCGACCAAAAACTTGTTTAATCTCTTCCGACTTTTGATGCTCATCTCGCTGTTTTTCAACTAAATCAGGGGGATTGATAAACTTATCCATGTAACTGCGTTCAGTCTGAAACAAGAAGGGATTTTGTGGCTTCGGCGTTTCCTCTGACTCTTTCTTTTCTTTGCTCGGCTCAATATAAGGACTGTAACGATCGATCAAATTTTCGATGCTTAAACACTGATCGATAAAATTTTCGACGTCTTCAACCCCATAACGATCCATATATCGACTAATACGAGTGGCATGGTTTGCCATTACGTCCATCATCTTGCGATTCGTTTTTCCAAACCACTGATTATTTTTAAAGAAGTCGCAGTGACCATAAACGTGAGCCATCACGAGCTTTTGATCTACAAGCATATTGCCTTCCATGAGGTAGGCATAACAAGGGTTCGTGTTGATCACCATTTCGTAAATTTTAGAAAGTCCGTATTCGTAACCCTTTGAGAGAGATTCATATTCCATTCCAAAGCGCCAGTGAGGATAGCGAACAGGGAAGCCTCCGTAAGCGGCGAACTGATTCATTTGATCGTAAGTGATGACTTCGAAAATCGTTTCGAAAAAGTCGAGACCATAGCTCTCCGCAATTTTTTTGATTTCGAGTCTGGCTTTTTCAAGCTCAGGAGTCAGATTCGACATCTCACTTACCCTTTCCTAAAAAATCTTTGATGGATTCGGGGATTTTTGAGCGATTTTCAATTTTACTCATGATGATGCTTTCGCTTTCAGGAAAGGCCGCCTCGAGATCCTTGAGGAACTGCCCACTTCCGTACTTACTCTCAACTTGCCCGTAACAGAACATGTTCACTTTTTGCGTGAGGTCTTCTTTGAGGAGTTTAATACAATACTGAGTATCTTCACTGCTCCAGTTATCCCCGTCACTAAAATGAAAAGGATAAATGTTCCATTCGTTAATGGGGTATTCTTCGTCGATGATTTTTTTGCAGAGATTATATGCGCTACTGATCAATGTTCCACCCGATTCGCTCGTACTAAAAAAAGTGGCTTCATCGACTTCTTTCGCTCCCGCATCGTGAATAATGAAACGCGTGTGAAGGCCCTTGTAATGATGTTTGAGCCACGTGTTAATCCAAAAGCTCTCGAGACGAACAATCTCTTTTTGCTCTTCACCCATCGAGCCCGAAACGTCCATCATGTAGATAACGACGGCATTCGCCTGAGGTTTCACCACGGTCTTGTAGGATTTGTAGCGCATGTCTTTTTTGATAGGAATAATCACAGGATTATCTGGATCATACATTCCCATCGAGATGGATCTTTTGAGTGCTTGTTTATAAGACGATTTAAAATGCCTTAGTCCTTCGGGACCCACAGGAGCGAGACCAGAATACTTAATGTGAGTCGTATCAATGGTTTTGTTGCCCTTAGGCTCAATCTTAGGAAGAGCCAGTTGCTCACCAAGAATTTCTGCCAGCTCCTCGAGAGAAACATCGGCCTCTAAAATGTGCTCACCTGGCACATCGCCGGCAGCACCTTGTCCCGGCTTTCCCTCCTCTAAAGGGTCGTTCGGGTTTCCTTCGCCCTGGCCGATTCCGCCCGATTGTTTGGGTCCATATTTAAAGCGAGGGATTTCAATATGAGGAATGGGAATCTTCACAAAATCATTTTCGCGCTTACCAATCATTTCTCCATGAGTGATATAGCGCTTAAAATTTTCTTTTATGCGACCTTTAATAATATCTCGAAATCGAGAGTGGTCTTGTCTAATTCCCATTTCAACTCAATTCAAAATTATAACTTCACCTTAAGTCTTTTTTACGTCCCCGCGAGCAAAGATACTGGCTACGTAATTTAATACGTCTGTCGAACAGATTTCGCAGTAACCGTAATCTTTAATTAAACGAGTCTTAACGATGTCGATTTTTTCTTGAGTGGCTTTGTCCACTACGCTCGAAACAAGAGTTGCGATCTTAATGCTGTCTTTTTGATCCTCAAACAGCTTCAGCTCCAACGCTTTATGGAGACGCTCATTTGTTTTGTAGTTGAATTTCTTTCCATCAAGAGAAAGAGCTCCGATGTAGTTCATGATTTCACGACGGAAATCATCCTTACGCGACTCGGGAATCTCGATCTTCTCTTCGATCGAGCGCATGAGTCTTTCATCTGGTTCATCATCTTGACCCGTAAACGGGTTTTTCACTTTTTCACGCTGCGTGTAGGCTTTAACGTTATCGATGTAGTTTCCGCACAGACGAGAAAGAGCATTTTCATCCGCGCTGATCGCACGCTGAACCTCTGACTTCACCATGTCTTCATATTCTTTTTTTACGCTCGCGAGCATCTCTTTATAAGATGCCTTCTTTTCTTCGTTCGAAAGAAGCGAGTGATGTTTTAATCCGCTCTCTAGTTCATTGAGAACCATAAACGGATTCACACACCCCACATCTCCGTGTTTAGTATTCACGAGAGCGTTAGAAAGTTTATCTTGTACGTAACGAGGAGAAATTCCATCTAAACCTTCGCGAATGGCTTCCTTACGAAGCTCCTTCACGTTGTCCTCAGTAAAACCTGGTAGAGATTTTCCATCATAAAGTTTTAACTTCTGAATGCGTGTGAGATTCGCCTTCTTTGGAGCTTCAAGGCGAGTCATCACAGCCCACATTGCTGCCATTTCGATGGTATGCGGAGCAATGTGAATGCCTTTAATCTTACGATCGTTAAAATCTTTTTCGTAAATACTGATTTCGTTGTGAAGCTTAGTGATATATGGAATATCGATTTTCACCGTACGATCTCTTAAAGCTTCCATAAATTCATTATTTTGAAGACGACGATACTCGGGCTCGTTCGTGTGACCAATAATCACTTCATCAATGTGAGTTTGTGCAAATTTCTTGGGCTTAATACGATGCTCTTGCGAAGCACCGAGAAGGTCGTACAAGAACGCCACATCTAATTTTAATACTTCGACAAACTCAATCATCCCACGGTTGGCAATGTTGAATTCTCCATCAAAGTTAAAGGCACGAGGATCTGAGTCGGAACCATAAATCGCAATCTGACGGTAGTTAATATCCCCCGTGAGCTCCGTACTATCTTGGTTTTTTTCATCTTTCGGTTGGAAAGTTCCAATCCCGATACGATCGGATTCACTAAGAATTAATCTCTTTATTCGGATGTGATTGAAAACTTTTAAAACATCGCCTTCGTACTTATCTTGCAAACCTTTGAAAATAAATCGGCAGGCAGGGCAAAGCTCCCCCTGTACGTGAGCACGATATTCGCCCTTATTGCCGCGATTCATTTCTTCCATGACTCGTGGACGCATTTCGATCGGAATTAGATGCAAAGGCTCTTCGTGCATAGGACATGGGAATGATTTGATATCTTTACCAAGAAGACCGTGTGGGTTTGCACCCTCATCGGTCCACTCAAAAGTGTACATGGCACCTTGCTCAGTTTTGGAGTATTCCTCCACACCTTTTTTGAGAAGACGTGCAATGGTTGATTTCGCGCTTCCCACGGGACCGTGAAGTAAAATCACGCGCTTTTCTGTTCCATATCCTTGTGCAGCGGATTTAAAAACATTCACCAACTTCATAAGTTGTACGTCGAGACCAAATACGGCGTCTTGTCCGTTATGTTTCTCATCCGAAAAGAACTTGTATTGAACAATGTTCTTTTTAAATTCGACGTACTCGCCTGTACCCGCTTCCATAATGAGGTCATACAACCTCTGAAAAGCGTTGCGAGTGATCTTAGGATTTTCTTTCACCAACGTGAGGTAGTCGTTGAATGAGCCTTTCCACGCTAAGTCTTTGTAGTTTTGCGCAGATTGTAGATTTTTAATAATACCCGAGAAGTCGATCTTTGACGCATCATTGGTCATTATTCCCCTCCAAATTTGGGATAGGATCTTCTTATAATTATGCCTGATAAAAAGCAGGAACACCAAGCTTCTTGATAAAATTTGCGGGCCGCAAACGTGAAGTTGAATTAATGCAAAATATTAAATTTTCTTGATTGCGAATCCTGCAGGCACGGTGAGCAGAAACATTGAGTCATTCGTCGGAATCGGAGAGTCAGACCCACTTAGGTCTAGTTGTATCTCAAACTGTCGACCTAAAATCGTCACAGTGCGCCTGGAATCCTGGCGTTTCGTCCAGCTGATTTTGAGATGAGAATCCGTCATGCATTCTTTTAAAAAAGATTTCTCATCCCTTACACATTTCCAGTCGTCAGGCTCTTGGTCAAAAAGCAACCTCATCAGCTGTCGAGGACTCAAAGGAAATGGAGTGAGTTGCGAAAGCTTTTCAGATTGTGGACTTCCGCGATACAGAGTTTTTTGATTTTTAATGAGAAACGATAACTCCCTCTCATTCATTGTCAAGGTGCCAAGATAAATACCGAGTGATGCTGAAAAATCCGCTCGAAGCTTTTGAGGCCGTTGAGCAATCAAATCAATGCGAACAACATTGGTTTTTTTTGCAACAAGATCACGAACAAGCGCGCGTCCCTTCCACTGACCTTGAGTTTGTTGATCCCATCGCACGGGAACATTGGAACAACCAGAGAATAAAGTGCTAATCAGCAGAAGCGGGGATACGAGAAGGCATGACCGCATCGATCGCGGAGATTTTAGAATTAAGCTTGTGAATAACTTGTGTATCGGTTTCAAGTTGGATGGCCCTCTGGTACATTTTCTTTGCTTTACTTGGCAAAGACATTCGGTGATAGGCATCTCCCAAATGCTCTGCAATTATAGCTTCATCAGATTTTAGCTGATATGCAAGCTCGAGAACTCTCACCGACTCGTCGAATCGTCCCTGCTTAAATAAAATCCAGCCCAATGTGTCTTGGATGTATCCATCGTCGGACTTT
The DNA here is from genome assembly GCA_050250255.1 of Bdellovibrionales bacterium. GTDB lineage: Bacteria > Bdellovibrionota > Bdellovibrionia > Bdellovibrionales > DASUEL01 > JBFWOZ01. The sequence continues at coordinate 53,178 of JBFWOZ010000007.1, read as the reverse complement.
AATGCGAGTGCCTTTTTTGCCAAGGACTCCGCTTCAGGTAAATTTTGGCCAATATCAGCATATGTATAGGCTAAGTAGTTCATCGCCTGATAATGCGTCTCGTTTAAATCTAAAACGGTTTTCATTGTGGTGATGGTTTCTTCTTTTTTCTCTAACTTATCGTAAAGAGAACCAAGGAAAAACCAGATCTGATCATTTTTAGGAAATTTCTCTGTCGCTTTTAACATGGCCGCAACGGCTTGATTGTACTGTTTGTTTTCATGCAGGAGTGATCCGTAAATTGTGTACAACTGTTCTGCATCGGGATTCATCTTGAGCGCGGCTTCTACTGTTTGGATCGCTTGAGGCAAATCTCCTTTGACCTTTTGTAGATACGACATGTGCACGATGGACTCGACGTAGAAACTGCTACTCGTGGGAATTTTAGAAAAGTGCTCAATCGCCGTGTCGTATTCTTTTGTTTCTTCGTGAACCGCAGCGAGGTAAAAACGAATTTTGTCAGAGTCAGGAGCCTGCGCTAACACTTGCTTTAACTTTGCAATCGCTTGATCGAAGTTTTTCTTTTCGATGAGGATCAAAGCCATTTTTACTTTCACATTTAAATTCGCACCGTCGGCAGCTTCAATGATTTCGTATTGGCGATACGCTTTTTCATACTCTTCGTCTTCTAAATAGAGACGAGCAAGAAGTTCCGCAACACGCTCACTGGGACCTTGTTTATCTTGAAAGGTTTCAAAAAGTTGAAGTGTACGCTCGCGCTTTTTTGTATCTTCAAAAAGTCGACCGAGAGCCAAAACAGACTCTTCAAAATCTGGCTTACTCAAAAGAGATTTTACGTAACATTCTTCCGCACTGGAGTAGTTCTTTACTTCTGAATACACACGTCCCGCATAGTAGTAAGGGATGTGTGGCGTTTCGTAGTTTTTGTCTTTAGTTAGGCTCATGAATTGAGCAATCGACTCGTCATACTTTTTCTCTTCTGCAAGCAAAGCACCGTAGTGAAGAACCGCATCTTTTTTGTCTGGAAACCTTGCGATCGTCGTTTTGTACTCGGCCTCTGCTTCATCATAAACTTTCAAAGAAGCCAGAATCCCCGCATAAAGCACGCGTGCCTCGTAATAGTTGGGCTCGTTTTGTACTGCCGTTTTTGCTTGCTCGAGCGCCTCTGAAATCATCCCCTTGCGAACGTATTCGCTCGCGAGACGAAGACGCACCTTTGCAGAATTAGGATCATACACAAGTGTGAGTTTGAATTCTTCAATGGCGCGATCGGCAGAACCTTCCAAGCTATAAGATTCGCCAAGAGTGTAGTGATAGTCTGCTTGAGTGTTTAAATAGAGGGGGTCCAACAGAACTTTATCGGTGCTAAAATCCTGGGGCGGTCGCATCGCTTCTGGTGCTTGATTGCCATCATAATAAGGATTGGAAGAGACTTCGCTAGGACTTTTCTTTGTCGAAACGCTAGAACACGCGCTCAACCCTACCGCGATCAAAACGACGAAAAGAATTCTGAAGTTGCGAGCCAATTGAGCCATTTTTATTCCTTTATGAGGCTTCAATGACTCTTCGGTGTTCTGTTCTGAGACTTAAGAGGGTGAAAGTCTGGTTATTTGAGGGCGACGAGCGATGAACAGACGTCGCTCACTTGAGCGCAATTGCATAGCCGAGATCGTCCCCCAAAAACTGAAGCTGTACACGACCACTGCGAAGAATAGGTTGTGCTTGAGGAGTCTCTATAATCCCATTAGGACCGGGCGACCAGATCACGAAAAAACTAGGCTGCCCGTAATGGTCGACAATCGTATCCATTTTGTAAGGATGTCCCCATGGATCATGCTTGGAGGTTTCTACGATTGGAGAAACAGAGGCTAAACTTCTCGAAGATTTTTTTGGGTGATACATGGCGAGCTGCAAAAATGTTGATTCTTGAGTGAATTTTCTCATTTCTCGCTGAGCCTTTTCCACTCGGCTTCCTTCTGCCCCCTTAAGTAATATAGGGATCACAATGATCAAAACGAGACAAATTGAGCCCAAAACAAGAAGCAAATCAGACGTTGCAAATGCTTGATTTTGCTTAATTTTTTCAATAAATTCTGATTTTTTATTCCAACTTCTCATGCTCCCTGTACCTTCGGCCAGTTTTAGGAAAAACTTGAGAGCACTAACCAGTTTTCTCTCGGAAAGCTTCCTAACAAAGGGACCGTACGTGGTGCGTTAAAAATCAAGAAAGGTGCTATTAGATCGCTTGACAACATGTGGCGGCCAGACCTATTGTGCCCACACATCTGGGACGGGCATCAAACGGGACAACCACGACTTAAAATTTGCCAGTGAAATAAGTAGTTTAACAGGCAATCGGTGGGACAAAATAATGGACGAATGGACAAAAAAAGAAAGTACTAACGTTAATCAGGGCTCTTTGAAAGAAGGGGAGGCAAACTTGAATACACAATCTCAAACAACACCATCAGTGATGGCAAGACCAAATACGAGCACGAGCGTGAAGATCATTAAGCGATATCAGAATCGCAAACTCTATGACACGCAACAAAGCTGCTACGTTACGCTTGAGGACATCGCCAAGATGATCCGTGCGAACGAAGAAGTGATGGTTATTGATAATAAGACTAAAAGAGACATCACAGCTGCAACTTTAACTCAGATCATTTTTGAAGCTGAGAAGAAGGCTTCTGAATATGCTCCTCTTTCAACTCTTCGCGAAATCATCCAGCATGGCAACGGCAGCATCTCTAGCTTTCTTGCAAAGCTTGGTGCCTTCCCAGCCAATGCGGTTAGACCTTCTGAGCCACGCGTGACTGAGTATGTTGAAACACCTCGTTCTTATGACGATGTGAAAAGCGCTCTTGATCAACGCTTAGCGAATGCTCGCGGTGAGTCTTCATCTGATACTTCAGTGGATATCGATGACACTCCAGAGCTTCCAGGAGCTAACAAGTCTTTGAACCAATAATTCATCTTTTAAGATGAAGACCATAAAAAGCCCTATTCGCCGCAACGAGTAGGGCTTTTGTGTTTTTAGAGACTCTCAACTACACTAAATTTTTTCGAGGTTTCAAATAACCTCATATTTTAGAAGGAGTGTGTATGATTTCCCGATTTGTCTCTGCAGCTGCAGTAAGTTTCTTTTTTCTCTCCCCCGCTTTTGCCATCGATGAGCACGAGGTGCGCCTTGGTGTTCAAGCAGGTCATGTCGGATTACAACAAGACGTTGGAAGCCGCTACGGCAATGCTCTTGGGTTTGGAGTATTTGGAAACTATACGACAAGCTCTGAAATGCAATTTGAGATTGGTTACTTGAGTAGCAGCCACAACGGACTTCGCCATCAAGAAATCAGCACCGGTTTAAATTTTTACTTCAATAGTTACGATGCCGCTTACTTTTCTGCTCTTGCTGGGGTGGACTTTATTGGTCACGATCTTCCTACCGAAAGAGCAACAAGCTCAGGCTTTGGACTTTACACGGGATTAGGTGTGGATTTTGAACTCGGCAAACGCTTCAACGCCGGTCTTCAAGGAAAATATCACTGGGCTTTTGATACAGAAGTCACCGACCCTTCAGGACAGCGACTCAAAGGTATTCAAAGTTTTGTCACCGTACTTCTAAGAGTGATGTACGTGTTTGATAATAAAGATTAAGCGAATAAAATCTCACGGCCTATCTTCCACCTTTTTGCATGGTAGGCTTTTGTGGGGCGGTTGTTTCTGCGACAAAGAGATCTTGTAAAAGTTGATTCGCAATTGGAGCAGCCTCAACGCGGGCCTCATTTTTAATTCGTGCGTCTACACCTGGCTCCACCACACCCAAATCACCCATATTTTTATAATGCTGAAAAGCTATTACCTCTACCGTGGCATCTCTTAGCGTGACTCGTCCTGCAAGCTTACCCGTCTTTAAAAGTTCTGTGTAATTTATAAGAATCAAATAGAGATTTTGAAGTGTACGTGAATCGTCTTTCACTTTATTGTAAGTGTCCACAATGTTTTTTTCGGTAAAGATCGTTTGTCCGGTCTTTTCACTTCCCATCGCTCCAGAGACGAGAGTGAGGTATCGACCCACGTTTTCTTTGCCTTGGCTAAACTCGCGAATGGCGGAATCCAGAATAGAGAAATTAGCAATAGACTTTGGAACACGCCTATTGAGCTCCTCATCAGAAAGGCGTTGCGCATATGAGGTCATTGCAGAGAACAAAACAACAAAAAGAGTGAAAAGTTTTTTCATGCTATATCCTTTATTTAGTGATTTATATTTAAGTAATTCCCACAAAAGCCCGCTGCTACACCATGGAAATCCTTAGCGGTGTCCACCTTAATTGCATTCATCTTTTGTGAGATAAGCCGTGCAGCCATTTTTAGATCTCGCGCTCTTTGAGAAAATCCCATGTAGGAATCGTTTCCTTGTCCCAAGATTTTTGCACCCTTATATTCAAGTTCCGCCCATCTCAAAATTTGAGCTTGTAAATGCTCAAGGCGACTTATCGTAGAGGGTAAGTGTGACCCCTTTAAGTTTGCTTTTTTAATGATGAGAAGATCTAAATGTGCGGCTATGGATGGTTGAGCTGAAAAATCACGAGCGACAGCGGCCTCACGAGTGATTTTCAATATATCTTTTAGTCGTGATCGGAATTGCTGTGCCTCTTCGAAGTTATAATGTTCATAGGCATGTCTCACAAGAGATCCTTCAATGCGAGAGTTCAATGCTGAAGCTAATTTAATGTACTCATCTGGATAAATGGCATAGAGCTTTAGCAAGTCTTGCGCCAAAACTTCCACTGGCTTAAAACCAACAGCAATTTCTCTAGTGAGTTCGGAAACTTGTTGTTCAAATAATTTAAGCGCAAGGTTATCTGCCTTCGCTAAACTAGAAGTAAATAATAAAATGGTTAGTATAATCATCCGCATTCGGAACTCCACAATCCTTTTCTTCCTATTCCTACCGATTCACTTCTGTCTTTTCTGCCACCACTGGCACTGGAGAGGATAGGGGCTGCTCATTCAATATGTGATTTTCTGCAATACCCGATTTATATATGAGATAGTTTTGAACAGCCGTTTTACAAAAAATATCTGAGATCTCGTTTGCATTTATTTTTTCAATACCAAACAGAAGTGAGTCGTACATTGCAAGGTCACACTTCTCTTCAACAGCAACAAGCATGGAAAGAGTTTTTGGAGTAAGTCGGCGCTCATACAAGTCACGTGTAAAATAAGGTACAACCGAGTCCGCTGCCATAGTTGTACGTGCAGCGGCTTGAGCCGCAGCTTTGGACATCTTTGAAAGGGTGCGAGTAATACGACCTACATGAAGCTTCAACACTTCTACAATAGCGAGTTCCGTTCGATAGTTCATGCGACTCACCATCTCTACTGCATACTTCATATGTTGTGTTGCCTTAGAACTCAAAACGCGACGGAGTTGTCTTAATTCAGTTTCTGTTTTTGGCATTTCGAAAGGTTGGTTTCTTTCAATTTTCATTGCCAACTCTTTGATAGATTGAGGAACCTCATCGGTGGCAAATACATTGGATGAAATTGAGACAACTAAAATGCAGACAGAAAGTAGATATTTTAAAAATGAAACAGTCATGGTTGTGACTCCTTGTAATACAAGGAATAAGAGCAAAGTAGGTACCAGGTTTTAATGAGTTTCTATGGACTTGAGGACGTTGTTTGTTAAACGAAGGCTGTTACTTCGCAAAAGATTGACGTCTCAGAAAATCGTCTCGCGTTGAGATGTCTCAATACGAAATTAACTTTTAAGCCATTCAAGCATGAGCTTTTTGATTTGTGTTTGGTAGGGAATACCCGGGAGCTCAGATTTTTTCTTAAAGGCTTCGAGAAGAGGTTCGGAAACTTTCATACTAATAAGCTTCGATTTCAGTTTCGATTTTTCTCCATGAAGGCGACGAAAATCATCAAGGAACTTTAGGGTTTCCTCGGGCTTTAGGTGTTTACACTGCTCCAAATATTCACTGGAAAACTTTTGTAGAGCCTTCATTTTTTAAGCTCCCTTAGGGCTTTGACGTCTTCAAGATCTTGAGGGCGACCGCTCTGCAATTTCATTTTAATCAGATCTTCGAGAGCTAGTACTTTTATACTAATTTTTCCCGCGCACAAAGTAACGGTTTTCATGTCACTCAGATTATGCGTAATGATAATGTCCACAATCTCAGGGGGGGGATTTACTGGAACGAACGCCAGAGCAAAAACTTTTTCTTACGAGGTTCGATTTTAATTTCTTGCTCACCGGCCGCCTCTCCCGAAGGAGTTCCTGAAGCAAGCAAGCCATGAATCTTCATCTTGTAAGTACCGGCTGCGAGAGGGATTCGGGCCACTTGGAAGGTTTCAGGGAGCGTCGACCACTGCCTGAGATCCGCCTGATCCGCGATATTTAATCCAATCCATGTGATGAAGCCCAGAAGCTCATCTTTTTGTCTCACCTGATCAGCGATCACGGCTTTGGCCGCTAATCCCGCTACTCTTTTGGCGATAAGCGCGGTGTAGGCATCATCGAGGGTTTTGATAGCAATTTGAGAAACATTGTAAACAATCTCGGTATCTTGAGTGGGACCGCCTATCACTTCGAGTCGGGCCGCGGCCGTGTTCGACGGAACATGAAAAAGTTTTGGAATTCTATGCATATCAGGATGCGGTCTTTTCACTGCCGCCCTCCCTTGTTGGTAGACAAGAACAAGCTCTCCCATATTTGGGTCCTTCCACCACTTTTTATCCATTTTCACTTTAGGGTAGAGTTTTTTCCACTTGTCGAATTCTTCAGGTCGCTGTGCCATCTGTGAACTACGAAGTAAATCGGCACCTAACATCTTGATATCGGGTCGAAGCTTGTGAGCACGGCTGTAAGCAATGTAAGCATCGTCCCACTTGCGGTCGGCCTCCCAGATCATGGCCGAGAGATAAACGGCAAACGCGTTTTGCTCGTAATCTCTTTTGGCTTCAATACGATATTTATTGAGCATTTGATCGAGCCTTCGAGTTTCAACCAAAGCTCCATCGAGATCGTTTTGCATGAGAAAGTTTTGGGCGAGAAATACATTGATCAACAGCTTTTCGTAATCTTCGCCCTTATATTGAATCATCCCCTCATTAAGAGCGAAGGATCCCACGACACGCGAAAGACTATGGTAGTCCTTCACTTCCGCAAGCTTCGCCGCTTGTAAAAAGGCTTTTGTACTGTCCTCGTAGCGACCAGCTGATTGGAGAGCGACGGCATAGTCGAGAAGATAAACGAGCTGGTCATCGCCTTCTTCTTTCGCTAATGGTTCTAAAATTTTGATGGCCTCATCTGGGCGGCCGCGCTCGAGAAGCCCTCGAGCTTCGCCTGATTTTTTTTGATAGGTCGAACAACCGATAACGAAAAGAAGAATGGAGAGCGATAGAAAAAGCTTTTTCATTCTTCCTTTTTCCTAAGTGAATTAAAGGCCGATTGATTTCTTTTTATAGATCTTACGGATTTGTTTATAGTTTGACCAAGCAATCACACCACTTTCAAGATTGGTGAGATTTAAAGTGAGCTTGTAATAAACCGTTTTGTCTTTACCCACTTCTTGAACGATTGAATCTAATCGACCATTCAAAATAAAGTCGGCACCAATCTGTTTGCCCGGGCCTTTTTTGCTGTCTTTGCCTACACGACCGGAGTTTTGGTAGTTATACTCTTCGTCCATATCTTCACGCGCTTCACGATCCACAAATGCAACGTTCTTTTTGTTCATGATTTCCACACGAACCATATCCATAATGCTTTGAGTGTCGATATGTTCGCTGGTTTTGTTTTGAAGCTTCGTCACCATTACGGTTGGCGGTTTTTTAGCCGCAGCAATGCTGTGGTGATTGGCCATGCTCTCGACGAGATCTTTCACCGCTTTTTGCATATCTGTTTCAGACCACTGGTCATTTAAGAGATTGTCTCTTTCAACGTCCTTATCGTAATCACCTTTTACAAAGGCCTTAGGACCACAGCCGACAGCGAACAAAGCAACGCACAGTAAAACAAATAAACTGTTTTTCATGGACACTCCTTAAAGAGATTAAAGGATAAGTATATACAAACCTAGAAACGACGAAAGATTTAATGCGGCCCCGCCTCGTTTGACAACGCGGCCAGTTAATGGTGCCTTAGTACTTCTATGGTGCGCGGATGCTAAAAATAGCTGTCGTTCTTACATGTCTTGCGATCAATGCCCTTCTTTCCGCAGTGGAAATGGCCTTTATCTCCTTAAGCCTCCCGCTTCTTAAGCAATTAAAAAAAGATGGAGACACCCTTGCGGGACGCCTTCTCACTTACCGCGAAAACCCTGAGCGAACACTCTCGATCCTACAGGTAGGGATCACATTAGTAGGTGCTATTTCAGCAGCCGTTGGCGGAGCCGGTGCGGAAGAAGTTTTAAGTCCTATTTTAACCACCGAGTTTGGCTTAAGCGACAGTGTCGCCGGTGCCATTGCAGTGATGATTGTTGTATTACCCCTCACCTACCTAACGGTGGTGGTTGGCGAGCTTGTTCCAAAAACTATAGCTCTACGACACCCCCTCACCGTTGCGAAATTTGGAGCTCCTCTTTTAGTCATACTCGATAATATTTTTTCTCCGATTGTTTTTGTTTTAGAGATCTCCACTCGTACCATCGCTCGATTTTTTCGCTTTCGTAATGAGCCGAAAAGCCAAGGCACCGACAATCTCAATATCGATAAGCTCTCCGCGCAACATCAACAGTACGTGATCAATCTTGTCGATTTAGAGAAGAAGCGAATTCGCGATGTGATGTTTCCATGGGAAAAAGTAAACACGGTTCACGTGACCCAAACCGCCGAACGCGTAGCCGAGATTGTTTTAGCGTCGGGCCACACGCGCCTCCCCGTTTGTGATGACTCCAGCGTTCTCGGAATCTTGCATACCAAAGAGTTTATGGCCTTTCGACATGCTGGTGCTGTGGATTGGAAATCCATCATTCGACCCATCTTAAAAATTAAAGAAGGGGACTCGCTTCTTAAAGCTCTTCGCCTCATGCAAGTGAGCCGTAAACATATGTGCCTTGTACTCTCAAACACCGATATTTTAATCGGCATCATCACGCTTGAGGACATTCTCGAAGAAATTATCGGGGATATTTATGATGAAGATGATGATGGGGCCGTTCGTTCTATTTTAGCCGCCTCCGCAAGCCTTAAGCTGCGAAGCGGGCAAAAACAGTAGGAACATTCCAATTATTCACAAGAGTCTAAAACTTTTGGCGGATCGATGATCATGCCCGCAATACCACTGATCGCTTTCACAACAATAAGAGTTTGGCATGATTGAGTCTCTATTTCCGCGCCGGGAATAGACTGAATCTGAATAGCAAAAGTCCAAGTTGTAAATTCCACAGATTGGGTAATGACCACGCTCTGAAGAGAATGATTCCTTAACGCCGACTTCACACTCTCTGACTGAAAAGCATAAGACAGAATCTCAAAATTAGGTGCTACGACCGACTGCGCATGAGCTCCAAAAACAAAAAAGATACTTAAAACTGTATACAGAAAGTACTTCATAGATGTCTCCTTCCTAGTTGTGCCTTTTAACGAAGCAAAAAGGGGTCCGCTCTCAAGGCGCCTATAACTCGCCCTACCCTAAAAATGCTGCAATTATGTCTCACAACATAAAATGGCTTGAGACATTTTGGGACGAAGATTTGAGGTGTGCGACATATGCCCAGATGTACAGGCCATAACAGCTGCCAAAGGGCTGGTTAGCTTTCGAAAAGGCAACGTTTTTGCTATAATAAAAGGGTATGTCTTACAAAAATCTATTTTGTCTCATAACGATACTGCTGTTTTCTCGGACTTCTTTTGTAGAGGCACGGAATCAGGCGCCTAAAAAATCTCTTAAGTCTGTGAATGAGCACATGACCTACACTCACAAAAAAATGCAACTCGAAAAAGACAAAGTCGAAGTCGACAACTCTCTTTCTGCTCCGAACATCGATCAGTCGGCGAGCTTTACAAACCAAGCGGACTACTCCAGCTTCGGGGTAAATATGCAAACCGAGCCGGGCATTCAAGACACTTCGCTCCGAAAGTCTTATAAACCAAAAAATTCTGATGCTTTGATTCAAGAACAAATTTACGAAGAGCAGAATCAACCATCCGAATCTCGATAAATTTCAAGCTCACTTTTTAGCTTAAGCTTTTGCTGAGAATCTCCCACTTTGCATGTGGGAGACATAGTATGAGTTCCATTAGCGTTATTTCCAGTCAAATCGCCTATCAATATCTTAAAAACCAGATCAGTTCAGATGTGGAGGAGTTTTGGGTTTTAGCTCTTAGCTCCAAGAAATGTTTGCTTGCAAGTCGCATGATATTTCGAGGCACCGTCGATCGCTGCGTTATTCATCCTCGAGATATTTTTCGTTTTGCTATACAGCAGAATGCTTCATCTTTACTAGTGGCGCACAACCACCCTTCCGGCGATTGTAAGCCTTCTTCCGAAGATGTCCGAATCACAGATAATCTCATTCAGGCGGCTCAACTTTTGCAGATTCCTATCGTAGATCATCTCGTCCTAACAACAGAAACTTATTACAGCTTTAAAGATCGAGGCCACATCATTTAAACAGCCGCGATTTCCTCGAGATGAGGATTGATGGGGAGACAGATTACAAATTCTGTTCCTTTTCCAGGAGCAGATTCAACCGTAATATCTCCGCCGTGCTTTTTGACAATGCCGAAAGAAATGCTTAGACCAAGCCCGGTTCCCTGACCAACAGGTTTTGTCGTAAAAAACGGGTCAAATATCTTCTCGAGATTTTTTTCACTGATTCCCTGACCGCTATCACGAACACTCACTTGAATTTGGTCAGCCTCTTGTGATGTTTTAATCCAAATCGTTCCTTTGCCTTCAACGGCCTGAGCGGCATTAGTAAGGATGTTCATAAAAACTTGATTAATTTGACTGACGTAACATTTTACGAGAGGGAGTTTTTGGAAATCTGTTTTTACATCAATTCGATTTTTCAATTCACCGGTAAGTAGATCCAAAGTGTTTTTGATACTCTCCGTGATATCCATTTCTTTAATTTGTGCTTCATCCAGACGAGAAAAATTACGTAATCCAATAACGATGTCGCGGGTTCGGCGCGCCCCATCTTCACAGCTTTTTATAAGACGTGGTAAATCTTCGATAATGTAATCAAACTCGGCTTTCTTTTTTTCCGAAAGAAGATTTTCTGGGTGTTTTTCTGCCGTTTCGATGAGGCTTACGAGTTTATCTGAATACTCTTTCAAGTGAGCCATATTCGAATAAATAAAACCAATCGGATTGTTAAGTTCGTGGGCAATACCCGCTACCAACTGACCAAGGCTCACCATCTTGCTGGAATGAACAAGCTGCGCTTGCGTTTCTTGAAGTTCTTTATTGGTTAATTCTAACTCTGCAATTTTATTCGTGAGCTCTTTACGAGCTTGGCTCACCTTATGCGACATATTGTTGAAGGCATCAGTTAAAACCGATATTTCGCTCGTACTTTCAATTGGGATTTTTTGAACCGCCTCGCCGCTTTCAATTTTTTGCGCTGCCGAAACAAGTTGATCTAATGGTTTTAAGATCATGCGGGAAATCCAAAAAAGCGTAGGGAACAGAAGTAAAATAAGAACGCCCGAGACAGAAAACATGGCTACCGCAATACGCCTCAAGACTTGCTGAGAGTCTTTTTTAGAGGCACCAAGTGCGATAAGAATTTTTCCGCCAGAACTTTGCAAAGGACGAATGATAAATCCATAAGGCTCATCACGAATCGTGTGATCAAAAAAACCAATTTTCTCCTGATCCATACGCTCTTGGAAAAACGATTGGGAGTAGAGTGAAAAGTCTTTTTGGCTAGAAACGGAGACTTGTCCCTGTTCATTAAGCAAAATCACCTCAAGCTTCAGTCGATTTTTTAAATTGGAAAGAAAATTTTGATCGATCACGATGAGCTCTTCAAGATAACCAGCAACTCCACCCTTTTTGTTCATGATCTTCGTATAAACAACTAATTCTAGATTTTCGCTAGGACGTGGGTCACGCACACTCATTTGGTCCTTATTTTTGAGTGTGCTCAGAATGTTCGTGTTTAACAAGACTTCTTGATCAGAAGAGCTGGCCACTGTCTGTACTTTTCCTGGACCGACTCTGGTACTAGAAATAACAAGGGCCCCTTCGTCATCAAACACTGAAATTCGATTCGCAATATAAGTGCGCAGCCAACCTTCTAGCAAAGTTTTTGATCGTGATGTCGAACTAGTAGAGAGATCGTAGATTAAACTTGGTTCTGACGCGTGAATCCTTCCATAGGAAAGTAAGTGCTGTTCCCATTCCGTAATAATCACACTGATCTCACGAGCATTGCCATCCAGACGCTTTTTCAATTCATCGTTAATAGCTCCCTGATAGATTGCGAGCGAGTAAGCGGTAATAAATGCGAGCGGTGCGATTGAAAAGAGCAAATAAGAAAACATCAATGCGCTTCGGAGAGAACGTTTTGATTTTCTTGCGGATCTCACTGGGCCTCCTCTACATTTGCTTCAGGAGTTGCCTCTTCCACTGGAACCGCTGGAGGTACGGGCACATCCGACGCCGGCGTTGGCACAGGAACCGCACTTTCAGAAGGCTCTGAAGGATTAGAAGGTTCAGGATTTGTCATCGGAACTGTAGCGTCTCCTCGAGGACCATTCAAATTTAAAATGATACGAATTGTTCCTGACGGCATGACCCGACGATTTTTTTCTTTTACGAGGTTTAATTTTCCATACTGTTTTAAATGTTCCAAGAGAGCATTCAACTCTTTTTCCGGCATAGAAAAGTGGAAGTAGCTTCCTCCAGGTTGTTTCCAACCCAGCTCCACTTCCCCTGCTCTTTTTCCGCCAAGAGAAATAATTTTTTTCACGACAGAAGGAGTTGCCGCACCCACCTCTTGAATATACATGCTGCCACGGTAGAGAAAGCCGTCGGATTTTGGCTCTGTCACCGTCGGAGCTTTAGCCACTGCTTCACTCTTAGCAACGGGAGCTGATGGTGTCGACGCTGGGGGCAGTGAAGTTTCCACTTTTGCAGCAGGAGTCGTCTCCACCTCAGGAGAGTATTCTTCATCACTTCCTGTATAGGGATTTTCACCGTTTTCATTACCCTGTAATTGATCGGAAGGTGTTTCTGGAACCTGCTGTGCGACTTCTACTGGATTTTCAGTATCTGTGTAAAGAGCCGCCTCATTGTTCTCGGAGTTGAAAAGAAATTTTTGAGATACCACTCCGATCAATACTGCTAGCACAGAACCGACAACAACACTTTCTACAGTCCATCTCACCGGATCTGGCCACTTATGCCACCCGATCTTTTTGAGAATTCGTTTTGGAAATGGTTCTGGTTCAGAAATTTCTTTAAGATAATTCGGATGAATTTTAGCCTGACCCAGTTCTTTCAAATAAGTGAGACCCTGATTGAAAGTGTCTTGTTCTTTTTTGCATTCAGGACAGGTTTCTAAATGCTCTTGCACCGCTTGACGGCGGCGACTATCGATTGTCCCCGTCACGAATTCATAGAGGAGTTCGCGGCATAGAAAGCAACTAAGTTCTCTTTTTGGCATGAAGCTTTCCTGATTGGAGTAAGAGACCTAATTTTTTAAGAGCTATACCTGAACGATGTTGAACCGTGCCGACACTAACACCCAAACCTTCTGCGATATCTTGCGGAGGATATTGAAGCAGACCAGTCCAGATAGCCGCCAAATACTCTTCAGGGAGCACATCTTTTTGTAGTTGTTTCCATGGTTCTAGTTCGACATCTTTGGGCAGAGAAAACATGCGCTCGAGTCCAAGGTTTACAAATTGTTTTTTCTTGTTATAACGACTCCACACTTTTTCTGTCCAGTAAACGGAAGCGGAAGAAAAAGAGGAAAAGCCGTCGCCTTTTCTCAGGGATCTTTCGATTTTTCGTAAAGATTTGCTAATCGCCGCCGTTGCCACAGACTCTTCCATAAATGCATAGAAAAAGAAGAGTGCCACAGATTTCATCTGTGTTTCGTTGATCATTTTTTAATCCGTGGCGAGTTGCCTTAATAGGTTGAGTTCATCCAACACTTTTCCTGATCCAAGCACAACGCAAGTCAAAGGATCTTCGGCGATTGAAACAGGAAGACCTGTTCTCTCGCGAATAAGAACATCGAGATTCGACATCAATGCACCACCACCGGTAAGCACGATTCCATTATCTACAATGTCAGATGCTAATTCGGGCGGAGTTTTTTCAAGAGCGGTTTTGATTGCATCTACAACTTCGTTGAGAGGATCCATCAACGCATCGTGAACTTGAGTGCTTGTGATTTCGATCGTCTTCGGAGCTCCCGCAACGAGATCTCGTCCTTTGACTTCCATCACGCGCTCTTCCTCGAAAGGATAAGCATTTCCAGTTTCAATTTTGATATTTTCTGCTGTTCGCTCACCGATGAGAAGATTGAACTGACGTCGAACATAGTTCACGATTGCTTCGTCAAATTTATCACCAGCAACTTTGATCGACTTACAGTACACGATACCGCCAAGAGAAATCACGGCAACACCCGTTGTACCACCACCGATATCAACAACCATGTTTCCACTTGGTTCGGTGATCGGAAGACCCGCACCAATCGCTGCCGCCATTGGTTCTTCAATCAAATAAACTTCGCGAGCACCTGCAGAGTAAGCCGATTCTTTCACCGCGCGTTTTTCCACCTGAGTAATCCCGTAAGGAACACAGATGATAATTCGAGGACGAATAAAACTCTTGCGATGTCCTGTCGATTTAGAAATAAAATATTTGAGCATGGATTGTGTCACTTCGAAATCGGCAATCACACCATCTTTGATTGGACGGATGGCCACGATACTGCCAGGGGTTTTTCCGAGCATATCTTTTGCTTCTTTACCCACTGCTAATACGCGATTTTGAATTCCGCGATAATTTTTTTGAACTGCGACGACAGAAGGTTCATTCAAAATGATCCCGCGACCTTTCGCGTACACAAGGGTGTTGGCCGTGCCTAAATCGATGGCAATATCATTGGAAAAGTATTCCGAAATCTTATCTATGAAACTCACGGGAAATACCTCATAAGCGGTAGTGGGTTTTTGGCTACTCTACAATCTTACGGCGGTGCCAAAAAAAGAGTCAATACGATTAGTTACCATCTCTTGAGGGGGTCCTATTGCTATGCGCAAATTGTCGTGGCGATCCGTTGATCTCTAGGGGGTTTGGGTGTACCCACTAACACCTGTTAAGAAACCGCTGAAACGAGGTCGATTCTATGCCAGCTCCAACTACCTTCGAAAAACTTAAAGCCTTTTTGGAATCCAAGCCTGCAAGCCAGAAATCCGTGAAACATCTGAAGAAAAACGTCGAAGTGGGCGTTGTGATTGGCAATCAGATCGAATGTGCCTATTTTCACCGTGACGGACAGCCCGTTTTGGAAGAACGACCGGCGCAAAAACCTGATGTGATTTTCTACCTGAAGCCCGAAACGGTAGAAATTCTCTGCCAACACCCCGGTGAAGATGTCGGCGAATTCGGTATTGCCGTACTGAAAGAATATATGGCGGGCGGAGTCAGAATCAAAGTTCCCGGCAGCGTCCTGTCCATCACCATGAATGGCTATCTCGGCATCGTGAAAGAAGGCGGCGCCACTTTCATGAAATTCCTCGCAATGCACGGAGTTTCAAGCCTTTCAAAGATCGCCTCGATCGTCAAAAACCTGAAGAGTACATAACTTCTCGAGCCTGTCTAAGACAGGCTCCTTCCAATGTACGACTATCGACCTGAAAATTGTTTCAAGTCATACGCAGCACAACCTCCATACCGCAACAGAGATTGCAGCAGTACCTATCATTGGAGGTCACTATGAACAATACTTTGAAATATGTTAAACTTCTTGAAGCAAGTGGGATTGCGAGAGAACAAGCTGAAGCCCACGTGCAAGTGATAACTGAAATCACGGAGGGTGATTTGGCTACCAAACAAGATGTCAAAAATCTCGAAGTCAAATTAGACGTGTCTGTAGAACGACTGGAACACAAAATGCTTCAATCAGAATACCGAATCGTTATTAAACTTGGAACAATTGTCACCATAGCGATCGCAGCTGCCGCGACAGTCATCAAATTTCTATAAAGGTACGGACACACTTTTGGGACGCACCAAGTCCCAAAAGTGTGTCCGTACCTTTTAGAACTTCGTGGTGCGCCAGCGGTATTCGGTGAGAATGAACTGTTTTACCGATTCAACTTCAGCTCTTTTTTGATTTTCAGACCAGCCGAGCTCTTGGCTGAAATATTGAGCGATTGCATCGATGAGTCCCATGCCGTGATCTCTTCGCGACAACATCAGTGGAGTTCTTCGAACATAAAAATCCAATAGGTGCAGACACATTGTATATCGTACCGCTTGAATCACCTCCATTTGCCAAATGGCGAGATCAGGGTCTTGCTCGGTTTTTATTGCTAAAAGATTTTGTGCTTCATAACCGTGTCGACGAATGAGCCATTCTACGCTCGAAGGTTTGAGTCCATATTCTTGAGCAAGCCCGTCCACTTCTCGCAAACTTCTCCAGATATTGTCCGTGCTCGCGGCAGGATTGAGCGGCAACTCGGTTTGACTCTTTTGCAAACGACTTCGAGTTTCGTGATCAAAGTTTTCAAGTGCTGCATCGATCGTCTGCTGCGACATGTAGCGGTAGGTTGTGTATTTCCCGCCCGCCACAAATGTGATGTTGCGTGGATCACTTTTGATGAGATGTTCGCGACTGGTTTTACTCTCGGTCTCGGCGCCGTCATCAATGAGCGGACGAACGCCTGCGTAACTTGCTACGATGTCTTTTGTGGTGAGCTTTGCACCAGGGAAATAACTATTCACAATTTTAAGAAGGTATTCGACATCTTCTCGTGTCGCCGAAACTTTTTCTGGATGCTCTTGGTAGGCGGTGTCTGTCGTTCCAACAATCACCATATCGTGGCGAGGAATTCCAAAAACAATGCGCTTATCATTTCGAGTGGACATAACCACGGCATCTTTCAAAGGAAAGCGATGTTGTTCAAACGTGAGATGAATTCCCTTTGTTGGTCGAAGAAGCTTTTTCCAATCTTTGAGTAAATCCTGACCTAAAATATCGGTCCACGGACCTACAGTCGAAATAAAATGTTTGGCTCTGATCTTAAAAGTGTTTTTTGTTTTTTCATCGCGACAATCAACGGCCACCACTTTTCCATTTTGCATTTCTACACCGATCGCTTTGGTGTAGTTCACCGCTGTGGCTCCCCACTGATGAGCCGAGCGCAAGGTTTCGATCACGAGTCGATCGTCATCCATGTACGCATCAGAATAGACATAAGAACCCTTTAAACCATCTGTTTGCAGACTTGGAATCTCACGTTTCGTACTTCGAGGGCCCATAAAGTAATGGAGCATTGGCACATCAAACAGTGCGAGCGCATCATAAAGCCACATTCCAATTCCCATGAGAAATGGAGTGACGCGGTCCCCCTCATAGAGCGGGAGAACAAACTTCAGAGGATGAACGAGATGAGGGGCGATGTGAAATAAACGTTGTCGCTCATTAAGTGCTTCAAAAACTAAATGAAATTCATAGTTTTCGAGATAACGAATACCACCATGAATGAGTTTGCTCGATCGTGAGCTCGCGCCCGAGGCAAAATCTTGGCCGTCGATGAGCGCAACCTTTAAGCCTCGGCTCGCAGCATCTCGTGCGGCACCCGTACCCGTGATCCCACCGCCAATAATCAACAAATCAAAATTTTCTTCAGAAAGTTTCTGGAGGTTTTCACTACGAGTTTGGCTCGAAAATTCTTTCATGCCGTATTCCTACTTTGCAATTTTTGTGGATTGAAATTCGTAGTACAAATCACTAACGGGTTTTGCTCCACGCGCCTGAAGAAGGGGAATCAATTCCTCTTGTGGAGAAACGAGTACGGACTGTATGTGTTTTTCACGAGCCGTTTTAAACGCAAGCTCAAGAAGATAATCCCCCGCCTCTTTAGAATCAAAAGTCACATGTTCCAGCCATAAAGTTTGTGTCATCTGGCGGAAAAATAAAACGGGCTGAGCTAAAAAATAACCCACCAATTGTTCGTTTTGCCGAACTGCAAAGCACCATCCCTTTGGCAAATAAAATTCTAGAGACTCCTTTCGCCAAGGTGCCTGCCACGATAAAATCATTCTGAGTTGTTCGTCTTCAACGCTGGTTTCGAGTCTTTTTTGCTCGAACTCAAAGATTTCATCTGTTTCCGAAATGTCGACGACCCGTGCATCAAACGTCATTGAATTCCTTTTGGTCATCATACATAATTGTCCATATGATTCCACAGAAAACCTATGCCTACAAAAGCTTCTCCAAAGAACTCTGGTCCAACATCAAATCGCGAGTCGATCAAGCTCTGCGCCAGCCAGGTCCCCATTATGCGGCTTTTGATGCTGACGGCACACTTTGGCCTCTCGATGCCGGAGAAACTTTTTTTCGATACCAAATTAAGGAAGGCATTCCCTATCGACCACCAGAAATGACCGGCGATCCATGGGACCATTACTGTGCGGTAAAAAAAGTAGATGTGCCTGCAAGCTGTCTCCTCCTGGCACAAATCAATAAGGGCTTAAAACTCACTGAGGTTCGACAAAAAGCTCAGAAATGTTTTGAAACTACGACTCATTTTCCCGTACACGAAAGCCAAAGAGAGTTGATTGCTTATTTGCAGGACAAAAAAGTAGAAGTCTTTGTTGTGACTGCATCGATCAAGTGGGCGGTTGAACCTTTTGCGAAAAGTATGGGGATTGATGCGGGTCATGTCCTGGGTATTGAGGTCACAGAAGAAGGCGGCGTGCTTACCGATCAGGGTGTCTACCCACTCTCTGTCGATGCTGGAAAAGCGACCGTGCTCCTTGAAAGAACAAAAGGGGTGCGACCCATTTTAGCTTCTGGAAATACCACTCATGATGCTCATCTCGTCGAAACCGCAAGCACCGCACCTCTCGCCGTAGCGTCTGCGCTTCCTGGCGAAGTCAACGTCGCGACCGAAGCAAGACTCAAGGGCATTGCTCAAGAAAAAGGCTGGCTCCATCACTCTTTTGCGTAGAGGAAATTAAGTTGTTCCAACACTTTTTCGAAAGAGTGTTCGGCCACAACATACTCTTGAGCCGCTTGACCCTTTTGCTGAATGATTTCTGGTTGCTCCACAACGACTTGTAATGTCTGAACTAAAAACTCCGTGTTTTGCGGAGGAACAAGCCAGCCACGCTTTTGAGTGACGAGATCAGGCGTACCGCCCGCATTTGTAGAGATGACCGGTTTTCCGAGATAAAAAGCATCCAGAAAAACGAGGGAATAGGATTCATGATAGCTCGGTGCCACCAACACATCACAGAGATTCATAAAGCTTAAATAATCTTTTTGATGTGGAAGAAATTTGATCTGCCCTTGTAGATAGGCCCTCGCAAAACCCTGAAGTTCCATTTGATATTTCTCAGCATCTTGCTCTCCCGCCGTAGGGTCTCCCACAACGAGTGCGAAAAAAAGTTTATTGTTGTTGTGAGATTGTATTGTCTTAAGAGCTTCTAAAAATTCTAAAATTCCTTTTTGTCGATCGAGCCGCGCAAAAATACCAAAAACCAATTTCTCCTCAGGAATCTGTAAAGCAGAACGCGTAATTGTAGGATCTTGCTTGTGAGAAAAATGGCGCGCATAAGGACATACAAAAATTTGATTCCCCTTCACCGGCAAACATCTTAAGACGGCCTCTCTTGCTCGTTGACCAGCGACAACAATGTGATCAATCGATTTATAGAGCTGCCAATGGAGAGGATCTCGTTTTTTATGCTTCATCCAAAGATGAACGTGGTAAATCAGACGAAACGAAAACCATTTTTTAATGAGTGCGAAGGTCCAAAGCCCTCCCGACCAGTGCAGATGGACATGCGAAATGGAATGAATTTCGAGGATTTTTTTGATTTTACGAAGCGAGAAGAAATCAATGCGCGGTGGTAAAGGTTGATCGATAACCTCTAGACCCCTTGCCCTTGCTTCTTCCCACAGACGGGAGCCTGGCGTAGCCCAAAAAAGAATGTTGAGACCCGCTTTTTTTTGAGCTTCTGCGAGCTCAAGGGAGTAGATTTCCGCCCCTCCCCAGCTGGTACTTGCAAATACATGAGCGATCACCATGGACCTCTATCATAGGCAGGATTTCTCTCGACTTCAATGAGTTTGAGAGTTAAACGAAACCTATGAATTCACTCACAAAATTCCTCCCCAAAGACAAGGTTAAAGCCTCTGAACAAACTCTCTCACTGAAGGTTTTAAAGAGCTCAGGTAAGCCTACTTCTCGCTTCCAAAATCTCACTTGCGTGATCGCACCGTTAAGCCAATCCAAAAAAGTGACCGATAGTTTCCCTAAAAAAAATCAGTGGTCTGAAGGCGCTAAAAAGCAACTGACCAAAAAAATGAAAGATTGGGAAAACGACGAGAAGGTGAAGAGCGCTGCAACCGTTCATTTTGACGAAGGCGGAGCTTGTCAGTTTCTTTTTCTAAAGCCCAATGTCACTGTTTTCGAACTCCACTCTTGGTTTCGCGAACTCTTTGCAGTCCCACTTAAGTTGGATTGGGAAGGTCCCATCGAATTAGTCCTCAGCGACCTCCCTAAAAATCTGCAACCAATAGCTCTCGAAGCTTTTTCTTGTCTATTGGCACTCGTACATTGGGAGAGCCCAAAAACAAGCAAAAAACCCAAGAAGGTCAAAACAAGACACTTCGAACTTCAGGTGCAAAGTTCTTTAAGTCCGAAGGAAATCTCACAGATTGCGGAACAAAGTTTTATGCTTGGAAAAGCGAATAACTTTGTTCGCACATTAGCGGAAATTCCACCCAATATGCTCAACCCGCAAACCTATTCGGAGTTGGTGGAAGCTCGAGCTAAAGAACAAAAATATAAATTCGAATTCTATGATCACAAAAAATTAGAAAAAATGGGAGCCGGAGCTTTTCTTGCAGTAGCACGAGCCGCTCCAGAGTCTACAGGCATCGTTCACATTTGGAAGCCCGGTAAAAAGAATTCTAAAAAACTCGCACTTGTTGGCAAAGGTCTTTGTTTTGATACCGGTGGTTACGACGTCAAAGTAAAACACATGTACGGCATGAAGAACGACATGACTGGTTCCGCAGTGGCGCTCGCCATTTTCGAAACCCTTTTGAAAATAGATTTCCCCCACGAAGTACACGCCTACCTCGCGCTCACGGAAAATTTAATTTCTCCTACCGCCTACAAACCCAATGAGGTGGTGACGGCCATGGATGGGACCACCATCGAAGTACAAAATACCGATGCCGAAGGGCGCATGGCTCTCGCCGACACATTGGCGCTCGCACGTAAAATAAATCCTGATCTTGTAATTGATTTTGCGACTCTCACGGGCGTTGCCGTGTACGCTCTCGATACAAAACGTTCTGCTATTTTTGGCGGACCTCCTGCTCTCCTAGAACAAGCAGTAGCCGCAGGTGAACGAAGTGGGGAACGAACTTGGTCTTTCCCTATCGGTGAAGACTACAAAGACGGAATCAAATCCACGGTGGCCGATCTTCTTCAGTGCCGCATGGAAAGTCCCGGAGATCACATTTACGCCGCTACTTTTTTGCAAAATTTTATTGGTGAAGAAACAAACTGGGTTCACGTAGACCTAGCTGCCTGCGAAAACAAAGGAGGCCTGGGACTAGTGAATACATTAACCACCGGCTTTGGCGTACGCTGGGGGATCGAATTTGTTTCACGCTATTTTAAAACGACACGAGGCTAAAAATAAGGAGTCTTTATGAATCCATTTTCTTTAAAACATAAAACTGCTTTAGTTTGTGGTGCCAGCAAAGGAATTGGACGGGCGACCGCTCTCGAGCTCGCAAAACTTGGCGCACAGATTCACCTTCTAGCGAGAAGCGAAGACGCGCTTTTCGAATTAAAGAACGAAATCGTCACGCAAGGTGGACAAGTTGGAGAGATTCTCGCAGTCGATATGGAGAATACCGCAGAATTAAAAACGCGAGTCGAGCAAGTCATCGGAACAAAAGGTCCGATCCATATTTTAGTGAATAACTCTGCGGGCCCAAATCCCGGTCCCGCTCTTAAAGCCTCTTCTGAGGAGTATCTTCTTGCCTTAAAGCGCCATCTTTTTTCTGCCCAAACTCTCGTACAGGTTTGCCTTCCCTCAATGCAGGCAGAATTTTATGGGCGAATCATTAACGTTATTTCTACTTCGGTACGTGAACCTCTCCCGAACCTTGGCGTCAGCAACACTTTACGAGGGGCTATGGCCTCTTGGTCTAAAACACTCGCCATGGAGCTTCCAAAATCGGTCACAATTAATAACGTTTTGCCGGGCTACACCAACACCCATCGCCTACAGGCTTTGATGAAAATGGCCTCCGAAAAAAGGGGTTGCTCCGTCGAACAAATAGAGAAAGAATGGCTCCAAACTGTACCTGAGGGCCGCTTTGCCGATCCTTCTGAAATTGCCCACGCAATTTGTTTTTTGGCCTCACCCGCCGCATCCTATGTGAGAGGCGTGAGTTTAGCGGTCGACGGCGGCAGAACGAAAAGCCTCTAGTAGCTGACATAATAAATTAACGTAACAAGAGACGCGATTTGAAGTTTGATATTTTTTTCTCCATCAGCCAAACGCCGGTGCAAGGCTACCTTCCGACCGAACAGGTCATGTTCGAAAACTTTTTTGAACAAGTTATCGCCGCCGATGAACTCGGTTATGAGACCGCGTGGATTGCCGAATCCCACTTCTCTGCGCAAACTCAAAAAACACATAAACACGTGGTCGTGCCTCATTGGGAAGGGGAAGTCGGACTCAATGCCGATATTTTTCAGCTTTCCCACCAAGTTTTCCATAAGACAAAAAAAATCGAAACAGGCTCTGCCGTCATGAACATCGTTTGTAACGGTGGTCCTATCGCAGCGGCTGAAAAGCTTGCCACTTTTTGCACACTTCATGGTTTAAACCCAGAAGAGAAAAGAAAAATACATTTAGGTTTTTCGGCCGGTCGTTTTGAATTTATGAATCGTGTGAGCGGAGTTCTCGCTCGTAATTCTTTTGAAGAACAAGTATGGCCCGTCTTAAAAGGAAAAATATTTCTTGAGGCAACCGAAATCTTTTTGCGTCTTTTACGTGGTGAAGCCATTGCTTCTAACGACGTGTCACCAGCAACTTTAAAGCCTTCGGATTTCCGTACAAAAGAAGACTGGGACAACGCCTGGAAAAGCGCCGAAGCTTCGCAAAAGAAAAATGACCACATCGTCGTCACTAATCGTTGGCAGTTTGAAAAAATAAAAATTATTCCTCAGGATTGGCAGCGAGACTTGTGCCAACCCATCATCGGTTCTCACGATCCTCAGGCTCAAGAACATGCAAACCAGTTTTTCCCAACTCGCGTGTTTAATCTTTCCATCACTAAGCCTGAAGTGATTGATGAAACCCACGCACGAATGCAAAAGTCCTATCACCACGCTGGTGGGCCGTGGAAACGCGAATACATGCCACGAACCGTTTTTGTATTTCTCAACGAACAAACAAATCTTTCAACAGAACAAAAATCTCAGAAAGCGCGCGCAGAAGCTCAGGAAGCCCTCTCGGCGTACTGGAAAGCCATTGAAGGAACTTTGGATCCTAAGAAAATTTCCAACGCCGCGGATAACGCTCTCATAGGAACAGCTGAGGAAGTTGCAACCCAAATTGTCGAACGTTTTCATCCTGATGATCGGCTCATGTTATGGTTTGACTTTTTTAATCATGACAGTGGTCGCATCGTTGAAAACATGAATGCTTTTAAGACTAAAGTGATCCCATTGGTAAAAGAAAGGCTTCGTCCATGAGCGAGTTTTACCCAAAAAGTCCCATCGGTGAAGATCATAAAGGTATCCCCACCGGCCGAGATGTGGAGTGGGAACCATTGGTTGATTATCGTAGACATGATGTGAGCGAAACCACCATTCACGGAGCCATCGCTTGGTGCAGTGGTGATAAGGTTGTGCATTCCTTTGGTGGAAACGTTCTCTGTTACGGACGAAGCATGATGAAGCCGATCATGATAAAAGTTTTTGAAAAAGAATTAGCGAACGTTTTGAATTGGGAACAAAAAGCAATTTCGGTTGCAAGTCATAACGGTGATACCGAACACGTGGCCGCCGCTCAATCCATCCTTCAAGAATCCGACTGGGGATTGATGCAAACTCCTCTCGATGTGCCTCTCGTACAATTTGGAAGACAAGTTCGCAGACCCAGACGCTGGTATCACTGCTGTTCCGGTGAACACGCCGCAATTTTAGCAGGTTGCCAACTCAAAGGCTGGAGTCGCACGGGCTATATGCTTCCGATGCATCCTTTTTTCATGGGCTACCTTGAAGAAACAAGAAAGTTTCTCGGAAAAACCTGGGAACCTCTTCGTGTCGCTCGCGACGGTTGTGGCCTACCGACTTTTTCCAATACGGTGACTGAGCTTGCAAAAATTTTCTCAGGTCTCGCAAAACATCGAGATGAAAACTGGATTTGGGAAGCGATGATTCGCCACCCCGATCTCGTAGGCGGATTCAATCGTCTCGATTCCACAATTTTAAAAGCCTGCGGTGGTAAGGTACTTGCGAAAGAGGGAGCCGATGGCTTACTCGGACTCTCGGTCGTCCATCCCGATTATCCTGAAGGGTTAGGTATCGTTATTAAAATTGCTCACGGCTGGAACCCACAAGCAACCTGGTATATCGCACGTGGAATTTTAGGCGTTTTGGGTTTTGATTTACGCAATCCTTATTCTATGAAACGTCAAAAAGCGTTTCTTGTTCCTGGAATTGTTCCGCCTTCTCTCCTTTCAAAATTAGAACTTGTTCCCACCTGGGACAATTGGGATCCCAACCAAGATCGTTGGTATTATTCTTGGCAAGATTACGAAAGAGGTCTTCTATGAAAATTTCAAATGTGCTCAATTACATCGGTGGCAAATGGTCTGAGACCAGAGAGACGATGCCCAATCTCAATCCCGCAACTGGAGAGTTGATTTGTCAGATTCCTTCGAGCCAAGCTTCCGATGGCAGTAAAGCGATTGAAGCCGCGACTCATGCATTTGAAACTTGGTCTAAAACCACTCTCAAAGAACGCGCGGATCTTCTCGAACGCTTGGCCTCTGAAATTGAAAGAAACTTTCAAGAGTTTTGTGAACTGGAATGTCTGGACACCGGTAAACCTTTTTCTCTCTGCCGAGAGCTAGACATTCCGCGTGCGATCAGTAACCTTCGTTTTTTCTCTCAAGCCATTCAACAAAACAATACGGATTTTTTTAATACTCCCAATGGATTTAGTTATTCGATCCGACAACCGCTCGGAGTGGTGAGTTTAATCACTCCATGGAATCTTCCTCTTTATCTTCTTACTTGGAAACTCGCGCCAGCTCTCGCTATGGGAAATACCGTAGTAGCTAAACCTAGTGAACTCACTCCGCTTACAGCTAATCGATTGGCCCAAGCCTTTCATGACATCAAAGCACCTGCGGGAATTTTTAACGTTGTTCATGGACTTGGACCTAAAATCGGCGAACCACTTGTAAAACACCCTCTCGTCAAAGCGGTTTCCTTTACCGGAGGCACGGTGACGGGTCGTCGTGTGTCGCAACTCACTTCGGAATCTTTCAAAAAAACAAGCCTCGAAATGGGCGGAAAAAATCCGACAGTTGTATTTTCTGAATGTGATATGGATAAAGCCGTTAAGGGCGTCGCTCGTTCCAGCTTTTTAAATCAGGGACAAATTTGTCTTTGTGGTTCACGCATTTACGTTGAGAAAAACATCTACAAAAAATTTCTCGAACGCTTGGTTGAAGAAGTGAAATCTTGGAAAATGGGTGATCCAACCGATATGACCACTCAATTTGGTTCTTTGATTTCCTCCGCGCACCGAGACAAAATTGAAAAGTATGTCACGCTCGCTCAAGAAGAAGGCGGGCGCATTGTTCTTGGAGGACAGAAACCCACACTCTCTGGAAATAACGCCAACGGTTTTTTCTATCCCCCTACAATCATCGCCGATCTTCCCGACACGTGTCGAACAGCCCAAGAAGAAATTTTTGGTCCTGTGGTAACCATTCATGCATTTGAATCTGAGTCCGAGGTCATCGAATCCTGTAACCACCTCAATTACGGCTTGAGCGCTTCGATTTGGACGGAAAATTTAAACCGTGCTCATCGAGTGGCTCACCTCATTCAAGCCGGAACGGTTTGGGTGAACACGTGGCTCATGAGAGATTTGCGTGTTCCCTTTGGTGGTGTGAAAGACAGCGGTGTGGGACGTGAGGGTGGAAAACTGAGTCTTGAGTTTTTCAGCGAGACAAAAACTGTCTGTATCAATACAGGAGAACATTTATGAGTGGAAAAATTGTTGCGGGAGTTTTAGCTCCGCATCCTCCACATCTGGTGTACGCCGAAAATCCTCCGCAAAATGAACCTAAGTCTGAATGTGGTTGGGAAGAATTGCGATGGGGTTACGAGCGTTGTCGAAAAACTATCAATGCCAGTGATTACGATGTGATCATCGTACACACGCCGCATTGGTTTACCCACACGGGTCATCACGTCTTATGTGTTCCCGAAATGTCGAGCCTCTCCGTAGATCCGGTCTTCCCTAACTTGTTTCGTTATCATTATAAAATGAAAGTCGACACAGACCTTGCAAAACTCTTACACAAAGAAATTGTCGGTGTTGGTTTACAAAGTGAACTGATGACGAATCCATCTTTCCGAGTGGATTACGGAACTATTATTTCTGGACACATGATCAACCCCACATTCGATAAACCTATCGTTTCCATTTCTGCCAATGCCGCCTACTTTGACTATAGTAATGATGTGGGCCAACAAGAGATGTTAAAGCTTGGCGAAGCCACTCGAAAGGCCGTTGAAAAATCAGGTAAGAGAGCTTTGTTACTCGCAAGCACTTCTTTAAGCCACCGCCACTTCACCGAAGAACCCGCGCTCCCCGAAGACATGACTCACGAACATATCTACAACCACAATCAGTATCTATGGGACATGATGGTTTTAAAACTCATGAAAAAAGGAAAGTCGAAACAACTCTTTGATGTGATGACCGACTTCATTGATCAATCTGTGAGTGAATGTAAAACCGGCGGGTTGAGCTGGCTTCTGAGCAGCATGGACTTCCCTGAATCCCCAGCTGAGGTTCACGCCTATGGAAGCGTGATTGGTACCGGCAATGCCGTGGTGAGCTGGAGTATGTCATGATTGTTAAAGGATATATCGTACCCGGAAAACCTCATCCTCTCTTAGCCGCTGATCAAAACGAGGGTTGGGGCGCATTACGTAAATCTTTTGAAAAAGTCTGCGCAGAGATAGAAGAAATCAAACCTGATCTTATCATGGTGTATAGCTCGCAGTGGCCAAGCGTGATCGGCCATCAAATTCAAGCAGATCCTGAACCCCAATGGACTCATGTGGACCAAGAGTTTCATGCGCTTGGGGAAATTCCTTACCAATTTAAGATGGATGCAAGTTACGCCTCTGAGCTTGAGAAGGCCGCACAAAAAAGAGGCTTACATGCACGAACTGTCGCCTACAAAGGTTTTCCGATTGATACCGGAACGGTCGTGGCTCTAAAACTTCTCAATCCGAAAAATAAATTTCCCGCATGCGTACTCTCGTGCAACATGTACGCGGATCGAGCCGAAACGCTCGTCTTAGGAAAAGCCACTCGTGATGCGATTCTCTCACAAAATAAAAAAACCGTAGTGATCGCGGTCACTTCTCTTTCTCACCGCATGTTCTCGAAAAAGATCAATCCTAAGGAGGATCGTATTTATTCGAGTAAAGATGATGAGTGGAACCGCAAACTCTTGGAACTTCTTGCTGATGGTCGGCTTGAAGACGTCTCCCAATTAGCCAGAGAGTTCAGTGCTCAGGCCAATGGCGATCAAAAAATGAAAGCTCTCTGGTGGTTGGCTTCGGCGATGGGGCAAAACAATCACTACGAAGGCAAGGTGTTTGAATATCAGCCTATTTACGGTACGGGTGCCGCACTCGTAGGACTCACTCCTTCTGACAAAGCCGGGATGGAAAGAGAGTTCGATGAAGAGGATACGGAAACATTCAAAGGAAATCAGAATGTTCTTTCCGCTCAACCCGTTGAGACGATAGCTCAACCTTTGGTCACTCAGACAACCACATCCACTTCGTCCGCCGTCCACGCTCACTCTTCGAAAGCACCAAAGCCTGTGGGGGCTTACCCACATGCACGTAAAGTGGGGAATCTTCTTTTTCTTTCCGGAGTTGGCCCAAGACAACCAGAAACAAATGCCATTCCTGGAGGCCCCGTTCGTGATGCTCAAGGAAATATTCAGAAGTATGACGTAGAATTACAAACCCGAGCGGTCATCGAGAACATAAAACGAATTTTGGAAGAATCCGGTTCTTCACTGGAAAAAGTTTTTGATGTGACCGTTTATCTCATCGATATGGATCGTGACTTTGCGACCTTCAATAAAGTTTACGCGGAATATTTTTCGAAGATTCAAGCAACCCGTACAACGCTGGCGGTGATCGCCTTACCTACGCCTATCGCTGTGGAATTTAAAGTGATCGCGACCTTATAAGAGGATTATGAAGAAGAACCAATTCATTGATATTTCGCCACTCATTTCAGAAAAGATTGCGGTTTGGCCAGGCGATACGCCTTTTACTCGCAACATTTCGTTAGATATGGAGCAAGGCGCGAACATTGGACTCAGTTCTATTCATACAACCGTACATTTAGGTGCTCATGCCGACGCCCGCTCTCACTACCTACGAAGTGGTCCGAGCATTGATCGTATGGAGCTCGAACCTTATTACGGTCACTGTCAGGTGCTAGAAGTGAATATCCCTCGAGGAAAGCGAATCCAAGTTCAAGATCTAAAAGAATCCATCACCTCGCAGAGAATACTCCTCAAAACAAATTCCTTTCCCGATCCCAATCATTTCAATGAAGATTTCAATAGTCTTTCACCCGAGCTGATTGAATTTTTGTCCGAAAAGAACGTGCTCCTGATAGGAATCGACACTCCTTCCATTGACCCTTTTGCTGACAAAATTCTTGAAAGCCATCAAGCGATTTCGAAAAATCAAATTGTGAATCTCGAAGGACTTGTTCTTGCTCATGTACAGCCTGGTAACTATACGTTGATTGCGATGCCGTTGAAGATTGCTAGCGCGGATGCTTCTCCTGTTAGAGCGGTGTTGGTGACGACATAGGTTTACGGTTGGAGGTTTGTCGTTTGAGGTTTAGGGTTTGAGGTACCGTTTAAAGGTTGGAGGTTGGAGGTCTAAATCTCAGGCGGTACTCAACCGAAAACTCAAACGGTAAACCTCTAACGGTACGACAAACCTCAAACGATAAACCCCAAACCTCCAACCTCTCTCAAATTGAGATTTTATATTTCCCTTTGTTTTTCCGTAAGCCCCCGATAAACAAGAGCATTCACAAATGTGTGTACGAAGTTTCATCAAATTTTCATAATTTATTATTAAACTTTTAGTCAGTCTCAAGCTGCTACAACACAAAGGTCCAGTTCCCCGGTATTCTTATATCTAGGTACAAGATTCGACTTTGATGAGGAACGTATGGCGATAAAAAGAATAAGCATAATACTTTACGGTCTTATTATTTCTGTCTCGCAGTTGGCCTGCCAGCCCGGCCAAGATAATGGCTCTGGACAAAGTAGCGAAGGGATGAAGCTCGAGATCAATCCGCCTGTAGAGCCGGTTGTTTGTGATCCCTTTAGTAACGATGAACTCGTCTACCGTCAAAATGGTTTAACGGGAAAATTCTATTACCTCACCGACGATATGCCTCGCTACAATCGTTCATCAGACTACATCAACCATGGAGTTCTTGTAGATCGAGTCACCTTATTTTTAAGTCGACTCTTTGTTCCGACGCGCGCCTTTGACCTAGGGTTTACCACACAAGAGGGCGTCACCCTTAAAACAAATACCGGGGACACGCTCTACGAATACTTTGGTTTACAACTCGAAAGTACGTTGATGTTAAATGCTTCCGATACGCACATCGGTGATTATCAATTCGCTATCCTCTCAGATGATGGAGCAACTCTTAGCCTCCAACCTGACAGCAACGTTCCGTTTCAAACTTTGATTGAAAACGAAAACGATCATCCTACGCGCTTCCAAGTCGCCACACAGGCCGTACATTTTGATCGCACGACTCGCTTACCTATGAAGCTACAATACTACCAAGGACCTCGCATGCACATTTCTATGGTTTTGATGTGGAGACCTTGGCCCACAAACCCTGCCGATGTCATGGATCCTCTTAATGGCTACACCACGAACACAGATTTCTTTGATTCGACTCAAGTCCCATCTGTCCCTCAGTCTAAGTACAATGAGCTTTTGGGGCGCGGTTGGAAACCTCTCGACACAAAGAACTTCCTCCTTCGAGAGATAGAAAATCCATGTGCCGTGGATGACATGTTCTAGGCCGTACAAAGGGCTTGATGGAGCAATAAAGTCTCCTGACTCTTGTCTGGAAACAGAAGAGCCAGCCCTCGCTACCTTAGGGAAATCCCTCCCCTTCGACTTACACTGAAAGAGTCTTTTCCTAGGGGGAATTTGTGAAAACGACTCTTTGCTGGCCACTGTCTCTCTGTCTTTTTTTATTCACTCAAAATTCTAAAGCGGCTGAATTCTCTTCTGAGCAAGTGATTTTTCGGTTGAAAAATTCTATTGCAATAAAAGAGACCAATCTTCTCAACGCCGTGACTCACACGGAAGAGCTTGTACCCGCACTTGGTATTTATTTGGGCTACAAAAAAAATAATGTCTCTATCGGTGAAACACTCAGACAACTTCGAGAAATTAAAAGCGTAGAGTACGCGGTGCCCGATTACGAGGTGTCGCTCCGAGATATGCCGAACGATCCAGATTTTAAATTGCAATGGCCATTGAAGAATACTGTAACCCCCAATGCCGACATCAAAGCGACAGAGGCTTGGAACTATTCAAAGGGTGGTCAGGATGTCTCGGGCAGCGATATCGTCGTTGCCGTTGTAGATGGTGGAATTGATATTCTCCATGAAGACCTTCGAGAAAATATTTGGGTGAACAAAACAGAAATTGCAGCCAATGGTAAAGACGATGATGGTAATGGATACATCGACGACGTAAATGGTTGGAACGCGTTTGATGACAGCGGTAAACTCCCTCGTGATGCACACGCAACCCATGTTGCAGGAATTGTAGGAGCACGAGGAAACAATCAGATTCAAGTGTGCGGCGTGAATCATCAAGTAAAAATTATGTCGGTTGTTGGAGCTTCAGGAAAAACCTCTACCGTTTTAAAGGCCTATAACTACGTACTTGTTCAGAAAAAAATCTGGCTAGAATCCAGAGGTATGAAAGGCGCCAATGTTGTCGCCACAAACTCGAGCTTCGGTGTCGACTTTGCAGATTGTAAGTCCAATGAATATAAACCATGGAATGATATTTATAATTTGATGGGGAACTATGGCATTCTCTCTGTCGCTGCCACCATCAATCGCAATATCGATGTGGATGCAAGAGGAGATGTTCCAACAGGATGTGAAAGCGAAAGCTTAATCGCGGTTACAAATACCGACGAACTCGATCGTCTCAATACCTCTTCAGGTTATGGAATAAAGAGCATCGATCTTGGCGCTCCAGGAACGGATGTCCTCTCGACAGTGCCCGGTCAGAGCATTATGAAGATGACCGGAACTTCTATGGCTACTCCTTACGTGGCGGGTGCCGTTGCGCTTCTTCACAGCGCTGCAAACCGAACTTTTAACGACTATTACAAAAGCTCTCCTAAAGAAGCGAGCTTGTCTCTTAAAAAAATTCTTTTACAAAACGTAGATGCCATTGAGGCCTTAAAAGACAAGAGCATGAGTAACGGTCGACTGAATCTTTTCAAAGCCACTCAAGCCATTTCCCAATTCAATCAATAAAAAAAGGGCACCTTGCGATACCCTTTTCTCTTATTAGCTTTATTTTTAAACTGTGGACTATCGGTCTCTGTTCCAACCGCCGCCGCCACCGCCGCCACGTCCGCCGCCACCGCCGCGTCCGCCGCCACCGCCACGGAATCCGCCGCCGCCGCCTTCACGTGGAGCTTGTGGACGTGCTTCCGCAACTGTCATTGTTCGACCTTGGAATTCTGTTCCGTTGAATTTTGTAACAGCATCAGCTGCTTCAGAATCAGAACCCATTTCTACAAATCCAAAACCTTTGCTTCGACCAGAATCACGGTCAGTGATGACCTTTGCAGATTCAACTTGTCCAACCTGTGAAAAATGCTCCTGTAAGCTTGCATCATTCACCGAGAACGGAAGATTTCCGATGTATAGTTTTTTACCCATGTGTAGCCTCCTCATATCCTAGATCATAGAGTGCATCACTCTCGACCCTACGTAGCCGCTTAAGGAACTGAGTAGCCATCTACCGGACCCGCGCGGACTGTTTACTTGAAAATGATGTACCATAACCCCCTAAGTCAGGAAACTTTTTTTTCAATCGGCACCATTTCTTCACGAAAGCCTAATGAAAACACACTTCCTCTATGGGGGATCCTTTAAGGAAGGAGAAAGGGCCCTTTTTGCTTGAGAATTCCAATATTTAAGTGATGGAACTCTGGTCTACATAGACATCCAAGCGTTCATGGGAGGTCAGCCAAACAGCCGGGATATTGTCTTCCCCTGCTATTAAACGATCAAAAATAAGTTTCTTGTTTTTACCGCTAATGAGAAGGAGAAGTGCCTTAGTCCTGAGAAAGGCCCCCACCCCGTAGGAAACAGCCTCGGCAGTGCCCTCAATTCCCAAATGTTTTTTGGTAGATTCAGAGAGGTCCACATACCCAAAAGAAAAGGCCGGGTCCACACTCGGCTCATGAAAAGCCACATGTCCATTAGTACCCAAACCAAGAACGCCTAGATCCGCATAATGTGGTTTGTCTTTTATAAACTCAATTTGTTTTTTAAAAGAAGGAAGCTCTTGTTCAAAGAAACTTTTGAAGAGATCTTTTTTGTTCCCTTGAATCACTTCATCAATCTGAATGAGCTGAATGGACTTTAAAAAATTTGGTTTTGTCTCTTCCCAAAGATGATAAAGGCCAATAGGTGTTTGGCCAGCGGGAACGTAAAGACTCTTCGCTTTGTGGGTCTGAATTTTTTCACGACACCATTCATTCGCCGATGCACTTAAAGCTTCGTAGTTATCAAAATAGGTAATTTCCATCCTAGGGCGTGTCCATACTTAGATTTTGAAGCGAAAAAGTTCAGATTTCGAGTAGAAAATTGAGGCGCAGACAAGATTTTTGAGGCTTGGCCGTAGCCAAGTCGCAGAAAATCGCAGACGAGCAGCAATTTTCTGCGAAGGAAGATGACTTTTGCAGCCAAAATCTAAGTATGGACACGCCCTGCATACTCAAAGATCTCGGTTGAATAAATAGCGACCTGGCTTTTCCTTCAAATAAACATAGGTAGCAATCCACACCACCAACAGGCTCAGTACAATGACTGCGGCTATCGACAGGACAAAAGACCAGGTATTCCATTCAAAAGATCCATCAAAAATATAAATCGACAGTACGTAGCTCATAAGCAGACTAATACTTGCACCAATGAGGGCCGCAAGGAAAGCCATGCCTCCATACTCCACCAGCACGCTCTTGCGAAGATCACTCAACTTACTACCTAAGATTTTTAACATCGTGTAGTCCCAGCGTCGGTTGTAAGCCTGCAAATTGGCCACCGAATAAAGCACGACAAGCCCCGAAAGAATACAAAGACCTGCCATAAAAAAGAGCGCCCACGACATCTGCTCTGTGAGTTCCAAAATTTGTTGAATAGCTCTCTCTACATCAATGATAGAAACGTTAGAGAACTGCGAGACCAGTTCTGATTGAAGCACACCTCTCTGCACGCGAGGGAGACTCGGAATCGACGCAAGAAATGTCTTCGGCGCTTCTTCCAACACACCAGATTGAAAAACAACGAAGAAATTGGGTTGAAAACTGTTCCACTTTACCCGTCTCAGGTTTACGATTTTTCCTTCAATAGGAACACCCTGAATATCAAAACTCAACTTATCCCCAAGCTTAAGATTCAGTCTGCTTGCGAAATCTTTCTCCACAGAGATCTCCGCCTCCTTCTCTTTTTGGGTACTGAACGGACGCCCCGCAATGATCACTTCGCTCGAGTTGAGGGATTCACGATACGTGAGATTGTAACCACGATTTCTAAAGTTATTGTTTCGCTGCTCTTCGCGAGACTGCCCCGTTTCGTTCTCTTCTGATTTTTGAAAAGTTTGATTGTTGATGGCCGCAAGCCTC
The DNA here is from genome assembly GCA_050250255.1 of Bdellovibrionales bacterium. Taxonomy (GTDB): domain Bacteria; phylum Bdellovibrionota; class Bdellovibrionia; order Bdellovibrionales; family DASUEL01; genus JBFWOZ01. The sequence goes on along the minus strand of JBFWOZ010000007.1, from coordinate 18,704 downwards.
GCTCTCACGAGTGGTGAGAGTGCCTCTAGTTGAAACTGATGCTTTTTTGCTAATTGTTGGAGAGGCTCAACTTGCTCTGGCTGAATATCAAAAAGAAAAAAACTCGGTAAGCTTAAGCTTTCCGGCTGCGTAATTTCAGAGCGGATACTGGTTTGCAGTTGCGGAATAAGATTCATGAGAAGACATCCTAAGCTTAAACATAAAAAACTTTCGAGCACTCCCGGCCCCATGCGAACAATATTTCGGAAAGCGATTTTCCATTGAATATTATGTGGCTGAGGGAGGCGTGCGATAAGATAAAATAAACATCGAGCGAAAAAATAAATCAGCAAAAAGGAGCCTAAGAAACTTGCAACAAAAATGCTTCCCACACGAGGAGATTGTGTTTGCCAAATGGCCACGGCCCATAAAACGGCCAAAGCAATAGGAAATACCAACCATGGCTTAAGGCTGTGAGACATCGTTGCATATTCATGCTCACGAAAAAGACCCGAAGGTTTTAAATCCTGTATTTTAAGAATAACCGGAGCGCAGGAGAGAGCCACAGTCACGAAACAAAAAAGAAAGAAAAAAAACACATTCTCAAAAGCAAAACTAAAATGAAGATCAAAAGGCGTAAAGGCCTTTACAAGATTAAGTAAAAACGGGCTCACTGTGATGGAAAATATCGTACTCAGCAGTAGCGCTGCTAAACTCAACAAAAAAGCAACGGCGACAAAAACCAAAGCACTTTTTGAGCGCGATAGCCCTAAAGAAATAAAAATTCCGATATCCTTGAAGCGTTTATTTATATAATTACGGAAAAGAAAACCTGTTCCGAGCGACGAGAGGCAAAGACCCACAACGGCCGCAAGCGCTAAATAATCGCTTAAATAGCTGATGAGACGATTCATCTGCTCACTCGCCGTCTTGTGACTTCGCACATCGAGCCCTGGATCAAGCAAAACTTTTTGCAATTCGTTTTCCACTAACTCCGCGGGTGCAGATTTTAAAATGTAAAAGAGAGTACTAGTACTTGTGGTACCAAATCGAATAAGACCAGTGCGCTCTAAATCCTGACTTTGAATATAAACTTTTGGAGCTAGCGAGAGAAGACGAAATGCCGTACCGATATCCTTCTGCACCAGATCCGACACCTGAAATGTTTGCTCTCCCAAACGCACAAGTTCATTCAACTTTAAACCCAGCTGAGGCAAAATCTCTGGATACACCCACATGGGTGGGTAGGTTCCAAGATGTGCAGGTCTTTTTCCCGAACTCAACAATCCAAATTTTTCTAATTGTACACTTCCAAAAAGCGGAAAACCCTCTTGAATACTTTTGACTTGTACGAGTAAAGATTTTTTTTGTTTCTCTGAGTCACTGGCTAACATCGAAAACATTTCAACGATATCGGTACGCCTTTGCGGTTCATACCCTTGATCTAATTTTTCAATCACCGTGACAAACTTTTTTTCTTCTTCCTCGGTGATAGCACGTCGGCCAGAAACACTGATGTCTGCAGATAACATCGCCCGTGATTGAGTTTCAATCGCCTCTTCCATGGATTGTTTTAATAACAGGAGCGAAAAAAATCCCAACATACCAAATGCGATGTTGAGGACGAAAAAAAGAGTGAATTTGGGTTGTGACCTGATTTCTCTCCAGGCCAACCTTAAAATCAATTTCATACTAATTGGCCATTTTTCAAATGTACGCGGCGCTGACATCGTCTGGCGACTTCTTCACTATGGGTGACAAAAAGTGCCGTCATGTGATTTGTTTTAATGATGTCAAACATCATATCAAGAACATGGGTTCCGGTGTTCACATCTAAATTTCCTGAGGGCTCATCGGCCAACAAAAGAAGAGGGCGTGGTACAATCGCCCGAGCAATCGCCACTCTTTGACATTCTCCCCCACTCATCTGATGCGGAAGATGCGACGCTCGATGAGAAAGACCCACCTGCGCCAAGGCATTTTTTGAACGGACTTCCGCATCCACCTGTTTTTGAATATCAAGAGGGAGGCTAATGTTTTCTAAAGCATTGAGGCTTGGGATAAGATGGTATTGCTGAAACACCATACCTAAAAGCTGTCCCCTCACATTGGTTAGTTCCGCTTCGCTCATTTGACTAATATCAAAACTGTCGATGAGAATATTTCCCTTATCTGGTTTGTCTAAGCCCGCCAGGAGTGACAAAAGCGTGGACTTTCCGCTTCCTGACTCACCAAGAATGGCAACGGTTTCTCCTTTGCGCACAGAAAGTTCTAAATTTTTTAAAACTTCAATGCGATTTGTACCTTGAACAAAGGATTTAGACACAGAGCGAACTTGAAGGAGAAGATCCGAGTTCATATATTTTTCTCTAAAAATTGATAGACCGTTTCGGCTAAAATTTTATGACCTTCTTTGTTGGGATGAATGGCATCGGGAAGATTATATTTTGGCTGACCTGCAACCCCTAAAAGCAAAAATGGAAGCAATGGTACTTTTTCCTCCGCTGAGAGTTCCAAAAAAATATTCTCAAATTTTTTCGTGTATTCTACTCCATAGTTGGGCGGCACTTTCATACCGATAAGAAGAGGAGTGGCACCGTCAGCTCGAACCCGTTGAATAATTTCTTTAATATTTTTTTTACAGGCGCTAACATCTAAACCTCTCAAGCCATCATTAGAGCCAAGTGCCACTACAACAAATTGAGGTTTAGATTTCATAACCCAAGCGACGCGAGAAAGCCCACCAGCTGAAGTAGAACCACTCACGCCGGCATTGATCACTTCCACTTTTTTCCCACGGTCGAGAAACTTCTTTTCAACAAGTGCGGGGAAGGCTTGGTCTTTATCTAATCCATATCCTTCCGTGAGGGAATCACCGAGTACAACAACCTTTACGGGAACACTCGGCTTTGCGGCTTCAAGCTGGAAAGAACAAAACAAAAGAGTAAAACTTAAAAAAAGACTTTTCATATCTATCAAAATAGCGAAAAGCAGGACGCTTCTCAACCAAAGGAGCCCCGTGTCTCGTTTTGAGACGCATTCCTTGGAATACACTTTGAATTATGAAGGGTATGGGGTCGTCAAACGCAACCTTTTCGTAGAACAGGTGCCTAGAGACCAGTTGTTATCAAAAAAATGAACAGGGGGAATTCTTGGAAAAGTCGATGTACGAAATGAAGCCTTGGATGCTACTAGGGTTTGCGCTTTATGCCATTACGACTCAACAAAAATCGGGTTTACTTTTCGCATCCTCGCTGACGCTCTTAATGTGCGCTAGCTATATCGCGCACGCCCGCTACGTTTACCGTAAGCAGGCGAAGCTTTTTAAATCAAAATGGTGATTAATTTGCTTGCTCGCAATATTCGATTTCAACCATAGCTCCCGGACTACCCGAGAGCAAGTGAACGCTTTCTAATTCTTGCGCGTGATTGTAACCGTTTTCTTTTTCGTAACCGACCCGTGGCAATTCTTGACCATTCATTGTCACGCTTTCCACACGGATGCTGTAGTCTTTTGATCTCGCGGCCAAAGGAATCTCAAGCGAAGTCGAAAGCTTCATATTTACCTTTTCGCCAATTTTTGAAAGTGCCTCGGCATAGTTTCCTTTTGCGAGGTCTACGACAATCCCGTTACTTAAACGAATCATGTCCGTGTATCCGTAACCCACTTCGTTCTCTTCTGACCAGGCATCGCTACGATCATGGTTTTTGATTGTACGGTCATCCGTATAGAGAATTCCGTTAAGAGCTACTGGCTGTTTTCCTTTTACAGACTGAATCTTCTTTACGATACCAAGAGCCGTGATGCCCGTGCACACACCTGATTTTTTAATCAGATTTTCTTGTCCTTGTTTATCGATTTTAGGTTTCACTCCCGAAGGATATTGAGCACAAATATCGTTTTCATCTGCAAAAAAAATCACCGCAAGCGCCGCGTCTTCTCTTAAAAAACCAGCCGATTTCATTTTTGAAACATTCATAGTATCAAAAGCTTTATTCAGAGAATACATGCTCATCTCGCCACCATCAGAAAGGCGATCCCCGGGAATTTGCGTGAGTTTATCTTTGAGTGTGAGTCGTAACTGCTGCGAAGAAAGCTCCGAGGAGTTAAGCACTAACGGCTCCGAACTACTCGCTTTTTTATAGAGTTGGCCTGTAAGCGTGCTTTTGCTTCCATGACCCGCCATCACTCCAATACGAAAATCAATATCCGCCGGGAGCTTAGAAATGAATTGATCAATTCCTTCGGCCACAGCGCCTCGCTCTTTAAAAAGTGAGTTTGATGTATCGAGAACAAAAAGGAGATCGAGCTTCTTTAACTTTAGCTGAGGTTGCTGAATTGTTTTTTTGTTACAACCAACATCGCTCTCAAGTTTTTTTGGCATAGGAATTAGGGTGACTTGCCGTGGCTGACCTATGTTGATCAATGTTCCTTTAGGTTGTGGCTTTTGAGTTTGAGTGGGTGCCGGCGTAGGCACCGGAGCGGGCGTCGGTGTAGGCGCTGGTGTCGTTGGTTGAGTTTTAGGGGGCATCGGAATTAAAACCACCGGCGGCTTTGTTGGTTTGCTGATAATCATCGGCGTTCCCACAGGCGGCTTCTTATTTTCAACAGGCTTATTATTTGTTGGTTGTGGAAGGGGTCGCGAAGGCCCGCAATCGGGCTCGCAGTGAGACATGTCTGTGCTAATTTCATAGGGGTCCTCGTGCAGGACAGGTCTTTCATTGTTTTGGTTTCTAGAAGGCATTGGGTTTTGTTGTTGCTCTTGTGAATGATTATTGGATGCCGCTGGAGTCGCAGAATTTTGCGCTGCCGCAGGTTGCTGCTGATTTTGTGAATAAGGAGTCGGAAGTGGCGGTGGTGCCGCTGGAGCAACCGTGGAAGTTTGTCCGGGGCCATTCGCCGCTTTAAACTGCGCTTGGCAGCCTACTAGGGTTATCACCGCAATCATCGGGACTGTGAATTTAAAAATCATAACTCCATCTCCCTTTACTTAAGGTCCATTTGAATTTTGCAATCTGCCCGAAGAACTCGATAAGAGATGCGAGGGTCTTTGGGAGAAATTGCAAAGTGAATAATATCTTGGTTCGTATATGTATTATTAGAATTTAAGTAAGCTTGTGTACCGCTACAAAGAACCTTCATTGGATCTAGACCATCTTGTTGGCAAAAAACAAGATGAGAGGTGTCGGTCACCAGGGGTTGCTCCAAAAGATTTCCTTTTTCATCACGATCAACAAGCAAAAGATGGTTTAATACGTAGGCGTTTTCTGACTTTTTTCGAAGCTCAATTCTCAGAATCGTCGCCTCACCCTCCTTTTCTTCACACAAAAACTGTGAAAATGCTGCCGCAGAGACACTTGTATCTTGCTGAGCCTCAGAAGCTGAGACACCGATCGCAGAAGCTAAAAATAAACTAAGCAAATAAACAAAACGCATTTTCTCTCTTTTCATTAATTCCGCTTCGTAACCATTTTACTTTACAGAGCACTCTCGTCGTTCAAATGTTACAATACGTATTTCTTGTCTATCGCCCGTACTGACATGAATCTGCTGTGCATTCGTTTCTGGATCATTTGTTCTGACAGAGGTCCACCGATCTGGAGAGCGACATGCAACCTTCGCGCTATCTTCCTTATTCTGCTCGCACTCCACAACATCTTCTATAAGAGTAACCTTTGGAAAATAGACCCCGTACACCCTCACTCCGCTACGAACAATTTTTTTATAATGAAAGGTTTGACCTGCTATTTTTTTAAGCTCTATCAGGACACCACCGCTCTCATGTTTTCTTTCACAGATAAGAGAAGACAGCGGTGTGACAAACTTAGATCCACCAACCTTAGCTTGTTCAAATCGACTTTGATCTTCACTAGCAAGAGCTGAGCCCGAAACAACAAAAGCCATTAAAGTCATAAAACATTTCATAAACACCTCTTCCAATAGAGCTAAGCAATGCGATAAGCATTCCAGCCCAACTTCAATCTATTGAATTTGATGTAAGCTCTAGTGTTTAGGAATAAAAAAGTGTGTGCCCTTGAATGTCACTCCTTACCAAGACAGCCTTCGATAGCCCCTTAAAGGACCATGCTTGGTGGCATCTTTTCTGCACTTCTTATTCATTCATCTGAGGGATTCTATGGTGGACTTTGTAAAAGAAAAACATCAACAAGCGATGAGCTTCTATCAAAAACATGAGCACAAAGTGCCCGCCCTTTTCTTTATTGGCGGATTCATTTTTGATGTGATCACTCTTGATCGTATTGATTCGCTTTTTTCACTGATTCAGCAAACCGTTTATTTAATCATCATCGGAATTCTTCTTGTGGCCGAATCCTATGAACTGTTTAATCGTTTACAAATGCCACCCTGGGTTCAAAAACTCCTCGGCTATCGTGAAATGGCCGTACACTTTCTTTTCGGAAGCCTTCTGAGCACTTACACTTTGTTTTTTCTTAAAAGCTCATCGCTCTTTACATCTTTTGTTTTTGTGGGTCTCATTGCCGCATTACTTATTTTGAATGAACTTCCAAGATTTCAAAAGTACGGGTTGATGATGCGGTTCGCGCTCTATGCTCTTTGCCTCACTTGTTTTTTCTCTTATCTCATGCCAATTCTTTTAAGGCATATCGGGCTTCTTCCTTTTACTTTGTCACTTCTCGCAAGCATCTCGATCATCTCTCTTTTTGTGTGGCATCTACGCCGCAGAAAATTTGATGAGAATTTTATTCGCAAAGAAGTTGCGATGCCTTCGGTTGCGGTACTTGCGATCTTTCTTTTTCTCTACATATTTCAAATGATTCCACCAGTTCCACTTTCGCTCACTGACGTCGGTGTTTATTATTCTGCAGAAAAAAGTGATGGAAAATTCAAGATGGGTTACTATCGAGATTGGTGGAGATTTTGGCAAAAGGGGGCACAGACTTTTTCGGCACGTCCCGAAGACAAAATTTACTTCTTCGTTTCTTTGTTTTCGCCTTCGCATTTCAGTGACAAAGTTCAAATTCGTTGGCTCTTTAAAGATCCTAAATATGGTTGGGCTAATACCGATATCATCCCGCTTGCGATTTCCGGTGGCCGTGATGCCGGATATCGTGGCTACGCTCTTAAATCAAACTATCAGCCCGGCGCTTGGCAAGTGCGAGTGGAAACTTCTGATGGACGTGAAATAGGTCGACTGTATTTTGATGTTATTACAGATGCTACGCAAGAACCGCGAGAGGTTAGATACGATCTCTTTTAGAACGGCGAGAGGTCTTGCTTTCTGCCTGTATCGCTCCGTTATTTTCTAAATAACTTTGGATGTATCTGCGCACAAGATAAGCCGAGCGCACGGTCCAATTCTTCTTATGAATGGTCATTACAGAAACAGCGATTTTTCTATCACCACTTTGAGCATAACCCACAAACCAATCTGTTTTCCCTTGTGGATCTAGACCTGTCATCGAACCTGATTTCCCACCGAAAGACACGCGGTCATAAGCCGGAGAACGAACAAGATCACGAAACATTTTACGAGAAGTTCCAGATTTTACCGTCTCTGCCATTAGGATTTTGATTTTCTCCGCAGTTTTCGGTTCCATAATCACTGAATCTATTTTGGGCACTCCCGAGTAAACCGTTTCACCATCTTCATTTTGCATGGAATCTACAAGGTAAGGAGTCATCATCACGCCATCGTTTACAACGGCGGCTGCAAGCATCGCTCCATGAAGAGGACTTAAGGTATTCACTTTGTTGAAACCTGAAGCCACTTCTGCAATTTCCCAAGTCGCTTCATCTGGAATTTTCGCTACACTTGGCTGTACCGGAATGTCCGAATCGATGTCTTGGTTAAATTTAAAACGATGAGCGTATTCTGCAAGAGTGCTTGGTGCCATATGCTCAAGACCGAGTTTAGCAAAAACTGTATTTACGGAAAGTGCGAAAGCTTGCTTCAGCGAAATATTTCTTGTCCAACGGTTGATCTTTTTATCGTAAACGTTACGACGGTAAAGAGTGTGACTACCTCCGCTAAACGCAATCATTGTCTCTGGGGTCAGTTGCGCGCTTTCTACGGCGGCAGTCGCGGTGATCAATTTAAAAACAGATGCCGCAGGAAACGTGGCTCTGAGAGACAAATTACCTACGGGCTCATTGTCACGTGTGTAACTCACCATGGAGAGAATGCGGCCAGTTTCAGCATCCATTGCCACGAGGGCGCCGTAATCTGGCTTGTAAGCATTAAAAAGTTTTTGGATGGCCTCTTGGCTCACAGCGTCCGTGGTGTAGCTAATACTGAGGGAAGTTTTGATGTTTCCTTTAGAATAGACTGCGGTCTTTGGCCAGTTGTTAGCGGCGATCGCTGGTCCGATCAATTTTGAGATTTTACGATGATTGAGGTTTACTGAGGTTGCGTGGTAAAAAAAGAAGCCGACGCTCCCAATAAAAACTGTAAGTACGAAAGACCATAGAAAAAACTTCGACTGGCTCAAAGAAGGGCCTAGCCTCCTGTGACGACGAGGGGACATATTGTCACTTTTCCAGTTTTTGCCAAAATCTACCATATCTTGATGCACTCAGAGTTAATCGGTCTCTTCAATTGATTCAGAAAGTTATTCTTCAGCCTCTCTTTATTTAAAAAAAAAATCAACCTCGACTTTCGGCTAAAAAAAGTTTCTAAACTTCTATAGCTTCTCTCGTACAAAAGAAGACAAAGGTCTAGGGAAGAATTTAAGATTTAGATCGCAATAGCTTCCCGTAATAGAGAATTTAAAAGAGAATAGAGTTAACTAAATCGCTGATTTTGCCGAATTTTATCGTGGACATGCTCGCTTAAGCGAAGGGAAAAAAATGGAAAACTTTGAACAATTTATGGGCTTCTTCTACGGAGAACATTTTCAATACTACATCTTGGCATCCGTATTCGCCATTTTGACCGTAGGGTTTATGGGAGCTCCGCTCATTATTTGGACTGCGATCTTAGCGGCAGTTTTTGTCGGCATCGGAGTTCCAATGTGGGCCTTTTTAACATTCGCAGCCATCGCGATTGTTTTTAATATTAAACCTCTTAGAGCAATGCTTGTTTCTTCCGGCGTGATGAAAACACTTCAAGCATTAAAGTTTCTACCTCACATTTCGGAAACAGAACGTACAGCTCTTGAAGCAGGTGTGGTTTGGGTAGAGAGCGATTTGTTTTCAGGAAAACCTAATTTTAAAAAGGTGATGCAAGAGCCTTATCCAACACTTACAGAAGAAGAACAGAAATTTATTAACGGTCCCGTGGATAAACTCTGTGAAATGATTGACGACTGGGAAGTTTGGAAAAACCGTCAGCTCTCAAAAGAAGCTTGGGATTATTTAAGAAAAGAAAAGTTTCTCGGAATGATTATTCCGAAAGAATATGGAGGCCTTGGATTCACAGCAATGGCTCACAGTGAAGTGATCATGAAGTTAAGCACACGCAGCATTCCTGCCGCGATTACAGTGATGGTTCCTAACTCCCTTGGACCTGCCGAACTTTTAATTCACTACGGAACTGAAGAACAAAAAAATCATTATCTCCCTCGCTTAGCACGCGGAGAAGACGTTCCTTGTTTCGCTTTAACTGAGCCAACTGCAGGAAGTGATGCCGGCGCCATTCAAGCCGAAGGTATTCTCTTTAAAGGACAAGACGGCAAGCTCTACATGCGACTCACCTGGAACAAACGTTGGATCACTCTCGCCGCCATTTCTACGGTCCTTGGGCTCGCCTTCCGACTCAAAGATCCAGAAAACTTATTAGGTAAGGGCGAAGACATCGGTATCACTTGCGCTCTCATTCCCTCCAACACTCCAGGAGTTGTTCTTGGACGACGCCATGATCCCCTCGGTGTTCCTTTTTATAACTGCCCAACTCAAGGTAAAAACGTTGTTGTTTCTGTAGACGCCATTGTTGGTGGAATCAACGGAGCCGGCAAAGGCTGGGGCATGTTGATGGAATGTCTTGCGGCTGGCCGCGGGGTTTCTCTTCCTGCACAAAGCGTTGGCGGAGCTAAGCTCACAACACGTGTCGCGAGCGCACACGCCGCAATTCGCAAACAGTTTGGTGTACCAATCGCAAAATTTGAAGGGGTTGAAGAACCTCTCGCACGTATTGCGGGCTTTACTTACCTTCTTGAAGCTTTCCGTAGATTCACTCTCGGTGCGCTTGATAAAGGAATTAAACCCCCCGTGATCACAGCGATCGCAAAATACAATGCGACAGAACTCGGAAGAAAAATTATAAATGATGGAATGGATATTCTTGGCGGAGCTGGTATCACTCGCGGTAAGCGCAACCTTCTCGCCGGTCAATATATCTCCACTCCCATTGGAATCACCGTTGAAGGTGCGAACATCATGACTCGCACACTGATTATCTTTGGACAAGGAGCTCTTCGCGCACATCCTTATGCTTTCAAAGAAGTGAATGCCATTGAGAAGAATGACGTAAAAGCATTTGACGATGCTTTTTGGGGTCATATCGGTCACGTTATTCGTAACACGTTCCGCTCTATTCTTTTGAGCATGACTCGCGGTTGGCTTGCGGTAAGTCCATTTGGTGGAAGCACAGCTAAGTACTTCCGCAGACTTTCCTGGGCTTCAGCAAGTTTTGCGATTATGTCTGACATTGCGATGGGCTCACTCGGTGGGGCTTTAAAACAAAAAGAAAAGATCACCGGCCGCTTTGCTGACATTCTTTCTTGGATGTACATCGGAACTTCGACTCTTCGTCGTTTCCAAGCTGATGGATCAAGAAAAGAAGATCTTCCTTATGTTCACTTCGCGATGAGCTACTCTCTTTTCCAAATTCAAAAAGGATTTGATGGAATTTTCGAGAACCTCTCGGTTCCAGGTCTTACATGGCTCTTCCGTGGTCCTATCCGTTGGTGGTCAGGCTTGAACACTCTCGCTGGTGAATGCCAAGACAGCCACACACATAAGCTTGCAACACTGATTACCAGTGATACGGAACAACGCGATCGCATCACCGAAGGCATCTTTATTCCGAAAGATCTCGAACAACAACTCCGTCGCCTTGATCACACATTTACCGTGGTGAAACGCGCGGAAGGTGCCGAGAGAAAAGTTCGAGATGCCGTGAAAAAACAGATCTTACCCAAAAAGAAGATTGCAGATTTGATCACCATGGCGCTCGAAAAGGGCATTATTAACAAAGAAGAACAGAACGATTTAATCAATGCCGAAGCTTTAAGATACCAAGCAATTCAGGTGGATGACTTTAGTGATGAAGAGTTTCTTGGATCAAAATCAACAATGACAACTGTTACTTCGACGGCGAAGAACGGTTAGATTTTTTAGATTTGGGCTCTGTGGGCAATTTGTTTCGTACAATTTGCCCAGGTACCCATGTTCCATCGGTGTTTTTAGTCACCACGACAACGTACTGATACTCCGTCGACTTCCCTACCACTTCCGCAACAAACTCGTTCCTACAAGAGACCTTTGAAATCATAATGTCTTCCGACACTTCACATTCGCTCGAATCAAAATTAACTTGCAGTTTTTCGCAAAGAGCACTGGATTGGATATTTACCTGAACGCAGTCAGAGGCCTGCGCAGAAGCTGTGCTAACCCATAACAAAATGGTGAGGTAAAAATACTTCATCGATTCATCTTCTCGTCATTTTTGATGAAGTGCAAGTTCTCCACGCTCCAAGAGCTTGAGAACTTTATAAAACGCTATTTCCACACTTTGTACTCGCTCTGGAGTTGTAGCGCCTAAATTCATCGAGCTATAAGCGCCGTTCTTAATTTCTTCTTTTAGAGCGGGAAGTGCAGCGTACATACGGCCCACATGTGCCGCGAGTCCACCTGTCGATGAAGGCACTTCAGGTTTTTTTAAATCCATATTAAATTCATACGTTAAGTAATGCCAGACAACATTGGCCGCAACAAATTGACGGGGCCCGCTTTTTTCCATTTCTGACATAATATCAAGAAAAGTTTGAATGGACTTTTCTCTTTGTGAACCTATATCCTGTTTTAAATTATCGTAATTACGTACATATTTATTTAGCATGAGTGTTCCATGAAAAATGTCGTGAGCTGCAAATTCCACAGGACTCATTTGTGTATTGTCTGCGTCCACTACTTTATCTTTCATGCCAATTGCTAATCCACCCATGACTGAAATTAAATTTAAAGAGTAAACATCGTCTAGGCGGGTTGGAAACATAAAGAGATTGCCATCTTTTGTTTCTTGAAAAAACTTTGGAAAATTCCAAACATTTCGAAACCTCAGAGTCATTTGAGAAAATCGCATCGCAAGCTCTGCCATGTTTTCATATTTTCCGGCAAGTGGGACACCTGGATAGATTCTATCTCCAAAGTGATCTATCACCAGAGGGACATAAGAAGTCATGTCCAATTGTTTTGTTTCCATCATCTTACCGCTTGGATAGTAAAACGAAATCGCAATGAGATGTGATAGTACAAAGTCCCAATAACGACTTAAAGTTAATTGCGGCGCTGCTTGAAGCTCCGCCCCCTGCTGTCTCACTCGATCAATGAACTCAATTATTTTATTACTTACAGGTCCCTCAATTTCTGACCTTTCATATCCTTGCATGGAACTAAGTCTTTGATTATAGTCACGCAAACTTATTGCGAGTTGAGCAAGTGTCTCCAGCTGTTTTCCCAAGACCTCTCTAAATTCTTCGATGATGGGGTCGCGGCCGGCGGAGTAGGCTTCAAGCGCTCTAATCCAAAGCTTGAGCTCTGTTGGATTCCCACTGTACTTTTCTGCAAAGCTAAGAAGATTCTGAACGCTTTCTTTGCGAATGAGAGAGACCTCGTTTGAAAGCCCTCCCAAGGCTGCGCAGCTCTTTTGATTTGCAAAACTAGGCACACTCACCAAAAGGGTCGTGCACAATGAAATCACAAATTTTACTAAAACCTTCATGGCCTTTAATCTCCCATCGATGATTAAAGTCCCAAGTGCTAGAAAGATGCCACAGGTCACAGACTCCCTAGAGGCTTCCATTATTCTGCTTCGGCTAGCACGTTGACACTTTGGCGTAAGCTGTCACCGAGCCTAGCCTCTCCGGGTTTAAGCGGGGTTGGGCCATTTGTTGAAGAATTCCTCAGTGCGCCGCTGATGGTTGCCTTGGAGCTTCTGTCACTGAAGGAGCCGCTTGAGACTCGGGAGCTGGTACGGCTGCATGCGGAACCGGGTCTGCTGTTGCTGGAACAGCAGCTCCTCTCAAGTGTTTTTCATAAGCAAAAAGATGTTTTTGCATTTTGGCTTTGGCAGCTTCCTTTTGTTCCGAACTCTTAGCTTCTTTGAATTCCTTAATACAAGTACCAATGATTTTATTTCTTAAAAATTTGCTAAATTGATCTTTTCCGTTATTAAAAATAATTTCAGCTTGCAGCATACGATCACGTACCACGAGAAACTTTAAAAACTCAGACTGTGCCCATGGTGACTCGGGATATTTCAAAGTCCAAGATTTATAAATTCTTTCGGCGCGATCATACACTTTTTCGTTAAAATAGCTTTGTGCCTCTAGAGAAAATCCAACTTCTTCTTCCGTGGGTTTATACTCGGCCCTTACGGCTGCACTCAAACCGTAAGTCGTATCAATCTCCTTTAGAACTGCTGCCGTATCCACCGCTTGCCCAGTGGTGTTAGCAGCCGCCGGCGCAACCTTCGCGCTATCTTCATATGTTTTTTCATTCATAAAGACCGCCATTTGACGGTTCATGTAGTCGATATCCTTCAGACCTTCGATTTCATTCATATGACGAAAAAGTTTACGAGCTTGCATGTGATTAGAATTCAAACCAAAAAGAATATTTAGCTGCGTACGCGCTTCTGTGAAACGTTTTTGGGCGTAAAGAAAATAAGAAAAATCATAACGAGCTTTCTCTGACCTTGGAGAGCTCTCAATATTCATTAAGTAAGGAGCGTCGTTTTGCTCCGCAACCACGTAGTTAAAACTAAAAAACGTAAATGCGAATGAAAATAAGATTATTTTTGTCATATCTACTTTTCGACAAAACAAAAGCGTCTCTTTCCTCTACGAAAGTCTAAAATTTGGAATTTTGTTTAACGAATCTCAGGTGTTACATTCCTCGCTAATCGTCGAGAAGCCGCCACATATACCAAGCAGCATAAGAGCGATAGGGCGCCCAATGCTGAGTGTCTTTTTCTAGTTGTTTTGGTGACGGGAGTTTTCTTTTATTCAAAAATTTTTGATACCCCTTTCTCACACCATAATCTGTCACTGGCATAACGTCTGGGCGCTTCAGCGTGAACATTAAAAACATCTGCACGGTCCAGGGCCCAACCCCTTTAATTTTCGTCAAGCATTCTATGATTTCTAGATCCGACATTTTTTTAATGCCCTGGGCATCAGGAATGCGACCCTCATGAGCTTCCAGAGCAATTCGTAAAATAGTTTCTGCTTTGGAACGCGAAAGTCCCGCTAGACGCAGTTCTTCTACCGTTTTTTGAATGACCTGATGTGGAGTCGGAAAATCTACGCCAAACAAACCTACAAAGCGTTCGAAAATTTTCGCCGCTGCTTTGCCACTCAACTGTTGGTACACGACGGAACGCACCAGTGCGCGGTAAGCCTCTTTTGAAGGCTGCGCCTTCATTTTCACATGACCCACTTTTTGAATGAGTTTTTTAAATTTGGAATCCGCTTTAATCAGGTGTTTTTGATATTTCTTATTCATCACAACTCGTTATATCTTGCGAGAAGAACGCACGTCAGCTACAAAATCTTATGTCTTTAGATTTAGATGCACTTTCAAAATTCTTAGAAAAAATCTCTCGTGAAGCGGGCGATATTACTCTTCAATATTTTAGAAAAAATGTCCAAAGCTCCTACAAGGACAATGGAAAAGGTATCGTCACTCAAGCAGATCTCGCCTCTGAAAAACATTTGCTTTCACAAATCAAAAAAGAGTATCCCGACCACCATATCATCACCGAAGAGTCTGGACTAAACGCTTCAAAAAACCTTGAGACTCCTTATCTGTGGATCATTGACCCTCTTGATGGAACAACAAATTTTTCTCAGGGTAGCCGTTACTACTGCATCTCCATCGCGTTTTGCGAAAAAACAAAAACCGGAACAAAAGTTCTCGCGGCCGGCGTCTATGCTCCCGCTTATGATGATTATTATTCGGCTCAATTAGGTAAGGGATCAACGTGTAATAGCCAGAAAATCCAAGTGAAAGAGGCCGACTCTTTTGAGGAAGGTTACTACGCCACAGGTTTTAGCTATAACTCGAAAGAGAATCTTAAAAAAATCATCAAGTCGATTGAAGCGATTAAGCTTTCAGGTAAAGCCGCTACCGTTCGCGTCTATGGCGCGGCCGCACTAGATATTTCCATGACCGCTCACGGAATCTGTAATGGTTTTTGGGAACTCAATCTCTCGTCATGGGATATGGCAGCTGGCGCCCTTCTTATTGAAGAAGCCGGAGGCATCGTCACAAACTTTAAAGGTGAAGCTTTCGATCCTCTTGTTCACACTGACATTGTCGGCGGCCCAGCCAGCATTCATTCAAAACTACTTCAGGTGATCAAAGAAAATTTCTAAATAGCAAAGCAAAGGCGCCGCAACCCCTAAGCACCATCCTTGATCATGCTTTAAAAGCCACCCACAAAGAGAAGTTAAACTCAAACTAACGGATCAATGTCCAGAGCCACCAAAGAAATTTCAACCAAGATAAAATAACATACGTACTGCGAATCCTGGCCTTCAGCTTTCTTCGACGGTTTCCGACATGAACATCAACTGGGTTGTTGTTCATATCTACCTCCTAATTGGTATAGGAGTTCTGTTCCTTGAAGCTCAGTCTGCACTTATGGGACTGCGGCGCTTTTGTAAAATGCAAAAGCAAAATCAACGATAAGTAAAATGAGTTTGTATGGGACCAAGTGGTCCCTTCGAATTTCGGAACATACTTCAGAATTTGATCTTTTCTAAACAGGACTTTTCTAAACAGGAGCCCCTCAAGGTCACCGAAGCTTTAAAAATAGCAATTATTGGCTCTTTCCCGCCCCCACATCGAACCTAATACATAAAAACTTGGAATAATTCTCGCACAAAGGTTTCCGAATAACCTTACGTGGAGATAGAAATGAAAAGCTTAGGCCTTCTACTTTTTAGTCTTTGTTTAACTTTAAACGCTTCTGCCGCTCAAAAAACTTGTGATCAGCGCGACTTAGCGAGAGCCCAAGAACTTTATGATACCTCCAAAGACCGAGTTGAAAAGGGAACCATGGCTCCCATTTCTTTAATCGAAGCAGAACACAACTTATTGGAAGTAAAAATCTGTCATCAAAACTTAGGAGATCCGAAGTCCTGCGAACAGCGTGTGGGATTACTTAAGAAACTTATTGAGGCACGAAAAGCGCAATTTGATGTTGGTCTCGCCTCTGTCGATTTTGTTGTGGCCGCTCATGAAAAAATGCGTGAAGCCAAACGAGATTGTGGCCTCGTCGAAAAGTAATATTTTTCAATAACACATCGATCAAATGATATGTGGAGTACTAAATGAAATATTTCAGTCTTTTATTTTTCAGCCTTTATTCTTTGGCTATTCAAGCGCAAACATTTTCTTCTGCTCCTGCGTGGATCAACACTTTCTCATCAGAAAACAGCTTATGGTTTCATGACAAGGATGTTGAAAGTATCTCGTCAGGAGCACGACCTGGAGAGTTCATGACACACTTTCTGAATGCAATGATTCAACATCCAGAAAAATTTGAAACCTTAAAAGGAAAACAATTTCGATATGTCATTCTAGGCAGCAAAACTCAAAGTTATAATCAAACTTTAAAACAAGACGGTTTTATATGGTTGCGTGCACAAGCGCTTCCTAATGAAGTAAAAGACCCCAATAGTTTATCGGGCAGTACATTCATTGATATCGAAGTACGCTTCAATCCTGATAAAACTGAATACTCTACCGATGTTCGTATAACGAACTAAAGAGAACCGCGTGTACCTGCACGGTTTTCCTTATGTATAAAACTCACAAAATTGAGTCAAGACGAGGCGCTAGGAACGAGCGACTGAGACGTGCTGCCTGCACGTCGCAAGGAAGCGAGTGACGACGCAACGATGTATTGGCTCAATTGTGTGTGTTTTTTGAAGTTGGTGGCCAGAGAGGGAATTGAACCCCCGACACAAGGATTTTCAGTCCTCTGCTCTACCGACTGAGCTACCTGGCCACTTTAGAAATTCGGTCTTAAAATCGGAACCTTTTCTGGTACTCAATGCGCTTCAGTCTGTCAAAGAAAACCGAGCACTTTTGAGAACCATGCTTAGAGTTTTTTAAAGGCGCTATCGAGATCCCAGATCAAATCATCCAAACGCTCTATACCCACACTAATACGAATCATAGAGTCATCAATTCCAAGCTTTGCCCGTTGTTCAGCAGGCACACTGGCGTGTGTCATAATTCCCGGATGTTCAATGAGAGACTCCACTCCACCTAAGCTTTCCGCCAAGGCAAAGACATTCACGTTTTCAAGCACGGTCTTCGCGGCCTTGAGGCCACCCTTCATAAAGAAGGTGATCATCCCGCCAAATCCATGCATCTGCGATTTCGCCAGCGCATGTTGGGGATGACTCTCTAGGCCTGGATAGATCACCTGTTTGACTGCGGAATGCTCTTCCAAAAAGTGCGCAATCCCTCGGCCATTTTGTTCATGAGCCTGCATTCTCACCGCTAAAGTTTTTAAACTTCTCATGCAAATGTAGCTATCAAAGTTTCCGGGAACAGCCCCGATAGATTTCTGAAGGAAATAAAGTTTTTCTGCCAAATCATCACGATTCACCACCACGGCCCCACCAATAATGTCGCTATGACCATTGATGTATTTGGTTGTGGAGTGAACGACCATATCTGCACCCAACTCCAAAGGTCTTTGGAAGTAAGGACTCATGAATGTGTTATCGACAGCCGTGAGAATGTTCTTAGCTTTAGCAAATTTCGCAATTGCCTCGATATCGGCAAGTTTCAAAAGCGGATTCGTAGGAGTTTCAATCCAGATCAACTTCGTATTCGGCTTAACGGCATCTTCCAGCTTATTGAGATCTCTTAAATCCACATAAGTGAACTGCACACCATTATTTGAAATCACTTTATCAAAGAGACGAAAAGTTCCGCCGTAAACATCATCAAAGCAGACCACGTGATCGCCTTGTTTTAAAAGATGAGCAATAGTCGCGGTCGCCGCACATCCTGACGAGAAGGCAATTCCGTATTTTCCTGACTCTAAGTTCGCGAGGCAATTTTCGTAAGCCGTTCGCGTTGGGTTCCCCGCACGACTGTAATCGTATCCTTTGTGAACCCCTGGAGAGCTCTGAACAAAAGTCGACGTCATATAAATCGGAGTCATGATGGCGCCCGTTGAAGGATCTGGCTCCTGACCCGCATGAATCGCACGGGTTTCAAATCCATATTTATCGCTTGGCCATTCCATACAACATTCTCCTCAAGAATTTCCGAGATATTCGATCAAATCAATTTTGGTCAATAAGTGTAACTTACCTGCGGGTGAACGAACCAAGGCGACATAGCCCTTGCTAAAAAGCTCTGCTAATTTTTGGAGGGGCTCTTCCCACTCCACCATCAGCACGGTCCCTTTGATGAAACTTAAAATAGGATCTTCCGGCTTTACGAGTCCGTTCGCGAGAGGCAAAAGAAGATCTCCCTCATCCACGACTCCGAT
>JBFWOZ010000006.1:0-94886 GCA_050250255.1 Bdellovibrionales bacterium | reverse complement strand
CCTGTTCGCCCCACTTGGACTTGAATCTCTTCGATGAGGGTGGTGGCTTGCTCGGGTGCAAACTTGGCGGCGGTTGCCCAGCGCGGGTTACGCGCGACGGTGCCGAGTTCTTGCTGCAATTTCCAGAAGTTCGCTTTCACCACAACGCCATCAATATCAAACGAGAGTTCGTGACGTAGGCGTCCAATCCAATTGTAATATTCAATGGCGGCGTCAGCATGAGGGGTCACATGAGCGAGCGGCTTTTTAAATTTTTTCTCAAGAGATTTATTGAACGCGAGAGTGGGAAGGCCAAGGCGGTGAAGCAGCTCGTGCAATTCTTTTTGACTTTTAATTTTGTAGTGAGTGATTTCACCAACGGCGTAAGCAAAAAATCTGAGCGATCGTGAGGCGGCAATTTTTGGATCGAGTTGGCGAATAGTTCCTGCGGTAGCATTTCGCGGATTCGCAAACACCTCCTCGCCATTTTCCTGTTGGGCTTCATTGAGCTTTTTAAAATCTTCTTTGAGCATTACAATTTCGCCACGAATTTCCAAGAGAGGTGCTTCTCTTTCGGTAAGGGCGAGAGGAATCGATTTAATTGTCTTTACGTTATTGGTAACGTCTTCTCCCGTGATGCCATCACCGCGAGTGATGGCGCGCACAAGCACCCCTTTTTCGTAAACGAGCTCAATCGAAAGGCCATCAATTTTGGGCTCAGAAAAGTATTCAATTTTTTCTTCTTCTGGAAGTCCTAAAAGCTTTTTTGCACGCTGGTCAAATTCCAAAATATCTTCAGAATCGTAACTGTTTTGTAAAGAGAGCATGGGAACTCGCCGTGTGACTTTTTTAAAACTTTCTAGCGGCGTGCCGCCCACTCGTTGGGAGGGAGAAAGTGGGTCTTTAAGCTCTGGATGTTCTTTTTCAAGCTGAAGGAGTTCCTCAAAAAGCTGGTCGTATTCCCTATCAGAAACCTCGGGTTTATCCAGAACGTGATAAGCGTAATTATGGTGGTCGATTTCAGCGCGCAGTTTCTTAATCCGCTCTATGGGTTTACTGCTATTGCTAGCGCTCGTTTTGGGGGTTTTTGACGCCTTAGTCGTTGCCATGAAGGGAAGATACAACTAATCTCCGTCCTTATGAATAAGAAAGACGTTCAACACATCGCAAATCTCGCAAAGCTCCAACTTTCTGATAAGGAAGTGGAAGCCTATGCGGATCAAATGGCTCGAATTCTTAAATATTTCGAGGAACTTAAAAAACTGAACACAGAAGGCGCGGAACCTTTGATCACCGCTTCCGATATTGAATACTGGATGCGTGAAGATGAAGTGCATCCGGGCCTAGGTGCAGAAGGATCTTTGAAAAACGCTCCTTCTTAAGTTGGTAACCTCTTTAAAGTTCCACCGGTGGTTTAATTATGTCGCTGATGAATCTCGAAGACATTCGTATTTCTAAAATCGCAGATCTTGTAAAAACCAAAAAGGTCAAAGCCCAAGAGGTGACCGAGTTTTTTATGGCCCGTGCGGAAAAACAAAACCCTTCGCTCAACGCCTACATTACTTTGAACGAAAGGGCGATTGACGAAGCAAAGAAGGTTGATGAGCAAGTCGCGCAAGGAAAAACTTTAGGAAAAATGGCCGGTGTGCCTGTCGCCGTCAAGGATCTTCTTTGTACAAAAGATCTCCGAACGACAGCGGCTTCAAAAATTTTAAGTAATTTTATTCCTCCGTATTCCGCGACGGTTGTTGAAAAGCTTCTTGCGGCTGGAAGCATAGTAGTGGGGAAGGCGAACCTTGATGAGTTTGCGATGGGTTCAAGTAATGAAAATTCCGCTTACGGTCTTGTGAAAAATCCTTGGAATCTGGAAATGGTTCCCGGGGGTTCGAGCGGAGGCTCTGCCGCCGCAGTTTCGGCGCGTCTTGCCGCCGCCGCGATTGGAACCGACACGGGTGGGTCTATTCGCCAGCCGGCAAACTTTTGTGGAATTGTGGGGGTTAAGCCCACCTACGGTCGAGTAAGCCGTTACGGAATCATTGCCTTTGCATCATCGCTCGATCAAGCGGGCCCGATGGCTCTTGATGTAAGAGATGCCGCTTTGATGTTGGAGGTGATTTCTGGTCATGATACAAAAGATTCCACGTCCTCAAAAAAAGCCGTTCCCGAATGGTCAAAAAACTTAAAAGAAGACCTTAAAGGTTATGTCGTTGGTGTTCCTAAAGAATATTTTGGTGAAGGTTTAAATTCCGAAGTCGAAAAAGTCGTGAACGATATGCTCGCGCAGCTGAAGGTGCGTGGTGCGGAGATCCGAGAGGTTTCCATCCCGTCGATTCCTTACGGCGTGAGTGTTTATTATCTTGTGGCGACGAGTGAGGCCTCAAGCAATCTCGCCCGTTACGATGGAGTACGTTTTGGTCCTCGTCCTGTGGTAGCCGACGTTGAAGAGCTTTATAAAAAATCTCGCGGCGAAGGCTTTGGCGAAGAGGTCAAACGCAGGATTATGCTTGGAACTTTCGCGCTTTCCAGCGGCTACTATGATGCCTACTACATCAAAGCCTGCAAGGCGCGTCGAGTGATTCAAAATGATTTCCTTAAAGCATTTGAAGAGTGTGACGTCCTTGTCTCGCCGGTGACTCCCGAGCCTGCTTTCAAAATCGGTGGTCAAATCAAAGACCCGCTTGCGATGTATCTCAACGACATACACACGATTTCTACGAACCTTGCGGGTTTACCAGGCATGAGTGTTCCGGGTGGATTTAGTCAGTCAGGTCTTCCGATTGGAATTCAGGTGACCGCAAAGCACTTTGAAGAAGATAAAATGTTAAATGTGGCCTACGCAATCGAACAGATTGCAAACATTGGCAAGAGGTTACCAAAACATGTCTAACCCTAATTACGAAGCCGTCATCGGCCTTGAAATTCACGCGCAACTTCAAACGAAGAGTAAGCTCTTTTGTTCTTGTTCCACGGAGTTTGGTTCTGCGGACAATGAAAACACCTGTCCCGTTTGTATCGGCCTTCCCGGCGCGCTTCCCGTTTTAAACAAACAGGCCGTTCAGCTGTCGATTAAAACAGGCCTCGCTTTAAATTGTACGGTGAACGAGAAGTCGACCTTTGCGCGAAAAAATTATTTCTACCCCGATTTACCAAAAGGTTACCAAATCTCTCAGTATGATCAGCCTATTTGCGAAAATGGGACAGTTGAGTTTTTTATTGATGGACAAAAGAAAACGGTGACGATCATTCGTGCCCACATCGAAGAGGATGCCGGAAAATCTTCCCATGCGGCAACGGACACGCTCGTGAACTTGAATCGAAGCTCCGTCCCACTTTTAGAAATTGTTTCGGCGCCCGATATGAGGTCAGCATCCGAAGCGGCGGAGTATGCGCGTGCGGTGCGAGCCATCCTTCAATACGTTGAAGTGTGTGACGGAAACCTCGAAGAAGGATCTATGCGCTGCGATTGTAACGTAAGTGTGCGAAAAAAGGGCGACCCAAAACTTGGAACGCGAGCGGAATTAAAAAACATCAACTCTTTCCGCTTTATTGAAAAGGCGATTGAATACGAGATCGATAGACAAATTGATCTTGTTGAAGCGGGTGAAAAAATCGTTCAAGAAACCAGGCTCTATGACTCGGATAAAAACCGCACCTTCTCCATGCGCTCCAAAGAAGAAGCGCAAGACTATCGCTATTTTCCTGAGCCAGATCTTCTCCCACTAAGGGTTTCTCCGGTTTGGGTTGAAGAGACAAAAAAGAATATGCCTGAGCTCCCGCTTCAGAGGCTGGAACGTTTCCAAAAAGATTTTGGACTTCCTGAATACGATGCCAATATTCTTACGCTCTCTAAAGCGATGGCTGAGTATTACGAAGAGACGGCGAATCTTTCAAAAAATCCTAAGGCGGCATCAAATTGGATTATGGTGGAGCTTCTCCGTGAATTAAATAACGCCAAGCTTGAGATTCATCAGACCCCAGTGTCAGCGCCCGCATTAGCAAAAATGATCACCATGATCGACAGTGGAAAAATATCTGGAAAAATTGCGAAGACGGTTTTTGAAGAGATGTTTAAGACGAAAAAAACCGCAGAAGAGATCGTAAAAGAAAAAGGTCTCGTTCAAGTAAGTGACGAAGCCGTCATTCACGGATGGATTGACGAAGTGATTAAAAACAACGCCGGACAGGTTGAGCAGTTCCGTTCAGGAAAAGACAAGCTTTTTGGCTTCTTTGTAGGACAGGTGATGAAAGTCTCAAAAGGACAGGCAAACCCTGACCTTGTGAACCAACTTTTGATGAAAAAACTGAAGGGCGGATGAAAAAGTTTTTCCTTCTTATCTTTGTTTTAGTCAGTGTGGTGGCATCAGCCCTCATTGCAATTCCTGTTTTTTATGACGTAAATACGAAAATTAAACCTCTGGTGATCCAGGCCATTGAAAAAAATGGCCGCGCTATGGCCGAAGTTGGTCCGATGAGCTTAAGCCTTTGGGGCAAGGTGCGGGTGGCGATCGAAGGTCTCCGCATCTCTGAAAAGAAAAGCGGCGAAACCGTGTTTTTTGTGAAAGACGCAGAGCTTGTGATTCCGTTTATGAGTTTAATTTCGGGAACACTTGATGTGCGTTTTCAAGCAGAGAAGTCTGAAATCTTTTTGGTCAAAAAGGAAAAGACGCTCAATATTTTTGAGCTGTTTAGTGCGGACTCTACCGGCGAAGCGGCACCGCCCGCCGTGTCGGAGCCAACGACGAAAGAGAGTGCTGCAGGATTTGGCTTAAGCCGTCTCCAGCTATCCATTCTTATTTCTGATGCTCTTGTCAGTTACGTGGATCCAGTTAAAAAAAGTAAAACCCAGTTAGATCAAATCAACTTTGAACTAAAAAACTTTAAAATTGGCGCGCCCTTTGAGGCAACGCTTTCGACGAATGCGAACTATCACGGCCCAGGCGTGGATCTCGAGGGGCCTATTTCTTTAAAGGGTCAAATCATGCTCGCGAACGAGGATTTTGACGAAGCGCAGGTGCAACTCACCCTCGATATGTCAGAAACAAAAGCGCGCTACACCAACCTGCTCAAGAAGGACGCCGGCGTACCATCAAAGATCGACTCCAAGTTGAGTTATAAAAAACCTCGTCTGACGATCGAAGAAGTAAATTTTTTAGCGGATGATCTCAATGTTCTTGTTGAAGGTTATGTGGATCAAGAGCCCGAGCTTTCTGTGCAGATTTCCGCACGAACAGAAAACCTAAATCTCGCGAAGCTTCACAATGTAATCAGTTCTTTTAAAGAATATAATGTGAGTGGCCTGACCTCTTTCTTATTCAAGGCTGAGGGACCTCTCGGATCGTTGAAGTATAGTGGATATGCGAAACTCAAAAGTGTTTCTGGTAAAAAAGGGAAAAGCGACTTTCAAATTTCAGGTGAGGCCCCGGATTTATCTCGAGTGGCCTTTCGAGGGCAGATGTCGGCTCGACAACTCGAGGCTCAAGATTTTTCTGAATATAAAGGCATCACGCTTAAAAACTTCTCAAGCCCCATTCTCTATCAAAACGAGCAGCTCGAGATGAAGGGCGCGCGTTTTGAAGTGTTTGGTGGTCGAGTGGATATGGATGTTGCGGCTAACACAAAGCTTGCGCCGATGAGTTACAATGTAAAAACCAAAGTTTCAGATATGGACGTCAATGCGGCCATTCAAAGTCAAATGCCCGAATATAAGGATACTCTTAAAGGACAGCTGGATTTACAGCTGTCTTTTTCTGGCCGCACAGGCGCGGCGGCACAAATTCAAGAATCACTTTCGGGAAGCGGTCAGTTCAATTTAAAAGACGGTTCTTGGTCAGGTCTTGCGGGTGTGAAAATGCTTGCGGAAAAATTAAAATCGATTCCGCACGTTCAAGAAAAAGCGAAAGACGTGAAGGTCGGAGATCGTTTTCAAACGTTCAAATCCCAAATAAAGATAGCGGATAAAAAAATATACCTTCAGCAAATTCAGATGGACCTCAAAGATTCGCGCACCTCCCTCAAGGGCGATGCAGATGTGGGATTTGATAAAAATTTTTATTTTAAAGGATTTGTCTATGCGCCCCTGCAAAATCCTCCGATGGATATTCGCGGTGAAGATGGACGTGCAAAGCTTCCCGTAGAAATGACAGGCAAGGTGAACGATCCCGCAATGAAATGGGAGGCGACGACGAGTGTTGTGGCCCAGGCCTATTTGAAGGAGGAGGGCTCAAAGGTTATTAATAAAGAATTAAAAAAGCTCAAAGAAAACGTCAAAGACGAAGAAGTAAAAAAACTTCTCGATAAAGTTCCAGATGACGTTGGAGACCTTTTAAAGAACATTAAATTTTAGGAATTTTATGAGAGTCGCAGCCATCGATATCGGTACAAACTCGTTTCTCTGTCTCATCGCAGATGTTAAAAATGGAAAAATTCAAAAAGTACATCATGATGTCACTCGACTGGTTCGTATTGGCGAGAAGGTACATCAAGAGCGCAAGCTTCAAAAGTCAGCGCTGGAACGTGCAGAAAAATGTTTTGCCGAATTTCAGATGCTTATACAAGATTCTGGCGTAGAGAAGGTCATGGCTGCGGCGACGAGTGCGGCGCGCGACGTTTCGAACGGTCATGAATTGATTGATCTAGGAAAGAAGTACCAAATTCCGATCAAAATTATTTCTGGGCCACAAGAGGCGGAGATGACTTATAAGGGAATGACGTTTGATCGCTCGGGTCTCGATGGCGTCGTGGGCGTCGACATCGGAGGCGGTTCGACAGAAATTATTCATAAAAACTCTGCGAACGCGGTCGAAGGACAGAGCGTCGACTTGGGTTGTGTGCGGCTTACCGAAATGTTTGTCACTCAAAATCCTATTCCAGAAGAAGATCTAAAAAAACTTCGAGAGTACGCCAAAGAAAAAATGAAGGTTTATAAGATTTGTTCGGCAAAGGAAGCCATTGCGGTGGCAGGGACTCCGGTGGCCCTTGTTTGTGTGGAAAAGGGGATTCAATTTGATGCGGACCTTGTGCATAATTCGGTTTTAACGGTCGATGCGATAAAAAAGTGGACACACAAATTATCGAAGATGAGTGTTGAAGAGAGACTACAGGTGAAGGGCCTTGATCGTGGTCGTGCGGATGTCATTGTCGCCGGCGCTATTTTACTAGAGATGGTAGCAGATATGTTGGGCATTGATCGTTACACGGTTTCTGCTTACGGAGCTCGTTACGGTTTGGCGATTGATATGGAAAAGGGTCTTGTATGATCCTTTCGTTATTTTCCCTATTTCTTACATTCTCCGAAGCAAGACCAAACTACGAAAAAAAAGAAATTTTAATTGGTGCTCAAAAAATTACTGTTGAGATTGCCGACACGGAAGAAAAAAGAACACACGGATTGATGTTCGTGAAGAAGTTAGAAAAAGACCAGGGCATGCTTTTTATTTTTGAATCAGAGCGACCACTCGCTTTTTGGATGAAAAATACACTCATTCCGCTTTCTATTGCCTATTTCAATTCGAAAAAAGAAATTGTGGATATTCAAGATATGTTCCCTGAAAGTAGTCTGCTCATAAAAGAGCCTAAAACATATCCTAGTCGCGCTCCCGCGCAATACGCTCTTGAAATGAACCTAGGATGGTTTAAGTCTCATGGAATAAAAAACGGGACGAAGTGGAAGTACGTTGGATCTAAGTAACAGGGATCCATGTATTCTGGTTAACTGGAATACCCGGATTCCGGTATGATTAAGAGGTGTCCTGGGTTTTGGTCCAGCCAGACAAAGGGAACCCCGAGGCATTATTTCATTTTCTGCGACCCGTCTTTTGTGATGTAATGATTGGAAGAGATTGGTCATTTAGCGATTTTGATAAATGCAGCAAAGGATTGCGCACATGGGATGGAACTTCACAAATCAAAATAAGTTTAATTTATGGTTCAAGCTAGTCACCCTGCTTAGTTTTGTCACACTTGTGGTGATGAGCACGGGCTGTACATCCAGTGACAATAAGGAGCAAGCTGCAGCAGCAACGACTGATGAATTAGAATCTTCTGAACTTGCGGATGATGGATCTTCTAATCCAGAGTCGTCAGAGGCTATGACATCGAGCGCGTCTCCAGAAGAAGCTCTAGCTGGTGAACAGCCGCCGGCTGATGATATCGTTGCGGATCTCGGTGATGATATGGCGAAAGATCAACCTGCGGATCTTCCAGAGCAGCCACTTGGAGAAGAGGCAACACCGATGGATGCTGTGGCACCGACAGATCAAACAGCGGAGGTGGCACCTCCAGTTGAAGAGTCTGCGGCAGATCAAAACACATTTTCTGACATGGCCGCAACAGAGCCTCCTGCCGAAGAGCCAGTTCCGATGGAAGAGCCTGCGCCGATACCTCAAGCAAGTCTTAAAAAAATAAAAGATGCTCCATTTACTTCTAACGGACGCATTCTCAACACGGTTTATGTTGCGAGAAAAGGGGACACTCTTAAAAGTGTCAGCCAAAAACTCTTTGGATCTAACAAAACAAAGCAATTAAAGGCGGACAACGGATTTTTGAGTCGTGGAGTAAAGCCCGGCGATAAAATTTATTACAACTCTCCACTAAGACCCGACGATTCTTCGACGATGATGACCTACTACGAAGACAAGGGCATTCCGGCACAAAGCTACACGGCAGCTCCTGGCGAAAACATTCGAAGTATTTCTAAAAAACTTTTGGGATTTGGTGAAGCTTGGAAAGAGGTTTGGGCTACAAATCCAAACGTGGAATCAAAGGGTGCTCTCGCGGCAGGAACAGAATTAAGATACTGGCCTGAAGGTTCAGACGTTGCGCCTCCCGCTATGGAGATATCACCACCTGTTGCTGAAGTGCCACCGCCGCCACCAATGGATCCTCCACCAGAACTTCCTCCGCCACCGCCGATGGACATGGCACAGACACCTCCACCAACAGATCCGAATGCGGCGGCAGGAACAGTGGACATGCCTCTTCCGCCACCAGCATCTGATATGAATGCGCCTCCTCCTCCACCACCAGTGGCGAGGAAGAAAGATGCCTCTTCAAGTCCATTCATGATTGAAGACGAGCAAACAACGATGGCGATCGGAATAGGAATTGTTACGTTTTTTACAGCGATCTTACTCACGTCCTTCATTATTAAGAAGGGTCGTTCGAGAAAGATGAAGCTCGGTCAAACTCAAGTTTAATTGAGACGTCAGTGATGAATCATTCGATTAAGCTGCGTCGTCGAAGCTTTCATCAGAATCAACATTCTCGACGGTACTCTCGTCCTCTACTTTAGAAAAAATAGAATTTAAAACATTTCGTCGAGAGTTTCTGCGAGACTCTACGAAATACATGAGATCGTCGACGATCTGCTTATCTTGATTGTTCACATGAGAAAACTGTACACCGGCCCCACCGTGATGCACCCACACGACTTGCGCTTGAATTTGTCGTGTGCGACCACCAACTTTAAATGTGAGCTTTATCTTGTCATTCGGATGAAATCTATGGCTGTGTGATTCAATGAAGGCTCCGCTGAGGCTGATATTCTTTAAAAGACCAGTGTCAGATTCTCTCGCGTAACTATAGCGATATTCCACTACAAACTGTAATGGGATATGAATAGATGGAGTAGTCTGGCTTTGCATGAAATCCCCCTATAATAACCCTCATAATATTCGGAAGATTTTGGGAAAAGCCTTAGGTCTTACTGATAATTCTCAAAAAAGTGATTCGTTTTGAAACGCTTTTCTTGATCTGAGACATCGCCGCACTAACTAAAAGTGCGTAGGTACTTTTTGAACTGTGCATGTTCTAAATAAGTGGCTCACGGGTCAAGCATCCATGCTTGTGACTTTTGAATGTTCGCTCATCCATGAGCTCAGGCCCTTCGGGCCCAAGCATTCAAAAGTTCTATTGTCCCTTACAACGCTTAAGTCTTTTAATGCGAATGCTCTAGCCGATGATGGCCTTTACATAAAGTGGTGAGATTCTCGAAAGTGTCTTGTCCGCCTTTGCTTTTTGGAACTATGTGATGGGTATCAATCCATTTTCTTTCTGAGCAACGCTCGCCTTGATGATTGCGATGGGTACACTGTCCTTGATCCCGCAGTTGAACTCGTCGCAAGACGGGAAAATTGGCGCGATGCTGTAGCTTTTCGGCCTTTGGGACTGGATCTTTCTTCTCTAAATACAGATCAAGCATCGCTTCCAATGTCTCTTCAAGACTTACATGCTTTTTCTGACGCTGCGATTCTAACTCCTGTGCTCTTTTGAGTTTATGTTGAAGCCTTTCCGAAATCCCCATTTGAAGGTTTAGTCGATCTTCGCTCACGAACTTTATGCGCTCAGGCGTCGCTTCTCTTGGGGAAACTTTCGCGACTTGTTGTTCGAGCTTCTTTTGAGGAAGTTCGATGGCCATTTTGAGCCACTGATCCTGATTGGACGGAGTGATAACGGACGAAATCTTTCTTGCCTTGGAGACCGTAAGATTTCCTGACTGAATCTCTTGTTTCATCTTAGGCACTTCCTTTGCTTTTCGCGCGACCGTGATAAAGTTGTACGCTACGTTGTCGCTCAATTTAAGAACCGTCGTTGCATAGTCATAGAGACTTTTGCAGTGGAGTTTAAGGTAGACTCTATGCTCGTCTACTTGCTGAAGAATTTCAATCAAGTCGCTCTCAGCTCTTCGAAAACGGCCCGCGACCTCGAGAGCTTTTTCGTGAATCTGCATATGTTTCGTCATGGCTTCTCCTTTGGGTGAAAAGGTGAAAGAACCATACCACATGATTTTAAAATCGCGCTTTTATGAAAAGTGAAATAAGGCAATGCCTCTACAAAGATTATGTTTAAACTTAAATAATACGTCTATGTTGTATTATTTTTCG
Source organism: Bdellovibrionales bacterium (assembly GCA_050250255.1). Taxonomy (GTDB): domain Bacteria; phylum Bdellovibrionota; class Bdellovibrionia; order Bdellovibrionales; family DASUEL01; genus JBFWOZ01. The sequence goes on along the minus strand of JBFWOZ010000006.1, from coordinate 84,027 downwards.
AAGCAGACCAAAACAAAAGAAACTTACAAACCAATCAATTAAACGAAACTTTAAAGACCTCGAAATACGTCAAATTGTTTTTTAAATTGCTCGGTATGTCGGCATATTTCGTAGTAAATAATGACCAGCAATCATTTGGTTTTATATTCGTAAAGCCAGTGGCCGGTTACGTGTTTAAACCATTGATAGTAACAAAAAGCGGCATTGCAAATCGGCAGAACCTATTTATGCTCTACAGGTTAGTTTATATTAGGCACCGATTTTGCTCAAGGTCAGAGCAATGAAGGAGCCTTTATGATTAAAATGTCTGTGTTTAGTTTGTGTGTGCTGCTTGTGGCATCTTATCAATCAAAGGCAGATTCCTGTCCTAATCTAAGCGGTCATTATAGAGTGATTCAAATTCAGTATCAGGAAAATTCACCTGTAGAGACAGTACAATATTCTGAACACAAGGTGATTCTACAAGATGGGTGTGAACAAGTTAGTATTTCAATGGCTGATGAACAGGGTCGTCCAATTTTAGACGGTTATGCTACTTTTAAGACGAATTGGACTGGTCAAAAAATGAACTTCAATTGGCAGACATCCCATGATGGTCTTTCATACAAAACAAGTCAGTCTTTCTTTTTTGAAAACAATCTTCTTGTTGAAGAAGTAAAGCGAAACTTTGCCGATGGGCGGGTTCAATTTAATCCTAAAAGACGTATCTTGTTAAAACTAAAATAACATTTTAGTGATATGATTTGAAAAAAGTGCGGACACATCCGTGCGTACTTCTCCCATGTTGGGTTGCCAATATGCCACTCCTTTTCTGGACTCCGCTAGCCTTTTATTACATACAGAAGCTTGTCACCCTGAGCGAAGCGAAGGATCTGGTGTTAAATAAGACGAGGTCCTTCGTTGCGCTCAGGATGACTTGTCAAGGTTTAGCGATGAGGGAGTCAGTCTCTTGAGCGAGCTCAAAATCTTTTTCGGTAACGCCACCGGCATCGTGCGTGCTGAGAGAAAGAGTCACTTTATTAAAGAGAACAAGAATGTCGGGATGGTGGTTAAGCATTTCTGATCGCTGAGCCACGGCATTCACAAAGAGAATGGCAGATGCAAAAGTTTTAAACTCGTAGGTCTTTTCAATTTGATCATTGGGATTGATCGACCAACCTTTATAGTCTGGAAGAGCTTCTTCAATTTGTTCTTTACTATACTTTTTAGCCATATTTCCCTCTAGAGTTCGTTATATTTTTTGTTTGAACCGCGTGCTTTGTCGACCGGATATTTTTTGTCATTAATTTCGAGCTTTTTTACAAGCTCTGTCGTGAGATCAAATTGATATTTCTGTCCAAAGCGAAGAAGAAAATAAAATACATCAGCAAGCTCCTCGGCCACCTTGGTGCGGCCGGGCTCGGTGCTCACAAGGCGTTCAATTTCTTCATTGGATTTGAAGCGAAAAAGCTCAAGAAGTTCTGCAGACTCTGTGGCAAGTCCGATGGCAAGATCCTTAGGAGAATGAAATTGATCCCAATCTCTTTTTTCGCAAAAGTCTCGAATCAACTCTTTGAGCTCTTGAATATCTTGTAAAGGATCCGTCTTCATCACTATAGACTTATCATGAAGACGAGGAAACGCACGCAGGTTGCGTTGCGCTAAGTCTGTAGGTCTACTTCTCAACCTTTTTTTCTTTTAAGGTCGAGGCCAAAAGAGCCTTTTCTTCGGGAGTGGCTTTGCTGCTTGCCATAAATATGGCCGCTTTGGCTCGAAGTTCCTTTGGGCTGTAGGTGGGAGAGGCCATGTTGGCGAGAGCAGGATCGTCCTTTACCGGCTTATCGATGTCGACAATGGCGGCTTTAAACATCGCCATCTCTTCAGAGGCACTCATCTTGGGCGCTTTGGCCTTTGTGGAATTGGCTTCTTTTCCTGCAGTAGCGCCCGCTTTTTTATAGGTCGCTTTTTCTTCTGGCTTTTTACTCAACGTATCTTTTGTGATGGTAGTCTTTGCTGGGAGATTTTTTGAAATTGTGCTCATTTTCCCTCCGAGGAAAATATCTATCTCTATTGTCTCTAACCTCCAGGGTTGTCACAAGTCGAGTTCTACCCGACATGAGTCGAGGCGACGTTAGGTAAATAGACAGGCTCACGAAAGAGCAGGATCATAAAGTATATGAGAGCAATGGTGTTGACGGGTGGTGGTGCGCGCGGGGCTTATCAAGCGGGTGTGCTAAAAGCAGTTTCTGAAATTTCAGGAACTTGGGAAAAGAAAAATCCATTTGAAATTGTGACAGGCGTGAGTGCTGGCTCCATCAATGCCACCTTCTGGGCTTCGCAATGCCATGACCCCGTTAGGGGTGCCGAAAAACTTTTAGATCTCTGGCAGAACGTTAAATTCTCAGATGTTTTCCAGTCGGACGTGATCTCTATGGGAAATGTAGGAGCAAAATTTGCTCTCGACTTCATGATGGCGCCACTTCGAGGCTCTCACTTTGCAAAAGCTCTGATGAATACGAAGCCGCTTCATCATCTTCTCCAGAGCCATATCGATTATGACCAAATTCAAAAAAATCTTGATGCAGAACATTTGCGTGCGCTTTCGGTGACAGCCACGGATTATACATCCTCGAATTCCATCACATTTGTGCAAGGTAAGGCGCCTATGGAGATGTGGGATCGTCAGCTACGAAAGAGCGAAGATACAAAAATTCGTGTGGAGCATGTGCTCGGATCTTGTGCGATTCCGATTTTCTTTCCGCCCGTGAACATCGATGGTCGATATTTTGGAGATGGTTGTTTGCGAAACACGGCTCCTTTAAGTCCCGCGATTCATCTGGGAGCTGAAAAACTTTTTATCGTTGGCGTGAGAAAACAGCCACCGACCAGTGAAATTCTCACGACGAATGTAGATCGTCCCAGCGTGGGTCGCGTGATCAGCGTCGTGCTGAACGCCATTCTCCTCGATGGAGTCGATTGGGATATTGAACGCATGAATCGTGTGAACAAAACGCTTTCTCATGTTCCAGAGGAGAAACGTAAAAGTCTTTCGTTAAGGCCTGTAAACTTCATTTGGATAAGCCCCTCTGAGGATATTGGAAAAATGGCTCAGGGAGAAACATGGCGCCTTCCGCGCGTCATACGATACCTTCTTAAGGGCCTAGGCCCTCTCGAACAAGCTTCGGGTTTAATTAGTTATTTGCTCTTTGATCCCACGTTCTGCAGCCGTTTAGCCGAGCTCGGGTATAAAGACGCCATGGTTCGCAAAACTGAAATTGAAGACTTCTTAGCGTCCTAACTATTGTGGTGTGTAGTGAGTTTTGATGTTTTTATCTCGCTCATGCCGCTCAAGCGCTAGTTGGATCAACTTATCAATAAGCTCCGAATAACCAATCCCCGAAGCATCCCACATTTTAGGATACATGCTGATTTTGGTAAAGCCCGGCAAGGTATTGATCTCGTTAAGATAGAGTTCACCTGATTCCGTCAGGAAAAAATCCACTCGTGCGAGACCTTCACAACAAAGAGTGGTGAAAGTTTTAATGGCGAGTTCTTGCACTCTTTTAATTGTGGCCTTATCAAGCTTTGCCGGAATTTCGATGACGGCGCCATTTTCATCAATATACTTCGCCTCGTAAGAATAAAAGTCATGATGGGGGATGACCTCGCCTGGCAAAGATGCGATGGGATTTTCGTTTCCTAAAACAGAAATTTCTATCTCACGGCCCTTAATGAACTCTTCGATAAGAATTTTTGTATCGTATTTAAATGCGTCACTGATGGCGAAATCAAAATCTTTTTCTGATTTCACTTTGTGAATACCAACGGAAGAACCCGTGTTGGCGGGTTTAATAAAGAGTGGTAATCCTAACTCTTGAGAGACGCTTTGAAAGGAAATTTGACTGATCTGATGGCGATGAAGCGTAATGAATTTCGCCACCGGGATTTGGGCATCCCGAAGTAGTCTTTTGGAAACATCTTTGTCCATTCCGACCGCAGAAGAAAGAACGCTTGGCCCTACAAAGGCAATTCCGGCGGTGCGAAGTAGTCCTTGCATAGAACCATCTTCACCGATCGTTCCGTGCATGACCGAAAAAACAACATCCACATTGCCGATAGAATTGCCACTCGAAGTTTCAATCAAAGCTTTGTTTTCGGCACCGGGATCTAAAGTGAGTGCTTGGTTTGATTTATTCAGAGCAATAAGCTTAGGATCATGTGCGTTCAAAAGCGCTTTGGCGCCATCATGGAGAGCCCAGTGTCCCTCTTTGTCGACGCCGATCAGGCAAACATCATATTTTGATTTATCAATATTTTCAAAAATGCTTTTTGCCGACATTAAGGAAACTTCGTGTTCTGCGGATTTGCCGCCAAATAAAATTGCCACGCGTTTTTTAGCCATAGGTGCTCCCACCTTTTAAGGATAGAACTCAACTCCTAAATAGGCAAGGCCCGACAGCGAAACATAAAAGGAGGCCAACCTCTTTTTTATTTTGAGCAAAGACGTTTGAAAACTGAATCAAAGTCTTGAGTCGGCTGAGCGCATGTGAAGTTTTCGCAGATATAATAAAGGGAGCTCTCCGTGATCGACATACCACTCGTGAACGAGGATGCCGCAGAGGGATCCGATGCTTTCGTTTTTAATACCAGACTCAAATGTGGCAAAAACTCTCTTTGAATGATGGAGAGGTGCTGTTTGAGCTCTTGAGAAAGCCCTTGAGCTGTGACGACCAGCTCTTGTGGCGGCCCAAAAGTAAAATCCAAGGCCGACATCAAATAGGTGTAAGCGGAAGGATACCGACGAATTTCATTTCCAGAACTTTGCAGTGCTTTTTGCGCATATTCATCAAAGCTCATCTGCCCGGTGAGCTTTGAAAGTCGTGAAAGACTTTCGATGGCCACAGACTGACCTGCAGGAGTGGCACCGTCATAGCGCTCTTTTTTTCTTACCAAAAGGGCCTCTGCATTTTTGGAGGTAAAAAAGAAGCCAAGATCTTTTTCATCCCAAAAAAGATCAATCATTTCTTGAGCTACCAAAAGCGCGTTTTCTAAAAGTAAAGGGTCGAAGACTGATTCGTAGAGTTCAATGTGGGCATGAAGAAGAAAGGCGTAATCATCAACGGGACTTATGATCGCCGCTTCCCCATCTCGATAACGATGTAAATAGGTTTTCTTTTTGAGATGGCTGTTTAAGAATTGAAGTGCCTTCTGCGCCATTTCGGAATAATCAGGTCTGTTGAAGACGCGAGCGGATTTAGCAAGTGCGCCGATCATCAACGCGTTCCAATCTGTTAAGATCTTGTCGTCTTTGTGTGGAAAAATTCTTTTCTCTCGAAAGCTCTCTAATTTTTTCCGAATGGACTCCCATTTTGTTTTAAAGGTGGCTTGCTCTTGCGGAGACCACTCCTTCCAAACAGGAATCAGCGAGAGAATGTTGCCGGGTTTTTGAACCCCATGTTCGACAAAGTTTCCGTACTCTTGGATATTGAAACTTTTTTTAACAAAGGAAAACTCTTCCGAGGTTAAAACCGTCTGCAGCTCTTTTTGCTCCCAGAGATAAAACTTTCCTTCTTCGCCCTCGCTGTCCGCATCTTCTGCAGAGTAAAAGGCTCCCTCTGGAGAAAGAAATTTTTGTTTTACATAAGCGCAAATTTCGTGAGCGGTCTGTTCAAAAAGTGGATTTTTAGTCGCTTGATAGGCTTCGGTATAAGCCATGAGAAGGGTGGCTTGATCATAAAGCATTTTTTCAAAATGCGGAGTAAGCCATTCGCGATCCGTAGAATATCGATGAAAGCCAAGGCCGACGTGATCAAAAACTCCGCCTTGTCTCATTTGTGTGAGGCTGTTGGTAACCATATTCAAAGCGCGCTCTGATCGAAAGCGTTTCCAGTACCTTAAAAGAAAACGAAAATGACTAGGTGTAGGAAATTTCGGTGCGGCTCCAAACCCTCCATAAGTTTCATCGTAGCCCTGAGAAAGCATATCGAAAGTTTCATGCAGATCCTTTGCAGAGAAGCCTTCTTCTATGGTGGGAGTTTCTGACAAGCGCAAGAGCCCCGCCGTGATTCCCTCAGCTGTTCGGTAGACCTCCTCGCGGCGATTGGTCCAAACATCTTGAATCCGCGGAATGAGATCGATCATGCCGATGTGACCATGACGAGACGTTTTAGGAATGTAGGTGGCTGCAAAAAAAGGTTTCATATCGGGGGTCATAAAGATGGTGAGAGGCCAGCCACCTTGTCCCGACATCATCTGACAAACTGTCATGTAAATGTGGTCGATATCAGGTCGCTCTTCACGATCCACTTTGATGTTCACAAACACTTCGTTCATCATAGCGGCGACGGTGGGGTCCTCAAAAGACTCATGTTCCATAACGTGGCACCAGTGACACGTAGAATATCCAATAGATAAAAAAATGGGCTTATCGTTTTTCCGGGCCTCCTCAAAGGCCTCTTTGTTCCACGCCAACCAGTCGACAGGATTTTTTGCGTGCTGAAGAAGATATGGACTTTTTTCGAGAGTGAGTTTATTTCCTGTTTTCATTTCAATAACCTTTTTTGCCCGCTTTTGACAAAATTACTCGCAGCGAATATTAATACATCTGATTAGTTTTTTTTGCGCCAATTTTCTTTGTTCTTTCATACACTTTCCGCAACGCCCAATTGAGGTCTAGTCCACTTTACATTAAAAAAATGGCACCCATATTGTATTTAGAAACTTGTTAAGACAGAGGAGGTAAGAATGTCTGTATCCTTAGTTTGTGAACACTTTTCCCCCACCCCCGCCATAGAAGAATCAGTCGAAAAAAATGTCGAGATGATGACGCAGAAAATGCCGAGAATCGACGACGTTTCTGTTTATTTAGCGAAGGCGGGTCACGATTTCTTCTCGGCTACGATGAGGGTTCATGCTTTTGGAGGTCGAACTCTTGTCAGTCGCGCACTGAATCCTGACCTCTACACGGCAATAGAATCCGCGACCTCAAAGCTCATGAAACAACTGAGGCACTTAAAGACAGAAAGATTAAAAAAACGTCGTCGTCCTCCGAATGTTCTGGTTGAACTACGATAGTGAAGGTTGAAAGACCATTTACGTCACCGGTGTTGAGTTTCTAACACTGGAGTTTTTCAAAAGTGGGATGAGCTACAATTTATGAAGAGGACAGAGGGGTTTGCGCCTACGCAAACCCCTCTTTTTTTGGCCAACTTATTGAATACACCTTCATTGTTAGAATAAAACGGCAATTTTTTTGCCTTGAGGTGTGTATGAAAAAGCTGAGTCTTGGGTTCCTTACAGTGTTAATGGTTGCGGGCATGGCTTGTAATAAAAGCGGTGATGGCGGCGGTGGCGGCGGTGGAGCATCTCCCGCGGCAACAACACCTCCACCTGAACAGAAGACTGCGATTGTTTCTTATGACAATAGAGGCAAGCCTAAAGGTTACAAAATCCGTAACCAACACTTCAGCATCTATAATAGTGATCGCGTTCCGGTAGAGGCTTTAGAGCTTCCAGATGGAAAATCACTTCCCGTACAAAACGCCACATTTTTCTCGCACCTTTGGTATCTCCAGTGTGTGGGTGGCAAATGGAAAAACTACGGAGTGTCCTTTCTCTCAAACCAATGTTATGTCGATTTCTTCCGCGGTGATGATTCCTGCGTTCTTCGCACTCACTTAAACTGGGTTGCGACCACAGAATTTGATTTCGACTCTGAAGGGTATTTAAGCTTTAGAGCTACAATCAATAATGTCGAGTATCGTGCCTTCAACATTGGCTACCTCTATAATGGTCGCTACCTTGAAATTAAAAAATTCATGGCCCAGTCGTCGAATAGCAACGGAGCCCCTTACATTAAACTCTCTACACTCTCGTCGCTGAATAGCCGTTACGTCAATAGCAACATGAAGACACAGCTTGTAGATACAACGAAGTTGATTGAGCGCATAGGTTCAGTTCGTGATATGGGCGCAGGCTTTCGCTTTCTTCAGCCGATCGTTGTCGAATTTGGATCGAACGCGCGCACCCCTGAAGAGATGCAACAGCGTATTCAAGACCCTCGCTACCGACCAGGTCCATTTCAAAACCCAGGTAACTACAATCCTTCTTTGGGCATGACAGGTCAGCCGATGCCAAACGTGGATATGAACTGGATGAAACGTTCTGGGTTAGACAACGAGCTCGACGTTCATAATGCGGCTATCATCGGTGGCCAAGTTCTTCTCTACAAGCGCGACTATCTTGGACAAAGACCAAACCGCAAACGTTACCCTGAAAATCGTCTGTCACGTCCTTACGAAAAAGAAGAGTACTCGATTCGCATGGACGACTATGAATCTCCAATGGGATTTGACGAGGATCTTCGTAGTAATAATCAACGTACGGACGGTGATGATTACTTTGAACGCACTCGCCGCGAGTTGAACGAAAAGCGCCCTCGCCAAGATTAATTATTATTTTAAAAAAAGCAGTCACGTTTCCAGTGACTGCTTCGCTTTCACGGAAACGTTTCAACTTGAGACGTTTTGTTCTTCTGCCCAAGGTGTCAGTCACCACTCTCACAGTCAAAACCTTAGCTGTCCCGTTTTAAGATGTTTCATGGTGAGGCCAGCTAACCACACACTTTCTAAGTACTTTTTAAGTCCGTCTCTGAATGAGACAGGGTATGGAGATTGCTCTATCTAGTCGTATGAAACTTATTTTATATAGCGGCGGCAATAATAAGATAAATGAAGCTTTAGACCTTGAGCTCCTGGGCCTTATCAAAAAGAAAGAGCCCGTCATGAGCTACGTTCCTTTTACGTTCTATGAACATCCCGATCATTATCGTGATTGGAAACGCTATTACAAAAAATATGGAGTGAAAAACTTCAACTACTTTGCACCCAATAGAGACTATTCTCCAAAACATCTCGAAAAAGTCTTTTCTGGGGATGTGATTTATCTTTCGAGCGGGAACACTTTTATATTTTTAAATCATTTAAGAAAAAACAAACTCATCCCACAGTTTAAAAAATTCGTGAAAAAAGGCGGGGTTCTTGCGGGCATGAGTGCCGGCGCGATCGTGATGACTCCTAATATTATGACGGCCCAAGTTCCAAGTGCTGATCGTGATGAAAACAAACACTGTCTGACAGACTATAAAGCCATGAGCCTTGTCGGTTTCGAGTTTTCTCCGCACTATGATTGGCGTGGAAGCCACGACCAAGAGCTGATTCAGTACTCCAAACAGACCCGTTCGCCTATTATTGGTTGCGACGATGGTGCGGGCCTCGTGATAGTCAATCAACGGGCCAAGCTCATTGGCCCAGCTGTGAAGTTCGAAAAAGGAAAACGGCAAGAACTTCACCAAAAATGGATTCAACTCTAAGCAGTAGGGGATTCGTCCTTTTGAGAAGCCTGCCTTCTCCACATCGAGGCGTATTCCCCATCTCTTTTTAAATGTTCTGCATGGGTTCCACGTTCCACAATCTCCCCATCCTTTAAAACCAAAATTTCATCGGCATCGACAATGGTGGAAAGTCTATGGGCAATCACGAGAGTGGTACGGTTACGGGCAATGGCTTTGAGCGAAGCTTGAATTTCTTTTTCCGTTTTAGAATCTAGAGCACTCGTCGCTTCATCAAAAATAAGAATCGGCGGGTCTTTTAAAATCGTACGGGCAATGGCCACACGTTGCTTTTCTCCACCAGAAAGTTTTAAGCCGCGTTCTCCAACCGCGGTTTCATATTTTTTAGGAAGCCCCATCACAAAACTATGTATTTGCGATTTTCGAGCGGCCTCGATCACTTCCTGTTCAGAGGCGAGGATGTTTCCATACTGAATATTGTAGTGAATGGTGTCGTTAAACAGCACCGTGTCTTGGGGAACGATTCCAATATGATGACGTAGATCGAGCTGTTTGATATTCCGTAGATCCACACCGTCAATAAGAATCGCACCGGAAGTGACGTCATAGAATCGGAAGAGGAGTCGGGAGAGAGTGCTCTTTCCCGCCCCACTCGGGCCCACGACAGCGACCGTTTTTCCATGCGGAATTTGAAAGCTAAGATCTTTCAGTATTTTTCGGTCAGGCTCGTAGGAGAAAGAAACATTTTTAAACTCAACAGTATATTGAATGTCACGGGCCTGATCCTTGAGAGCCTTTGCGTCTGGAGAATCTTTTATCTCTTGATTGACGGCCAAAAGCTCAAACATCTTATCCATATCGACGAGACCTTGTTTTGTTTCTCGGTAGACAAAGCCCAAAAGGTTGAGTGGCATATAGAGCTGTAAAAGAAAAGTATTGAGAAGTACAAAATCACCAATGCTCAGCACTCCACTTTGCACGCCTCTTGAGGCGAGGAGGAGAAGCGTTGCCAGTCCAAATCCAATGATGAGCCCTTGACCAATATTAAGAGTCGAAAGGGTGTATTGATTTTTAATGGCCGCTTGCTCGTAAGACGAAAGAGCGTGATCGTAACGGTTCATTTCGTGTTTTTCGTTTCCAAAATACTTTACGGTTTCGTAGTTGAGCAAACTGTCCACCGCTTTAGTATTGGCCTCGGTGTCGCGTTTATTCATGACGGTTCGATGTTTCAGTCGCCACTCGGTCACAAAGTAAGTATGAAAAATGTAAGAGGCAATAGTGACAAAAATCACGGCCGAATATTCCCATCCAAATTTTAAATAGAGGGCGCCGGTGACAAGAAAGATTTCTAAAAAAGTCGGCAGAATATTAAAGAGCATGAGGCCTAAAACAAATTGAATCGCTTTTGTTCCACGCTCAATCACACGCGAGAGCCCGCCGGTCTGACGATCTAAGTGAAACCTCAGAGAGAGCGCATGAAGGTGAGAAAAAGTGTGTCCCGCGACCGTTCGTTGAGCGTGCTGTGACACATGAACAAAGAGAAGATCACGGATTTCGCCAAAGGCTTGAGAGCCGACGCGCGCTACGGCGTAGGCGACAATCAAAGCGAGTGGGAGTGTGACGACTTCGGTAGTACGAATATTAAGAACGTCCACCAAATCTTTTAATAAGAAAGGAACATAGACATTCAGAACTTTTGCAACCACCAGGCAGCACATGGCTACGATGACGCGAATCTTTAGGCCACTATGGCTCCGGGGCCAGAGATAGTGGATCAGTTTCTGAAGCGTTTTGAAGTGATTTTGTCTCTGGGGATCAGCTGCAACCTCAAAGGAATTCATACGATATTTCCAAATTTCTATTTACCCCTGGCACAAGCGTTGCTATTCCAGGTGTCTGTTCGTTTAAATTGGTGTCAATGCACACCTATCATAGGGGGAAAGAATGATAAATACACAACCTTGCCGATCATTATTCGCTGCATCTTTGGTGATTGCGAGTTTATTTTTGGGCGCGTGTTCCAAACAAGAATCTTCGCGGCCATTAGATCAAGAGCCGATTAATGCGAAAGGCGATCGCTCTGCAGAAACAACAGATGTTCCGCAGAAACCTGGTGTTGAGACAACAGGCACATGGGTCACAAAAGATCCCGAAATAGACGGTATTGAGGGAGTGAGTGCAGATCGCGCTTACATCGACTTAAACTTAAGAACGGGTGTAGAGCCTATTCTTGTTGCGGTGATTGATAGCGGTATCGACATTGAGCATGAAGATCTCGCGGCTCACATCTGGAAAAATCCTGGAGAGACAGGCGTTGATAAAAATGGAAGAAATAAAGCTTCTAATAATATCGATGACGATAAAAACGGATATGTCGACGATATTCACGGTTGGAACTTTCTTGGAAGTGTCGACAAGACAGGCAAGCCTGTTCATATCGATGCAACCACTCTTGAGGTCACTCGCGAGCTTGTTCGTATGAAAAAGTTGAAAGTAAAAAGAGAGCTCTCTGAAGAAGAAGCGGCTTACTTGGCTCACCTGGATGCTGAGGTTGCAAAGGCGCGCACAGACGCGACAACATCGACCGCAAAGGTACAGGGCATTAAAGATGCTATGAAGGCACGTTACGAAGTTCTTAAAACTTTGCTCGCGGTTGAATTTGAAAAAGTAACTTTGGCGATGGTGACGGCTCTTCAGCCGACAGAAGAAGTGAGAAAAATGGCTCAGGCAGAATTCATTGAGTTGTTCAAAAAGAATAACTTAACGAACACCGCTCGTCTGGATGTTCTTCTCCAAAGATATGATGATCAATTGAAATACTACTTCAATGAGAGCTTTGACCCGAGGAAACAGATCATCGGTGATAACCCTTACAGGGTTGAACAACAGCGCGGATACGGAAATAACGACGTTGAAGGTCCGGGCGCAGACCATGGAACACATGTTGCCGGTATTATTGGTGCGGTTCGTGGAAATAATTTGGGAATCGATGGAATCGCAACAGATGTTCGCATCATGGCGCTTCGAGCTGTACCAAATGGTGATGAGTACGATAAAGATATCGCCAATGCCGTTCGTTACGCGACAGATAATGGAGCTCGCGTGATTAACATGAGCTTTGGTAAGGGTTATTCTCCACTCAAAACAAAAGTGGACGAAGCGTTTATGTATGCTGCAAGTAAGGGTGTATTAATCATTCACTCTGCTGGTAATGATGCTAAACTCAACACAGATAAAAACAATTTTCCAAACAAACATGTAAAGGCGTCTGTTGCGGACATCATTCCTAACTGGATTGAGGTGGCAGCTTCTTCAAAAACAAAAGGGCTCAATCTTCCGGCTTATTTTTCTAATTACGGAAAAGAAACTGTGGATATTTTTGCTCCTGGTTTTGAAGTTCTTTCGAGCGTTCCTGGAAATCAGTACGCTGCATTTTCCGGTACCAGCATGGCGGGTCCGTGTGTGGCGGGAGTCGGAGCTTTGATTCTTTCTCAGCACCCGAACTTCACGGGAGAAAAAGTGCGAGAATTGGTTCTTTCAACCGCTCGCGCATACCCAGGCTTAGAAGTTTATAAGCCAAGCGTGACTGGTGAAAAGAACGTGGTCGCATTTGACAGCTTAACGGTTACGGGTGGAGCTGCAGATGTCCTCGCCGCACTGAAAAAAGCTCGATAATCATGTATTTTAGGGAAAAAGAAAAAAGGACTCGCTCCAAAAGCGGGTCCTTTTTTTATTTAACTGAGAGGCTCATGTGCTGAGTTCCGATGCGATTTGCAGGGACTTGTAAGCAATACTCCAGAAACGCGATGAACCAACTGATCAGAATTGCGATATAGAGGGGTTTATCCTTTAAATTTTTAAGATGCCCGTACCAAGCAAAAGTCATGAAGACATTAGAAAGTAATAATAAAACGATAACTTTAATCATAATTTTCTCTTTGAGCTTTTTGAGCGAGCGGGACTAAGTGGTGTGGGTTTTTGAATCCAAAGCTTCTTTATCTATCGTGGGTGGTTCCATCTCACCATAAGGGCAGTGACGACATTGAGATTTACAACAGGTACCTTTTCGTAAGAGGTAACCCCGTGTAAATACGGAATAGTTTGTGTCGGGATCAACATATAAGTCGACCCCTTTTTCATCCGCGAGCTCGTGTATGGCCATCCAAAGTGTACGCATTTATTGAACCGATACTGCAGGTCAGGTCGTTTGTCTAGATGAAGTTCATCACCTTTTTGCCGAAAAAGTATTAACGGTTAGCCAGTTTACAAAGAGGGAACTTTGAAAACGCTCATAGCTTTATTCATTCTATTGTTAAGTCTCGATGTATTCGCCCAAGATCAAGTGATTCAGGAAAAAGGCTGGTTCTTCAATCCCTCCATTTTCTATTGGGGCGACACAACTGATTATCAAAGTAAGCGTGCTCGTACCTATTTTGTGGGATCTGTTGCGGCGGGATATAAAAATAACGGAATATTTATAGGCGGCATTTACGACCAATCGGTAGAAAAATGGACAGACAGCGGTGGTTCCACGGAAGGTGATTATGTTTGGACGCGGACCTCTTGGGGACCGACGGTGGGAGTTGCGTACAAAGCCATCTATGGGTTCGTAACATATTACTACTTTGGCGAACTCAGGGATAAACGTCCGAATGCCACGGAAATTATATATAAAAATGGGAGTGGGGTTCAGCTCTCATTCGGAGCACAATTTGAAATCTCCGAACGCTTTTTTCTAGGCCCGCAATTAAGCTACCGTACCTTCAAGTTTGAAAAATCATTACAAGACGGCGTTGAAACCACTTTATCGAAAACCTACATCAAAACAACGATCGATCCGCTTCTATCGCTCTTCTTTTATTTTTAGGGGAACTTATGTCTCGTCTTTTGATCGCGTTAATGGGAATTGCAAGTATCGCGGGTTGCTCTGCGAATAGCCTTCTGGGATCAAATCCCGCCAATAGCAATCTCTCAAGTGCAAGCTGCAGTTATACGGATGCTCCTCCGGTAAGTATTCAGCAGCTTGAAGAGGATATGATTGTCGCTGGAAAATTAAAATTAGATCCACATGTTGTTGTTGTCGCAGGCGCCTCAAGCCTACGAGGTTCTTTAGCGCAGTCGTATTTTTGGAACTCCGCCTTTGAACCGAAAGCTCTCAAACTCTCTCACGAGACAAAATTAGATGTTCTTTATGATCTTCAATGTCTTTCAGAGCAGAGCTCTGCAGATTTAAGAACATTTGCCTTAAGAGAGAAAGTGGAGCCTCAGGTTTTTCAAAATACAAAACTCCCACTTCGCTATTTTCAATGGGAGGCTCCTTACGATATGTCGGTGATGGATGTGGCAAGAGAAGCGGCACGAGATCCCTGCCTCATAGAAGTTTCCAATGCGGTGATCGCGTATCCTTCGGTCACGCCCAATGATTCAAATTTTTCTTCACAAGCACATCACACGGCAATCAATTCATCGGCGTCATGGGATACTTTTTTTCATTCTACGAACGGAATTACATCGACCACCGTTATCGCCATCATTGATACGGGTGGCGCTCATGCACATAACGACTTGTTGGCAAACCGTTGGCTGAATTCTGATGAAGTGGCATCCAACGCAACAGACGACGATGGCAATGGTTATGTGGATGATCTGTACGGATATAATTTCGCGAGCGATATCGCAGATCCCTCTCCTATTTCTTGGTCCTCGGGGGGTGAAGTTCATGGAACACACGTGGCCGGTATTTCAGCAGCACGTTGGGACAACGGTACTGGCGTTGCGGGTGTGATGGGACAAAATGTGCAAATCATGCATCTCAATGTATTTGGTGCGAGCGAAGGTGCCTCTTCAAGCAACATAGGAAATGCGATTCTCTACGCCATTAATAATGGTGCAAGAATTATTAACTTGAGCTTAGGCGGAGTTGGAAAATCTTCGACATACTCTTCTGCGCTAACGGCGGCGGTCGATGCGGGCGTCACGGTGATCATGGCTGCGGGCAACAGTAGTGTGGAGCTAACGGAGTCACTTTGGTTTTCTCCTGCGAGTTATGGAAAAGCTTTAAACGGAGCTATGGCCGTTGCAGCTGTCAGCGTTAGCGATGAAGCGCTATCGAGTTACTCTAACTACAGCGCCTCTTTTGTAGAGATCAGCGCTCCTGGAAATGATTCTTCAAGTTTAGGGATTCTTTCAACTATGCTGGCAAATACTTATGGTCGACTTCAGGGGACATCGATGGCTTCGCCGGTGGTCGCGGGAGCGGCAGCGCTAGCTTACGGTTTTATCACTACGAGAGGCGGATCTGCCACGCCAGCGCTCATAGAAACTTTGCTGGGAGATTCGTCAGAATTAATGTCCACGTTAGCCGGAAAAGTAAAGGGCTGTCGCGCTCTCGATTTGAATGCTCTCGCGACAACCATTAATTCTCGTTACCCTTAATCTTGAAGAAGGCTTCGTAGCATCCACGCCGTTTTTTCATGAACGGTCATGCGTTGCGTGAGGAGATCGGCCGAAACTTCATCGTGTGACTTTTCTACGGTGGGATAAATTGCACGCGCGGTTCTTACAACAGCTTCTTGTCCTTCGACCAACTCTTTAATCATATCTTTTGCGTGTGGTACTCCGACCGCGTCTTTAATCGTAGAGAGCTTAGCGTAATCCGCGTAACTTCCCGGCGCATATACACCTAACGCTCGGATTCGTTCAGCAATCAGATCTACCGCCAGTGCGAGTTCATTATATTGAGCTTCAAACATGAGATGAAGAGTTTGGAACATAGGTCCAGTCACGTTCCAATGGAAATTGTGTGTCTTCAAATACAAAGTATAGGTATCTGCTAAGAGGCGGGAAAGACCTGCTGCAATTTCTTTTCTCTGTTGTTCGGGAATTCCAATATCAATATACTGATTTTGTGAGTTCATAATTTCTCCTTATTATTTTAATTAAATTTAAAGTTCGCTACTTCTTATAACCTATTTTGACATCAACATAGATTTTTTCCTGATCTGGACTAGGGAGGATCAAGAAAAAAGTGCTATTCTCCTTCGATGGTTGAAAATGAAAACAAAAAAAACGTACAGCGTGGACGCGGAGCCGTAGGCAACCAAACGGGTCGTTTTGATCATCTTCAAATAGAACCCCCGCCACTTGACCTGCAGGATACGGACCAATGGTTTCATGACGATTCCAAAATTAAAACAATTTTTTATAGAGATAGTTCGCGTTCCATCGTTAATGAAAACGATAGCCCTGACATAGGCTTTCGTTACAGCATGAATTTCTACCGTGGCTGTGAGCATGGCTGTGCCTACTGCTACGCGAGGCCCACACATGAATACCTCGGTATGTCGGCGGGTTTAGATTTTGAATCTAAAATTTTTGTAAAAGAAAATGCTCCAGATTTACTTCGAGAAAAATTGATGTCTAAAAACTGGCAGCCAGAGTGCATTATGGTTAGTGGAGTCACAGATTGTTATCAGCCCGCAGAGGCGCGTTTTCGTCTGACTCGTCAATGCCTTGAAGTGCTTGAGGAATTTCGGCAACCCGCAGGACTTATAACGAAAAATCATCTTGTCGCAAGAGACATCGATGTTTTGAAGCGATTGGCAGAATATGAGTTGGTTGTTGTGTATATTTCTGTGACAACACTTGATACCGAATTAGCTCGTGTTCTTGAACCACGAACATCAACGCCTGAGGCACGGCTTCGCGCCATTCGTTCTTTGAGTGAGGCAGGAATTCCGGTGGGAGTAAATGTGGCGCCGGTGATTCCAGGACTTACCGATCACGAAATGCCATCCATTTTAAAAGCAGCTGCGGAGGCCGGTGCGTGGTCGGCAGGATATGTTCCATTAAGATTACCATATTCTGTGAGCTCTATTTTTACAGAGTGGCTAGAACAAAATCGTCCTCTAGCAAAAGAACGAGTCCTTCATTTGATTCGTGATATGCGTGGCGGTAAAATCAACGATTCAAATTTTGGATCCAGAATGCGCGGGCAGGGTGAGCAAGCCGATAACTTGCGACAAATGTTTCATCTCTTTTGCAAAAAATATGGCTTAAACCAAAAAACCTATCAACTTAGAACGGATCTGTTTCAGCGGCCTGGAGATCAGCTGAGCCTTCTGTAATAGAAGATTTTTTTGGGACCTCTCGAACACCTGTATCCAATTCGATAGAATGATCAAACCCCTTTGGCATTCGAGCCCACATATTTTCCACTGAAGACCAAAAGGCCTCTGAGGTATCCACATTGAAAGAATTTTTTTTTTGCTCAAAAGGAACGTAGCTTGCAACATTTCTACTTTTGGAATTTTTTAAAACCCAGCCTCCGAAAGCGGAGAGCAATTCGTAAGCAAAATGTTTCACTGAAACATATTCTTGTTTATGAGCAATAATATCTAAGTCAGAAAGAAAAACCTTAGCATAGCCTTTAAGATCTTCACGGGAGCCCGCAGTTTCAACGTATAGGTTGAGCTTCCCCTGGGTGATATCGAGAGGGACGTAGTGCCTGAGGTAAGTGTTGATGGAATTCATTTCGAATCCTTCAATTTTAAGATCCAAATCTAGTCTTTCTGGTCGAGAGACGAGATCAATGCCACCCTTTGTTTCAAGCATGGCATGTCCCTGTATTGTTGCTTTCCCGGAAAAAGCGCTCAATGCCTTTTTATTTCTTCGTGGCCTACTTCGAAGATCCAAAGTTTGAAAGTCTAGTCCTTCGATTCTAACCGGAAGTGGGGTTTTAATATCTCCATGATTGAAATAAACGGCCGAATTTCTCACCGTTAGAGTTTCTATTTTCATTGGGATAAGAACATCTAAAACATCTCCCCAGCCGTTATCCTCATCCGTACCGAATTGTTTGTTTTCAGCTTTCTTATCATCTAGGAGATGAATGCGAGCTTCTATAAGCGTGATGTCTGCAGAGACATCATTTTTCATCCAAACATCCCAAATTGCACGCCAAGCTAAAGAGAGATCGATTTCTTTTACCTGCAACAGAGGTGGCAACTGACTATTTTTCTTTTTGATTTCTAAGCCCTGAAGTTGATAAGCGCCTCGATACAAACTCAAATCAAAATCTGCAAGTTGTCCCGTGTACTTATCTAGCTTTGTAGCAAGAGAGCGGTTAATCGCCCAAAGACCAATAGGTGGAAGCGCCAGGCGTAGAGCTATGAGAAAAAGAATAACACCAAGAAGAATCCAACGAGAGGACTTACGCCACCGGTTTTGCTTGTGGCGTGCCATTTTTATGACTCCAAAAACGACTTGGAGGTTTGTCTTTTTTCTTCCTAAATTGAAAAGGACACTGCCAGTCTGAAGGGTTGTTTTTACCTGAAAATTGAATAGACTCCCAAACCTCTGCATGTTGGGCGGCGACCGGGTTTACAGATCCGTCAAAAACAAGGTCACGCTCGCGAATTTTTTGAACGAGAGGATCAAAGCTTCCGCTTGCCTTTAAACTTTCAAATTGAGAAAAGACGTTGAAAACGAGTGCATGATGTGGAAAACGGCAGGCTTTGCGTGAGCTATTAGGATGAAGTCCTACAACAAAAAAAGAGGTACCATCGAGGCAAAAGTGAAAAGATTTATTTTTAGGATCCACTCTTGTTTTATCTGACCAATCGGCTTCTCGATCTTCTTCTGAGGTGAGCGAAGAAAGTTCGTTCCAGAGAGCGTTTTCGAAATCTTTTTCGGTCGCTTCATGGGTATCCAAGTACACAGCCCAAAAAGTGAGGTAGGCAGATCCCGATCGTTGCTGTTCTCTTAAAAAGTATTGAAGATCATTCCTTAAGGCGCTCCAAGAAGAACCAAAGCCGAAGTCACGATAAACACCAACTCGAAAGTCTTTGCGAAATGTGGATTGAATAGCGGCCACACAAGGATAATTTTTTTGTCCGACGAAATTTTGAATATCCTGAGAAATGCGAGTCACCTCATAAGCAGATCCAAAGGGAGCGCATTGGGTGTTGACACTCAAAAGTGTGGGAGTTTCGAGAAACTCAGCGGGAGCGTACAAATGTTTTGAAGCTTGAACGTCTTCTAACATTCAGATGTATAGAAGCAAAACCATTGCCAATATTTAAATGCAATAAAAATGAAAAAGATAAAAATGAACGAGGAGAAAATCCCCACGTAATTATATGTGCCCCATTATTCCACTAATGGGATGTAGAAACTCCGTGCATGACGACCGCTTGAATTTTTAAATCTCCGTTGCCATCGAGTCTTAAAATATAAGAGGATGCCTCAGAGCCGTGCTCTTTTCCCTGTTTATCAAGATGGGGCCATCGAACTTCCACAATGACAATTTTTTCGGTTATCCAGTCGGTACCTTCAATATCCGCTCGAGTCTCGGTGATGCCCATTTTGTTATACTCTTCTTTGGCGCCCCCAAAAAACTCCAAAACTTCTTGAGGTGATTGTACAACTCGAGTCATTTCATCTCCCAAGACAAAACAGGGTGTAGCAAAGAGTTGAGAGAGGACCTGAGGATCGCCCTCCGTAAGTGCGGCTTTAAAAATATCAAAGAATTGCTTAATGGATGCTTTTTTAAAGGAATAAATTTTCTTCTTTTCATTGTAGCCAACAGTGCCGGTTTCCATACTAGCCTCCTTATTCTAAATTGTGCAGGAAGGGTGCCACGAGGCAATTCGCCCGACAGGATATAAAAAAACCGCAGTTTTCACTTGGTTTGTAACTTGCAGTAACTTCACATCGTTCAATAACCAAAATAAAGAAAGAAGGTATTGATGAAAAAAATCATAAACACCCTAGCGTTGTCTCTCGCCATGGCTCTTTTAGCCGCATCATCAGCATTTGCTCAAGACTCTGTGAAAGAAACTGTTAAAGAGGCAGGTCGAGATGCGAAGAAAAATGCTAAACAAGCGTATCATAAGGTAAAAGATAAGGCGTGTGAGATGGTGAATGGAAAATTGGAGTGTGCTAAAAACAAAGTAAAGCATAAAGTGGAAGAGGCACAAGATGAAATCAAAGACAAAGTTGATGATTTGAAAAAGGACTAATTCTTTTTTTGGTACTACAGAAAGTAAAAGGCGATGGTTCCCATCGCCTTTTTATGAAATGGGTTCTAATTGTGTTGAGATCGATAGGGTTGACCCGTTCGGTGGAAGCGTTTTTTATCACTTGCGGGTGCTCTTTCATTTAAATCTTCATCCTCGAGGGGGACATAGTCGCCACCACTTGCATATCGAGAAAAATCTTCTTCATCAGCCCGAGAAGGCTGTGTATTAAAACGACGTTCAACATCCTTGGGTTGTCCGTGGTGTTCAGAATTTTCTGTACCGATCTGTTTACTTGTGCTTCTTTTTTTCATATTAAACTCCTTTTTAATTGGCCGCATTCCGGGATACGGCTTGTTGTGAGAGCTGACTTAGGCTCAAGTAATTCCGACTCTTCAAACCCATCTGTAGCAAGAATCGCAACTCCACACAGTTGGGATGCAAGGGAAAGACCACGGTCAGTTTCATTAAGTCTTTGAGCAAAAAAATCGAGCGTGGAAAAAAGCCTCGAAATACTGAAGTAGGCGGGCTTTGTGCACTTTATTTCATTTTCATTTTGGCACGGATGCTGCTCTTACCACTATCTATGGAAAATACAAATACAGCAGCATTTGGAATATATAGTAACACAGAAGAACTAAAGAAAGCTCTTCACGCATTAAGAAGAATGGGATTTGGCTCTTCTGAGATTTCTGTATTGTTCCCTAAAAATGCAAAAAAAAACCAGGACATGGCTTACCGTGAAATCAATCTTATTAAAGAAGGTTTATTGATTGGTGGAGCGCTGGGGATCATTCTTGTTGGTGGCCTAACCTTTATGGTCACGGGCGTTTTCGCTTACGCGCTTGTAGGAGCAGCGTTTGGCGGAATCTATGGGGGTGTTAGCGGTACTCTCGTAGGTATTGGTACTCCCGAACGCGTGTCACGAAGATATGGTCACTACGTAAAGGGTGGTGGCATTCTTGTTTCGGTGCACACGGAAGGATCTCAGCAAACTGTTTTAGCTAAAAATGTTTTAGAAAGAACAGGCGCTCAAGAAATCAACACTTTAAATGAATCTGCTGTTTGGGAGACGGTCATGGAAGAAAGAGAAAAGCCCAACGAATTTCTCCGTTGGGCTTAATAAATTTCTTTTTAGATTAGAACCAATATTTTAGTGTGCCGTTGAGACCAAGAGTATCTGGTCCATCGGTACTTACAAATAAGTAGTTCGCCACGGCTCCAAGAGAAAAGCTGTTTGGTCCAAGACCCATCTGTTCATCTAGAGGGATATCAAATCCACCGAGTAAGTTGAATCCAAGACGTGTTGAATCCTTGTTGTCGTTGTGATCGAACACCGGTCCTAAACCCAATCCCAGGAAACTGGTTCGAATAATAGGAAGCGTTCCTCCAAAGTTATAAGTTCCTTTTGCGAGAACCGCTGTTCTTTCAAGGTCAGGCTTTGAAACCGAACTTTCAGAAACAGAACGCGTAAACTCAAGACCTACGCCGAACGGAACGTAAGGCTGAAATCCAGCTTCAAGTCCGTACTCTGCGGCTCCATTAAAATTATCGTCTGGATTTGAGTAACCACCACGTACACCAAAATGAGGTTGCCATTCGTTAGCTTCAACAGCACGAGGTGATGGGAATACAGTTTCAGATGTTCCCTGAGCATTTGCTCGAGGCATTGAAAGAACAATTAAAAACAGTGCAAGCAGAAGCACAGCCCCAATAATTAATTTTTTTGAACTTGTTTGAGTCATGAAATCTCCTTTTCAGTTATACAGCAGAGATGTGCAAGGCAAAGACCAAAACCTCTGAGATTGAGAGATAAAAGGCGTACAAACCACAATAGAAAATAAGGAAAAAAGTCCCAAAACAAAACAGGAGTGGAGTTCTTCCACGTCTGATTTTGATGATCACACTTTTTGCATTGAAGATTATGAATCTTGTATAGAAAGGACAGAAATATATGATTAATAAAAAAAACTTTTTCTTCGCTCTTGGAAGTGTATTGATGTTCAGCTCGTCACTCATGGCAAAAACAGAAACACGTCAGGTAGCGCAGAACACACAAAATAATCTGCAGACAACACCGTCTCAAGGTATTCAGACGGTGCCACAAACACTTTCAACACCGCAGACACCGTTTCCTCAAGTGGTGCCGCCCCCGCAGACATCCCACGTGTATGTGCCAACACCCGAAGATACAGCACTCAACCGACGAGTCATGCAGGACCTAAGAACAAACGTCCCTACGGACAATTTAAATAACGTGAACATTACTAGTACCGGTGGTCGTGTGATTATTGAGGGAGTTGTTAACTCGCAAAGCGAGGCTGACCGAATTCTTGAACGCGCACGCACAATGAACGGCGTGACGGCTGTAGAAAACAAACTGAGTGTTGGGCCAACGGTGACACCTACAAGGTAGGGGATTTTAGCCAATGCGAAGTACCTTTTTGTCCCATAAAAACGCTGCAAGGCGTTTAAAATGGGCCTTTGAACGTGATACGCGTCGGCATTTATGTTGCTAGTTCACTCATTAGGTTTGGAGGGAAAAATGGATAAAAACAATAAATTGTTACAAAGATTATCCAATATTGAAGGACGCATTGGTTATTTGATTGCCTGGCTCCTTGGTGTGCCAGCGAGTGTTTTGTTTCTCATTTTTCTTATTCGTGGACATTGATTCACAATTCAAAATCCTGGGGGGTTACTCTTCCCAGGATTTATCTACAACGTCTGACGTTTCCATAGAATCTGCACAGTGTCCGCAACAAAATATATGATCAGCGCCATCAAAGTGCGTCTCTACTCCGTGACCAATAATTCGCGAATTACAATGTTCACAGCGCGGTGCTAGTTTATTGATGGCACATTCAAAGCTGTCAAAAATAAATTCCTCATTTTGCATAAGGACACGAAATGAATTCTTATAGAAGTTGCCGCAGTTATCACAAGCTGCAGCTAAGTTTGTTGTTTTATAAGTTTTTTGTGAATGGATTGACTGTTGTTGCATGGCAAAGCCTCCCTCTTTTTTTTTAAAATGAAGCACATTACATACCGCTCTTAAAAAGAAAATACCGACCTTCCTCGCAGAGGGGCAGGGGTAAAAAGGGATTTATGAACAAAAAAGGGATTTAGGGACGAAGACTAATTGAGGAGATGTTGATTTACAAAGTTCGTCAGCATGCTACGGCTAAAAGGCTTGCAGATATAATCATCAAAGCCCTGCTCTAAACAGCGCTCTCGATCGCCTTTCATTCCGTGTGCAGTCAAAGCGACGACACATCCTTGATAACCTAAATCGCGTAGCCGTTTCACAGCTTCAAAGCCGTCCATTTCTGGCATTTGTATGTCCATCATTACGATATCGTAATGATTGGCTAAAGCTTTTGAAAGTCCTTCGTTTCCATTGTTTGCAAAATCAATAGAAACTTCTGTTTTCTCCAAAAAAGCTTTCACGAGAAGCTGATTATCTAGGGAATCTTCAACGACAAGAATTTTTCCTGAAAGGGACTGTATATCGCAAGGATGTTTCTGCAAATCTTGAGGTGGGATTCCAGGTGCTCGTTTTGTTGAATATTCCACCGGAAGTGTAAGCTTAAATTTAGATCCTTGTTGAGGCACACTTAACTCTAAGCTGAGATCTCCTCCGAGGAGCCGTGAGAGTTTTCGTGAGAGAAACAGTCCAAGGCCCGTGCCCCCATATTTGCGTGCCACAGACTCATCTGCCTGACGAAAAGGTTCGAAAAGTTTTTCTGCCTCCATGGGTGCGATGCCAATGCCGGTATCCTGTACAGAAAAAACAAGCGTTCCTTTCGAGGCGCTTTCGGTTTGAAACATGACCGAGACGTGAACAGAGCCTTTAGATGTGAACTTAACGGCGTTTCCAATAACGTTAATAAGAATTTGTCGAATACGAAAGGGGTCTGAAATAATGCTGTTTGGAAGAGTCGAGTCTCCCTCAATCATTAAGTGCAAACCTTTCTCGTTCGCCTTCACTTGCAAGAGGGACGTGACATCGTCAAGAAGTTTAGAAAGCGAAAATTCAATTTTTTCAACTTGTAGTTGAGAGGATTCTACTTTCGACAGATCTAACACCTCGTTTACGAGTTGAAGCAGTTGCGTTCCATTCTCAACAATTTTTGAAACGTACCGTTTTTGTTCTGCCATGGGACGATCATTGTCGAGCGCGAGTTCTGCAAAACCAAGCATCGCACTTAAAGGAGTGCGGATTTCGTGGCTGATGTTTGCTAAAAACGCACTCTTCGCCCGACTCGCCTCATTGGCGCGAGCATATAGTTTGGTATTTTCAATCGCCAGAGATGCCCTGCGAGCCAAATCTTGAGCAATGGAAAGATCAAGTTCATTATAAATATGTTCCGAATCTTGTGAGAAGAGCGTGATCGCTCCAAGGGTTGAGCCATGATAAATTAATGGAACAATAATAGCGGATGGAATCTTCTTTTTCAATATGGCTTCATTCAGTGAGGCATTGTTAAAAGTGAGTTGTCGGAGAAGTTTAGAAGAGAGCGTTTTGTAAAGCTTGGGTTGACCTGTTTGAAGAACGTCGAGAACACCACCGGTCGTTAATTTATCAATTTTATGTTTTAAAAAACTGTGTGGTGGAATTGGCGAAAAATGAACCTCCGTCTTCCACGTAGCGAGTCGCTTTATGGTTTGATCTTTTGCAGAGTAAATATCGATAAGGCACCAGCCCGCCATGTTCTGAATCAGTGAATTGGCAAACGTGCTTAACATGTATTCTGTTTCTAGAGATTCATTAAGGGCAGCGCTGGCTTCGGCCAAAAAGGAAAGGCGTGAGGCGCTTCTTTCTGCCTCCTGACGAGCAAGTTCTGACTGGAGGAGTTCGAGTTTTTGGAGTTCGCTCTCTTTTTTCTCAGTGATGTCTTCAGAAATCCCTAAAAGGTACTGTGGAACACCGTTTTTATCGAACAACGGAATTTTGCGAGTATGGAGAATGCGGGTGCCCTTAGGCGTCGAAATAGACTCTTCGGGAATATCGACGACGATTTTATCCATCAGGACGGTCCGGTCTTTTTCAGTGAAGAAGTCGGCCTGATCTTTTGGAAAAAGATCATAATCATTTTTTCCGATCAAATTCTCTCGAGCTTGTCCTAAAAGCTCCTCACCCGCTTTATTGAAGCGTACAAAGCGGAGCTCCAGAGCGTCTTTCACAAAAATCATATTGGGAAGGTGCTCGATAACGGAATCCAGAAAGCTCTGAGACTCCCGAAGGCGTTCTGCCACTGCATCTTTTTCGGCCACTAGCCGTGAAAGCTCTTTGTTCGCCCGCGTCAATTGCTCAAAGCTAACTTCTGGAGTGAAAGGTGGTCTCTTCATTTAGGTTGATGGGCTAACATGGTTTCTCAGCCAAAACAAGTTAAGTTTAGTTTTTTGCGATGAAGCTCTTTTAGCACAAATCTCGGCTCCAAAAAATACAATTAAAGATGAATAATAAACCCAAACCAAAAGTACAATCAAAGACCCCGCCGCACCATAGGCAGAGCCCACGGCTGTCTGACCCAAATATAAACCAATAACTCCTTTTCCAATGACGAAGAGGAGGGCGGTGAGCAAACCACCCTCAAATGCCGACTTTGTGGGAATACTTTTATCTGGTATCCATTTAAAGAGGGCACCAAAAAGAAGAGTAAAAACAAGGAGATTGAGACTAAAATTGATGATTTCGCCGAGGCGACCAATATTATTTAAAAATAAAAAAGAAAGGGCAGAGGAAATCACCAGCGAAACAATGGATAAGAACACAAAAGAAAGAACCATTCCAAAAGAAGCAATGCGCTTTAAAACAATATGACGAACCTCATGATACCATTTTATATTGGCTGGAGTATCTGGGGTGGATTCAAAAATAACGTTCATCGCATTTTGCAGTTGCGCAAAAATAGCACTTGCTGAAAAAAGTAGCGTAATCACGCCAACCCAGCCCGCAAGGGATGACAAATCAGCCCGCGCCTCAGATTTTTTAATAATCGTATCGAGTACCGAAGCCGCTTCAGTTCCCATTAGCTGTTGAACGTTTGCTAAAAGTTGAATTTGTAAGTCAAGTTGCAGAGTTGCAAGAATTGAGAGCATCAAAATAATTAATGGGGCTAAAGAGAACGCAGTATATAGAGCCAGCGCCGCGGAGTGAGTCAAAATATCGTGCTGTGAGATTTTATACAGTATTGAGCGAAGAGTTTTCATAATCGAGCTAAATATTGCAAGATAAGTTCCACCGAGCTAACGAAACATACTCGGAGAACCGCTCTTTTTTCTTGTCTTAGGGATACGTTTTTTCCACTGAAACTTCTTTAAAATCAGTTGACCCTCTGTCGAAAGGAGAACGCCTTCTTGCTCGAGTTTCTTTTTTTGCTGGCGAAAATTATATGTTCCTTTCTCAAAAGAAATTTTTCCTTGAGAATTGATCACGCGATGCCAAGGGAGTTTGTAAGTTGTGGAGCAGGAGTGCAGAATCCAGGAAACCCCTCTTGAGGCATACGGTTTCTTGGCAAGTTCAGCAATTTGTTTATAGGTGGCGACTTTCCCCTTAGGGATTTTGCGGATTTGATCCATCACTTTTCGGGTGAATTCCGAAACGATCACTAGGTGAACCATCGTAAGGCGGCGGGCACTTCAGTCGGTACGCCGCGCACTCGCGCAATAATGATATTTCCTACGGGCTCAATCCAAAGTTGATTCATTCGCTGTCCAATTCTTCAAATTCAGTGCGACTTTATTGTCAATGCGTGACCATTGCAAGAGGTAACAGGTCTTTTTTGCGTCTGGGTCTGCTATAAAATAAGTCACTTTAGCACCAGATGGAATTTTACTAGCGGTTATTAAAATTTCGACTACATATAAATGTGGTGGAGGATCTTGATGGAACAAACAACCAATACAGCAGATAGCAAATTTCAAAAATTTCTTTTTTATGTGGAAAAGGTAGGAAACGCACTTCCTCATCCTGCCATCTTGTTTCTCATTTTAACGGGAGTTGTGATTTTACTTTCGGCGGTCGTAAGTGGTCTCGGAATTGAAGCCCTTCACCCTGTTAAAAAAGAAGTCATTAGGGCGACGAATCTTTTTTCCATCGCGGGACTTCATTTGCTTCTTACCGATATGGTGAAAAACTTCACCAGCTTCGCGCCCCTTGGAACGGTGCTTGTCGCCATGCTCGGTTTTAGTATTGCAGAAAAAAGCGGTCTTCTTCCGGCTCTCTTAAGACTCCTCGTGACCAGCGCCCCCAGAAAACTTTTAACTCCGGCAATTTTACTTGCAGGGATTCTCTCTCATACGGCGGGAGATATTGGTTACGTGCTTTTGATTCCGCTTGCGGCAATGGCTTTTCACAGTGTTGGGATGAATCCTCTAGCGGGCTTGGCGATTTGTTTTGCCGGTGTGTCGGGTGGTTTTGCGGCCAACCTTCTTTTGAGTACGGCCGATCCACTCCTTTCAGGAATTTCTCAAGAGGCCGCGCGTATCATCGACAATCAGTATGTGGTAACGCCCGTGGTGAACTGGTATTTTATGGCAACGTCTTCATTTTTGATCGTTGCTATTGGTACGCTTGTGGCGAACAAAATCACCATTCCTTTTGCGGGAGAATATAAAGGTGATGCACCTCGTGAAAGTCTTAAGCCCCTTTCTGCACAAGAAAAACGGGGACTTCAGTATGCGGGGCTTACGGCTTTAGCACTCGGTCTTTTGATTGCCTTGGGCATTATTCCCGAAGCTGGCTTTTTAAGAGATCCAAGTACGGATGTATTTCACTCCCCGCTTCTTAAAGGCATTGTGACGGTGATTTTTCTTTTTGGTGCGTTGACGGGTCTTGCCTATAGTTATGGAGCGAAGACGTTTCGAGAACCCAATGCCGTAACGAATGCCATGCAAGATGCGATGGTGACAATGGCTCCGTATTTGGTGCTCGTGTTTTTTGCTTCTCAGTTCATTGCTCTTTTTAACTTTTCAAATATCGGGTTGATCATGGCGGTGAAAGGTTCTGAAGCCTTGAGGGAGACGGGACTCGGCATTATTCCTCTCATGATCGGGTTTATCATTCTCACTTGTTTACTCGATTTAGTGATTGGGAGTGCGTCGGCTAAGTGGGCACTCATGGCTCCGATTTTTGTACCGATGTTTATGCTTCTCGGTGCGGCTCCTGAGCTCACGCAAGCGGCTTATCGTATTGCGGATTCCGTTGTGAATATTATTTCCCCACTGATGTCGTATTTTCCTCTCATTTTGGCGTTCGCGATCAAGTACGATCCCAAAGCGAGAGTGGGAACCGTGATGGCTTTGATGCTTCCATACTCTTTAGCCTTCCTACTTTTCTGGTCGGTGATGCTCTTCGTGTGGATCATGCTGGGCTGGCCACTCGGCCCGGGAGCGAACTTGTTCTATCAGGTTCCCGGAGCGCAGTAGTCGACTCATATTCTGGCTGTCTCACTACTTAGACGGCCAAAGAATTTAGTCGCGAACACTCGCCGAACCATCATAATTTGTATTATAAATAATACCTCCATGTCGACAGCGAGGACACAGCCGACGTGCTTGTCGTCAATCTAACAGTGCCCGTCCTGGAACACTTCTCGCAAAGGGTCTTGAGAACAGTCAGTTAGACCAAAAAACAAAAGGAAGTGTTATGTCATTTTTAAAATCACTCAGCGCTATTTGTATTCTTAGTGCTTTTGTAACAACAGCTCACGGGCAGCAACAGGTAGAGCGTCGTTTAGAAGTCGGTAGTGGTTTGTTCGGCACTGGTACCCAGACGGAAAGTGTTTTGATTAAAGTGAACTTTGCAAAACCTATCTCAAACGTTATGGATCCTAAAGGTACTCCTGAAGATCAACAGGATGAGCTTTTTAAGTATTCCTACTTTTTAGCGGAGACAGAAGTTGGATTTCGTGATGGAAAAATGGAATACACGGATATTCAAATCAGCCCCATTCGCGGTCAAAATACAATCAATCTCAGCGAATCAAACAATCCTGCAAAATATTATATGGAAGTGACTCTCGCTCCGGTGACGATTCAAAGAGATACTGCGGTCAACATGGCTCAGCGATATAAAGTGGGTCTTGCAAAGATGAGATTTACATTTATCAGTCCAGAGCTCGGAGGCTCCCTCTTGGGTGCTCGTGCCTACGCCGGTTTCCTTGGAAGCATGATGGATTTTGGATATTCAAAAACAACAGATGGAATTGAAGATTCAAACGTAGTTGGTGGTATCTTTAATTTGTCCATGGGTTATGAGGCGGGTGTTGAAGTCAGAGCTTTCAACGACAATCTTCGTTTAAGAATTGAACCCTACTCTATGCCTACCCGCACTTTAATGGGTACAGGTGATGGCCTTCAGGTTATTCGCCGTGCCTTAAGCCTTGATATCGGGAAAAGAGTGCAGTTGTTTGTGGAATCAAAAGATCGCAAATACTACATGAATCACGGCATCGTAAACGTTCCAGAGACATCACCGTTCGCAACGAACGAAGATGGATCTGTTCGAGCCAAAGACTGGTTTGCTGGCGTGACGGTAAAGCTTGGTAAAAAATTAAAAAAGACGCTAAATAAATTATTCCACATTGGATTCTTTCCACGGCTTTGGGGCTGTGGAAAGTGACCCATTAGTTAAGAAATCGCATTTACAATCTTCTGCCATTTTTTAATTTCTAAAATCTTGGAGGCGACATCACAGGCTCCCACAAAGGCGGGGGCCGGTGCAGAAGCCCTGATGCCTTTAAACATCTGTATAAGTTCTGGAATGCTTAAAGCAGGGAGCATGAATTCAAAATCGGCTTTCGCGAGAGCTGCAGGTCGTTCCGACTTAAAACGTTGGAAGACAACAGCCAAGTCCTTATCCTCATAGTGCTTCCATAAAACATCTCGCTGGGCCGCCTCTTCTTCGTCAAGATGAAGAAGATAAATACCAAGAAATCTTGAGTAGGAAGAATAAAGATTAGCCCAATGTTTTGCTGCAATGACTTGTTCGACCTTCTCGATTTCTTTTTCTAAACCCTCATGTTCCTTGTCAAGGTGGGCACCGATAGGGCCAATCGCCTCAAACAGTGGGTGAATGTAAGTCTTTTCGTTTTGTGCGTGATCCTTAAGATGTTCCATGAGTTCGAGAACATGCTCGGCCACTTGATCAGCCTCGCTCGTATTACTAAAATCTGTAGCACCAATTTGTTCAGAAAGCCGAAAGAGGTGAAAGCGTTGAGCTTTGTGAATGAAAGTGTAGAGATCAACTCGCATAACTTCTCCTTAAAGTGTGGGTTTCTCTGTGAGCTTGTGGGTTCTAACTAGGTTTTTCATAATTCTTAAAAGATGGTTTTGGTCTTCTTTGCTAAGAGAATTAAAAAAATGGGCATCATTGTGATCAGCTTCTTTTGCAAGTTTGGGAATAAGTTTTTTTCCTGCAGGCGAGAGATCGAGCGTCACGTAACGTCGATCCTCCGGCGAAACCTTTCGTGAAGCGAGCTTCTTCTTTATGAGTCTTTCCACCAAGCGAGAAGTAGCCCCTAAATCAATGCCGATCTGCTCAGACAAATCACCTAAAGTACAGGGCGCTCGATTATGAAGCGAGCGTAGAGCAACCCATTCGGCGACCGTTACATCATAGGTCGCGATTCGATCCCGAAACGAAAACGAAACATGATTCGAGACAAAACGGAGCCAATAACCTATGTGATATTCTAAATCTGAAGGTTTCATGTTTTTTATTATACTTGCCAATAGCAACTATTGCAATAGGCAATTAATTAGATTGATAACCAATAGAGTGGCTGCCAGCAGGAAAGACCATGTTATTTGATTTTCTATATATTCTTCCGGCGCACAGCCTGAATGATCTGATCCAGTTTTCCTAAAAACTGTGAACGAGCTTTTTTATCCATTGGCGCGGGACCACCTTTAACTTCGCCCATGTATCTCAAATTTTGCATGAGCTCTCGAGTGGCTACGGCACTACCAATGTTGTCTTCCGTGAACTCTTCGCCTTTAGGCCCAAGTGCTCGAGCTTTCTTTTTGATACAACGGTCGGCGAGTAAGATATCAGCAGTGATAACGATGTCGTCTTCTAAAATATTTTCGACGATCCAGTCGTCGGCGGCATCAAAGCCACCCGCTACAACCACCATTTCGATATTGGGATCTACCGGCAGGTTCATCCACTTGTTGGCAGCAACAATGACTTTGAATTTGTAGCGAGCGGCGACTTTATAGGTTTCTTCTTTGACGGGACAACCATCGCCATCAATAAAAATCTTAGGCATTGGTAGGGATGCCCTTCGCGTGCCAGAGGCAAGTTTGATAACCGGCGTTTCGAACCTTTTCCGAAGTCAGTTCCACATCGACAATGAGATTGTAATTTAATTTTACGGCGGCATATGCGAGCTTCAGAAGAGCTTCGTCGCGGTCGGCACAATCCCGCACCTGAATCGGTGTCGCGATCCGCTTAAAAAGTCGAGATTCTTTACTTTGATTTTTATTGAAAAAGGACATCTGCCTGGCTCGTCGTTCTTCTGAATTATAATTTTGAATCTCAGGCTCTACTTTTTCTTCATAACAACCACCACAAGCCCAGCCTTCAACAAGATTAGAGGGAACTTCACCCATCAGCGGAAAGCTGTCGGCAGAAACGTGGCGCGCGCAGCTTTTACAGGTGGACTCTTTACAGAGCACACAAGTGTGGGTGGCCTTGGGCCTTAAGCAGGTTTTGCAGGTCGCGGAATCCATAAGAGTAGGTAACACGGCTTGATGTCTGTTCGCAATGCTCAAGAGCTATAAGCCTATTCGTCTTCGAGAAAAGAGTGGTGTTGAGCGCGTAATCAAGAGTGCAGAACTTTCAAACACGGATCTTTCCCACAAGTTTTAATGCCTGTTGTGTTATATTGCGCCTCCCCCTTACCAAGAGGTATCTGACTGAAATCATTTGAAGAATTAAATCTTAGTGTCGAAGTCCAAAAAGCTATTCAAGAACTTGGATTCACTACTCCAAGTCCGATTCAGCAACAAGCTCTTCCTATTTTACTCAAAGGACCAACGGACTTCATCGGTCTTGCCGCAACCGGAACCGGTAAGACCGCAGCTTTTGGTATTCCGCTCCTGGAGCAAATTGATAGTCAGAAAAAGCAACTGCAAGGACTCATCATGTGTCCTACACGAGAACTCGCGGTTCAGGTCACTGGTCAAATTAATTTACTCGGAAAATATAAAAACATTCGCGCTCATGCGATTTATGGCGGCTCTGAATACGGTAACCAAATTCATGCTCTGAAAAGCGGCGCTCAAATTGTGGTGGGAACTCCTGGCCGTTTGATTGACCATCTTGAGCGCGGAACCATGAAGCTTGATGCCGTTAAAACCGTGATCTTAGATGAAGCCGATGAGATGATTTCCATGGGCTTCAAAGAAGATCTTGAGGCCATCCTTAAGGGTGCCTCTGGTGATGAAAGAAACATCTGGCTTTTCTCAGCCACAATGAGCCGCGAAGTTCGAAGAGTTGCGGATACCTATTTATTAGACCCAGAAATTGTACAGGTGAATCGAACAGAAATGCTTTCAACAACGGTTGAGCAAATCTTTTACCGAATGAAAGAATCCGATAAGCCTGAAATTCTCTGTCGTATCTTAGAATCGATTGACGATTTTTACGGACTTGTATTTTGCCAAACAAAATCCATGGTGACCGATTTAACCCAATATCTTAACGAAAAAGGGATTAAGGTTGATTGTCTTCATGGTGATAAAGATCAAAAAGCGCGAGAGAAAACGATGCAGTTGTTTCGTGACCGCAAGGTTCGTCTCTTGATTTGTACAGACGTCGCATCTCGTGGCCTTGATGTGAAAGACATCACTCACGTGATCAATTACTCACTCCCGCGCGAATCAGAACTCTACGTTCACCGTATCGGTAGGACTGCTCGTGGGGGCAAATCAGGAATCGCTTTGAGTCTCGTGACTCCAAGTCATATGCATTTAGTAGGTAAGCTTGAGCGTTTAACAAAAACGAGAATCACAGAAGCAAAATTGCCGTCACGAAAAGATGTGGCGGCATTAAGAGTTTCAAAATTATTACCGCAGTTTCAAAAACAAGAATACTACAGTCGAGTTATAGAATTGATGGGCCCAGAGTGGAAAGAAGCTATCGCAACAATGTCTCCAGAAGAAATCGTAGGCCGCTTTATCAACTTGATCGCTCCAGAGTTCTTTGATGGCCGTGCTGCCGCAAAACCTTTGCAGGTCGCAACAGAGGCCGTTCAACGCCCCCCTCGAGAAGACAGTCGTCGAAGCGAAAGAAGATTCGGCGGAAGAAGTGGTGGACCAGATCGCCGGGATTACCGTGGCGGTCCAGATCGTCGTGACCGTGGTGATCGTTCAGCTCGTCGCGATCGTCCTGAGCAACGTTCAGAGCGCTCGGGTAGTGGTGCAGGTGGCGGTGGCGGCAGCGTTAAACGCCAAAGACGAAGCTCTTTCCGCAAGGGCAGTTCTTCGCCAGCTCCAGATTTTCTTAAAGACGATTTTTTTGCTTAACTCCTTCAGGGCATTTTTCCCCAAAAACTCCCTGAATCATGCGATTTGCAATTGATCTACATTATATCCCATGCTCGATGTCTCAACTTGGGTGCGTGAAAACGGCAAGTGGACTTGCGCTTTTCACTCCGAGAATCCTATCAATTAATTGTTGGTGCTAAACGGCGCCCATTCTCGCGGGGCGCCATCGCACGATCAGTATCCTTTTGTTCAAAGTACTGATTAATTATTAAGCAAAACCACCTTTCTCTCCGGCATCGCTCTTGCTCTTAAGGCGGTTCTTCCTTGGGAGGGAATCATGAAATTTTTTTTGTATATTCTTTTGGCGACAACATTCCTTATGGGTGCGGCGAATGCAACGGGTGTGAGACTGGTGGAATTTCGTCAAAGCACCGTTTTTGAAATGAATGGGAAATGGGTGTGGGATACCTCAAAGGCTTGCGTGATCACAGCCGAAGGTGTTTTCATAGAGAAGACAGATTACGTGGATGGGAAACCAAATTTCACAGTAACAGAAAAAACAAATATCACTATTGGCGGGCGTGAAGTGGAAATTCTTCAAGAACAAATTGCGGCGATCGATACACGCGCACGTTTTGAAAGTGGTTACGACATGAGCGGACCACAGACGACGATCTATGAGGCAGACGCTTATAGAAACGGCGAGCCTATTAATATTTTCTACACCGAACCATCGGTCTGGGCGGGAAGTATTAAAACGAAATATCGTACAGGCACAAAAAGACTCACGAGCATTTTGTCTTTCGCTTGCCCGACACTTTAAGCGGATTTCTATCGTCCTTCAAAGGCACTCGTCCGTATTTCCAAATGAGATACGGGCGAGGACTGACAAACGGTTTTCACAGATTCAGAAATCGTTAGTCCAAGTTGATACAGTTTTTCTGAAGCGGCTACGTCAAAATCTCCTAGCTGATCAATCATCCATAGATTTCTTAGATCACGATCTGTTTTAATCAGCGGGAAGTAATCGACAGATAACAATGAGTCGAGAGAGCCCGTTCGAAAGCGAATGTTGGGCTTTTGAAGTAGGATTTCTCTCAATTCAGGGGTCAATACGCGCTTTGCAAGTTCGATTTGATTCGTGCGTACAACAAAAGCTTTATCGAATTCCTCATGTCCTATCTTGGCGTCTGCAATCCCTAAACGTCCCGCCAATATACTCACATCATCTTGGTTGGACACTTGTAAATACAGCGGTACGGCTTGCGAAAACCGACTCCATGCGCGAGTGAATCGACCCACGTTCGGTCGCCTCACTTTTTCAATGACGTATCCTTTTTGTTTCAAAGACTCTTGAGTGCGCCGCTCTATTAATTTGGTCTGGTGTGACACATAAACATAGGCCACAGTGACGGCGATAATACCGATGATAATAAAAATGATTTCAAACATACCCATCCTTATCTCATAGGTGCTCGTCAACTTTTTGTCCAGCTCGAGCTTGACTCCACCACCCAGGAGTTCAAACTTAAAAAATGGAAAATCCTCAAGTTTCGCCAGCACCAGCAAGCAATCAAAAGTTTTCATCTTATCAAAAATTAGTTGTGGGCATTCTCGTGTTTTTACAATTCACGATCATCCTCGATTTTATGATTTTGTCTCCGCTTGGCGCTATTCTGATGCCGGCTTTTCAAATCACTCCACAGGAGTTTGGCTTTGTGGTTTCGATTTATGCTTTCAGCGCTGGGATAGCCGGTTTTCTTGCGAGCGGATTTGCCGATCGCTATGACCGTAAAAAATTATTGATGTTTTTTTATGTAGGCTTTCTTGTAGGCACCCTTCTTTGTGCGCTTGCGACCAGCTATTATTTTTTACTTTTCGCGCGCCTCGTGACGGGCGTTTTTGGTGGGGTTCTTGGGTCTGTTGTTTTTGCAATTGTAACCGATCTATTTCCCTTTGAAATGCGAGGGCGTGTGATGGGATTTGTGCAAACGGCTTTTGCCGTAAGCCAAGTTTTTGGTCTTCCTTTTAGTTTATATCTCTCAAACGTATGGGGATGGCATGCGCCGTTTGTAATGATTGTGCTTTTAGGACTTGTCGCGGGCGTTATTATTTTTATTTACCTGAAACCCATCGATGAACATCTGAAGCTTCAGACAGATCGCAAAGCGATGCATCACTTAGCGGAAACCATCTCAACGCCGCTCTATCTTCAAGCTTTTTTAACCACCGCGCTTTTAAGTACGGGCGGATTTATGATTATGCCATTTGCGAGCGCCTTCACCGTGAACAATATGGGGATTGCAGTCAGCGATCTTCCTCTGATTTATATGGTGACCGGCCTCTGTGCGATGGTTACAGGACCTCTGGTGGGACGCGCGAGCGATCAATTTGGAAAAATGCCGATTTTTATTTTCGGTACCCTACTGTCGATTCTCATGGTGAGTATTTACACTCGCATGGATGTTTCACCTCTTTATGCGGTCATTATCGTGAACGCGGTTTTGTTTATTGGGATCTTCTCAAGAATGATTCCCTCACAAGCTCTGATGTCTTCCGTACCGGAGCCGAGAAGTAGGGGCGCCTTCATGTCAGTGAGCTCTTCTTTGCAGCAAATCTCGGGTGGTGTGGCCTCAGCACTTGCGGGGTTTATTGTCATTCAGCAAACTTCGGGAAAGATCGAGCGTTTTGATATCCTTGGAAACGTCGTCTGTGGTGCTGCTATATTAACGCTCGTCATGATGTTTATGATCGCTAAGAAAATACCTAAGCGATAAACTGAAGTAGGAAATCGATAGGTTACTACTTGCGCAAAGAATCATAAAATCAAATACCTTTATCAACTGAAAACTCTACTTTAGAGTTAGAGAGTGGCGCAGCTTTCGAGAAAATTATTTCGCGTTTTATTGGTTTTCCTCACGGGATGGCTTCCGGCCGTTGCCGTGGTCGATATGAATAACATTCAAGAACATCTCGATGAATTTTCAGACTACACTCTAATTCATCACGAGAACATTGACGATACCAATGAAGCTCACGCACATGTTCATAAGCATAGCGCAGATGGAGCAGAACACGAACATCACCATGAGCACTCAAAAGCATTTCAAACTTCTACTACCGGTATGTATCTACCTACGGTTTGCACGATGAGTTTTCCAGAGTGTGACCCCTCTGTTGGTTTTGCAGAACACAAACTAATATCCAATCCCCACACATTCGGGATTTTTCGTCCTCCCATAGTTTAGTTTTCATTTATCAAAACTAAATTATAAAACGGGAGAATATATGTTTAAATTTGTATTGAGCTTGTTTGCGTTTTTGTATGCCAACAACTCGCTTGCTCACGGATTAAGTGAAGAAGCTAAAAAAGCAATGATTGAAGGGGGTTACCTCCAATACGTCATGCTTGGTGCTGAGCACATGATTACGGGCTACGATCATTTGCTCTTTTTGTTCGGTGTGATTTTCTTTCTGACGAACGTTAAAGATATTATTAGGTTTATTAGCGTATTTACGCTTGGTCATAGTATTACGCTCATCTTTGCAACGTTTATGGGAATCACCGCCAACTACTGGCTTATCGACGCGGTGATAGCGATCAGTGTTTGTTACAAGGGTTTTGATAACAACAAAGGGTTTCAGAATTATTTTGGTATGAAATCCGCCCCCAACCTTTTGTTTATGGTTTTTACCTTTGGACTCATTCACGGCTTTGGACTCTCTACACGACTGCAGCAGTTGCCACTCGGTGAAAAGGGCGGAGAAATGCTCATGAGAATCATCTCCTTCAACATAGGCGTCGAGCTTGGGCAGATCGTCGCTCTCACAGTCATGCTTCTCTTGCTCTCAGGAATTCGCAAAACCCAAGGGTTTATGAGATTTGCCAAGGTGGCTAACGATGCGCTGATTCTTGCGGGGTTTATGTTGTTACTCATGCAGCTGCATGGATATTTGCACACTTCTCATCCCGACGAATTTGGCTTTAGTGAAGACAACCATATCCATCACCATCTAAGTATCGATGAACCAGAAACCAATGTCCCTCAACATGACAATTTATAAAGGAGAATTTATGAAATCGTTATTAATATTAGCACTCACTGTTTATAGTTCCGTAAGCTTTGCAGGCCCAGGACACTCCCATGGACATGCTCACGAAGATGGCAAGACGCACACTCACGATGCACCCGCTTTAACCGAGCAGTCTGCGCAAGAGGCTGGAGCTTTGCATGTCAAGAGACTGGTTAAAATCGGCAAGATAGATGGCTCATGGGTGGACGCTACTTTTGATAAAGCCGAAAAAAAGGGAACTGGCAAAAAGACAGAGTGGCTCGTCACGTTTAATAATGAAAAGGGCGAAAAAGGAAAAAAACTTTTCATCTTTTTAAAGCCAAATGGTGATTTTGTTGCTGCTAATTTTACAGGGAAGTAAATGACCGTCTCGTTACGGCAGGGCTTTAAGGCTCTGCCGTATGAGGATGAGACGAAACTTTCGCATCAAACAGTTATCTTAAGACCAAAGTCTTGCTTTTCATAAAGCACAAACAATGTCCTCAATTTGATAAGGCTATAAACAGCTAAACCTATTGAGGCGGCCTCATTTTTTGCCGACCAGTACCTATGCAAAGTACGGAAAAATCTATCGATTTTGAAAATTGTCACGAGAAAGATCATGCGTACAATCGGTTATAGAAAATATTTTAAAAATAATTAACGACGGCATATCGCCAACAGATCGAGGGGAAGTATGAAACTAAAAACGTATAGATATGTTCCAAAAGACGGGCACAAAAACAATTTCGACACCAGTCTTGATTCCCCATCAACGGTCATATTTGTCTTTGGCGCTCCTGACTGTAGAAATGATAAAACGATTTTTGAGGATCTGAAACAAAAATTCCCGAGGTCTCTTTTAATTGGCTGCTCGGGGGCAGGAGAAATATTTAATAACCACGTTTATGATCACAGCCTATCAGTTGCGATTGCTCAGTTCTCTCATACGAAAGTTAAAATGGCTACAATGCACATAGGTGAAATGTCACAGTCGTTTGATGCTGGAAAAAAACTCGCTGAGAAATTGAATACACCGGAACTATCTGGCGTTTTTGTTTTATCAGACGGTTTAAAAATTAATGGCAGTGATTTAGTTAGAGGGTTGAGTGAAAATCTCTCCCCAAAAGTTATCGTTACTGGCGGCCTTGCGGGTGACGGAAGTGACTTTAAAGAAACATGGACTTTGAACAATGGTCTACCCGTCTCAGGTCATATTTCTGCAGTTGGCTTTTATGGAAATAAAATTAAATTAGGTCATAGTTCTCAAGGTGGTTGGGATATTTTTGGTCCAGAAAGAATCGTGACTAAATCTGAAGCCAACGTCTTGTATGAACTTGATGGCAAGCCCGCTCTTAGCCTCTATAAAGAATATTTAGGAGACGAAGCGAAAGGTCTTCCTGCGGCTGCATTGCTTTTTCCTTTGCAGATTCGTCTCAATGAAAACGATAACAAGCGTATTGTAAGAACTATTTTGGCGGTTGACGAATTAAAGCAGACAATGACTTTTGCGGGGAATATCCCACAAGGATCGCTAGCACAGCTTATGAGAGCAAATTTTGAACGGCTTATTGAAGGAGCTTCTACTGCAGCAGAATTGTTAGATAAGGGGGGCGAGAAAGAGCCACGGTTGGCAATAGCCATCAGTTGTGTTGGGCGAAGACTTGTGTTGGGAGAGCGAATTGACGAGGAGGTCGAAGCCACACTTGAAAGGCTTCCTGCAGGCACACAACAAGTGGGATTTTATTCTTATGGTGAAATTTCACCTTTTGTTAAAGGACAATCTTGTGAGCTGCACAATCAAACAATGACTCTCACAACAATAAGTGAGGAAGAGGCTGCGTGATCCATAAATTATTGGCACGACAACTTAAACTTCTGTCTCTTGAGCAAGGCAGTTTGCCTGCGGAAATAAGTAAGTGGCAGGATTTTTTGGAGCGGGTTAATAAGGTTTATTTGGACTGTGACCAGGAGAGATATCTTCTAGAAAGAGCCTTGAATATTTCCTCAAAGGAAATGCAAGAGCGCTGGCAGGCGTTGGACCTAGAAAAAGCTAAAACTGCGCATTCGGCAAAATTTGCGACTTTAGGTGAAATGGCAGGGGGCATTGCTCATGAGATCAATAATCCAATCGGTTTAATAAGCATTCTCGCCAGTCAATTGATAGAGCAAAGGGAGGATAACAGTTTAAGTGAAGAGACACTTGTTGATGCGCTCAAGCAAATCGAAGCGAGTGCCTGGAGAGTAGCAAAGATAATAAAGAGTTTGAGGGACTTTTCTAGAGATGGAAGTAAAGACTCCTTTTTAGAAGTACCGATTAAAAAAATTATAGAAGACGTACTTATTTTTTGTTCTGAGAAATTTAAACAACATAATGTCACCCTGAGAATCATTGACCTTGAGCCAAACATGAAGGCGGAATGTCGTGAAGTTGAGGTGTGCCAAGCACTTCTGAATCTATTGAATAACTCTTTAGACGCCGTTCAAAAATTTGATAATAAATGGATCGAGTTGAAAGTGGCCGAATCGGATAATTATGTGGAGTTTTCAGTTACAGACTGCGGGAATAAAATTCCCGATGAAGTTGTAAAAAAACTCTTTCAACCCTTTTTTACAACGAAAGAAATAGGAAAGGGGACTGGAATAGGGCTCAGTATATCAAAAAAAATCGCTGAAAATCATGGAGGACTTCTTTCCTATGACAGCTCATCTTCGAATACGCGCTTTATTTTAAAAATTGCCAAGAGGCAAAAAAGTGCTCCGTCTGCATCGGCTGCCTAAAGGATCTCACCCCAGCTGGGACTAATATTGAAAGCAGCGTTTATAAGCCCAACATGTGAGTAGGCTTGTGGGTAATTTCCCAGCTGGATGCCTCCGGGAATGAAGTGTTCTGCGAACAGCCCAAGATTGTTTGCGGCACCCATCGCGTTTTTCATTACGTCTCTTGCTCGCTCAACTTCACCCACCTTCAAGAGAGCTTGTACTAACCAGAACGAACAAATCGTAAA
The DNA here is from genome assembly GCA_050250255.1 of Bdellovibrionales bacterium. Lineage (GTDB taxonomy): Bacteria > Bdellovibrionota > Bdellovibrionia > Bdellovibrionales > DASUEL01 > JBFWOZ01. The sequence goes on along the minus strand of JBFWOZ010000006.1, from coordinate 43,120 downwards.
TGCAGAGCGTGGGGCACCCCAGTCATCTTTTCGAATGTATCGAAATAAAAAACTTTGTCCCTGCGGAGAGTCATCGAGTCGTAATAGTTTTGCGATTTCTAAAACCGTAGATTTGCACAAGTCTGCATCAGGGAATCTTAAAATCGGAAGGAGAAGAAGGGCCGCATCCATACTGTCGTCCTTGGGGCCATTGCGAATTATTCCATCCTTGGAGGCGGATAACACAGAAGCTTTTGCTTTCAACTCAGCAGACAACACTTCGTCCACATTTAAGTCCTGTAAAAATCCCATGGCTCTTAGGCGTGAAACTCGTTCGATACCTGCCCAACTCATGAGGTTGGAAAACGTATGAACCTTCCATCCATCTCTGTGCTCCCAAAGTCCCGCATCGGGTTGGTTAATAGTCCGCTTACACAAATCAAAAAGATTCTGCACCAGCTCTTGATGCTCTTTCGTCCTTAGGTGCTGAAAGCGCTCATCGAAAAAAATGGGGGCTAAAGTTAAAATTAATTCACCGTAAACATCATTCTGGGTATGTTCTGCCGCCTGGTTGTTGCTCCTCACCGGTCCAGAACCATTAAAACCTTTCCAGTTAGTATGTAAGATCTCGGGAACTGGAAGCGTCTGATCAAGAGCGTAAACTGGGCTTAAGCGCTCTTTGGAGTTTTCATGTTTATGTCCTATGTCGAGAAGAAACTTGAGAAAACCCTCCATCTCTTCAAAATGACCGAGGTTGTGAAATGCAGAAAGTACGAAAGCGGCGTCACGTAGCCAGCAAAATCGGTAATCCCAGTTGCGAAAGCTACCAATTTCCTCTGGCAAACTACTTGTTAAAGCGGCAAGAATTGCCCCAGTGTCCTCGTAGCAGTGTAGTTTAAGTGCAAGTGCCGACCGAATTGTTTCCTTTTGAAAGAGGGCTGGTATTGAGCAATGTTTTACCCAAGATCGCCAATAATCGATTGTAGAGTCTAAAAATCTATTTGCAATTACAGCCAAATCTTCTTCCAGCCCCGTACTCCAGGTCAGTCCGAAATATATTTTCTCGTTAACGGAACATTGGATTTCGCCAGCGAAGTACGTGAGTGGCATACTTGTAATGACACGAAAATAATCTCCTCGAATTGGAAACTTCAAATGACTATTTCCAAAAATTGGTTTTACTTGTTTTTTTTCCCAGCCATTCACAGGCGCACACGAAACTGTTATTTGGGGCGTACCCTTAAGAGGCTCTACAATTCTGAATAGCGCCATTGGACGAAATTTCCGTCCGTATTGATCAAATCTGGGGCAAAAGTCAGTGATTTGGAATTCACTACCGTCTTCGCAGTTGAAATGAGTTACTAGCACGTTCGTATTTGGTATGTAGTACTGATGACTTTTAAAGTTTCCAACAGGTCGTATTGAAAATTGACCACCCTCCGGATCTAGGATTTTCCCAAAAACGGGCGGGCTGTCAGGGCGTGGCAAACAAAGCCAATCGATGGATCCCTGATCGCTAATTAAGGCGGAGGCTTGGCAGTTTCCGATAAGTCCATATGGGTACATCAAAATATCATATTTTCATTTGATATCAAAGTAAAGTATGTTTATTGTCCAGACATGCGGCTGTCTCTTCGATTTATTTTTCCATTGATTTTAGTTCTTGGGCTCGTAGCTTACGCCCTGGTGCCACTCGTGGATGCGCTTACTCTAAAATGGTTCTCTCGAGATCTTGAGATTCGTGCGCAGCTTGTCGCAAGCTCTGTGCAAGACACATTGTCGTCGTACATTTCTCAAAACTCAACACCCAAGGTAGAAAAACTTTTTAATCGAATGGTTCAAGACGAGAGGCTTTATGCTTTGGGATTTTGTGATCCTTCAAAAAAATTAATTTATAAAACTAAGACTTTTCCTTCTGAAATTAAATGCACTGAGGCTTCAGAGCTGGGAAAAAAAACAAGTTCGACCGTAAATCATCCGCAAGGTCTTTTGCACATAGCATTTCAGCCGATTCAAGAGGAGTCGAAAAGCTTGGGCCACCTTGTTCTCATTCACGACATGAGTTTTGTACAGAAAAGAAGTTCAGATACGAAATGGTATGTTTTTTTGCTCTTTGCGATTCTCGGTGTGGTTATTTCCGTGATTACCGTAATTGTTGCTCAGCTGAGTTGGAAGGGATGGGTCTCAGGTATTCGCTCCATCATTCGCGGAGAAGGTTTGCTAAAGCCCGCCTTGAGATTAATGAGGCCCGAGCTTCGACCTATTGCAAAAGATCTTCGTGCTTTAGTGCGTGATCTCGAAGCTGATCGTAAAGCCCGAGACGAAAATCAAATTACATGGAGTCCACAGGCATTAAAGGAAATTCTACATGGCGACTTTGAGGGTGATGAAATTCTCATAGTTTCTAATAGAGAGCCTTATATCCACAATCATCATGACGGAAAAATTGAGGTACAGCTTCCAGCGAGCGGTCTTGTAACTGCATTAGAGCCGGTTATGAGAGCTTGTTCTGGGACCTGGATTGCTCATGGCAGTGGAACGGCCGACCGCGAAGTGGTTGACAAAAAAGATCACGTTCAGGTTCCACCAGATAATCCTTCCTATCAAATACGAAGAGTTTGGCTCACCAAAGAAGAAGAGCAGGGTTACTATTACGGCTTTGCAAACGAGGGTCTTTGGCCCTTATGTCATATTGCTCACACACGCCCGATATTTCGTGGAGAGGACTGGAAGCAATATGTGGCTGCAAACAAAAAATTCGCACAAGCAGTCGTTGAAGAAGCTAAAACGCAAGATCCAGTTATTCTGGTTCAAGACTACCACTTGGCTCTCCTACCAAGAATGATTCGTAAGGAGCTCCCTAATGCAACAATCATTTCATTCTGGCACATTCCTTGGCCCAATCCCGAAGCATTTGGGATATGCCCCTGGAGAAACGAAATACTAGATGGCCTACTGGGCAGCAGTATCTTAGGATTTCACACAAGGTTTCACTGCAATAACTTTATTGATACCGTAGATAGATTTATAGAGTGTCGAATCGACCAGGAAACCTTAACGATTTCCTATGGCGGAAAACTCACAGCAGTAAAACATTATCCAATATCAATTGAATGGCCGTCACGTTGGATGAAAGATTTAGCGCCAGCAAGAGATTGTCGAACCGAAGTGCGCAAGTTGAATGGGTTTTCCCCCGATATTAAGATTGGAGTAGGGGTTGATCGACTCGATTATACAAAAGGAATTATCGAAAGATTTTGTGCCATTGAACGTTTTCTTGAATTAGAGCCGGAGTGGGTCGGAAAATTCAGTTTTATTCAGATCGCAGCACCGAGCAGGTCTACAATCGAACAATATCAGCAGTTCGATGCTCAGGTAAGGGCATTAGCAAGAAAAATAAATTTAAGATTTTCAAAAAATGGGATTGACCCTATTTGTCTCAAAATCGAGCACCATGAACCAGACCAAGTATACAAATATTTTCGAGCAGCAGACTTCTGTTTTGTGAGCAGCCTTCATGACGGAATGAATTTGGTCGCTAAAGAGTTTGTTGCTGCTAGGGATGATGAGCGAGGCGTTTTGATTTTAAGTCAATTTGCTGGAGCATCAAGAGAGCTGCCTGAGGCGCTCATCATCAACCCCTATGACATAGACCAATCCGCAGCCGCAGTAAAAATGGCTTTGGAAATGCCAGAAGGAGAACAGAAAGACCGAATGCGCAATATGCGTGGGCTCATTCAGGAGTTCAATGTTTATCGATGGGCTGGCCGGATGCTTATGGACGCTTCGAGAATCCGTCAGCGTAATCGATTTATTGGAAAATTTGGAAACTCACTTCATAAACTGAGAACCAGCCTAGACATATGATGTATCTTTTTTCAAAAAACGCCCAAGTATTATTAGAATCTTTATCGTACACCAACACTCTTTTTGCTTTTGATTTTGACGGCACGTTGTCGAAAATTGTGCGTAATCCTGAGGGTGCGGTTGTTGCGGAAACTCTGGCAAAAATGATTCAAGAGCTTAACGCACAGGTTCCTGTTGCAATAGTTTCGGGCCGTAGCCGTTCAGATTTAAAAACAAAATTCTCCTTTCGCCCAAAATACTTAATTGGAAATCACGGACTTGAAGGATCAAAAACCATTCACAAACAAGAAATTTTCAAGAAAGTGTCAAGCGCCTGGAGAAATCAAATTCAAACCAAGCTTTTTGGTAAGAATAAAAAATTTGAAGGCGTAGAAGTAGAAGACAAGGAGTTTTCTCTGGCGCTTCACTATAGGAAGTCTCGCTCCAAAAGAGCTGTAAAAAAAGAACTGTTACAACTAGTTCAAAACCTAGAACCAACTCCCAGGATTGTTCTTGGGAAATGCGTTATTAATTTAATTCCCATTGGAGGGCCCCACAAAGGGATGGCCTTATTAGATGTGATGAGTGACGCGAATGTTAAGCAAGCATTTTATATTGGAGATGATGATACGGACGAAGACGTTTTCTCTCTGAACGATAGTCGAATCTTTACAGTTCGCGTTGGCAAAAAAGTGAATTCAAGTGCAAAATTTTTTATTAAAAATCAAGCGGAAGTTCATCGTCTCGTCATGAAAATACTTTTTTATTATCGAATCACGCGTGCAAAAACGAACGCAACAAACTTATGAATTTTTCAGACAAAAATAGTTTTGAGCAGCCTTTGGCCGATCTACTAAAAGTAAACCTACTATTTCAAAAAATGAACAAGACTCTTGAGGATAAGATTGGCCTCAGTCTTGTTCAATGGTTCCTCCTCTGGACATTAAAATCTATGCCCGCCATCGGTCCTCTTGGGCTTGCCAGAGCCCTTGGCATCACACAGGGAAGTTTGACTCAATCTCTGCGTCGTTTATCGGGTAAGAATTTAATTCTAGTCTGCGATGATCCCAAGGATGCCAGAAAGAAAATTATTTCTCTCACAAGGGTAGGTAAGCGGGTTTTGGACAAAAGCACTGTCGACTTTGAGTTTATATTCGAAGACCTAAAAAAACTCGATGGTGAACTTTCCGAAATTAAGAATTACCTAAAAACGAGAGCTACTTATATTTCTGCTTAACCTAATATATTAAGTAAATAGCTATCCAAGTAGTTACAGAGAGCATCTCTAGATCGGCAACCGCATTTTCTAGTTAAATGATATACGTACTTATGTTAGAACCCTCTACTATGGAAACATTTTTTTACGAATTAAAGCCGTACTTTGCTGAAGACTCTCTTTGGTCCTGGATCGGCTCGGGCGTAACTGCCGTTCTTGCCACAGTGCTCATTAAGATGATTTTAAAAATCATCTCTCGTTTTTTCCGGAAGAGAGCGGAAAAAACATTTTCGCTTTGGGATAACGCCGGTGCCGACCTTCTCGAAGGATTTAAGGCTTCGGTTGTTTTTGTGGGAACGTTCTATTTACTGACTCGGCATCTCACACAGACAAGTTGGGTTGAGAGCCTCCTGCTCACAATTTCAGTGACCAGTCTTGTATTGCAAGTAGGGATTTGGGGTCTTTACATCATAAAATTTTGGCGAAAACGTGTATTAGATAAAAAAATTGAGTTGGATCAGTCTTCCGCAGCAGCGCTTGGACTTCTCTACACAGCGGTTCAGGTAGGGTTTCTAGTTGTTCTTTTTTTAGTAGGACTTAGCAATTTAGGCGTTGATATCACCGCATTGCTGGCGGGGCTTGGGGTGGGCGGTATCGCTGTCGCGTTGGCAGCTCAAAATATATTAGGTGATCTTTTAGCATCGCTTTCTATTGTTCTCGACAAACCTTTTGTAGTAGGAGATTTCATTGTTTCGGGAGAGGAAAAAGGAACCGTAGAACACATAGGAATCAAAACCACGCGCCTGAGGAGTCTTTCGGGTGAACAAGTCATTTTAGCCAATAAAGATCTTCTTGAAAGTCGAGTTAAAAACTATAAGCGTATGTGGATTCGTCGAGTGGTGCAATCTTTTGGCGTGACCTATTCAACGTCGGCCGAAACGCTTGAGAAAATTCCATTATGGGTAAAAGAAATCGTACAGGCTGAGAGTCAGCTCAAATTTGACCGCTGTCATTTTATGACATACGGAAACTCCTCATTAGATTTTGAGCTTGTCTTCTTTGTGTCGGATCCCGACTACAATATATTTATGGATTTACAACAAAGGGTGCTTCTTAATATTTTAAAAAAGTTTGTTAAAGAAGATGTGTCATTTGCGTTTCCGACACAAACGCTTTATGTCGAGGCGCTGCCGCAAGCAACGACAGTCCGATAAAAGGTTTGAAATTTTTCATTATCTGACTTCATTATAGAAATGATGTAGACAATGGATTTGATGCTATTATCCGTCACTTGGTTCGAGAAAAATGAAAGTGACAATCCAGAGTGGAGAGTTGTATGAGTGCCCCTTCAGTTGTTCACTATGTGGCCACGGGATGTTTTGCATTAGCCGTGCTACATACTTTTTCTGTTAAATACTTTCAAAGTATATCTCACAAATATTCCGAAGGCTCCGTCGGAGAAAACCTCTTTCATCTTCTTGGCGAAGTTGAAGTTGTATTCGGAATCTGGGCTGGGCTATTCATTCTTTACTTTATGGCTGATGAGGGTATGAAGCCAACAATTGCTTATCTTGAAAGCCGTAATTTTACCGAGCCTATATTTGTATTTGTCATTATGACAATGTGTGCATCTCGCCCAATTTTAGAGCTTAGCGAAAAGGTCATTCGCCTCTTTGGACAAAGCCTGCCCCTTAACAGAGTAATCGGGTTTTATGCATCCACCTTAATTGTTGGACCAATTTTAGGAAGTTTTATTACAGAGCCCGCAGCCATGACAGTAACGGCGTTGATTTTATTAAAGTCGTATTACAACAAAGACATCACCGATCAGCTTCGCTATGCCACTCTCGGATTATTATTTGTGAATGTCTCCATTGGTGGAACACTTACGCCTTATGCGGCCCCACCAGTTTTAATGGTAGCTCAAAAATGGAATTGGGATCTTACATTTATGTTTTCAAATTTCGGGTGGAAAGCAGTAGTGGCTATTGTTCTATCGACATCTTTTGTTACTTATCGCTTTCGGAAGGAGCTCGCCCGTCTGGAGACTGATAAAACAGTGAAGAGCGTAGCTTATCAAACCCCACTGTGGGTTTCGCTTTTACACCTCATTATTCTTTTCGCCATTGTAATAGCCGCTCATCACATGGTTTTGTTCGTTGGCATCTTTTTGTTTTTCTTAGGTGTAGCTGCGGTGACCAAAGAATACCACGATGATCTACGGATCAGAGAAGCGCTTCTTGTGGGCTTCTTTTTGGGAGGGTTAGTGATTCTCGGTGGTTATCAAAACTGGTGGCTCGAACCAATTCTTAGTCGCTTGACGGCGCTTCCACTCTATCTGGGTTCGATGTCCTTAACGGCTTTTACAGACAATGCTGCCATTACATATTTAGGCAGTCAGGTGGTGGGTCTTTCGGATATATCTAAGTACGCGTTGGTTGCGGGAAGTGTTGTTGGGGGTGGGCTCACGGTTATTGCAAATGCCCCAAACCCCGCTGGCTATAGTACATTGAACTCCTCCTTTGGACCTGATGGAATCAGCTCTGTGGGTTTATTTATAAGCGCACTGATCCCTACCATTATCTCCGGAGTTTGTTTTTGGTTTCTATAGCCAGCAAAAACTTACATAAATGAAGATCGAGAATTCCAAACTTCAAATGGGTGGTGCTCTATTGACAACTAAAACCGCCCTGTACCAGGTTGTCCTGAATGCGTTTTTGAATCATCTCACAATAACTCAACGAGCTGTGTGAGGAGGCAACCACAGTGCTCTTGGAAAATTTTGTATAAACGACCTCGCAGGGCGCGTCCTTTTCACTAGAGATCTGACGAGTGCCTTTAACTACTTGGATGGCTCTTTCGTCATCGTTGTTTTTACAAACGAGGCGATTCTGTACTTCGGGCTTAGTCTTAACTTCATGGATGGGTTGGTTTGATTTAACCAAACCTTGAGACTTGGGATGTGTGGAAGGCTCTATTCCTTTTGTCGCACATCCGCTGAGATAGCACGCCGTCAACAAAATGAATGCTCCCGTTTTTATATCAATATTCGGCACAAAATCCTCCTCTTGTTTTAATGACTAACTTGTATGTTGTATAGTCGGCCATTTAGTTAATATAATTAAATTTAATTATATTAACTAAAGAATAAGGAAAATTTAAGTGATAACTTTTCCATCAGGTAACCTACAGCATCTTTTCTACTTCCATGTTGTTGCGACAGAGGGCTCCATTAAATTGGCTGCAAAAAAACTAAATCTCACTCAGCCAGCGATTAGTATTCGCATCAAGCTTTTAGAGGAAAGTCTCAATATAAAGCTCTTCGATCGTCAGTTTCGTAAGCTTCGTCTCAGTTCGTCTGGCCAAAGTTTGCTGGAATATACTCATAAAATTTTCTCCCTTACCCAAGAAGCTCTTTTCTCGCTAAAACCCCAGTCGAAACCTGCAGATTTTTTCAGAGCGGGCTATGTCCCCTCAGTATCAAAGGCACTTCTACATGATATTTTGAAACCGATATGTCGTAAAAATCTGATATTGCAAGTGTGGCATGGAACCTATCAAGACCTCCATGAACAGCTAGAGCACAAGCGTTTAGATTTAATGATTGTCGACACTGAGCCAAAGCATAAGAAAAATTGGAACGTGAAAGAGGTGGCACAGAGAAAACTCTTTTTTGTCGGTGCCCCCAGGTTTCGTAGTCTAAAAAACAATTTTCCAAAATCGCTTAACGACGTACCATTTTTCACTTTCAGCGAAAGTAATATGCTCCGTTTTCAGGTGGAAAGATTCTTTGCAAACCATCACATTGAGCCCAACGTGATAGGAGAAATTGATGACATCAGCCTTCTTTTATCATTTTTGTTTGACGGTATGGCCGTAGGAGTCGTTTCAGACCGAGCGGCACGTGAATTTTTAAATAAAAATCTTTTGGTGAAATTGGGAGAAATCAAGGGCGTTATTTCTCGGTTGTGGGTCGTGGAGCGCAATAAAGAGGTCTAATCAACGTCCAGATCTTGGACCACGTGAACCTCTGGGCACTGACGAAATAATGAACATCTAGTTGCGTAAGTTGTCTTTTATGGCGAGTGGCGATAAATCGGCCCTCAAAGTCTATAAAATGAAATTGGTTTGATGTATCTGGCACTTGAGTTGCTCGGTTTCTTAATATGCGACAACTCCCATTTCGAGTGATCACACCGATTGTTCTACTTCATCTGGTGATGCAGTTAGCTTTTGCTGCCGTCAAGGCACAGCCAACATACGCCGCCGGTGGGGGCTGTCATAAAGTACTTTCTCCACAGAGATCGGTTCAAGTTGATCCGCATGCACTTAGAATTTTTGAAAATATTTATTCTGATAGAAACATTGTCGTCGGTGTGTCTGAAAGATTCGAGAGGGCCGTACAGGAGGGTTTGGCGAGTCGCTCAAAAGAATTAAGAGCCGAGGATATCAAGGCTATTGAAGATCCAAACAGACTCTTAGATCAAATTCAATACATGGGTTATGTGAGTGGTATCGGAACTTCGAAAGGAAAGGGCACCTTCCGGAATCTAACGGCCATGGCCGATTATCTTTTTGACTATCTCGGAGTTTCGATGATCTACGCACTTCCATTTCTCAAGTCGCCGTTTAAGGACGCTGGCTTTGACGTTTCTGATTATAAAACTGTTGATAGAAGATTCGGGGGAGACCGGGAATTCAGATCATTTATTAGTAAACTCAGACAAAAAAGAGGAAGCTTTCAACTGGATTTGGTACTGAATCACGTCTCAGAGACTCACGCTTGGGCTAAGGCCGCACTTCGCGGGGAGAAACAATATCGTAATTATTTTCATTTTCTTAAAACACCCCCTGAAGTGCTTGATGTGAAACTAGATAAAAACGGAAAGCCTCTAAGCGCGCGTTATCGCGAAAAAAACGAATACGGTAAAACTGTAGAAGTTGAACGACGAGTGATCTTTCCTGATTTCGCCGACCCACACCATCCTCACTACTTTAAAACGAAGGATGCAGATGGAAAAGACGTTTGGATTTATCACACGTTTTACCCTTTTCAATTTGATTTGAATTTTAAAAATCCCGCTGTTATGGGCGAGGCATTTCGAATAGTCACCCATTGGGCCAATCAGGGCGCCGATGTCATTCGCCTTGATGCTATTCCTTTTTTGTTTAAAGAGAGAGAAAGTGATCCGAGAACATTGGAGTTTGTGAAATCTCTTCGTTATCTGCTCACTCAAGTGGCGCCTAGAACTTCAATCATTGTCGAAGCTTGTCAGGAGCTTTCGGTGGTTCAAAAGTTTTTTGGAAAATCACAGAATATCTACATAAAGAGTCTCGGAAGAACACTAACTGCTTCATCTGGTGCTCAAATGGCATACAACTTCGATCTCATGGCCCACTCTTGGGCGAGTTTGCTTTCGGGAGACAAACGCTACATCATCGAATCTCTGAAGAATACGCCAGAGCTACCAAAAGGAACAGTGTGGGCTAATTTTCTAAGGTTGCATGATGAGCTAACGCTTGAAATGGCCCCACCTCGCGTTCGTGAAATCATTCAAAGAGCACTGCTGAGTACTGGAAAAGGAGTGTCTTTTCGAGGTGATTTGGGAGTGGGCGGGAGAATGACGGATTTTCTTTCGCATGACCCTCGTCGTATAACCCTTGCTTTTTCATATCTGCTCAGCCTTAAGGGGATGCCCATCATCTACTACGGTGATGAAGTCATGGCCACAAATAATAAACCCTACGCAATACAGGCTGCGCGTGAGCGTGGGGGGCAATATGATGCTCGTGATGAGGGCCGCGGACCTGTCGAAAAGGCTCTGTATGACAACGCAATTTTTTCGAGAGGCTCAACACCAGAAGGTTCGGTTTTAGAATATGTTCGTCATTTTATTCGTGTGCGAAAAGAGCGTGCTTCGCTTCGACGTGGAGAAATCGAAATTTTAAACACAAGTAATCCAAGCACTTTAGCATATGCTCGACACGTTCCAGGAGAAACAACCCTCATTTTACACAACTTAAGCGAACATACGGTTACAGCAACTGTTGATATTAACTTGGGTTCGCGACAACTCGTTGATCTACTGTATGATCGGAATTTCAACATCACCTCCGCCAACGGAAAAATTAAGTTGGAGCTACCTCCGTTCGAAACAATTTGGTTCGGCATAAATCAATAGAGAGTCAGAGAGTGGTACCTGCGAGTCAATTCGACGGAATGTAGCAGGTACCAAGATTGCATCACTTACTAGCGTGAAACCTGTGAACTTACTTGCATTATCTGTGCTGGCAATACTGCCGTTAGTTGGCAGCCCAAAATTGGCAGCTGTGCATGTTACGGTATCAGCCCCAAAGATCAATTGCGCCCAAGTGCTAGCTCCGACAAGCCGACATGATTTCGTTGAAAACACCGTCCATTCAGAGTTATCCCAAGGCATTAAGGCGCTCGCGCTTGAGGGGGTGTCTCAAAATATTATCAAGAAACTTCTCAAATCGCTCGAACGGTTTCCTGAAAAATGGCAAGAGATTGGTCGCGAGCTCATCGAAGCGACCCATTTGACAAACCTGATTGAACAGCAGGCGACTAGGATCTATTCTGATATGGTCCCTTTGAGACAGCTTTCAACGACACACAAGGTTTCGACACCCTACGATTTGCAGAGGCTGCAGACCCGAATTGATGAAATTAAAAAGCGTCTTCCCGAGATTTTGAATGCCGGAGCTGTCGATGCCCAGCTTCGCAAGTCCATTATACCATCGGAGTCATTGGTTATACGAGCGGCCAAAGCTCCAGACGGTACCTATTATGTCTTCGACGGTAACGGAAGAACGCAAGCGTTGCGTTCCGCCCTTGGTAACCAGCATTTGAATCTAAAGATCGACGTCTTAGTTTACCAAATCAATGACTGGGCTGTTGTTCGCGAAATCCAAGATTCAAAGCAAAGACGCGGTGGCAGTGAAGGGGACTGACCAACTAGATTTACAACATTTTTTGAGGATAAGGTCTTAACCAACGACTTTTTTCTTATGCTGCTAGGACTTAGGAATAAACGATTTTGTTTTTAAACTATTGATAACCTCAATGGTCCGCTTACGACTCTCATCGTCTAATGTGTCAAATTGAATGCCGTAACCTGCAGGAAGATTGTTTATAGCTTGTCTACGAACCCACTTAATCACTCCTGTACCTTGTAGGCGCATAGACTCCTTGTCGTACTGAAGGCTAAACTTCACTGTACACCCTGCCATCAGTTCTGGATTTGGAACAGCAACAAAAAGACCACCGCGCCCAATGTTGAGCACCTGCCCTTGAGATAGAGTATCCGATGGGTACACCCCCAACTCCACCGTGAAGCTTGAATCCGGTCTCTCCGTTTGGCGCGCCTTCCACTGAGCGTCTTTTTCAGAAAGAGCTCTTATCACCGCGTTTAGTAGTGCCTTACGATCAAAGGGTTTAGCAAAAACCGCATCCACTCCCTTGTCATAAGCCTCTTCAAGAGTGATGTCTGCAAATCCGGTAATGAATATCACGACAGGTAAATCTGAGTTGCGTGCTTTGATGTTTTCTAAAAGCTCAACCCCGTCACCATCTGGCATTCTCACATCCGTTAAAACCAAATCAATATTTTCATTTTTTATAATTTCAAAAGCCACTTTGCCATTTTCCGCCTCTTTTACAACAAAGCCTCTTTTCTTAAAATCAAAAACAATGGCCTTGCGCAGGTCCGCCTCGTCGTCAACTATGAGAATCTTTATATCTTTTGGTTCACGCACCCGACCTCCCATTCTTTACGAGAATTGTTTTCCGCTGAGCCATTAGCTGACTTATTTTTTAAAAGCTGTGTAGGCCTCATAATGTCGTCAGGGTGTGCGAGAAAGCGGTTCCTTTTATGATAAGTATCGGATTTTTTTAAAACAAATTAAGTTTTCTTATGCTCCCAAGCAAAAGGCTCATTGCGTCCAGACCAAGGGCCCCTTTCCCCTCTGTAAAACGCACTTTTAGAATCTCGGCTTTAAAAACTTTTGTACGGATCCGATAATAAAACAGTGTTTATTTATCTCAAAGGAGTAAGTTCTCATGAGGTCATTTTTAAAAAATTTGTTCCATGATCAAAAAATGTTCGAAGATTTAAAGGCTGAGAGAGATTACACCGCACAAATCATTCAAGGCACTCCTTCGCTCGTAGTGGGTATCAACCCAGACGGAACCACACGTTTTGTGAACCCAGCCATTGAAAACCTAACGGGATACAAAAAAGAAGAGCTTATAGGTAAAAACTGGTGGGCTACCTTCTACCCAGGTGAAGAATACGCCCAAGTCGAACGACTTTTTAAAGATTTTGAAAAGGGTGCCGTTCGCGACTATGCCATGACCCTCACAACCAAAGATGGTGGAAAAAAAATAGTTGCTTGGAACTCACTCAATCGCTTTTCGAGTAGTGGGACACTCATCGAAGTGATCGGATTTGGCAATGATATCACAGCCCGCACTCACGCTGAAAAAGAACTCAAAGCCCAACAAGCCATCGCCGCCTCCTCCATGAAAATGTCTGCACTTGGCGAAATGGCCGCTGGAATCGCCCATGAAGTGAATTCCCCACTTGCTATTATTTCTACTCTCGCGGGACAACTCAAGGACATGATCGAAGACGACGAACTGGACACAGTCACACTCAAGGAGACGGCACAGACAATTGAAGCCACCACCTTTAGAATTTCGAAAATCATAAATGCCTTAAAAACTTTTTCACGCAATGCTGATGGTGATGTGTTTACTAGGGTTTCAGTATCCTCTATCATTAGCGACACGCTTGTCCTCTGTCAGCAAAAACTCAAACATCTACAAATCAACCTAGAGGTACCAAACACATCTGACTCTATTAAAGTTGACTGTCAGGCCATACAAATCTCTCAAGTACTTTTGAATTTACTGAATAATTCTGTCGATGCGGTTGCCACCGAATCAGAAAAATGGATACGTATAGAGGTCAAAGAATTGGATGATGAAGTTGAGATATCTGTTACGGACAGCGGTCTGGGTATCGCGACTGATACCGCTGAAAAAATCATGCAGCCGTTCTTCACGACAAAAGAAATTGGTAAGGGTACTGGTTTAGGGTTGAGCATATCAAAAGGAATTGTAGAAATACATAAAGGCAGACTCTTGCTTGATACGACGTCTCGGAACACACGGTTTGCTGTTATATTACCAAAAAACCAGGCAGCCCAAGCGAAGCAAGCGGCCTAACTCATCTTCGAAGAACCACAATTGAATCAAATCAACCATCTGGAATCGCTAAAGAGGTTTGGGAAACGGATCAAGCAGAGACACTTCCACGAGATTTTTGGATTCGTGTAAAGGCATTGTTAACTCTAATGCACTCATCCCAAGCCCTTGAAGACTTAAAAATCCGTGGCCATCGGAAAATTTCAAGGATACGAGACGTCTGCCTCACTCACGAAACTATATCTCGCCACTGTGGACTATTCCGTATACCTTGAATCCCATCAAGTAATGGCACTTGATTTATTGCCAAGGTGAACGATTCTGAAAAGCATTTTTAGTAAAAAGAAAAATAATTCGTTTTTTGACGACCATGCCGAGCCTATTCGGGCCGAGATTTTTGGTATTGCGCGCCTTGAAGGTCATGCCGAAAGTCTGGCTCGAGCCCAAACAACTACGATCAATCCACGTTTGGGGCGTGATTTGGGACCGAGAATTCGCGAAAATCATAAAGTACTAGAAGAAGCTTACCACCAAATCCTGTTGGCCATTGAAGAGCAGCGCGCCGTAACTCCTGCTGCCGAGTGGCTGGTAGATAATTTCCATATTCTTAGCGCCCAGATCAAAGATATTGTCGATCATCTTCCACCTGAATACTACCAAGAGTTGCCAAAGATTGCGGAAGGTCCGTTTGCGGGATTGCCGCGGGTGTTTGGAATTGCTTGGGCCTTTGTTGCCCACACTGACAGTCGGTTCGAGTCTGACCTATTAAAAATATTCGTTGCGGCTTATCAAAAAGTTCAGCCCCTCACGATCGGGGAATTATGGGCCATTCCTATCACTTTAAGACTTGTCCTGGTTGAAAACTTTCGGCGTATCGCCGATCGCATTGTAAGCTCACAAAAAACTCGGAGAGATGCCGACCTCATTGCCGATTCTCTTCTTGGGGTTGGTGAAACCCCAAGTCGAAGCGTTGAAGAAGTCGTTGAAATACTGCAATCCACTTCCATTCAGCAAAGTTTCGCCGTTCAACTTTTACAGAGACTTCGTTTTCAAGAAACTAAGGTGGGCGCCCTTCTCCAATTTATAGATGATAAATTGGCAGCCACTGGAGAAGTCATCGAGACCTGGGTGACGAAAGAACACAACAGTCAGTCGGCGGCCAATATTACCTCTCGTAATATTATCACAAGCGCACGACTGATCTCGGCCCTTGATTGGTCCGAGTTTTTTGAAGAAGTCAGTTTGGTTGATCAAATTCTACGACAAGGTTCAAACTTTGGGTCCATGGATTTTCCCACACGTGATCGGTATCGTCATCGCATTGAGGACCTCGCGCGACATTCAAAATTAACTGAGATTGAGATCGCCAAAGCGGTGTCGAGCAATCCAGGTCACTACTTGTTAGGCGACGGCAAATTTGAATTTGAAAAATCAATTCAATATCGGGCCGAGCTGCGCACTAAAATTTTAAGATGGTACGTAAAAAACGGAATATTTGTTTATCTGCTATTGATCGCAGTTTTGACCGCATGTATTGCAATACTGTCTGCGCCTACTCAAATCTATTTTATTCTAATTCTGATTGCGATTGTTGCCTCGGACATTGCCATTAACCTTATCAACCGGAGCACCGTGGCCTTGCTAGGTCCAAAGTATTTACCCAGGCTTAATTTTGACCACGGGCTACCTGAATCTCTCAAAACTTTCATCGTCGTGCCGACCATGTTTACGGATGAAACAAAAATAAGAGAACAGCTTGAGCAAATAGAAATTCATTACCTCTCGAACAAAGATGAAAATATCTATCTAGCCCTGCTGACCGATTTTAGTGATTCTAATAGTGAATTTTCAGAAAACGATGATGAATTAATCGAGACCGCGAAACGAGAGCTTCGCTCGCTCAACGAACGACATCCGGTAGCTAAAGACCAGCATCCAAGATTTTCTATTTACCACAGGTATCGAAAGTGGAACCCCCAAGAGGGAAAGTGGATGGGCTGGGAGCGAAAACGCGGAAAGCTCCACGAGTTCAATCAGCTATTACTGGGTTCGAAAACCACCAGTTACGGCCCCTGCTTTGACTCTGAGCTTCGTGTTCCCACTGGAATACGATACGTCATCACCCTTGATGCCGATACCAAGATGCCTCGAGGATCTGCTTACAAATTAGTGGGTACGATGGCCCATCCATTAAATCGGCCCCACTTTGACGAAAAAACCGGGCGAGTGACGGCCGGATACGGAATTCTTCAGCCACGCATCACTCCTTCTCTAGCCAACTCACATGAAAATTCTCTGTTTCGAAAACTATCAGCGAGTAGATCAGGTATTGATCCTTACACTTCGGCGGTCTCAGACGTTTATCAAGATCTTTTTAAAGAAGGATCATTCACGGGTAAAGGAATTTATGACGTAGCCATTTTTGAACGGGTCATGAAAGACAGGGTCCCTGAGAATTCCATTTTAAGCCATGACCTGTTTGAAGGAAACCTAGCTCGATGCGGATTCTTAAGTGACGTTGAATTTTTTGAGGATTTCCCCTCTCACACCGGAGTTTCGGCCTTACGTTCTCATAGGTGGATCCGCGGCGATTGGCTGCTCTTACCTTGGGTCGTAGGTCCTCGCGGCAGAGATATTTCACTGATTGGTCACTGGAAAATGATCGATAACCTTCGACGCTCGCTAAATGCACCAGCAATTTTTATTTTGTTTTTTATTGCCGCAAGTGTTCCGAGTGATTTGTCAGCGCCACTTTATTTATTAATGGCTTTCAACCTGTTAGCTCCAGCCTTCATAACTTTGGTGGCCGATTTATGGCCTCGGCGCTCGAGCACTCCATTTTTTCACAAGGTATTTTTTGCTTTTGCAGAGTTTCGTCTTGGCCTGATTCATTCGTTTGTACTGCTTGTGTTACTGCCTCAAAGTGCCTGGATCTCCCTGGATGCGATAGTTCGTACTTTCTATCGGCTCTTTATAAGTCGCAAAAAAATGTTGGAGTGGACCACTGCCGCCCAAGCTAAGGCCTCGGCGAATTTAGATTTGATCAGTTTTGTGCGAAGCATGAGGGGCCCGGTCTTCTTGGTGACCATAGGTATCGTTCCCATTTTTATTTTTAATCCCACGTTCATGTATGTAACAACCCCCATTCTTTTACTTTGGCTCGCTTCACCCGTGTTAGCGTACTACCTGAGTCAGCCTCCCAAAGAACGGGTTTCGCAGCCGATTAGTCCCTATGATCTTATTCTCCTTCGCTCTACGGGCCGGCGAATTTGGCGGTTCTTTACCACCTTTGTTACGCCTGAGGATAACAATTTACCGCCTGATAATTTTCAAGAAGACCCAAGCCCCGTCATTGCCCATCGGAGTTCACCAACTAATTTCGGCCTTTATTTATTATCCATTTTTGCCGCCAGAGATTTTGGTTGGATTGGAAACCTCGAGGCCGTCGAACGTTTAGAGCTAACTCTTCAAAGTTTGCTTCGTCTGCCGCGGCATAGGGGACATTTCTATAACTGGTATGATACGGTCGACTCCCGGCCGCTAGAACCCAGATACATTTCTTCAGTGGATAACGGAAATTTAACGGGCCATCTTTTTGTCGTCGCGCAGGGTTGTGAGGAGATTTTAAAGTCTCCGATTGAAGCCTTTAGTATTCACCGAGGTATCCGGGACTCAGAATTACTTTTGGTGCAAGAGTTCAAGCGGTTTGCCGCAAACCACACTGAGCGCGATGAATCCTTTGAAAAAGTAAAGTCCGCTCACGCGGCACTCGTGGTGCGCCTCCATGCGCCCGATCACCTGATTGAAGATCGCTCCCAACATTGGGACACCCTACGTTTGCAAAGTGAGCTCCTTGTGAAACAAGCAACTGCCTTTTCTGGAGATCCGGTGCGATCGGACCGAAAAGAGATCTTAGCTTGGAGTTGCGCACTACAGGCTGACATTGAAAGTTTATCTCGAGATTTTTTGTCGCTAGCGAAGTGGACCGAGTTTAGGAACGCTACAGTAAATATTGATCTAACCCCTGAGTCTCAAAGTTGGTTTGAGGCTTTGCGCAAAAATTTAAGTCAACAAATCCCAATTGAAAAGTTAGCGATTCACTGTGCAAAAATTCAAAACGATATTCTCCAATTTAAAAAGAGCGAAAAGCTGGCGAAGCGCTCTGTCCCGGATTTTTTTGGCCCCTTATTAGAAAGCCTTGAACAATCGATCCAAGAGTCGCAATTTTTAGTTGGAAAAATTCAAGAAGTAAAAAGAATTTCCAGGCAATTGATTAGCGAAATGGATTTTAAACTTTTGTATGATTCCAATCGAAAACTTTTTTCGATCGGCATGAGAGTGAGTGAAAACCAGCTCGATCCGAGCTACTATGATCTGCTCGCCTCTGAGGCGCGGTTAACAAGTTTTATTGCGATTGCGAAAGGCGACGTACCGGCAACCCATTGGTTTCATTTAGGCCGAAGTCTTGTGCGTGTCGGTAGAGAAACAGCTTTGGTATCTTGGTCGGGCTCCATGTTTGAATACCTTATGCCAAGTATTGTCATGCATTCACCTGAGGGAAGTCTGCTCGACGACACTTGCCGACGAATTATATTGCGGCAAATTCAGTATGGAAAAGAAAAGAATATTCCATGGGGCATGTCAGAATCAGCCTATAATAAACGAGATCTTCATCTTACCTATCAGTACTCTAATTTTGGCGTACCAGATTTAGGACTTAAGCGCGGTTTGGGTGCGGATATGGTCGTTGCGCCTTACGCAACAATCCTAGCGTCAGTTTACGAAACGGCCTTTGCTGCCCAAAACTTACGTCAGCTTCAATCTCTCGGAGCTCTCGGAAGCTACGGGTTTTACGAGGCGGTGGATTTCACGCCGAGCAGGCTTCCCTCCGGAAGTAAAAAAGCGATTATTAAAGCTTACATGGCTCATCACCAGGGTATGGCTCTTGTCGCACTCGCGAATGTTTTTAAAAATTCGTCGATGCAACGTCGATTTCATTCAGACCCCTTAGTTCAAGCGACGCAACTCCTGCTTCAAGAGCGCACGCCGCGCGTGATCGGTACAATCTCAAAGCCTGAGCTGACGGTACAAATTGACCGAGTCAAAGAACCCGTCGAACACGTTTCACGTCGGTATCACAAGGTCAACCGTGCGATTCCAACGACTCAACTTTTATCGAACGGCGCTTATACCGTTATGTTGACTTCGGCCGGGGCAGGATTTAGCCGCGTTCGTGACGTCGCGGTCACACGTTGGCGCGAAGACGTCACCAGGGATCAGTATGGATACTTTTTTTATATAAAAGACATTGAACAGCGGCACGTTTGGTCGGCCGGTTATCAACCGATCTGTGTCGAGAGTCAAAGTTATGAAGTTTCCTTTGCTGAAGACCGAGCTCGCATCACTAGAGTTGATTTTGAAATCACCACCGAACTTGAAGTGTTCGTGTCTCCCGAAGAGAACACCGAAGTCAGGCGTCTTACCCTAACAAACAATAGCTCGACCACTCGGGAGCTTGAGATAACTTCTTATTCTGAAGTCGTTTTAAACATTCAGGCCGCCGACGTGGCCCATCCCGCTTTTTCAAACCTCTTTATCGAAACTGAATTTAACCCCAAACTTTCAACGCTGATTGCGAGTCGTAGACCCAGGTCAAATAAAGACAAACGACTCTGGATCATGCACACGCTCCGAACTGACCGGCACTCTAATGGCACTATTCAATATGAAACGAGCCGGTCTCAGTTTATCGGTCGTGGACGAAGCGCAAAAAACCCGATCGCCATTTTTAAGAATGAAAGGCTATCTGGAACCGTTGGTCCCGTGTTAGATCCAATCCTGAGTTTGCGCACGCGGGTGCGCCTGGATCCAGGTGAGTCGACCCAATTGATTTTTTCAACCGGCATCGCCGAATCTCGCGAAGACATCGAAGTCATGTCCGAAAAATTTAGCGACACGACAATCTTTGATCGGGCGAGTGATCTGGCCTGGACCCAAGCGCAAGTAAAACTTTACCACCTCGGAATCGAACCTGATGAAGCGCATTTGTTTCAGAGACTCACGACAAGACTTATCTATTTAGACTCCTCATTGAGGGCGCCTTCTGAAACTTTGAATAAAAATACCAAGGATGTCACGGGGCTTTGGGCCCACGGAATTTCAGGAGACCACCCGATTATCCTCGTGCGCATTGATGACCTGGAAGACCGAAATCTGGTTCGTCAACTTCTAAAAGCGCAGATCTATTTTGCATCCAAAGCCTTTATTGCCGACCTCGTTATATTGAATGAGCGAGGTAGCTCCTACTCGCAAGAATTGCAGACCACTCTCGAAAATATGGCGATTGCGGCTCACGTTCCGTCGGGGCTCGCTTACACCGCCGGAAAAGTTTTTGTAATCAGGGGCGATTTTATTTCAGAAGCCGATCACGTTTTGCTGGCCAGTGAAGCCAGAGCCATTCTCTCGGCACGTAACGGTAGTTTATCTGACCAAGTGAAACGCACCCGCATGCAGTTTCTACCTGCTGCTAAGTTAGAAACTCTGAGGGTCAACACACCCACAAGCGTTTCGGTTTCGGGACTTGAATTTTTCAATGGGTATGGTGGCTTTTCAACTGATACTGACGAATACGTTATTGTGCTAAAGCCTGGAGAATCAACGCCAGCCCCGTGGATCAACGTTATTGCTAATCCCGAATTTGGTTTTCAAGTTTCTGAAAGTGGCGCGGGTTATACTTGGGCCGCTAACAGCCGCGAAAATCAAATCACCCCGTGGTCTAACGACCCGATTATTGATCCGCCGGGCGAGGCTTTTTACATTTCTGATCTTGATTCGAGCGCCGTCTGGAGTCCGACCGCGGCCCCGATCCGGCTCGAGGGAGCCGTGTACCAAGCCCATCACGGGCAAGGCTACTCTCGTTTCGAGTTGACCGCATTTGGTATTTTTTCAGAATTGAACCAGTTCGTACTGGTGGATCAACCCGTAAAAGTCTCGCGTTTGACTCTCGAAAACCGATCAAAATCTGCCCGACGACTCTCGATTACAAGTTTTGTTGAATGGGTACTTGGCTTTTCACGGGCGACTATGGCTTCTACTTTATGTACAGAACTTGATCAAAAAACCAAAGCGATCTTTGCCCACAATCCTAGAAATGCCGAACATGGAACCAAAATCGCGTTCAGCGCCGTCATACAAAACCAAACCGGATTCACTTGTGATCGCACAGAATTTATTGGCAGAAATTCTAGCCTGTCAGAGCCTTCAGGACTACTGCTTGATAAACCACTAAGCGGAAGTAGCGGTGGCGCCTTTGATCCCTGCGCTGCCATACAAACACAAATCGAAATAAAACCTGGCGAAAAAGTGGAGGTGGCCTATATTTTAGGTCAAACTCCAGACCGCGACACAGCCCGTGAGCTCATCACCCACTTGCGCACGCTTAATCTTGATCAAGAATTTGAACGGGTGAAAACTCAGTGGCAAGATTTACTGGGTAAAGTTCAAGTTCAAACTCCAGACCGCAGCTTCGATCTTGTCATCAACAAGTGGTATCTCTACCAAACAATTGTGTGCCGCTTGTGGGCCCGCGCCGCTTTTTACCAAGCCGGCGGCGCCTTTGGATTTCGAGATCAATTGCAAGACGTGATGGCCGTTACACTCACTTCACCGCAGATGGCACGTGAGCAAATTTTAAGAGCGGCTAGCAGACAATTTTTAGAGGGCGATGTGCAACATTGGTGGCATCCACCGCTCGGGCGTGGGGTGCGCACTCATTTTTCTGATGATCTCTTATGGTTGCCTTACGTAGTTTCCCATTATCTTAGGGTTACCGGAGATACTTCAATACTTGACGAGACGGTGTCGTTTATCGAAGGACCACCTTTGCCAGCAGAGCAAGAAGACTCGTACTACATTCCAATGGTCTCTCAACAGAAAGCTTCTCTCTTTGAGCACTGTGCGCGGGCACTGGATGCCAGTTTAAAAACTGGCCAACACGGTCTGCCCCTCATGGGGAGTGGCGACTGGAACGACGGAATGAATCACGTCGGCATGGATGGAAAGGGCGAAAGCGTATGGTTAGCCTGGTTTTTAATAACGAACTTAAAAAACTTCTCGACATTGGCAAACTCAAGGGGTGACCTCGAACACCAAAAGACGTGGCTAAACCACGCCGATTTACTGATCCGATCCACCGAACAAAATGCCTGGGACGGCTCGTGGTATCGTCGAGCGTACTTTGGCGACGGCACACCACTGGGGACGTCTAACAGTGACGAATGTCAGATTGACTCGCTAACGCAAACGTGGGCGATCCTTTCTGAAGCCGGGCAACCGGAACGCGCGAAAATGGCAATGCAATCCGTGTACGAGCGATTGGTGAAATCAGACGATGAGATGATTTTACTTTTCACAAAACCATTTGATCAAACAACTCTGGATCCCGGTTACATTAAAGGCTACGTACCAGGAGTTCGTGAAAACGGAGGGCAATACACCCATGCTGCAAGTTGGGTTGTCATCGCTACGGCACTGCTTGGCGATGGTCAGAGGGCCCATGATTTATTTTCGTTTCTTAACCCTATCCATCACACAAAAAATATTGCAAGGGCTAACCGTTACCGAATTGAACCTTATGTTTTAGCCGGTGACGTCTACTCTGAAGGGCCAAATACCGGCAGAGGGGGCTGGAGTTGGTATACGGGCGCAGCAGGCTGGATGTATCGCGCAGGAGTTGAATATATAATCGGTTTTCAAGTTTGTGAAAATGTAGTCACTATAAAGCCTTGCGTTCCGCCGAATTGGAAAGAATTTAAAATCCAATATCGTCACGGCAAGAGTACCTATACGTTTAATATAAAGATCAACACCCCGTTGATCACCGAAGCGAAAAAAATTACTTTAGCAGACGACGGTAAAACACATGAGATAAATTTGGTATTTGATTAGAATAACGAGGGGGATCTCATTGACTCAGAATGTTGCCACTGCGGCGAACTTTGAGTTCAGTACCCTCGAGACTTTTAAAATACAAACACCCTTTGCCCGTTTTGAGGGCGGCTGTTTTTATCCAGGTTTTTTGGTGAGAATTACAACTCGATCGGAGGAAAACTCGGGCGGGTTAAAACCAAAAAATTCTGCTATCCAAACAAAGGTCTTTCGAGAATAGAAACAAACATGGGTTAGGTCACGGCGGTAATGCCAATTTCAAAATCAATGTTTTCATCATAAATCTTTGTCATTATACACAAAAGCCCTTTTGAATAAAGAAGCTGGTTCAATCGTGCAAACTCATGATCAGGAAAATGAAAATGTTCCGCGGTTTCACTTACAATTACAAAATTATACTGTCTATCTAAGACACTTCTTCTTGTTTTTTCAGATAATATTGCTCACCTAAAAAACGGAGATCACATTTTTGACATTTAAAATAATGTTTTTCTTTAAATTCTAGTAAGGGGACTGACGAGCTAGATTTACAAAGAGGACATTTCATAATGTGTTCACATTTTTATGAGGATAAGGTCTTAAATCAAGCTTTGCCCTTGAAAAATTTAACAGTCGGCAACGTCTCCGCTTTGAAAGTGTCAAATCTCAACTTCATGCTCTCAATATTGTCGTCACTTCGACCTAAATACTTGGCGCGTCCAAGAATACGTTTTTCTAGAACTTCATAGGGACATTCGAAAATACAACATCTTGGGGAGTTCATTTTTCTCGCCATAGCTCGGAAGCCATGTCCACACATTTCGCTTTTATCAATACCCAGTCGGACTACTTCAAATCAAAAAAGACGGTTTTCCCTCGAAGATTGTCTATTTTAATCTTCGAGAAAAACCTTATCGGATCTAGTCGGAAAAGTAAATGGTGGAGGCGGCCAGAATCGGAACCTGGCTTCCCTTAACTAATAAAACTTTGAGTGGAATTAGGCAAGAAGGCAGAAATGCGTGGCCTAAACTAATTGTACTAACTTCTGAGATTTTTCTTCTGACGTGGCCGGGCTAATTTAAAGCCCTTTTAGCGGGGTTTTAGAAATGACTTGTATATTACTTCAGTTTGAAGTAATATTGGACATAGATGAAAGTTCGCACCAAAGTATCTCATAGCAAGGCCTTTGATAAACAGCTCTCTAAAATTCCTGATTTTATCAGGAAGAAGGTCATTTTTTGGGTTTTCTTGGTCGAGTCAAATGGGTTGGCCGAGGTTATGAAGTCTCCCGGCTTTCACGATGAGCCACTAAAAGGCGAGCGCAAAGGTCAGCGATCGGTGCGATTGAACAGAGCATATAGGTTGATTTATCGTGTAATTCAAGACCGAGTTCACATTGAATTATTGGAGGTACATAAACATGATTACTAAATCTTACTTTGAAAAACTTGAAAAACAATACGGTGTCATGACTTTTGGGGATTTACTCAAAGCTTGGCGCGAAGCTGAAGATATGAGTCAAACCGCCTTTGCGAAGAAGATCGGTCTGTCAGTTCAAAACTTGAATGATCTTGAAAAAGCGCGAAGAATCCCTACGCCAACAAGAGCTGCTCGTATTGCAAAAAAGTTGGGCTTACCTGAGATGGGTTTAATCCAACTGGCTCTTCGCGATTCATTGGCCAAAGAGGGTTTTCACTACGATGTTAAGCTCGAATCGGCGTAGAGTATCCTCAGAAATCGGAAATCTGGTATCGTTCCATGTGGACCGTGAAATAAAGCGGAGCAAAAAAAGCTTGAGAGTCGATAGGATCCGGGGCCATCGGTAAATTTTAAGGAAGAGACGTATACTAACGGATACTCCCTGAGCGACGGCCAGAAGCTGGGAGCGGAACGCCACACTGAAAATGGAATTTCCCATAAACCTTTGCAAAAGTAGTAAGTCGCTATATGCGCAGAAGTAGCAAAGCCACCCCTATTTTTTATTTATGCGTATGCATATAGGTAAACGTTTTGGAGGTTTTCACTACCAAAGAGAGCTTCTAACGACTGACGCCATTAATAATGGCGCCATGCCTACAATTACGCTTAATAAAACGAACGCCGGGGCTCAAGGCAGCGAAGCCTCCCGAAGGCCCCGATCAGGGGCTCTT
Source organism: Bdellovibrionales bacterium (assembly GCA_050250255.1). GTDB lineage: Bacteria > Bdellovibrionota > Bdellovibrionia > Bdellovibrionales > DASUEL01 > JBFWOZ01. Next base: position 17,775 of record JBFWOZ010000006.1, on the reverse strand, counting down.
CAGAAGTATTCAGTTTACAGGCCGAAAAAAAATTTAGTCAGCGGTTCGAACACCTTGACTAATGGTGGAGGCGCCGAGAATCGAACTCGGGTCCGCAGGTGCTCCATCACAAAGATACTACATGCTTAGCCTAAGATTTAAAGATGACCCGAGACGATCTTAGACAACCTTCTCTGGCCCGTTTCCCCGATTCATTTCTTGTGACCACGATCGGAGAGCTCATGTTCTCAAGCGGTAATTAAATGACGTGGTACCTGATCCAAACTACCGGCAGATCAGGCCACGGGTAACGCTAGTTAAAACTAGGCTGCCATTGCGTATTCGTTGCCAAATACAAGTTTGCACTTTTTTAAAGAGGTTGTACGCCCCTGCATGCACTCTGGATTTCACTACCCACGTCGAAGCCATGTCGCCCCCACATAAGAGAAACCTCAAAAAGCGAGTTTACCATAACACATTTTTGGGTAAATGCGAATGGAGCGGATCACCATTGAGAGGGCTATATTGGAGTTGCGGCGCTTAGTCACAGGTCTAACGATGACTCGCGCTCATAAACAGAAGATATTTCGTCTTGAGGAGATCTTATGAAAAAAGTTTTAATCACCGGTGCGGGTCGTGGAATTGGTTTGGCGCTCACAAAAGAATTCGTCGCTAAAGGCTATCAGGTCATTGGCACCTATCGAGACGCAAGTTCTGCGAAAGAGTTACTCCAGTTATCGGATTCGTCTTCCGTGATTGCGGTCACGGCTGACCTCACTGATGAGTCCACCTTTGGTCCGCTCAAAGAACAACTGAAAAATTTAAAATCCATCGACATTCTTATTAATAACGCTGGCGTCATCGGAGAAAAAGCGAGCTCCATTTTAGAACTTGATTTGGAAGGCGTGCGTGAAGTTTTAGATGTGAACACCTTAGGCCCAATGCGTATGAGTCAGCTTGTCATTCCATTTATGAACAAAAGCGGAATCGTTGCTCAGATCACAAGCCAAATGGGATCAATCAGCGATAACAAAAGTGGCGGGTACTACGATTACCGAATGTCAAAAGCGGCACTCAACATGTTTAACATGTGTCTCTCAAAAGAGTTTACGAGCCTCACTTGTTTGACCCTTCATCCGGGTTGGGTAAAAACCGACATGGGTGGTGCTGGAGCTACGGTGACTACAAAAGACTGCGCGGCTGGGTTATTTCAAGTGATCACAAGTGCAACTTCAAAACAGACTGGTGAGTTCTACAACTTTAAGGGCGAACATCTGCCCTGGTAACACCGCCTAAGGAGCCTGTTCCTCACCGACTCGCGGAGCATTCTCGCGAGTTTTCTTTCGAGGTGCAGGCTTTGTTTTTTTCACCTTTACAACGCTTCCTGGAAAAATCCGTGTGGAGAACCAGGGATAGTTAAAAGCAGGAGTAAAAAGCTTTTTAATTTTTTCTGCTATGGGTGTTTTCATTAATTACTTTCCACTAATTTTTGTAATTTATCGATCGTCTGTTTCCATCCTTCGACACAATCATCGTGCGCTTCCTCAGGAACCCCTTCATAGGTCACTGTCATTTTTGTTTGATGAGGCTTGAGACTTTCAAAATCAACAGTGACTCGAAGCTCTTGTGGCCAATCACCAGGAAGACCAATAGAATTGGCAGAAATGATGGTTCCGTCGTTGTCCGCGAAGTGATCAGTGCAGACAATTTTTTTGTTTGGGATAATGGATCTGTAGGTTCCTCCACTCCAAGTGACTTTTCCGTCAGGACCTTGCATGGAAAAGAGATAATCTCCTCCGACACGAAAATCCATTTTAGCTTCGGGAGAAGAGTAACCATTAGGTCCCCACCATTGTTTGAGCAGCCCAACTGTTGACCAGGCTTTCCAAAGTTTTTCGACAGGGGCTTGAAAAACCCTTTCGATCACAATGGGTAAGTGTTTTAAATTCTTTTTCTGATCCGTACGTCCGTCTAATTGTTCAGTTGATTTTTCCATTTTATTCCTTTGGTTAATTATTTCTTTTCTTCTTTTACGGGAGCGACTCGCCAGATTTTATTCCCGCCATCATCGCTTACGGGTACAGAGCCATCTGGCCGCTTGAGAAAATTCCGGAAATAAAAAGCTAACGAAAACGAACAATTTGAACATGTAGCCCCCCCTTAGTTCTTTCTTGCGACCTCTCGAGGCAATTTGCCACAAAAGTACGATCAATTCGGACTCTGCCGAGTTGATGTGCTTATGGTGCAAATGCCATTCCCCAAACGCCCAGTAATGTCACAGTGCTAAAAGATTAAGCATCGAGAGAGATTTCTCGAGGGAATAAAGGCTTTTAGAAGCCTTACAAGGCTTTGGAAAAGCGTCTTTCTTGGCGTGGTGATTGCTGCTAGGCTTCTCGATGAATTTCATGAAAATCAGTCTTCTTTTTTTCGCCCTTTTCCTGTTTGTACCAGAAGCGTTTGCCGGGCCGACAAAACCGACCGTCGAAGACCTCTCTCGCGAGCTTCATCAGACGTGGAATGTCATTAGAGCACCAGAGTTTTCAGAAGAAATGAAGAGCGCGCAGATCAGTCGGTTCTTCCACACGTTCGACGAAACTTGTCGGCAGAGTTGTTACGAAACCGCACAGTGGCTGACTCAAAAAGGAAGCGAAACTCTCCCCGGATTAAAACAAGTTGCCTTTGACCTCACAGAGGACCATTTTTTAAAGTCTCTCGGTCTTAATGCCGAACTCCAAGCAACCGCAAAAACAGTACGACTACCTGTTGCTCAGCTCTCCGAGCTTTCAAAAAAATTGGAAGCGTATTTAAAGAAGAATCCTGAAGATTTTTATTACAAACTCTCTGCTTCGCTTGAAGCTCTGCGTTTCCTGGTGGCACTTGAGGAACGCGCACTCTTTCAGGTATTACAGTCGGACCCCACGGGGCGATCTGAGGGTGTTGAAAAAATCAAAAGAGATCTGCTCTTTTTTTACAAACAGGGAAAAGCAATAAAAAATATTATGGGGCTCCTTTCGCTTGAAGATGGGGAGCCACGAGACTCAATCTCACCAGCCAAGATGAGGGAGATTGTAAAAAATATTTCTTCTCTCGGCGTGTTTTATATCAAGCTCGCCCAAACATTGAGTAACATGGATTTTCTCCTTCCTTCAGGAGTGTCTGAGTCTCTCAGTGTATTCCAAGACCGTGTACCACCAATGTCTACCAAAGAAGTTCTTGAAATCATGACTCGCGAGTTGGGCAGAGATCCGCGAGAGATATTTATCGATTTTGACCCTGAAAAACCCATTGCGAGTGGCTCCATCGCGGTCACCTATAAAGCGAAAATAAAAGAATGGGGCAGAGTCAGATCTGTGATTATCAAGGTTCAGAGGCCTGGTCTCCTTGAAGAGTTGGAATTTAATAAAAAATTTAATCAATTCCTCATGAAATCACTAGCTGTTTTCACTACAGAGAAAACCGCACCGATTATTAACTTTATTACGGATCAAGTAATGGGCCTTGAGCTCGCGTTTGAGGGAGAGCTGAACTTTCTCGGTCAAGAAGTGAAAAATTTAAAGAAGTATCGAAGATTTTTTTGGCTACACTTCAATATTGTTGTTCCAAAGGTTTTTGATAAATATACGACAAAATCAATTATCACGATGGAAGAAATAGACGGGGCGAACTTAAGAAAATCTCTTGCGAGCGGAACCTCATTGGCGGAGATGTTTGATGAGCCGGGGCAGTTCACGCAAGAACAAAAAAACCGCCAAAAAGGAATAGAAAAAACATTTTCAAGTCTTCTCGAAACCACCCTCTACATGATTTTTGTTTTGAAGGAGCTCCATGCCGATCTTCACACGGGAAATATCGTTGAGAAAATGTTTGACGATATTGAAAAAGAAGGTACGACATCTAAGCTCGGTCTCGTTGACTTTGCTCAGACGGTCAAAACAAAAGGTTTAATTTCTTATCCACTCAAAGCAGCTTACTATTTTGCGATGGGGAACTCCCTCGGCGTTGCTAAACAAATGGTCCTTATGAGCAAAAATCCCCAAGAGCCTCCGGAGAAGCTTCAAAAGTTAATTCAAGAAGTTTTTGAAAAATGGAAAATTGAGTCTCGTACACCGTCAGACTTTCTAAATAACGAAATTTCGAGAAAGATTTTAGATGATTTTTCAGAGGTCTTCTCTGAAATTCTTAAACGGGCCTCCTACGAATTAAAGTATCAAGGTTCCGCCAGGTACACACAAGCCCTTCGAACTCTTGCGCCGGTTTCAGGTTCATTGGTCGAATTATCAAAAGAAATAGATCCTCAACGTATGCGACGCCTCCTCGCAACAAGCTTTCTGAGGGGCGTTGTGCTGGGGTGGTTTCGTTATTCAGCTTTAAAGATTCCCGCGATGGTCGGGGAGTACAAAGATAATTGGTTTCTCAATAAGAAAGCGTCGTCTGCAGAAAAGAAGTCTTCGCAGACGACAGCTCCCTTATGTGGTTCACGGCTAAAACCAAATTAAATCTTCGGCAAATAATTTTCGAGTTTATCAAAGGATCCGGTCCATCCCTGCATCATGCCGGCTTTGGCTTTGATAAATGTTTCGAGTTCTTCCTTCGTCACATTTCCATGTGTCTCCCACAAGACGGTAACACGTGTCTGGTTGGGTCCCTCTTCTGAGAGCGTCACGGTTGTCAGCATCGTCTCGGGCCAAGTGGGTGCGTGTGGGTGCCTAGAAACATTTTCTTTTTCGTCAGTGAATTGCTGTGTGTAAACGAGACGATTCGGTTTCTGTACTTCTAAATACTTCGCCCGTCCGTACATTTTTGTTTTTCCATCGGTCATAAAATAAAATGTGCTACCCCCAGTCTGAATATCCGCACGGATAAACTCCATGCTAAATCCTGTGGGCGCGAGCCACTTTGAAAAATGTTTGGGGTTGGTCCACATCTCAAACATGGTCTCAAGAGGCACATCAAAAGAACGGTTGATAATAAACTGTTCTTTCCCCGAAGATTCTTTGGTGAGGTATTCACCCAAGCGATCCCAAGTGGAATTCCCGTTGGCCTTTTTGATGAATTTTTTTGTCTCGGTTGCGGCCTCGGCAGAAGCGAGCGCCATGGTCATTTCCATTTTGGTTTTACCTTTTGTTTCGGTAAAGTCCACAGTCACTCGAAAAAGCGGTGGCTTATCGTGACTACCTCCGTGATCATAAACGAGGCGCGAGCACTCTTCGACCTCATGATACAGGGTTACGTTTGGATAATCCGTTCCGTCCGGTCCATGCATGGTGTAGTCCCAGGTACCGCCGGGACGCAAATCTTTACTATGAGTGGTGATCGTGAAGCCGCGTGGTCCCCACCATTTTGCGGCTTTCTTAGGGTCGGTCCACGCTTCCCAGACTGCTTTGGCAGGAGCATCGTAGACTCGAGTGATATAGATTTCGTTGGGTTTATTTTTTGCGGCCATGTTTCTTTCCCTTCGTTTTTATTTGAGGAGTAACGGTTTTTAAATATTCTTCGAGTCGATCAAAACTTTCTTCCCAGAACTGGCGATACTGCTCCATCCAGTGGGCAACATCTTTGAGCCCGGTACCATTTAACTTACAGGGTCTCCATTGGGCTTCTCTCGTCTTGGTAACAAGGCCCGCTTTCTCGAGAACTTTAAGATGTTTTGTGACCGCCGGCAGACTCATCTCTTTAAGAAAAGGCTTTGCAATGTCTGACACACTGGCCTCTCCCTGAGATAGGCGAGCGAGCATCGCTCTCCTCGTAGGATCGGCAAGAGCGGAGAATGTAAGGCTTAAGGAATCACTCATATTATACCTATCGGTTAATTAACTAATTAGTTAAATATAAAGCGAAAAGAGACAAATGTCAATAGGGCGTAAGTGCCTGGAATTTGAGGGCATTTTGAAGCAATTTAAATATACATTTGAGTCGCACAGTAAAGTACCACGAGCCCAAAACCAATGGTCGCTAACGTACTTCGAGTCAGGTAGCAAACGGCCGTTGCGGCGAGAAGAATAAAAAAACGCTCTTTCCCCAAAGCCCAAGAGGCTGTTCCTTGATGGAAAAAAACAGCCGGTGCGATAAAGGCTGGCAGGATCGCGGATGGGATAAAAGAGAAAACTTCACGTACCCGAGGGGTGATTTTAACTTTCTCAGAAATCAAAATGATCGAGCTACGAATAAAAAGGGTTCCTATTGCCAGTAAAAAAATATTTTCCCAAAAATAAAGTGATGGAATCATGCCGCCACCTTTTTCTTACGGGTAAGGAGAACGCCCACTGCGATTGCGAGTAAGGCCGTAAAAATAAGTCCTGTTTTATAGGGCATATCGTGAAGCATGAGAGAAACTACAGAAGAAAACAAGGCCACCAGGAGATGGATTTTATTTTTTAGCGTAGGTACTACCAGAGCCATAAAACTGAGCGGCACGGCATAATCAAGAGCCCAGGTGGTAGGCGCAAAATTTCCAAACACATAACCTACAATGACTGAGAGATGCCAGGCGATCGCCATACACACACAAGTGCCAAGATAAAAAGAAATCGTTTCTTTATTATTTTGAAGCTTGTCTTGATGAGCCGTCATGACCGCATAACTTTGATCCGTTAAAAAATAAGAACAAGTGAGTTTCGTTAAAAGCGAAGACCGTTGTAAAGTCGGTGAGAGCGCCGCGCTGTAGAGTAAAAAACGTAAATTGATAATAAGGCCAGTCGCAATGATAACGACGATCGCCGCATGTTTTGTCATGAGGTCTACAGAGGCGAGCTGCGCGGCACCCGCAAAAACAAGTATATTCATACTGACAGTTTCAAAAAGACTAAACTGTGCATTGGCGCAGACCGTTCCCATCACTGCACCAAAGGGTATAATTCCCGTGATGATAGGAAGCATGCCTCGAAACCCCTGAGTGAACGGACTCATGCTCTGTACGTTCATTTTTTAAGTTTTGAAAATGCCGCAGCCATTGCGCCAAATCCCGCGTTGGCTCCCTGATGCTCTTTCCAGGAATCATCTTGCGCTTCTCCTGGTAAACCGAGAGTCATTCTTCTTTCTTCAAAACGAACCTCATCGACGCGTACTTTAATAGGATCGCCCGGTCTTTTGTTTTCGAAAGATTTTACGTCCTCTGAATCGCGCCACTTGGATTTTGGTAAAAGACCATTGATTCCAGGAGCGACCACAACGAAGAGACCAAAAGATTCTTTTTTATCAACGTAAGCATCAACGATTGTTCCGACTGGATACTTTTGTGGCACTTGCATCCAAGGATCTCCGATGCCTCCGGCCTGTTTTATTGAGAGAGATATTTTAAGGCGAGTGTCTTCTTCGTCCACCTTGAGAAGTTTGACTTGCACGGTTTCACCGATACGAGCACCCTCAGAGGCATGTTTTAAACGGGAGAAGCCGATTTCTGAAATATGAACGAGACCTTCAACGCCTCCACCAAGATCTACGAATGCCCCAAATTGTTCTACACGTGTTACAACACCGTCAAGGAGATCGCCGACTTTATGTTGAGTGAGCCATTCGCCTTCATTTTCCGCCTTACGGAGATCAAGAAACTTACGACGAGAAACAACGATGTTTCTTTTTTTCGCATCAAATTGTGTGATGATGAATTCGAACTTTTTTCCAATCAAGGCACTTGGATCTAGCACGGGCCGAACATCCATTTGGCTGATGGGACAAAAGGCAGATTGTCCTTGTAAGCTCACTCGATATCCGCCATTCACAACTTCTGTGACTTTTCCTTCTACGGGAAGTTCCATATCATGGGCGTCTTCTAAGTTCTCCATTTCGACAGGAGCACTCTTCGCCCCCTTTCGCGTCACGCGAATTTCATCGCCCTTCACTTTAACGACAACCACATCAATAATATCGCCGACTTTATACTTCAGTTGTTTTTTATCGTCGAGAAGGTCGATGTTTAAAAGGGCGGCGTCATGAGGTGTGCCTGTGGAAACAAAGGACTCATCTTTTCCAATCGTCAAAATTTCTGCACGTAGAGAGTCGCCGACTTTTAGTTTTTTAAGAGAATGACCCAAAGATTTTTCAAAAAGTGAAGCAAACTCATGGGACTTGTTTCCGGTAGGTTCATCTTCAAAAACGCTGGCGGGTTTCTTTTTCGACATGGCGACCTCTATTTTTTAGTGAAGAGAAAGACTACTCATTTCCTCCCTCAAAAACAATTCAAATGCGCTGGAACATCCTTTGCTAGATAAGACTTTATTACTGATGAGAGTGGATCTCTTGCATTTTGAGGCTCAGAGAGCGGAGAATTGCCCCATAAACAGAGGAAAGGGTTGAAAATGCGAATGTTAATAGGACTTGTAGGAACAGCGATTTTACTCGTGTTGAGTGCTTTCGAAATTTATCACGACCTGATTGCCCAGCAAACTTGGCCGGGTTTTACACTTCGCTCAAATAATGTGGCGTATGTATTGGTTCCAGTTTGGGTTTGGGGCGCTGTCTCTCTATGGTCCCAAAAGTTCTGGGCTTACCTAGGAGTCATTTTTGCCACAATGGCAACTTTGCTTCACGGACTTGTGGTTGCGACGGGTGGAGCAAATGAGGCCATCCTCTTCTTACTTCTTACGCCAGTTATTGCGGGAATAGGTATTCTCTCAAAATATCTTCCACGGCAGATGCGTGAATCCACGGTGGTGGCGTTAGGTGAGCGGACTAACTTTTCGCGGAGAGTTTCATAATGGAAATCAGCTTAAGAAGCGATTATTATTGGAAGGACGATCCGCTAGAAATTCGTGTACGTAGAATCTGGCGGAAAATACATACTCAAATTTCTCTCTGGGCCTGTCGTTTTTTAGGCCTAGAAAAACAAGGTCTTCGTTCCAAGACGCAGCCTAAACTGCTTCTTGGTGAGGTTCCTACAACTCCTATCACGTCTTATGGAGAGGATTAAATCACTGGGTCGCGATCTCGTCTCATGCGGCTTTTGGTTTTTGTGCTTCGGTCTATTGTTTTTTGGTTGGAGGCAGGTCCTTTATTCCTGTCGCCGGCAAAGTCTCCAGAAATATTATCTCGCGGCCTCATGGGTTGAATATGCTTTTTGAGATCATCCTTGGAGAAAGAGCCTCGTCTTTTCATTTGGTCTTTTTGTTGTACTGTCGACATAAAACCTCTTGGGCAAAATAAATTGCAATTTATTTGCCGAATAAAACGGCACTCTTCTTGAATCCCTATCTTCCTGAAGACCAGTGCATACGGTCAGGCAGAAGAAAAATACCCCCCGAGAGGAAAAAAGCCCCCAATCTATGGCATTCAAACAAGGCGTACTAAAAGAACTCACATCCGACACCAAGGCCGACGGATATGTGGTGGTGAAAGACACTCTTTTGCATGAATATCCTGACTTTAAAAAGCGATTGGTTGGAGAAAGACGGGATGACAAAAACTCAATCCTGTTGTCCTATGAAAAAACATGAAGTTTAAGGCGGCTATAAAAGCGATCAATAAAAATGGAATTCTTTTGGTCTTTCCAAAAAATAATCAGAAAGAACCAAAGTCACTTTGGTCTGAGTTCTATCCAAAAACAAAAATGAAGTGGGAGTGGGATGACGACGGAGACGATCGTGTGGCGTCTCTTTGGCATTTGATGAAGAAGCTCTCTGACTGTCGTGAAGTTGTTTACTCTAAGTGGTATCAGGGACGGGCCACTTTTTTTTCACGCGAACTATTTACGGCCATGTTGGCCCTTTTGCAAAAGACACCCAAGTATAATGACCTGCTTTCTCGAGAGGCTCACGAAATTCTTTCGACTCTTGAGGCAGATTCACCGCTCTCTACAAGAGATGTAAAAAAACTCACAGAGTTGCAGGGCCGTGACAATGAGTCCCGCTACAGTCGAGCAATGAAAGATTTGTTTTTAAGAATGCAGATTGTCGCCTTTGGTGAGGTGAATGATGGGGCGTTTCCGTCACTCGCGGTAGCGGCGACCGCGAACATTTATGAAGACTTGTGGAAGCCGGCTCAGAAAATGACCCAGAAAGAAGCGGAACTTGTTCTTTCAAGGTCAATCCCTGCATCCTCCCCCTTTAGAAGGTTTTTTGATAAAACCGTCGAACAGTTGAGCGATAAAAACACTCGCGAAAAGAACTCCTAATTTACCAAATTAATTTTGCTAATAGTGATCAGATAAAAAATTTAAAATAAATTTTGAGTATGGATCTTCTCTCAGCAAGCCGTTATCCAGAGAACTCACTGTTCGTGGAGGATGCATGTTAAAAGTTGTGTTGAGTTTTGTGGTCGTGTTTTCATTGTTTCAGCCCGCCCTTGTGCGTGGACAAGAGGCTCGAGAAGTTGAGAAAGCGGCTTGGCAGGGTCTCGGGTTGAAAATCAATTTTCTTGAGCCCATCCTCAATCCCAACAATTGTTATAAAACAAAAATTCAATATCTTGGCTGTATTAAAGCTTTGCAAACTCTTCTTCGGAGTGGAGCGGTTCCGCGAATCGTGGGCAATGATCAGATCATTCAGTTTTTAAAGACGAATACGCTGACAGGACTCACTCTCGCTGAAGAAAAAAACTTTGGAACTTTCAAGGTGATGTCCATTCAAGGAAAACGAGCGTCCGAAAAACTGAGCTACATGCAGTATTATAAAAAATACAAGGCGATTGATCAGCAAGAAGAAAAACTCTGGCTCGCTCTTTTCTCTCAACCAACTCAAATATTACCAATTGCCGAGATGTTAAGCTGGATTGGTAGCAGTGTACTGACGCCAGAGACAGGCTCGCAAGCTATCGGTAGCGCTTATGGTATGTATACAGGGACATCGGTCGATGCCCATGGTTACCTTCTTCCTTACAGCTACTATTCGTGGCAGTCGAAAAGCCGTGGAGATTCATTCGTTGGGATCGGAGCCAGTGTCACCGTTTCTGACGGTCTTAAAATTGAGAAAGTTTTTGACGGAAGCGGAGCTCTCGCCGCAGGCCTCTGGATCAATGATGTGATCGTAAAGGTCGATGGAAAAGATATCACTCAAGTAGGCAAAGATGAGCAAATCAGTTTTGCAGATGCGATAAAGTTACTGAGGGGAACTGCAAAAACAACAGCCGCTTTAACCGTACTTCGCAGTGGCAAATATTTAAACACGAATGTTGTGAGACAAGCCGTCCAGGTTCCAAATGTTTCTTCAAAGATTTTACGTAACTCAGACCGTTTAACAAAACCGAATCAGACATACGGTTATATGAAGCTCACAGACTTCCGTGGTACGTCGTGCGACTTGATGGCCGTGGAATATCTTAAACTTAAGGATACCAGCGGTTTAATTCTTGATTTGCGTGGCAATGGCGGCGGTGAATTGTCGGCGGCTCAATGTATTGCGAGCTTGTTTCTTGAGCCAGGGAAGCTGGTCGTCAGCCAGATTTATCTCAATGGCCAACCTCGCGAAGATCTCCGTACCGAGAATCCAATTGTCGCTATTCGCCAGCCTCTGGTGCTACTCGTAGATTCGAACTCTGCCAGTGCTTCAGAAATTTTGGCGGGTGATCTTCAGGATTATGGGAGAGCGCTTCTTGTAGGCGTAAGAACTTTTGGTAAAGGAACGGTTCAAGGCCTTGTGCGACTGCCTTCAAATCCATCAATTTTAAAAGCACAAACTATAGCGAGATTCTATCTTCCAGGGTTTGGTCCAAATGCTAAAATCCACACAAACCAAATTGTGGGAATCGCACCAGACATAGAGGCTTACAAATCGCCGATTCCGACAGAAGAGGATAAATTTATTTTACGTGAGGCCGATTTGTTTCCAAATGCCTTATCCGGTCAACAGGCATCAGCCGTTGCTCCAGATGCTGCCACAGGGGTGTATTATCAGAATTGTGTGAAAACGAATGGCGTGGCCGCAAAAAAGTTTGCAGCGCATGTTCCTGGTCCCGCTCCGGCGGATTACCAGCTCTTCGTCGCGCTAGACGCCCTGTCATGTAAGGTGAATGCGCCCAAGTAAGGAGCTCGTAGATTTTTTTTCAAGGATCTTGATTCTTTGATCAAGATCCCAATAATCGGTCCAAGGGTCTTTTCGTCTTTTTAATTTCTTTAAAACCTCTGACAATAAAAACTCATCGGGCGAGAGCGAAGGTTTCACCTCTCGCCACGAGATCGGGAGAGCCACGGTAGGAAGTACGCGTGCCCGCAAAGAATACGGCACGACAGCCGTCGCACCATAGCCATTTCTCAAATAATCCAGAAAAATGCGACCTTTGCGCTTAGATTTCGACATGTTTGTCGTGTAATGCTCGGGATTTTTGTCTTCTAACACTCGCATTAAGCTTTTTGAAAATTCCTTTATCGTGTCCCATGAGTATCGAGGCGTGATGGGGACTTGTACATGTAAGCCCTTTCCACCTGTCACCTTTACGAAAGATTTAAGTTCTAATTGCTCTAGCATTTCTCGAATGAGATGAGCGGTTTCAACCACACGGGGCCAAAGTTTTTCTGTCTCGGGATCAAGATCAAAAACGATTTGATCGGGCTTTGTAATATGTGAAAACTGTCCGCTCCAGACATGAATCTCAATAGCGCCAGCTTGAGCGAGCTCTAGTAAGTCGGTAGGAGATTGAACGGTGAGTGCGGTGTCGCTCTTCTCTTTATAATGAACAGGTTTTGATTCAATTCCTACGAGAGTGCTGGCCTCGGAATGCTTTTGAAAATAGCAAGCTTTCTGTGTGTCCTGTTGGCAACGCAAAATGGAGAGGGGGCGATCTTCTACGAATGGAATAAGATATGGGGCAATGGCTTCGTAATACTGAACAACCACAAGCTTGGTTGTTTTCGTTTTTTTGTAGACGATACGATCAGGGTGACTAATTTTAACTTTCGTCACTAAATTTTTCTTCATCGGTTTCTCCACATGAATATCCGTGGGTTTTTTGTCTTCTCTTAGGCCTTGGAAAGAAGCTTGTCGAAGCACGCCCTCTTGCGTCCAGCCTTTAAATTCAATTTCGGCAGCGAGTTTTGGTTCTGTCCACTGAATTGTTTGACTGCGGGGAGCACCTTCCGAAATAGGAGAATCCTCGGATCTTAATTTTTGTAAAAGGGGAGTCAGGTGCTTAAAAGTGCCGGCAGAAAAGCCCGTGCCGACTCGGCCGACATACTTGAGATTTTTTTCTGAATGATAGCTACCAAGCAGGAGGGCTCCAAAGGGTCGATCATCGGCAGAGCTTTCTGTGTAGCCAACGATCACAAACTCCTGTCTGAGAGAACACTTCGTTTTTTGCCAAAGCCCGCTTCGACCTGAAGAATAGGCGGCCTCTGCATTTTTAGAAACGATGCCTTCAAGGCCAAGCCTACAGCTTTCTTTGTACATAGCACTACCCTGATTTTTCCAATGTTCGCTATATATAATTTTTGATTTAGGCGATCGATCGAGAAGTTCTTTTAATAATTTTTTTCTCTCTAAAAGCGGTTGATCGAGAAGATCCTCACCATCTAGAAATAAGAGATCAAAAGCATAAAATATCATCCCCTGAAATTTTTGTTCCGCAATGCCGTTTTGTAGTTTTTGAAAATCCGTATGTCCCATTTCATCGATCCAAACAAGTTCTCCGTCAATAACCGCATTTTGAAGTTTTAGCTTTAGGGCCTCGCTTTGTAGAGGACCATACTTCTTAGTCCAATTCTTGCCACGACGGGTGAGAAATTGGGCTTTTCCTTTATCTAAGCGGATGAGCGTGCGGTAACCATCAAACTTAATTTCGTGGATCCAATCTTCCCCTGGTGGTACGGCTGTGACGAGTTGGGCGAGCTGAGGTTCTATGAAGCGTGGAGGAGAGGAGCGTTTTTTTTTAGCAGACGCGTTCTTTTGACTCGTTTTTTCTGACCTGGCTATTTTAGATAAAACACTGTGTGGTTCTTTTTTAGTAATATCATATTGAGTTTTGACAAATTCATCTTGCCGCTTCAGGAGCAGCCAATTGTTTTTTCCAGAAGTATCACTGCGCAGCCGAACAAGGGACCAGGCGCCATGGAGTTTTTTTCCATGCAGCACAAAATCAATATGCCCCTTTTTAAACCCCGCAGTGACGTTTGAAGTGGGAGTCCAAGTTCCAAAATCCCAAACGATAACATGACCCGCCCCGTATTCTCCCTCTGGAATATCGCCTTCAAAGGTTGCGTAATCAATAGGATGATCTTCTACTTCCACGGCGAGTCGTTTGTCCTTGGGATTTAATGAGGGTCCCTTTGGCACGGCCCAGCTCTTGAGCGTTCCTGCAAACTCGAGCCGAAAATCATAATGCAGCCTTCGAGCGTGATGCTTTTGGATAACAAAAATGAGTTCTTTGTTTCGCGTACGCTTAAGTTTACCCCTAGGTTCCGGGGTTTTTTTAAAATTTCTTTTGGAAAAATACTTTTTAAGCTCCACGAGTGTCTTCCTCTGAAGAGCGGCGGCGAGAATGCCTCTTTGAAGTATTTAAACTTTTCTTAAGAAGTGAGGTGAGGTCGAAGACATTGCTAGGTGTTTCCTCTTCGGCTGGCGTAGACTCTACTTCTTCGAGTTTGGTGGTTGTGCCACGTTTGATTTTTGCTTTTATGAGTTTCATCAAATCGTCGTGATAAGTGTTTTCATATTTATCAGGCCTCCACTCGCTCGACATTCCCTCAACGAGTTGCTCTGCAATTGTCACTTCTCGCGGGGAAACTTTTGTAGCATGGACTGAGGCATCTAAATTATCCATTTCATGAGTTTCGATCACCTCGTTTGAAAAACGGAGAATCTCAAGAATTAAATAATCTCCCCGTGGCATAATCGTTACGAGATGCTGTACTTTATGCAGGACAACTTTTGCGACGGCAGCCCGGCCCGTACGTTTTAAAACCTCTCGTAAAAGAACATAGCCTTTCTCTCCACCTTTTTGAGGGAGCACATAGTAAGGTTTTTCAAAAAGCATGGGGTCGATATCTTTTAATTCTACAAAGTCTTCTATATCTATCGTTCGTGTTGCGCGCACATTGGCCTTTTTAAAATCAGCATCATTTATCAAAACGTACCGGCCCTTCTCGTACTCAAAACCTTTTACAATCGAAGTTCGGGTAACGGGTTTTCCAGTGGCTTTATTAATTTGCTTATAGCCAATAGGAGCGTGATTACGTTTATCGATGAGTCGGAAATGAATTTTCTGTTCCTGCTGTGCAGATTCTAAAATAATAGGGATATTGACCAGTCCAAAGGCGATGGAGCCTTTCCAAAGGCCTCGGCGCTGTGTATCTTTCTTGCTTCGACTTGCGGCTTTTCTTTTTCGTGGCGCATTTTTTCTTTTCGCTTTTTTCATAAGACTTGGAACAGCAAATCAAATGCCAGAACGGGCGTGAAGATATAGGCTTTTAATCCCAGCACGAGATAATTTGCCTCACCGTTCTTTTTTTGTGCTGCTTTTTTTGGCGAGAGGCGCTAAAGAAGTACATGCTTATTTCCCATTATGAAAACCTATTTTCTCAAAAAATACAAAGCATTGCTTCAAGCGAAGATCCAGCACACGACGAGCTTCACTTTCAGAGAGTCGTTGCAACTGCCAAAGCACTTTGCGAAGAAGAACAAGCGAAAATCGAAATTGTTTTACCAGCAGCTTGGCTCCACGATTTTGTGATTATCCCTAAAAATGATTCCAGAAGAAAACAAGCCTCTCGGTTGTCTGCGGAAGCGGCAGTAAGGTTTCTTCAGGAAATAGAATATCCTAGTGAATATTTTGAAGACATCGCTCACGCGATTGAGGCCCATAGCTTCAGTGCTAATATTGAAACGAAAACGTTGGAAGCTAAAATTGTACAAGATGCCGACCGGTTAGATGGATTGGGCGCCATCGGTGTAGCCAGATGTTTTGCTACGGCAGGATTACTCAAAAGACCGTTCTATTCTGCGCAAGACTCCTTTTGCCTTTCGAGAGAGCCTAACGACCAAATATTTACGGTAGATCACTTTTACGCCAAGCTTTTTAAAACGGCTGAAACTCTCAAAACTTCAGCGGCCCGTCGCGAAGGGCAGCGCCGAGTGGAAGTTATGAAAAAATATTTAGAAGATCTTAAAAAAGAAATTGGGAATTAAAGCTTTAAAAAACGCCAGGATTTAACCTGGCGTTAGAAATTAAACGCTGACAATAATTTTAAATCCACCGTACGCCATACGATTCATTGTGACAGGCATGTCACTGGGGTTGAAGTTTTGCATTGCGGGATCTTTCATAACTTTTTTATTCACGCTATCTCGATGAGCACGAGATTTGTAAGTAATCCAAGCAAAGATCACCGTCTCGCCAGGCTTAGTTTTCGCCATTTTTGTAAATGGGATAACACCACCTGGAATATTAAGATGTTCGCCAACGGATTCATAGTAGTCTAGGGCTCCGTGCTTCATCCAAATTTTAGAAGCCACTTTAGCGATCTTTTGATAAGCCGCTACTTTATTTTTCTTAATTGGAATTACAAAACCGTCTACATACTTCGCTTTTGCCATAATGAACTCCTTATTTTCTTTTGTAAGTCATTTCCATGTGTTTGTACTCTTTCCCGTCATCGCCAGGACCAAACATGGAATAGATCATATTGTTTTTATCAATGAGCTTCCACTCGGCTCGGTATTCACGAACCTTATCGCTTTCTTGAGGACAAGTATAAGTACCGTTCTCTGAAAAGGTGCTGGTTTTTTCATCAAAGGTGCTTGTCCCTTGAGTCATGCCAGTTCCCATGGAGTCAATCCAAAGAGTTTCAAAATTTTTCTTAAGATTGTTGTAGCCAGTTAGCGCCATTCCATCGAAAGGCATATTCATCATGGCCTTACCCTTCACGTTTTGCTGAAGGTAGCGCCCACCCATGATCATTTTAAAATTAGCTGTCCCTTTTGATTCTTGAGGTGCTGCCGCAGCGGACATCCACATTTTTGAAGTGTAAGTCCAGTGACCCACCATCCCCGCTAAAGTTTTATGCTGAGGGCCCGGTGTGGAATATTCCTTAAAAGACTTCATCATTTCTTCCATCTTGGCTTTGTCGGCAGTGTCTGCGGCAAAAGTCGAGGTGGTAATCAATGCGACAAATAAAAACAGAAAGAATCGAACTGAAATTTTCATAGCTGTTTCTCCTTAATGTATAAACAAAAATTCTTAGCAAGCCTAACAGATAATTTAAAGCGACATCAACAAGAACTCTTTAGAGAGTCTGGGGCAAATTCGAACAAAAAACAAACGACGCGTGACAAAACACCACATGGTGATTCGATGAAACATGCTACCATTAAGGGATACAAGGTTATTATGAATCTACGAAGTCCGGTTAAATGGTATTTTGCGATAGCAATGGGTTTCCTTTTCATGGGAATGCCCTTTTCCTACGCTTCAAGACCAAAGATTAAAATTGCCGTCATTGATACGGGCATTGATATTCATCATGCCGACTTAAAAGAGATCGTCTGGAAAAATCCAAAAGAAGTGAAAAATGGTATCGATGATGATGGTAACGGTTTCGTGGACGACCTACATGGTTGGAATTTTGTGAACCGCTCTGGTGACGTCGAAGACCAGGATGGGCACGGGACTCATATTGCGGGACTTATTAAACAACATATTTCTTCAAATGTTTCTTTCGAACTTATGCCGATTAAGTATTTCGATCAAAATATGTCTTTCCAGCAACAAAAAGATGCTTTTTTAGAGGCTTTAAAATACGCGATTGCAAACGATGTAAATGTGATTTACGTTTCTGGCGGTGGCATGAGCTATAGCCATGAAGAATATCGCCTTTTGGCTCAGGCTTCACGTAAAAATATTCTCGGTGTATCAGCCGGATGCAACAAGCACCTGAATCAA